>NZ_JBNDJO010000005.1:0-568528 GCF_050434965.1 Paraburkholderia sp. GAS38 | reverse complement strand
ACCGTGAAACGACTCCACGCCGATGATAGTGCGGATTACCCGTGTGAAAGTAGGTAATCGTCAGGCTCCCCAGCAGCAAGCACAAACCCCACCCCACAAAGGTGGGGTTTGTGCGTTTACGCGCGTGAACCGGAAAGCGTGGAAAAACACGCGAGCACGCTGTGCAAACGCGTGCGACCCGCTACAACCGCTCATCACGCAGTGAAGCTAACGCAACCCCCGTTCACCCAACGAACGGTCAGCACAATCCTGCATTCCCAAACCGCATCTCCACAAGCTATGCCTGCGCGAGAAACTTCTGCGCCAGCCGTACCCAATAAGTCGATCCGACGGGTAGCAGTTCATCGTTGAAGTCGTAGCTTGCGTTATGCAGCATGCAAGGGCCGGCTCCGTGGCCAGCATCGCGATGTCCACCCATGCCGTTCCCAAGAAACGCATAACACCCCGGCTTCGCCAGCAACATGAACGAAAAATCTTCGGCGCCCATCGTCGGCTCTACGGCGTCGTTGACCCTTTCCGCACCCACTACCTCTTTCATGACCGAAGCAGCAAAGCGGGTCTCTTCGCTGCTATTGATGGTAGGGGGATAGTTGCGATGGAAGACCACCTTCACTGAACAGTCGTACGCCGCCGCGGTGTTCTCGGCAATCTTGCGCATGCGCGTTTCGATCAGATCCAGCGTTTCCGTCGTAAATGTGCGCACCGTGCCTGCGATCCACGCTTGATCCGGAACGACGTTCACTGCGTCCCCGGCGTGAATCTGCGTGATCGACAGCACACCGGTATCGAGCGGCTTCTTGTTGCGCGTGATGATGCCCTGCAGACCATTGGCGATCTGCACTGCCGTGAAAACCGGGTCGTGCCCATTGTGCGGCATCGCCGCGTGAGACCCGACGCCCGTGATCTCGATACGGAATTCGTTGCTCGACGCCATGATCGGCCCTTCGGTCACGCCGAAATGCCCCGCCGGCATGCCCGGCCAGTTGTGAATGCCGAACACCGCATCGACGGGAAATTTCGTGAAAAGACCGTCGTCGATCATCGCCTGCGCGCCCGCACCGCCTTCTTCGGCCGGCTGAAAGATGAATACGATCGTTCCGTCGAACTCACCGTGTTTGACCAGGTGCCGGGCCGCGCCCAACAGCATCGCAGTATGGCCGTCGTGCCCACACGCGTGCATCTTTCCTTCGTGACGGGAGCGATGTTCAAAGCTGTTGAGCTCGTGAATTGGAAGGGCGTCCATATCGGCTCGCAGGCCAATTGACCGTTTGCTGCTGCCGCGCTTCAGGATGCCGACCACCCCCGTCTTGCCGAGGCCGCGATGCACTTCGATACCCCAGTCACTGAGGCTTTTCGCCACCAGATCGGACGTCTGAGTCTCTTCGTAGCGCAGTTCGGGGTGTGCGTGGATGGTTCGTCGGAGGGTCTGGATTTCGCCGTGAGCGGCCTGGATTTCGGGGATCAGTTTCATGGTGCGTTGTGTTTCGCTGTGCATGGAGTGGCTCGAGACGCCTTCGCCCGGGCTCGGTGATGGTCAATTCTACGCCCCCCGGCATTTTTGGCGGTGCCGCAGCTTGCAGGCCTTTAGGACGTAATAAAATTACACTTCGCGTCATGTCGCCCTTTTCACGGATCGTCCCAATGAATGCCCCCACTGAGTTTGCCCGTGCAGTCTGCCCGCACGACTGCCCGGATACCTGTGCGATGCGAGTCACCGTGGAAAACGGGCGTGCAATCAAGGTCATCGGCGATCCCGACCATCCGCCCACTCAAGGGGCGTTGTGCACCAAGGTCAGCCGGTATGCCGAGCGGGTGCATCATCAGCGGCGGCTGACCACGCCGCTGCGTCGGGTCGGCGCCAAAGGCGAAGGCCGCTTCGAGCCCATCGGCTGGGATGAAGCGCTAAAACTCGCAGCCGGGCGTCTGTCGGAGATCGCGGCGCGCGCTCCCGAGGCAATCGTTCCCTACAGCTACGCCGGCACGATGGGTCTCGTGCAAGGCGATAGCATCGCACAGCGGTTTTTCCACAAGCTGGGCGCGTCCCAGCTGGACCGGACAATCTGCGCGGCAGCCGGTGCGGCTGGACTGAAGTACACCTACGGCGCGAGCCTCGGCATGCTCACGGAGTTTTTCGCCGAGAGCGAACTGATTCTGATCTGGGGTTCGAATCCGATCGCATCCAATCTGCACTTCTGGACGCGCGCACAGGAAGCCAAGCGGCGCGGCGCCCGCCTGATCGCGATTGACCCCTACCGCTCGTTGACCGCAGAAAAATGCCATCAGCACATCGCGCTAAAGCCTGGCACCGACGGTGCGCTAGCCCTCGGCATGATGAACGTGCTGATCACCGAAGATCTGCTCGATCACGCCTATATTGCCGACCATACGCTCGGTTTTGAGCAGTTAAAGGCTCGCGCGCTCACCTATTCGCCTGGCCGCGTCGCCCAGATTTGCGGCGTCGACGAACAAACCATCGTCGATCTCGCGCGTTTGTACGGTGGCACCAGAAAGGCGGCGATCCGCATGAACTACGGACTGCAACGAGTACGTGGCGGCGGTAACGCAGTGCGTGCGATCGCGTGTCTGCCTTCGTTGACCGGCGCCTGGCGCGAGCGCTCGGGCGGGACACTGCTTTCTTCGTCGGGCTGGGCGCCGGTTAACACCCAAGCGCTGCAGCGTCCTGACCTGATGCCCGGTTGGCCGTCACGGCAGGCGCGCGTGATCAATATGAATGCGATCGGCGACGCCTTGCTGCATCCGGGCGACGCCGGCTTTGGTCCCAAAATTGAGGCGGTCATCGTCTATAACTCGAATCCTGTCGCGGTGGCGCCTGACTCGGCGCGGGTAGCGGCCGGCTTCGCACGGGAAGATCTGTTCACGATCGTCCTCGAACATTTCCAGACCGATACCGCGGACTACGCCGATCTGCTGCTCCCCGCGACCACGCAGCTCGAGCATCTCGACCTTCACAAGTCCTACGGCCACACGCACGTCATGGTGAACCTCCCGGCCATCCAACCGGTAGGGGAGGCACGGCCCAATACCGAGATTTTCCGCGGAATCGCCCGCCGCATGAACCTGCAGGAACCGGCGCTATTCGAGTCGGACGAGTCTGTCGCGGCGAATGCCTTCCGCTGGGAGGATCCAGTTTTCGAAGGCGTCGACTGGGAGTCGTTGAAACGCACCGGTTGGGCCAAGCTCAACCTGCCGGACGCGCCATTTGCCGACGGTGGTTTTCGCACGCCGTCGGGCAAATGCGAGTTTTCCAGCGAACGTTTGGCGCAGCAAGGATTCGATCCGCTTCCGGACTACCTGCCGCCCTATGAATCCGCGGACGGCGACCCCGAACTCGCGGCGCGTTATCCGCTGGCCATGATCTCTCCGCCTGCCCGTAACTTTCTGAATAGCACGTTCGTCAACGTGGAAAGTCTGCGTTCCACGGAGGGCGAACCTCACATCGACATTCACCCGTCCGACGCAAGCCGGCGCCAGGTGCTCGATGGCGATCTGGTGCGCATCTTTAACGACCGTGGTTCGATGCAGGCGCGTGCCCGCGTGACGGACAAGGCGCGCGAGGGTCTGGTGGTCGGGCTGTCCATCTGGTGGAAAAAACTGGCGCCCGACGGCTGCAATGCCAATCAGGTCACGAGCCAGGCGCTCACCGACCTCGGCGGCTCGGCGACTTTCTACGACTGCCTCGTCGAAGTCGAGCGCGTTTGAAATCCCGGGCTAAAACCCATCCACACCGCTCGTCGGTTCTCGGAAATCGCGTTCGAGGGCGGCGTCTAACACGGGTGCTTTTCACGAATCGTGGGGTAAGTCGCATGCTACGATGCGTTTTTAGCACGACCATACGAAAATAAAGGAGGAGACGCCGCATGGAAAAAATCTGGCTGAAATCATATCCGCCCGGCGTTCCAGTAGAGATCGATCCGAGTCAGTACTCGTCCGTTGCCGACCTGTTCGAGGAAAGTTTCCGCGAATATCGCACCAAGCCGGCGTTCGTCTGCATGGGCAAGCAGATCACTTACGGCGAGCTGGACACGTTGTCGCGCAAGCTTGCCGCATGGTTCCAGTCCAAGGGCATCGTGCGCGGCGCCCGCATTGCCATCATGATGCCGAACGTGCTGCAGTATCCGGTGGCGATCGCCGCCATTCTGCGCGCCGGCTATGTGGTCGTGAACGTGAATCCGCTGTACACGCCGCGTGAGCTCGAACACCAACTCAAGGACAGCGGCGCCGAAGCCATCATCATCCTCGAGAACTTCGCGGTGACGCTGCAAGCGGTGGTGCGCAACACGGCGATCAAGCACGTGGTCGTGGCGGCGATGGGCGACCTGATGGGCGCGAAGGGGCTGATCGTCAACTTCGTCGTGCGCCGCGTGAAGAAGATGGTGCCGGCGTGGAGCCTGCCCGGTCACGTCAAGTTCAACACCGCCATTGCCGAAGGCGCACGCCACGAGTTCAAACCGGTCAAGCAGGGTCCGGAAGATGTCGCGTTCCTCCAGTACACGGGCGGCACGACCGGCGTCGCGAAAGGCGCCACGCTGTTGCATCGGAATCTGATCGCTAACGTTTTGCAGTCGCAGGTCTGGCTCGATCCGGCTCGCGCGGGGCGGGACGACATCGAGCAGTTCGTGACTGTCGTCGCATTGCCGCTGTATCACATCTTTGCACTGACGGTCTGCGGACTGCTGACGGTGCGTACGGGCGGCCTTGGCGTGCTGATTCCGAATCCGCGCGACATCGGCGGCATGATCAAGGAACTGCAGGGCTATGCGGTGACGACCATCCCCGCGGTGAACACGCTCTATAACGCGATGCTCAACCATCCCGATTTCGACAAGCTCAACTTCTCAAAGCTGCTCGTCGCCAACGGCGGCGGGATGGCGGTGCAGGAAGCCGTCGCGAAGCGCTGGTATGAAAGGACGCGTAGCCCGATCGTCGAAGGTTACGGTATGTCGGAAACGTCGCCTTGTGTAACGTGCAACCCGGTGACCGTCACCTCGTACAGCGGCACGATCGGCCTGCCGCTGCCGTCGACCGAAATCTCGATTCGCGACGACGAAAACAACGAGGTGCCGCTCGGCCAGCCCGGCGAGATCTGCGTCCGCGGTCCGCAGGTGATGGCGGGCTACTGGAACCGGCCGGATGAAACCGCGAAGGTCATGACGCCGGACGGCTTCTTCAAATCCGGCGACGTCGGTATTGTGAGCGAAGCGGGATACGTGAAGATCGTCGATCGGAAGAAGGACATGATTCTGGTGTCCGGCTTCAACGTCTATCCGAACGAGGTCGAAGATGTCGTCGCCAAGCTGCCGGGCGTGTTCGAAGTCGCGGCGGTCGGCGTGCCGGACCAGCATTCCGGCGAGGCGGTGAAACTCTTTGTCGTGAAGAAGGATCAGGCGCTCACCGACGCGGACATTTTCGCGTTCTGCAAGGAGCAACTGACGGGTTACAAGCGGCCGAAAATCATCGAGTTTCGTACCGAGCTGCCCAAGAGCAATGTCGGCAAGATCTTGCGGCGCGAATTGCGCGACGGGCGCGTATAAGGGCTCGCGGGAAAGGGTGACGACGACAGGCTCACCCCACCGCACAGGCAAGCGCATCAGCCTGACTGGCGTGACCCAAAGAACGGCCTAACGAGCCTCCGCTCGTTGGGCCGTTCCTATTTCCGAGCCGCATACTGAGCGCGAGCGCGAGCGCGAATGCGCATCCAGGCGGCAATCGGGAAGCGTCGACGCAAAAAAAAGGCGCCCGAAGGCGCCTTTGAGGCATACAGCTTTGTTACGACTTATTAGAACTTGGCGCGAATACCGACGCGCGCCGTCAACTGGTTCTGGTTCGCCGAAGGCGTCAGGTTGCTGATTGCTGCAACGGCCGCGGTGGGCGCCGTGCCGGCCGCGTTCAGCGTCTCGCCCAAAGCGTGCTGATACACGCCGATGATGTAGACGTCCGTGCGCTTCGACAGGAAGTAGTCGACGCCAGCCGAAACCTGGTGATACTGGGCTGCCGAGTCGCCTTCGATCTTGCTGCCACGCGTGTAGTCGTACGCTGTGCCGATCAGCAATGCCGGGGTCAACTGATACTTGAAGTTGATTTCGGCGTTGTTGAACGTAGCCGTTTGACCTGCGAACGGCGAGGCGTACGAAGCGCCCAGATTCATGAACTTGATGTTCGAGTACGTGCCGCCGATCGTTGCCGCGCCGAACGTGTAAGCGCCGCCTGCAGCAATAACCTGATACGTGTTGGCCGAACCGTAGCCCGAGAACACCGGCGACGCGACATTCGACGTCGTCGTCGAAACCGTGCCCGACGTGCTGTTGCCGAAGAAGCTCACGTTCGGGTTGCGAACGTTGAGGTAGGCCGCGCCCAGGACCAACGGGCCATTCGCGTAGCCGGCGCCCAGCGAGAAGATCTGGTTGCGACCGGTTTCGCCAGCCACACCGCCGAGGCTGTACAAGCCGCCGAAGGTCAGGCCGTTGTAGTTGTTGCTCGTGAACTTGATCGAGTTGTTGACGCGGTAATCGTTGTTCAGGTTATCCAGGTCGCCCGGGTGAGCAGCGATGTAGCCACCCCATTGATCGCCGACTTCCAGCGGGCCGACGTAGTCGACCGCGGAGTCGTATTGACGACCGAGGGTGATCGAACCGTAGTTGCTCGACAGACCGACGTAAGCCTGGCGACCGAACTCCAGACCGCCCTGACCCAACTTACCGGTGTTCACGTCGAAGCCGTTTTCGAGCACGAAGATGGCCTTCAGACCACCGCCCAGATCTTCCGTACCGCGCAGGCCCCAGCGGCTGCCCTGCAGAACGCCGCTGGACAGGTTGTACAGATGCTTGCCACCGGCGTTGGTGTTGATGTTGAAACCTTCGTCAACGATACCGTACAGGGTCACGCTGCTCTGCGCATGAGCGACGCCAGCAAACGCGCCCAATGCTGCGAGAGCGAGAAGCGACTTTTTCATCGATTAATCTCCAAGGAACTGCGAATTTTTTGTACAAGGCTAATATTTTTGGTACGTCTGGACCTTGCTATCTAACTTCGCGAGAAGTTGCAGGTAATGTAACAAAAGGCATACCCTGCACAAAGAAAAAGCAGGTTGCGTGGAACGCCGCTGTTTCGTTTACGCAACATGGTCTAAAATTGAAAATTGGCTATTAAATCAGTCCTTAGCAAGCGCTCCCGGCGTGCGATTTTGCTGCGCAAACGCACGCCGCGCGGTCGTTTGGGAGATTCGGACTGAGGTGTCGAACCAGGAGAGTTGGATGGTGCTGGATGAACTGATTACCGAGCTGGATCGGGGTTTACGCTCAATGACGGGCGTGTCGCGGATGAGCCGGCCGGTGCCGGTGCCGAACGCGTCGGCTGACATGCCGGAGCTGTCGCCGGAAGAGCGCGAGCATGCGGCGGGCCTTATGCGCGTCAACCATGTCGGCGAAGTGTGCGCGCAGGCGCTTTATCAGGCGCAAAAGCTTGCCACTCGCTCGCCCAGCTTGAAAGCGACCTTCGAGCACGCGGCACGCGAGGAGGAAGATCACCTGGCGTGGACCGCCCGGCGGCTCGAGGCGCTCGAGTCTCGGCCCAGTCTGCTGAATCCGCTGTGGTACGCCGGTGCTCTCGCGCTCGGTATGGTGGCCGGCCGCTTCGGCGACAGGGTGAGCCTCGGCTTCATGGCGGAGACCGAGCGCCAGGTGGAGCAGCATCTCGACAGTCATCTGGAAGCGCTGCCCGAGGCGGATCTCGAGTCGCGCGCCATCGTCGAGCAGATGCGCGCGGACGAAGCCGCTCATGGCAAAGCCGCGATCGATGCCGGCGGTGTCGAGCTGCCTTTTCCGGCTCGCGCCTTGATGCGCGCCGCGTCGAAAATCATGACCCGTACTGCTTATTACGTTTAATCGCTGCGAAGTGGGACGGCGCAACGCGCGTCGTCCGGTTAATCGCCTCAAATCCTCCGCTGATTCCGCTTATCCCCCGCCGCAGATCGCTTAGATTCCACGCGCTTCGCCCGGACTTTTCACGTATCACCTTCACAAGTTGCACTAGTGCATTCATTTATAACGGTTTTCCGTTTTAGGTCTGACGTGAAGGAGTCGCGCTAAGTCCTTGTTCTAACAAACAAATTTCGTTAAAAATCCGCGCTTCTCCCTTGACCCCTGTTTGGGCTTCCTCTAAAGTGGGAGACAGTGTGAGAAAGTGTATTTTTGTGTGATTCCCGAGGGGGTTTCGGGTAGATTTTCGAGAACAGGCGAGCGGCGTGCCGTGTCGCGATCGCAACGAGTTTGCAAGGGACCAGAGTAAAGCGCTGAAGCGCTCACTCTGATCGACAGGGGAGAGCGGAAGTGTTCCAAGGGGCGTCGGCGCTGACACTCGATGCGAAGGGGCGGATGTCCGTCCCGTCGCGCTATCGGGACGCGCTGCAAGGACAGGCAGAAGGCCGGGTGACGATCACCAAGCACCCGGACGGCTGCCTGTTGCTATTTCCGCGCCCGGAATGGGAAGTCTTCCGCACCAAAATCGCGGCGCTGCCCATGGACGCTCACTGGTGGCGCCGGATTTTCCTTGGCAATGCTTCGGATGTCGATCTCGACGGCGCCGGTCGCGTGCTGGTGTCTCCTGAATTGCGGATGGCGGCTTTGCTGGAAAAGGAAGTGATGTTGTTGGGCATGGGCAGTCACTTTGAGTTGTGGGATGCACAAACCTACGCGGCCAAGGAACAGGCGGCGATGGCGCAGGGCATGCCCGATGCGTTGAAGAATTTCACGTTCTGATCGCGGCATACATATATGGCATCTGCGATGGGAAACGAATTGCAGCATCGCACGGTGCTGCTGGAAGAGGCGGTCGAGGCGCTGGTCAAGCGCCCCGACGGCGTTTATGTGGACGGCACGTTCGGACGCGGCGGTCATAGCCGTGCGGTGTTGAGCAAGCTGGGCGAGTCGGGGCGGCTGATTGCGTTCGACAAAGACCCGCTCGCCATCGCCACGGCTCAGAAAATCGCCGATCCGCGTTTCGAGATCGTGCACGAGAGTTTTGCTTCACTGCGCGAAGCGATTGCGGAGCGCGGGGTAGGGCGGGTGTCGGGCGTTTTATTGGATCTGGGCGTGTCGTCGCCGCAAGTCGACGATCCGGAGCGGGGCTTCAGCTTCCGCGCCGACGGCCCGCTCGACATGCGGATGGACCCGACGCGCGGCGAGTCTGCTGCTGACTGGCTGGCGCGGGCCACGGTGCAGGAACTGACGGAGGTAATACGAGATTATGGGGAAGAACGGTTTGCTTTTCAGATTGCAAAGGCGCTTGTTGCTCGCCGGGCAGAGTCCGACCGTCTTGGGCCTCTCGTCAGCACGGGCGAGCTTGCCCAAATCGTGGCTAACGTCGTCAAGACCCGTGAGAAGGGCAAGGATCCGGCAACCCGCACCTTTCAAGCTATACGGATTCACATCAATCAAGAGCTTGCGGAGCTGCAAGTCGTTTTAGAAGCGGCGCTTGCGCTGCTGGAGCAAGGGGGGCGGCTGGTGGTCATCAGCTTTCATTCGCTCGAAGACCGGATCGTCAAACGGTTCATGCAGGCGCACGCCAGTACGCCTACGGTCGACCGTCGCCTGCCGATTCGTGCCGTCGACCTGCCCAGCCCGCCGCTCAAAATCATCGGCCGCGTGTTCGCGAGCGACGCTGAAGTCGCCGCGAACCCGCGCGCCCGTTCTGCTGTGATGCGCGTGGCGGAGCGTATCGCGCCATGAGCCGCCTCAATATCTTCCTGCTGATTGTCGTGATGGGTTGTGCATTATCTGTAGTCAACGCAACGAATCAGCAGCGTCAGATCTTTATCCAGTTGCAGCGCGCGCAGTCGCAGGAGCGCCAGCTGCAGCAGGACTATTCGCAGCTTCAATATCAGCAGAGCGCGCTGTCGAAGACCTCGCGCATCGAAGGGATTGCGACGGACTCGCTGAAAATGCAGGCCGTCACGACGGGCCGCACCCAATACCTGACGCTCGACCCGGGCGCGGCTACGGCTGAAGACGCGCCGGTGCCGACTTCGGCGCCGCTGTCCGCGTCGACCCCGCTCGCCACCCGTCATGGGGGCGTGCGATGAAAAAGTCGTCGAATCGCAAGAGCGTCCCGTTCGCGTCGAACCCGATTCTGTCCGTGCGCCTGCCGATGTGGCGCTCGAAGCTCGTCGTGTTCATGCTGTTCATGGCGTTTGTCGCGCTGGCCGGCCGTGCGTTCTGGATTCAGGGCCCAGGCAACGCGTTCTATCAGAAGCAGGGCGAGAGCCGCTATCAGCGCACGCTGGAGATGCCGGCGACGCGCGGCAAGATTCTCGACCGCAACGGCCTCGTGCTGGCCACGAGCTTGCCGGTGCGCGCCATCTGGGCGATTCCCGAAGCGGTGCCTGACGATCTCGGCGCCGACAAGCTGGCCGCGCTCGGCAAGCTGCTCGGTATGACGAATACCGAATTGCGCGCCAAGCTGTCCGAGGACAAGAACTTCGTCTACGTCAAACGTCAGGTGCCGGTGGATGTCGCCGCGCAGGTGACGGCGCTCGACATTCCGGGCATTTACCAGCGCGACGAGTACAAGCGTTTCTATCCGGAAGGCGAGATTGCCGCGCACCTGATCGGCTTCACCAACGTCGAGGACGAAGGCCAGGAAGGCGTCGAACTCGGCGACCAGAAGCAGCTCGAGGGCATGCCGGGCATCCGCCGCGTCATCAAGGACCGGATGGGGCACATCATTGAAGACGTCGACGAACAGGTCGTGCCGCACAACGGCCAGGACGTGGATCTGGCGATCGACAGCAAGATCCAGTACATCGCGTATACGAACCTGAAGGCCGCGGTCGACAAATTCAAGGCCAAGGCCGGCGCGGCCATGGTGATCGACGTGCGCACCGGCGAAGTGCTGGCGCTCGTCAACTATCCGACCTTCAACCCGAACGACCGCTCGCACCTGACCGGCGACCAGTTGCGCAACCGCGTGCTCACGGACGAGTTCGAGCCGGGCTCGATCATGAAGCCGTTCACGATCTCGCTCGCGCTGGATCTGCATCGCGTGGCGCCGACTACACTGGTAGATACGGGGCCGGGCCACTTCAATCTCGACGGCGCGACGATCACCGACGACAGCGCGTTCGGCGTGCTGACGGTCGGCGGTGTGATTCAGAAATCGAGCAACATTGGCGCGACGAAGATCGCGATGACGCTCAAGCCCGAAGAGATGTGGAATATGTATACCAGCATCGGTCTTGGCCAGGCGCCGAAGATCGGTTTCCCCGGCGCCACCGCGGGCCATCTGCGTCCGTGGAAGAGCTGGCGCCGCATCGAGCAGGCCACCATGTCGTACGGTTACGGCCTGTCCGCCTCGCTGTTCCAGTTGGCGCGCGCCTACACCGCTATCGCTCACGACGGCGAAATCATGCCGGTGACCATCTTCCGCTCGCCGGGCGATCAGCCCGCCACGGGTCCGCAGATTTTCTCGCCGGTCACCGCCCGCGAAGTGCGCGCGATGCTCGAAACCGTGGTCGCGCCCGGCGGCACCTCGCCCGATGCAGCGGTGCCGGGTTACCGCGTCGGCGGCAAGAGCGGCACGGCATACAAGCACGGTGCGCACGGCTACGACAAATCGAAGTACCGCGCGTCGTTCGTCGGCATGGCGCCGATGCCGGATCCGCGCATCGTGGTCGCGGTGTCGGTGGACGAACCGACGGCCGGCAGCCACTTCGGTGGACAGGTGTCGGGGCCGGTGTTCTCGGCCATCGCCGGCGACACGCTGCGCTCGCTCAATATTCCGCCCGACATGCCGGTCAAACAGATGGTGGTGTCGGACGATTCGGCGCCGGTTGCGCCCGCCGCGCCGACCCTGCCGCCTGCGTCGGCGAAGAAACTGGCCACCAGCGGCGGCGCCAAGAAAATGACCATCGCCTCGAACGCGAAAAATCATCCCGGAGTCGTGCGATGAGCGCGCTACGTTCGAAGCATCCCGCGCAGCGGCAGATCGCCGCCGCCCTCACCTGGCTGCACGCTCGCGCGCAGCCGGACGCTCATCTGCACGCCGATACGCGCTCGCTCGCGGCCGGCGACGTGTTTCTGGCGTATGCGGTCGACGGCGCCGACAACCGGCCGTTCATCGACAGCGCGATCGAGCGCGGTGCGGCCGCGGTGCTGTATCAGCCGGAAAACTTCACTGGCGCGGTGGATGCGTCGGTGGGATTGGCGGTGCCCGCGCTGAATGAGCTGGCGGGCTCGATTGCAAGCGGCTGGTACGGCAACCCGAGCGATGCGATGCGGGTGATCGGCGTCACGGGCACCAACGGCAAGACGTCATCGAGCCAGTGGATTGCCGCGGCGCTCACCGCGCTCGGCACGCGCTGCGCGATTATCGGCACGCTGGGCACCGGCTTGCCGGGCCACCTCGTGCATACCGGTTTCACGACGCCGGACGCGCCGCAATTGCAGCGCAGTCTCGCGCAGTTGCGCGATGCGGGTGCGCAGGCGGTCGCGATGGAAGTGTCGTCGCATGCGCTGCATCAGGGGCGGGTGAACGGCACGGCGTTTGAGATCGCCGTGTTCACGAATCTCACTCAGGACCACCTCGACTATCACGGCACCTTCGCTGCCTACGAGGCCGCCAAGGCGCGGCTGTTCGCGTGGCCGGAATTGCGTTGCGCCGTGATCAATCACGACGACGAGGCTGGCCGCCGGCTGCTGGCGAGTACCCAGGGCCACGCTCGCACCATCGCCTACAGTATCGGCACACGCACCGAAGCGCCGGACGCCGCCGCACCGCAGGCCGACGCCTGGCTGCACGCGGCCGATGTGCGCGCCACCGCAACCGGCACGGCCTTCCATCTGAGCACCTCCGATTGGGGCGACGCCGAAGTCGAAGTGCAGACGCTGGGCGCGTTCAACGTCAGCAACCTGCTCGGCGTGCTGGGCGCGCTGCTTGCAGCGGACGTCCCGTTCGACGCCGCCCTGACCGAGCTGGAAAAACTGGAGCCGGTCAACGGCCGCATGCAGCGCCTCGGCGGCCGTCTGCAAAACGACGAGCCGCTCGTCGTGATCGACTACGCGCATACGCCCGACGCGCTGGAAAAGACGCTCGAAGCGCTGCGCCCGATGGCGGCCGCGCGCGGCGGCGAGCTGATCTGCATGTTCGGCTGCGGCGGCGATCGCGATGCGACCAAGCGTCCGTTGATGGGGGCGATTGCGGAAAGATTGGCGGACGGCGTCGTCGTGACGAGCGACAACCCGCGTAGCGAAGATCCGCAGAAGATTCTCGACCAGATTGCCGCGGGCATGAAGGACGCGTCGAAGGCCCGCCGGATCGAGGATCGCGCCAGCGCCATCCTGCAGGCCATCCGCGGCGCGGCGCGTGAAGACGTAATCGTGCTGGCCGGCAAGGGGCATGAAGCAACACAGGAAATCATGGGCAAGAAACGCGCTTTCTCCGATCAGGATCACGCACGTCTGGCGCTCGCCGCCCGTGCTACGCAGGCGCGCGGAGGTGGCGAATGACCCGGCCAGGTGAAGCGATGTTTTCCCTGCGCGAAGCCGCCGCGCTGATCCCGGGCGCGACCGTTCTCGGCGACGACAGTGTGGCCTTCGAACGCGTCTCGACCGACAGCCGCACCGCCGGTCCCGGCGATCTGTTCGTCGCGCTCAAGGGCGACCGCTTCGACGCGCACGACTTTCTGCCGGACGTGGCCGCGCGCCAGATCGCAGCGGCGCTGGTGACGCGCACCCCGGCCGGCTGGAATCTGCCGGCCTTGCAGGTCGCCGACACGCGCGTCGCGCTCGGCGCGCTCGCGCGCGGCTGGCGGCGCCGCTTCACGATGCCGCTCGTCGCAGTGACGGGCAGCAACGGCAAGACCACGGTCAAGGAAATGATTGCGTCGATCTTCGCCGCGGCTGTCGGCGCGGACGCGCGGCTTGCCACTGCGGGTAACTTCAACAACGACATCGGCGTGCCGCTGACGCTGTTTCGCCTGAGCGCGGCGCATCGGTTGGCGGTGGTCGAACTCGGGATGAATCACCCGGGCGAAACCGCGTTGCTCGGAAAGATCGCCGAGCCGACCGTGGCGGTGGTGAACAACGCGCAGCGCGAGCACCAGGAATTCATGGCCACCGTCGAGGCCGTGGCGCTCGAGCATGCGAGCGTGATTCACGCGTTGTCGCCGGAAGGTGTTGCCGTGTTTCCGGCGGACGACGCTTACGCGAGCATCTGGCGCGTCGCGGCCACCGGCAACCGCATCGTCGACTTCGCGCTGAATAACGACGGCCGTTCGACCGAAGCCGCAGTGAAAGGCGTCTTCACCGGCAACCTGCTGAGCATCGACACGCCGGAAGGCCACCTTGACGTCACGCTGCAAGTGCTCGGCGACCACAACGCGCACAACGCGCTGGCGGCCACGGCCGCTGCGCTGGCCGCCAGCGTATCGCTCGACGCGATCAAACGCGGGCTCGAGTCGTTCGGTGCGGTGAAAGGGCGTCTGCAGGTCAAGCGCGCGGCGCTCGGTACGCTCGCGGGCGCCACCGTCATCGACGACACCTACAACGCGAATCCGGATTCGATGCGGGCCGCGATCGACGTGCTCGCCTCCCGTCCCTCGCCGCGCGTGCTTGTGATGGGCGACATGGGCGAAGTCGGCGATCACGGTCCGGCGTTTCACCGCGAAATCGGTGCTTACGCCAAAGAGCGCGGCATCGACGCGCTGTACGCGCTCGGCGCTGCGTCGCGCGATGCCTGCACCGCGTATGGCGCGGATGCACATCATGTCGACGACGTCGCGACGCTCGTCGCTCAACTGCTGCAGGCCCCGGAATTGTCCGGCAAGGGCGCTGCGGCAACGCTTCTCGTGAAAGGCTCGCGCTTCATGCAAATGGAACGCGTGGTGGACGCCGTAACGAGTCCACAACCCACTGCACCGGGCGCAGCGCCCGGTGCGCATTGAACTGGAAGGACCGAAGCATGCTACTGGCGCTGGCGCAATGGCTGCAGAATGACGCAAGCTTCTTGCGCGTGTTCAGTTATCTGACTTTCCGAGCGGTGGCGGCGACGATTACCGCGCTGTTGATCGGGCTCGTCTGCGGCCCGGCGGTGATCCGCAAGCTGACCGCCATGAAGGTGGGCCAGGCTGTCCGTAAAGACGGCCCGCAAACTCACCTCGTCAAATCCGGCACGCCCACCATGGGCGGCGTGCTGATCCTGCTCGGCATCGCGGTATCGACGCTGCTGTGGGCCGATCTGACCAACCGCTTTATCTGGATCGTGATTCTGGTGACGTTCGGCTTCGGCGTGATCGGCTGGGTCGACGATTACCGCAAGGTGGTCTACAAGGATCCGCGCGGCATGTCGTCGCGCGAGAAGTATTTCTGGCAGTCGGTGATCGGCCTGTTCGCCGCCGTGTATCTCGCCTTCAGTGTCTCCGAAGCGAGCAACGTGCGCGTGTACGACCTGTTCATGGCGTGGGTGCGCAGCGGCCTGTCGATGGGCCTGCCCCCGCACGCCGACCTGATGCTGCCGTTCTTCAAGTCGATCAGCTATCCGCTCGGCGTGTGGGGCTTCATCGTGCTGACGTATCTGGTGATCGTCGGCGCGAGCAACGCGGTGAACCTCACCGACGGTCTCGACGGCCTGGTGATCATGCCGGTCGTGCTGGTGGGCGCGTCGCTGGGCGTGTTCGCGTATGTGATGGGCAGTTCGGTCTATTCGAAGTATCTGCTGTTTCCGCACATTGCCGGCGCCGGCGAGTTGCTGATTTTCTGCTCCGCCATGGGTGGGGCCGGGCTGGCGTTCCTCTGGTTCAACACGCACCCCGCGCAGATGTTCATGGGCGACGTGGGCGCGCTGGCGCTGGGCGGCGCGCTCGGCACGGTCGCGGTGATCGTGCGTCAGGAAATCGTGCTCTTCATCATGGGCGGCATCTTCGTCGCGGAAACGCTCTCGGTGATGTTGCAGGTGACGTGGTTCAAGTTCACCAAGCGCCGTTTCGGCGAAGGCCGGCGTCTCTTCAAGATGGCGCCGCTGCATCACCATTTCGAATTGTCCGGCTGGAAAGAAACGCAGGTTGTCGTGCGCTTCTGGATCATCACGTTGATGCTGTGTCTGTTCGGGTTGTCCACGCTCAAGTTGCGTTAAGCCGTTTTCGAAGTCAAAGGGAAAGTCAGCAATGTTTGGCGAGAAGTTTCGGGATCGGCAAAAGCCGATGGTGCTCGTGCTGGGACTCGGTGAATCCGGTCTCGCGATGGCGCGCTGGTGTGCGCGGCACGGGTGTCGGCTGCGCGTGGCGGATACGCGCGAGGTGCCGCCGAATCTGTCCGGACTCGAAGCGCACGGCATCGATGCCGACTTTGTCGGCGGCCCGTTTTCGCCTGTGCTGCTCGAAGGTGTCGAGCTGGTGGCGATCAGCCCCGGCCTGTCGCCGCTCGCCGCGGATCTGTTGCCGCTGATTGGCGAAGCCCGTGAAAAAGACATCCCCGTGTGGGGCGAACTCGAATTTTTCGCCCAGGCGCTGAAGACGCTCGGCGAGAGCGGCTACGCGCCGAAGGTAATAGCGATCACCGGCACCAACGGCAAGACCACCACCACGAGCCTGACCGGCCTGTTGTGCGAACGCGCCGGCAAGAAGGTCGCGGTGGCGGGCAATATCAGCCCGGCTGCGCTCGACAAGCTCACCGAAGCGATCGACCACACCGCGTTGCCCGATGTATGGGTGCTCGAACTGTCGAGCTTCCAGCTGGAAACGGCGCACACGTTCGCGCCGGACGCGGCCGTCATTCTCAACATTACGCAGGACCACCTCGACTGGCACGGTGGCCTGGATGCCTACGCCGCCGCCAAAGGCCGGATCTTCGGACCGCAGACCGTGCGCGTGCTCAATCGCGACGACGCCCGCGTGATGGCGCTCGCGGCAAGCCCCGCGAAGGACGCCGCAGCGGGCGACAGCCCGGCACCGGCGATTACCTTCGGCGTCACCGAGCCGACGCGTCCCGGCGACTACGGTCTGCTGCGCGATAACGGCATCATCTGGCTGGTGGAAGCGCACGACCGCGACGCCTCGGACGAACCCGCGCCGACCCGCCGTCGCAAGGGCGAAACCGCCGCACCGCCGAACCTCGGCCTCAAGCGCCTGATGCCGGCCGACGCGCTGCGCATCCGCGGCCTGCACAACGCGGCCAACGCGCTCGCGGCTTATGCGCTCGCGCGTGCCATCGACCTGCCGGGCGCACCGTTGCTGCACGGCTTGCGCGAATACCGCGGCGAACCGCATCGGGTCGAGCTGATCGCGTCGATCGAAGGCATCGACTACGTGGACGACAGCAAGGGCACCAACGTCGGCGCGACGGTCGCGGCGCTCGACGGTCTGGCGCAACGTGTGGTGCTGATCGCCGGCGGCGACGGTAAGGGCCAGGACTTCGAGCCGCTCGCCGCACCGGTGATGCGCTGGTGCCGCGGGGTCATGCTGATCGGCCGCGATGCGCCGCAGATTCGTGCCGCGCTCGCCGACACCGGCATCGCCCTCACCGATCACGCCACGCTCGAAGACGCCACGCGCGCCGCCACGGCGCTCGCGCAGCCGGGCGACGCGGTGCTGCTGTCGCCGGCCTGCGCGAGCTTCGACATGTTCAAGGGTTACGCGCATCGTGCCGCGGTGTTCCGCAGCACGGTGGAAGACATCGCGGCTGAACGGGGGACGATGATATGAGCTGGTCGGAACGCTTCGGTTCGCGCCTCGCCAAACAGCGCGGCTCAGTCGGCGATGCAAGCGCCAGCCGCACCGCGAGCGGGCTTGCGAGCGCCGTCAACGGCGTGCGTCCGCTGCGCTCGCGCATGCTCGACTACGATCACTCGCTGCTGTGGGTGGTGATCGCGCTGCTCGGCCTCGGCATCGTGATGGTGTACTCGGCGTCGATCGCGATGCCGGACTCGCCGAAGTACTCGTCGTATCGCGACTGGGCCTTTCTTGTCCGCCAGATCATCTTCGTGGTGCTGGGTTCGGTGATTGGCGTGGCGGCTTTCCGCATCCCGGTTTCGACGTGGGACAAATACGCGCCGAAGATCTTCCTGCTCGCGCTGGTCAGTCTCGTGATCGTGCTGATTCCGCACGTCGGCAAGGGCGTGAACGGCGCGCGCCGCTGGATTCCGCTCGGCATCACGAACATGCAGCCGTCGGAAATCATGAAGCTCGCCGTGACGATCTACGCGGCGAACTATACGGTGCGCAAGCAGGAGTACATGCACAGCTTCGCCAAGGGCTTTCTGCCGATGGCCTTCGCGGTCGGCGTGGTCGGCGCGCTGCTGCTGCTCGAACCGGACATGGGCGCGTTCATGGTGATCGCGGCCATCGCGATGGGCGTGCTGTTCCTCGGCGGTGTGAACGGCAAGCTGTTCGGCGGCCTCGTGGCCACCGCGGTCGGCACGTTCAGCTTGCTGGTGTGGGCGTCGCCGTGGCGTCGCGAGCGGATTTTCGCGTATCTCGATCCGTGGGACGACCGGTACGCGCAAGGCAAGGCGTATCAGTTGACGCACTCGCTGATCGCGTTCGGGCGCGGCGAGTGGTTCGGCGTGGGTCTCGGCGGCAGCGTCGAAAAGCTCAACTATCTGCCGGAAGCGCATACCGACTTCATCCTCGCGGTGATCGGCGAGGAACTCGGTTTTGTCGGCGTGCTGGTGGTGATCCTGATGTTTTACTGGATCGTGCGCCGTTCGTTCGAAATCGGCCGCCAGGCGCTGGCGCTGGATCGCACGTTTGCGGGACTGGTCGCGAAGGGCATTGGCCTGTGGTTCGGCGCGCAGACCTTCATCAACATGGGCGTGAACCTCGGCTTGCTGCCCACCAAAGGTCTCACGCTGCCGCTCGTCAGCTACGGCGGCTCGGGCATTTTGCTGAACTGCGTGGCGGTGGCTTTGCTGATGCGAGTGGATTACGAGAACCGGGTGTTGATGCGCGGAGGGAAAGTATGACCCCCACGCAACAGCGCACGCTGATGGTGATGGCCGGCGGCACCGGGGGACACGTGTTCCCGGGGCTGGCGGTCGCTCATCTGATGCAGGCGTGGGGCTGGAAAGTCGTGTGGCTCGGCAACCCCGCGGGCATGGAAGCAACCCTCGTCGCGAAGCACGGCATCCCGATGGAATCCGTGCGTTTCGGCGGCGTGCGCGGCAAGGGACTGAAGACCAAGCTGATGCTGCCGGTCAACCTGCTGCGTGCGTGCGCGCAAAGCCTGAGCGTGCTGCGTCGTGTGAAGCCCGATGTGGTGCTCGGCATGGGCGGTTACATCACCTTCCCGGCCGGCGTGATGACGGCGTTAAGCGGTCGTCCGCTCGTGCTGCACGAACAGAATTCGATCGCCGGCCTCGCGAACAAGGTGCTCGCGAAGCTCGCCAGACGTGTGCTGGTGGCGTTCCCGAACGCATTGCCGCACGCTGAATGGACCGGCAATCCGATTCGTGAGGAACTTGCGCGCACATTGCCACCCAAAGCACGCTACGCACAACGCAGCGGTCCGCTGAATGTGCTGGTGGTGGGCGGCAGTCTGGGCGCCACCGCGCTTAACGAAGTGGTGCCGCGCGCGCTGGCTGTTTTGACGCCGCAGCAACGTCCGCGCATCGTGCATCAGGCGGGCGCGAAGCATATCGACGGGCTGCGGGCGAACTACGCGGAAGCAGGCTTGCAGACCGGTGAGGACGTGCAACTCGTGCCGTTCATCGACGACATGACGAGCGCCTACGCGAACGCGGATCTGGTGATCTGCCGTTCGGGCGCGATGACGGTCGCCGAGATCGCGGCAGTGGGCGTGGCGGCGTTTTTCGTGCCGTTTCCGTTCGCGGTCGACGATCACCAGACAACCAACGCAGCGTTCCTCGCCGACCACGGCGCGGCGCTGGTGGTGCAGCAACGCGACCTTACGGCGGATGGCCTCGCTGCATGGTTGCGCGGTCAGACCCGCGAGAGTCTCGCGGAGATGGCAGAGCGTTCGCGCTCGCTCGCGAAACCCGATGCCACCGAGCAGGTCGCGCAGATTTGCGCGGAAGCGGCAGGCGTCGCCCCGAGCCGGAGCCCGAGCACAGAAGGAAGGCAACAATGAAACACATCGTCAAACATATTCATTTCGTCGGCATCGGCGGCGCAGGGATGAGCGGCATCGCCGAGGTGCTGGTCAACCTCGGCTATCAGGTGAGCGGCTCGGATCTCACGAAGAACGCGGTGACCGACCGGCTCGCGGCGCTTGGCGCACGCATTGCGATTGGCCATGCCGCTGAGAACATCGAAGGGGCGAACGCCGTGGTCGTATCGACGGCCGTGCGCAGCGACAACCCGGAAGTGCTGGCGGCGCGCCATCGGCGCATTCCGATCGTGCCGCGTGCCGTGATGCTCGCGGAACTGATGCGCCTGAAGCAGGGCATCGCGATCGCCGGCACGCATGGCAAGACCACGACCACCTCGCTGGTGGCGAGCGTGCTCGCCGCGGGCGGACTCGATCCGACCTTCGTGATCGGCGGCCGGCTGATCAGTGCCGGCGCCAATGCACGTCTGGGTACGGGCGACTTCATCGTCGCCGAAGCGGACGAGTCGGACGCTTCGTTCCTGAATCTGTTCCCGGTGATCGAAGTCATCACGAACATCGACGCCGATCATATGGACACCTACGGCCACGATTTCGCGCGGCTCAAGCAGGCGTTCATCGAGTTCACGCACCGCTTGCCGTTCTACGGCATCGCGGTGCTGTGCGTCGACGATCCGAACGTGAAGGAGATCCTGCCGTTCGTCTCGAAGCCGATCATCCGCTATGGTCTCGCGGCCGATGCGCAGGTGCGCGCGGTCAACGTCGAGGCGCATGACGGCAAGATGCATTTCACGGCGATGCGCGAAGATGCGGCGCCGCTCGACATCGTGTTGAACCTGCCGGGTATCCACAATGTTCAGAACGCCCTCGCCGCCATTGCGATTGCGACTGAACTTGAGGTGAAAGATGCCGATATCCAGCGAGCGCTGGCAGATTTCAACGGCGTAGGCCGGCGCTTCCAGCGCTACGGCGAAGTGCCGGTGAGCTCGGGTGGCGAGACCGGCGGTACCTACACGCTGGTCGACGACTACGGCCATCACCCGGTCGAAATGGCCGCGACCATCGCAGCGGCGCGCGGTGCGTTCCCGGACCGGCGTCTGGTGCTGGCGTTCCAGCCGCACCGCTTCACGCGTACGCGCGACTGCTTCGAGGACTTTGTGAAGGTGCTGTCCACCGTCGACGCGCTGGTGCTGACGGAAGTTTATTCGGCGGGCGAAGCGCCGATCGTCGCAGCCGACGGCCGGGCGCTCGCACGCGCGATCCGCGTCGCGGGCAAGACCGAGCCGGTGTTTGTCGAAACGGTGGATGAAGTGCCGGATGCGCTCGCGAGCCTGGTGCGCGAAGGCGATGTGGTGATCACGATGGGTGCGGGTTCGATCGGCGGTGTGCCGGGTCGTCTCGCGCAAAACGAAGGTGTGAAATGAGCAGTATCGATCCTAAAGCGTTCGGCAAAGTGGCGGTGCTGCTCGGCGGTGAATCCGCCGAGCGCGAAGTGTCGCTGAACTCGGGCCGCCTCGTGGTGCAAGGGCTGCGCGAGGCCGGCATCGACGCGCATCCGTTCGACCCCGCCGAGCGTCCGCTCGCGGCGTTGAAGGAAGAGGGCTTTGTGCGCGCGTTCAACGCGCTGCACGGCGGCTATGGCGAGAACGGCCAGATCCAGGGCGCGCTCGATTTTTACGGCATTCGCTATACCGGCAGCGGCGTGCTGGGTTCGGCGCTCGGTCTGGACAAGTTCCGCACCAAGCTCGTGTGGCAGCAACTGGGCGTGCCGACGCCGCCGTTCGAAGCAGTGCTGCGCGGTGACGACTACGCGGCGCGTGCCGCGGAGATCGTCGCAAAGCTCGGTTTGCCGCTTTTCGTAAAGCCGGCGAGCGAAGGTTCGAGCGTCGCGGTGATCAAGGTGAAGAGCGCCGACGCGTTGCCGGCCGCGCTCGAAGAAGCCGCGAAGTTCGACAGGATCGTGGTGGTGGAAAAGAGCATCGAAGGCGGCGGCGAGTACACCGCATGCATCGCCGGCGACCTCGATCTGCCGGTGATCCGCATCGTGCCGGCGGGCGAGTTCTACGACTATCACGCGAAGTACGTCGCCAACGACACGCAGTACCTGATTCCGTGCGGCGTGGCGCCGGCGGAGGAAGCGCGCCTGAAGACGCTGGCGCGCCGCGCCTTCGACGTGCTCGGCTGCACCGATTGGGGCCGTGCCGATTTCATGCTGGACGGCGCGGGCAACCCGTATTTCCTCGAAGTGAATACGGCGCCGGGCATGACCGATCACTCGCTGCCGCCGAAAGCGGCGCGCGCGGTCGGCATCAGCTACAAAGAACTGGTCGTGAGCGTGTTGGCGCTCACGCTGAAGGACTGACGTCATCGCTATGTGGAACAACGTTCGCCAGCTCAATCTCGCCGCCAACGCGCTGCACGCGTTGCTGGTGCTCGTGCTGCTGGCGGCAGGTGGGATCTGGCTGGTGCAGCGGCCGAGCTTCGCGCTGCGCGAAATCCAGATAGACGGCGACACCGAGCACATCAACACGCCGACGGTGCGCGCCGGTGTCGTGGGCCGGCTGAAGGGCAACTTTTTTACCGTGGATCTGGATGCGGCGCGCCAGGCCTTCGAGCAGATGCCGTGGGTGCGTCACGCAAGTGTGCGGCGCGTCTGGCCGAATGCGCTGGCTGTCACGCTGGAAGAGTACAAACCGCTTGGAACGTGGGGCAGCGATCAACTGGTGAGCGTGGACGGCGAACTGTTCACGGCGAACCAGGGCGAGCTCGAAGAAGACTTGCCGGCCTTCGACGGTCCCGACGGCACGGCGCAAGAAGTGGTCGCGCGGTATCGCGACTTCAAGAAATGGTTTGCGCCGCTGGGCGCGACGCCGGACGAAGTGACGCTGTCGCCGCGTTACGCCTGGACGGTGAAGCTGTCGAACGGCACGCAGGTGGAGCTGGGGCGCGAGCGCAACCAGCAGACGCTGTTCGATCGCAGCCGGCGCCTGACGGCGGCGTGGGCGGCAGTGACGCAACGTTGGGGGAAGGACATTGAGTATGCGGACTTGCGCTATCCGAACGGTTTCGCGATTCGCGCAGCAGGCATGCGCTTTATCAGCGAACCCGACAAAGGCAAGAAGTAACGGAACATCACACGCAATGAGCACGCTATGAGTAAAGACTATAAAGATCTGCTGGTCGCCCTCGACATTGGGACGTCGAAGGTCGTGGCCATCGTCGCCGAGCTGAAAGGCGAAGGTCACTACGAGGTGATCGGCCTCGGCCAGAGCGAATCGAAGGGGCTCAAGAAAGGCGTGGTGGTGAACATCGAGGCCACCGTGCAGTCTATTCAGCGTGCGCTTGAAGAAGCCGAGCTGATGGCCGACTGCAAGATCACGAACGTATTCACCGGGATCGCCGGCAGCCATATCCGCTCGTTCAATTCGAGCGGCATGGTGGCGATCAAGGAAAAGGAAGTGACGCAGGCCGATGTCGCCCGCGTGATCGAGACGGCCAAGGCGATCAACATCCCGACCGATCAGCAGGTGCTGCACATCCTGACCCAGGAATTCATCATCGACGGTCAGGAAGACGTGCGCGAGCCGATCGGCATGAGCGGCATCCGCCTCGAAGTGAAGGTGCATATCGTGACGGGCGCGGTGAGCGCGGCGCAGAACATCGTCAAGTGCGTGCGCCGCTGCGGGCTCGAAGTGAACGACCTGATCCTGCAGCCGCTGGCGTCGTCGCTGGCGGTGCTGACCGAGGACGAGAAGGAACTGGGCGTGGTGCTGGTGGATATCGGCGGCGGCACGACGGACATCGCGATCTTCAGCGAAGGCGCGATCCGTCACACCGCGGTGATTCCGATTGCCGGCGACCAGATCACCAGCGACATCGCCATGGCGCTGCGCACGCCGACGCCGGACGCGGAAGACATCAAGGTGGACTACGGCATCGCCAAGCAGGCTCTCGCCGATCCGGACGAGATGATCGAAGTGCCGGGTCTGGGCGAGCGCGGTCCGCGCACGCTGTCGCGCCAGGCGCTGGCGGCGGTGATCGAGCCGCGTGTCGAAGAACTGTTTTCGCTCGTGCAGCAGGTGGTGCGCGAGTCGGGTTACGAGGAACTGCTGAGCTCCGGCGTGGTGTTGACCGGTGGTGCGTCGATGATGATCGGCATGGTCGAACTGGGTGAGGACATTTTCCTGAAGCCGGTGCGGATTGGCGTGCCGGAGTACGCGGGCGGTCTGGCCGACGTGGTGCGCAATCCGCGCTACTCGACCGCGATGGGCCTGCTGGTGGAAGGACGTTCGCAACGGATGCGCGGCCGCAAGGTGGCGGTGCAATCCGGTTCGATGGGCCAGGTGTTCACGCGCATGAAGGACTGGTTCCTGGGCAATTTCTAAAGCATTCGCTGTACGAACAGTTTTCAAAACACGCGCTGGTGCCGGCGGCTGGCGCGCGACAGGAGGTTGCCCGATCTCCTGCCGAATAACGGCCGAGTGGCTGCAATTTTTTATCTTGACGGAGGCAACATGGAATTCCAGATGCTGGAAACCGAAACCAACGGCACCATTATCAAGGTGGTCGGAGTCGGTGGCGCTGGCGGCAATGCCGTTCAGCACATGATCAACCGCGGCGTGCAAGGCGTCGACTTCATCGTGATGAACACGGACGCGCAGGCTCTGTCGCGTTCGCGTGCCACCGCGGTGATCCAGCTCGGCAATACCGGTCTCGGCGCCGGCGCCAAGCCGGAAATGGGCCGCGCCGCAGCAGAAGAAGCACGTGAGCGCATCGCAGACGCACTGCGTGGCGCGCACATGGTGTTCATCACCGCAGGCATGGGTGGCGGCACGGGCACGGGGGCTGCTCCGGTCGTGGCGCAGATCGCCAAGGAAATGGGTATCTTGACTGTTGGCGTGGTCAGCAAGCCGTTCGAATTCGAAGGCGGCAAGCGCATGCGTGTAGCAGAAGCCGGTTCGCAGCAACTGGAGGATCACGTCGACTCGCTGATCGTCGTTCTGAACGACAAGCTGTTCGAGGTGATGGGCGATGACGCCGAGATGGACAAGTGCTTCCAGTGCGCAGACGACGTTCTGAACAACGCAGTTGCCGGTATCGCGGAAATCATCAACGTCGACGGTCTGGTGAACGTCGACTTCGAAGACGTGAAGACGGTGATGGGCGAGCAGGGCAAGGCGATGATGGGCACGGCGACGGTCGCCGGCGTCGATCGCGCCCGTCTGGCTGCCGAGCAGGCTGTGGCTAGCCCGCTGCTGGAAGGCGTGGACCTGTCGGGTGCACGCGGCGTGCTGGTGAACATCACCTCGAGCCGTTCGCTGCGTCTGTCGGAAACGCGCGAAGTGATGAACACCATCAAGAGCTACGCTGCAGAAGACGCTACCGTGATTTTCGGCGCGGTATACGATGATGCAATGGGCGACGCGCTGCGCGTGACGGTCGTGGCAACGGGTCTGGGCCGTGCGGCGAAGAAGCAGCAATCGGCTCCGATGACGCTGCTGCGCACCGGCACGGACAATCAGCCGATTGGTGCAATGCAACACGCGTACGCTCCGCAACACCACGCAAGCACGGCAGACTACGGCGCGCTGGATACGCCGGCAGTGTGGCGCACTTCGCGTGACACGGCGGCTTCGCACGTGCAGGCGCTGCAGGAAAAGGGCGTCGATACGTACGATATTCCGGCATTCCTGCGCAAGCAGGCGGACTGACGCGCACGAGCAGGCTTTCGCTGCGGCACGTGGATTGCGTGCCAGCAGGGAGTGCACGAGCGTGGCGGGTGGAACGGCAAAGCAGGCTGCGTTTTCTTGTGAGACGCGGCCAGGACAGGTGCCCTCTTCGGATTCGCGAAGCGGAAGGGGCGGCTGTCGCCGGCAGATGGCGCGACAAGTAGGGGCAGGTGCGCAACTGCATGATCCACTGCGACACGACAACGTGCGGGCACGCTCCGCATCGATGTGAAGGACTGAGCATGATTAAGGTGGGTGAAAAGCTACCCGACGCAACCGTCTTTGAATTGATCGAAGACGAGCGTGCGGGCTGCACGATCGGGCCGAACAGCTTCGACGTGCGCGGACAGACTGCGGGCAAGCGCGTGGTGATCTTCGGATTGCCGGGCGCGTTCACCCCGACCTGTTCGGCCAAACATGTACCGGGTTATGTCGAACACGCCGAGCAGTTGCGCGCTGCCGGCATCGACGAGATCTGGTGCGTGTCCGTCAACGACGCGTTCGTGATGGGCGCGTGGGGACGCGATCAGCACACCTCGGGCAAGGTGCGCATGATGGCGGACGGTAGTGCGGCTTTCACGCGGGCGCTCGGTCTGGAGCAGGACCTGTCGGCGCGCGGCATGGGAATCCGTTCCCAGCGCTACGCGATGGTGGTCGACGACGGCGTGGTCAAGACGCTGCACGTCGAGGCACCCGGCAAGTTCGAAGTCAGCGATGCTGGGAGTATCCTCGCTACGTTGAGCTAGTTCTGGAGTGCTGAACGGCCCTTTTCCGGCGCGACGTTGTGCCGGGGCAACGGCCGCAAGGCATTCGTGTGACAAGCCGTAACGCGGGCTGATGTCCGGAAACGCCTCCGTTCCGGGCATCGGCCCGTCACGCTTTGCCGATTGGGTAATGTAGCGAAACAGATTGATACGCCCTTGGAAACGACGCATCCCAGGGTAATGGAGTATACTTCGCGCTATGGAATAAAAAGTCCCGATTGGGATTTTCAATCGAATAGAAGATCACCATGTTGAAGCAGCGCACTATCAAATCGATCGTCAAGACAGTCGGCATCGGCCTGCACTCCGGCCGCAAGGTCGAATTGACGCTCCGCCCGGCCGGCCCGAACACCGGAATCGTGTTCTCGCGCGTGGATTTGCCCACGCCGGTGGACATTCCTGCGTCCGCGATGGCGATTGGCGACACGCGCCTCGCTTCGGTCCTGCAGAAAGACGGTGCGCGCGTTTCGACGGTTGAGCATCTGATGTCCGCCTGCGCGGGCCTCGGCATCGACAACCTGTATGTCGACGTCACCGCGGAAGAGATTCCGATCATGGACGGCAGCGCAGCGTCGTTCGTGTTCCTGATCCAGTCGGCAGGCATTGAAGAGCAGGGCGCGGCGAAGAAGTTCATCAAGGTCACGAAGCCGGTCGAAGTCCGCGACGGCGACAAGTTCGCCCGCCTGGATCCGTTTTTTGGCTTCAAGCTGAAGTTCACCATCGATTTCCGCCACCCGGCCGTGGACAAAACCGGTCAGGCGCTGGAAGTGGATTTCGCGCATACCTCGTATGTGCGCGACATCGCCCGTGCCCGTACCTTCGGTTATGCCCACGAAGTGGAAATGCTGCGCGAAATGGGCCTGGCCCGTGGCGCGAGCATGGACAACGCAATCGCGCTGGACGAGTACCGCATCCTCAATAACGACGGCCTGCGCTACGACGACGAGTTCGTGAAGCACAAGATGCTGGATGCCATCGGCGACCTGTACGTGGTCGGGCATCCGTTGCTGGCGTCGTACACCGCCTACAAGTCGGGCCACGGCGTGAACAACGCGCTGCTGCGCGAACTGCTGGCGCACGAAGACGCGTATGAAATCGTCACCTTCAACGACACGCAGAAAGCCCCGCGTGGCTTTGCGTACGACACGCAGACGGCGTTTGCCTGATCCCGTTTGGGTATTTTCAGGCGCGCCCGGCGCGTAGTCGAAGCGGATGAAAAATAAGCGGCCCCTCGGGGCCGCTTATTTTTTGGGTTCGCGATTCCGTAGATGCCGGGCCGCCATCCTGGCGAGCGCCGCCTGCAAGGGCGAGGGCGCGAGCGATTCGCTCAGCGCGTGCAGCGCATCGGCCCCGACGGGCGTCATGCGGGCCTGCTTGATGGGCGGCGGTTCCTTCACCGCCTGCGGACGCACGCGGATGCGCAGCGCGTTCACCGCCCAGCCGCGTTGCTGCAGATCGGACAGCAATCGCGGCTCGAGGTGGCGCAAACGGGCCGCCAGCGCGTTGTGCGCGGCAAATAGTGCCAGGACGCCGTCCTTGATGAAGCCGGGCTCGACGCCCGAACCCAGATAATCCGGCAGCAACTGGCGCAGGTCCTTTTCGAGCGCGGCGATCTGCTCCACGCCGGCGCGCAGGGCGGCAAACGCATCGGTGCGCTTGAGCACCTCGGCGACCGGTTGCGGACGGCGCGTGTTGAACTGCTTCGGCGGCGGCCTTGAAAACGACGGGGAGCGGCTCATGTAGGATAGTGACGGCGTGAGCGCGCACAATGCGCACCCACGCCCGGATTGTACCGCGCGGGATAGGCTCGCGGCCGGCTCCAGTGGGGCCTGGGCCGGGGCTCTGCACGGTGTCCCTGCGTCGCGCCCTTGACACAGGCGCGCGCTGGGGCGCGTGCTAAAATGCCCGATTCGAATTCACTCTTGGACTAAGCCGCCGAGGCATTTCCGACCCCGGGCCAGCATGTGGGCAAACCGCATGCCGTGAGCCGGCCGAAGCCGCGACGCAGACACCGATCCGATGACCACCGGTTTTCTACAAAAGATTTTTGGCAGCCGCAACCAGCGGCTAGTCAAGCAATATCAAAAGACCGTCACGGCGATCAATGCGCTCGAGCCGCAGATCGAGCAATTGACGGACGATCAACTGCGCGCCAAAACGGGTGAATTCCGCCAGCGCATCGCCAGCGGCGAGTCGCTCGACAAGCTGCTGCCGGAGGCTTTCGCGGTCTGCCGGGAAGCGAGCAAGCGCGTGCTGAAAATGCGCCACTTCGACGTCCAGTTGATCGGCGGGATGGTGCTGCATTACGGCAAGATCGGCGAAATGCGCACAGGTGAGGGCAAGACGCTCGTCGCCACGCTGCCGGTGTACCTGAATGCGCTGACCGGCCGCGGCGTGCACGTCGTGACGGTGAACGATTACCTTGCACAACGCGACGCCGAATGGATGGCGCGCCTGTACAACTTCCTCGGTCTGTCGGTGGGCATCAACCTGTCGCAGATGGACCATGGCATGAAGCAGCAGGCTTACGCCTCGGACATCACCTACGGCACCAACAACGAATTCGGCTTCGACTACCTGCGCGACAACATGGTCTACGAGACCGACGCGCGCGTGCAGCGCTCGCTGAATTTCGCGGTGGTCGACGAAGTGGACTCGATCCTGATCGACGAAGCCCGTACGCCGCTGATCATCTCCGGTCAGGCTGAAGATCACACTGACCTGTACGTGCGGATGAACGCGCTGCCGCCGCTGCTCGAGCGCCAGATTGGCGAAGAAAAGGCCGATGGCACGGGCGTCGAAAAGCCGGGCGACTACACGCTGGACGAAAAGGGTCGTCAAGTATTCCTGACGGAATCGGGCCACGAAAAGGCTGAGCGGCTGCTCGCCGAGTGGGGCCTGATCGGCGAGGGCGAGAGCCTGTACGCGCCGCAGAACATCACGCTGATGCACCACGTGTACGCCGCGCTGCGCGCCCACACGCTGTTCTACAAAGACCAGCATTACGTGGTGCAGAACAACGAAGTGGTGATCGTCGACGAATTCACGGGCCGTCTGATGTCGGGCCGCCGCTGGTCGGACGGTCTGCACCAGGCCGTCGAAGCGAAGGAACACGTCAAGATCCAGAGCGAAAACCAGACGCTCGCTTCGATCACGTTCCAGAACTACTTCCGCATGTACGCCAAGCTGTCCGGCATGACCGGTACGGCGGATACGGAAGCGTACGAATTCAACGAGATCTACGGGCTGGAAACGGTCGTGATCCCGACCAATCGTCCGCCCAAGCGGATCGACAAGCAGGATCAGATCTACAAGACGGCGAAGGAACGTTACGACGCCGTCATCCGCGATATCCGCGACTGTCACGAGCGTGGCCAGCCGGTGCTGGTGGGTACCACTTCGATCGAAAACTCCGAACTGCTGTCGCATCTGCTGAAGCAGGCCGGCTTGCCGCATGAAGTGCTGAACGCCAAGCAGCACGCGCGCGAAGCCGAGATCGTGGCGGAAGCGGGTCGTCCGCAACGCGTGACGATCGCCACCAACATGGCCGGTCGCGGTACCGACATCGTGCTGGGCGGCAACGCCGAGAAGCAGGCGACCTTCATCGAACTCGACGAGGCCATCTCCGCCGACGAGAAACAGCGCCGCATCCAGAAGCTGCACGACGAATGGCAGGAACTGCACGACAAGGTGAAGGCCGCAGGCGGTCTGCACATCATCGGCACCGAACGTCACGAATCGCGCCGGATCGACAATCAGCTGCGCGGCCGTGCCGGCCGTCAGGGTGACCCGGGTTCGTCGCGCTTCTACCTGTCGCTGGAAGATCCGCTGCTGCGCATTTTTGCCGGCGACCGGGTGCGCTCCATCATGGACCGCCTGAAGATGCCGGAAGGCGAGGCGATCGAAGCGGGCATCGTCACGCGCTCGATCGAATCGGCACAGCGCAAGGTCGAGGCACGCAACTTCGATATTCGTAAGCAATTGCTCGAATACGACGATGTGTCGAACGATCAGCGCAAGGTGATTTACCAGCAGCGCAATGAATTGCTCGAGGCGAACGACATCACCGAAACCATCGGCGCCATGCGTCATGGTGTGATTACCGACATCGTCCATCAGTTCGTGCCGGCCGGCAGCATCGAAGAGCAATGGTCCGTGCCCGAGCTGGAAGAAGTGCTGCGCAACGAATGGCAGCTCGATCTCGCCATTCAGGAAATGATCAACGAGTCGTCGTCGATCAGCGTGGATGAAATCCTCGAAGCGGTGATTGCCGCTGCGGACGAAGCGTACGAGGCAAAGGTCGAACTGGTGGGTCGCGAGAACTTCAGCGGCTTCGAGCGTTCAATCATGCTGCAGACGCTGGACCGCGCGTGGCGCGAACATCTGGCCGCGCTCGATCACCTGCGCCAGGGTATCCATCTGCGCGGCTATGCGCAGAAGAATCCGAAGCAGGAATACAAGCGCGAAGCCTTCGAACTGTTTGCGGCCATGCTCGACGCGGTGAAGCTCGACGTCACGCGTGTGGTGATGAACGTGCAGGTGGAATCGCCGGCGCAGCTGGAACAGGTGGCGGAAGATCTCGAAGAGCAGGGTACTAGCCAGCTGGAACATGTCGAGTTCCGCCATGCCGAATTCGCCGAGGCCGCCGCGCCGGTTGCCGCTGAGGCGGCTACGGCCGCGATGATCGGCGACGCCATGAGCCACAGCACGCATGCCTCCGCCGAGCCGCTGGGCGACAGCGTGCCGAAGGTGGGCCGTAACGACCCTTGCCCGTGCGGCAGCGGCAAGAAGTACAAGCAGTGCCACGGCAAGATTGCGTGAGACTGAAAAGGCGGCGCGCGTAAAGCGCGCCGCGTTGTTTTACCCAGCGCTTTGCTGGTAATTCCACGGTGGTGAGGCTCCTGCCGCACTACCCTTTTATGATTTTCCGATGCCGGCTTCATGCCGGCATTTTCAACTTGGACAACAGGTCGCGACCATGGCTGTCAATTTCCCTTCCATCGATGCCGCCCAACTTCACCCCGTCGCCGGCGTTACGCTAGGCTGGGCCGAGGCGAACATCCGTAAACCGAACCGCAAGGACGTGCTCGTCATTTCCGTCGAAGAAGGTGCGACGGTCGGCGGCGTGTTCACGTCGAACCGTTTTTGCGCGGCGCCGGTCATCGTCTGCCGCGAGCATCTCGAACATGTGCGTGAAAGCGGTAAAGGGATTCGTGCGCTGGTGGTGAACACGGGGAATGCGAATGCGGGCACCGGCGAGCCGGGCCTCGTGATCGCTCGTGAAACCTGCGTCGAACTGGCGCGTCTGGCCGGTATTGCACCGGAGCAGGTGCTGCCGTTCTCGACCGGCGTGATTCTCGAACCGCTGCCGCTCGACCGTCTGAAGGCCGGCCTGCCGGCCGCGCTGGCGAACCGCCAGGCCGCACACTGGTATGACGCCGCGCAGGCGATCATGACCACGGACACGCTGCCCAAGGCGGCCTCGCGTCAGGTGAGCATCGACGGTCATACGGTGACGCTGACCGGCATCAGCAAGGGCGCGGGCATGATCAAGCCGAACATGGCGACCATGCTCGGCTTCCTCGCGTTCGACGCCGCGGTGGCGCAGCCGGTGCTCGACGCGCTGGTCAAGCACGTGGCGGACCGTTCGTTCAATTGCATCACCATCGACGGCGATACGTCGACCAACGACTCGTTCATCCTGATCGCGTCGGGCAAGTCCAGTCTGCCGGCGATTACGTCCACCGATTCGCCCGCCTACGCGGCGTTGCGCGATGCGGTGACCGAGGTCGCGCAGACGCTCGCCCAGTTGATCGTGCGTGACGGCGAGGGCGCCACCAAGTTCATGACGGTGCAGGTGGAAGGCGGTTCGAATGTGGCGGAATGCCGCCAGATCGCTTACGCGATCGGCCATTCGCCGCTGGTGAAGACGGCCTTCTACGCATCGGACCCGAACCTGGGCCGCATTCTCGCGGCGATCGGCTACGCGGGCGTGACCGACCTCGACGTCGGCAAGATCGACCTGTATCTCGACGACGTGCTGGTGGCGAAGGCAGGCGGCCGCAATCCCGAATACCGCGAGGAAGACGGCCAGCGTGTGATGAAAAAGGCGGAGATTCTGATCCGCGTCGTGCTGGGCCGTGGCGATGCGCAGGCCACGATCTGGACCTGCGACCTGTCGCACGACTACGTGAGCATCAACGCCGACTATCGCTCGTGATCCAGTCTGTCACCTGGCGGGTACGCTCGCTGGTGACTCGCACCTCAACCGCTTTGATTCTTCGTCATGGATAAACTCGAACAGTTTTTGACTCGTGCCGAGGCCTTGCTTGGCCGCCTTGAAGCCGTGCTTCCGCCTGCAACGCCTGACGTCGACTGGTCGGCGGCGGTCGCCTTCCGCTGGCGCAAGCGCCAGGGCCGCGGCTACCTGCAGCCGGTGCCGGCCATCTCGGACATCACGCTCGACGACCTGCAGAATATCGACCGCCAGAAAGGCCTGATCGAGCAGAACACGCGTCAGTTCGTGCACAAGCAGCCGGCCAACAACGTGCTGTTGACGGGTGCGCGCGGCACCGGCAAGTCGTCGCTGATCAAGGCCTGCCTGAATGCGTACGCCAAAGACGGGCTACGGCTGATCGAAGTGGACAAGGACGACCTGCACGATCTGGGCGATATCGTCGACCTGATCTCGCAGCGTCCGGAACGCTTCGTCGTGTTCTGCGACGACTTGTCGTTCGAAGAGGGCGAGTCGGGCTACAAGGCGTTGAAGGTGGCGCTCGACGGTTCGGTGGCCGCGCAATCCGACAATGTGGTGATCTACGCCACGTCGAACCGGCGCCATCTGTTGCCTGAGTACATGAGCGACAACGAGACCTACAAGCACACGTCCGATGGCGAGATTCATCCGGGCGAAGTGGTGGAAGAGAAGATCTCGCTGTCCGAGCGCTTCGGCTTGTGGGTCAGCTTCTATCCGTTCAAGCAGGACGACTATCTGACGATTGTCGGGCACTGGCTGCAGCATTTCGGCTGCGATGCCGCCGAAGTCGAGGCGGCGCGTGGCGACGCGCTGGTGTGGGCGCTCGAACGCGGTTCGCGCTCGGGACGCGTGGCGTGGCAGTTCGCCCGTGACCGCTCCGGCCGGAAGTCGCAGGCATGACGGCTTCCACGACCGCAGCCAACCCCGCCGTGAACCCCGACGGGCGCCCGGTCACGGAAGTGGCCGTCGGCGTGCTGGTGCAGCCGGATGGGCGCTATCTTCTGGCCCAGCGGCCGGCCGGCAAGCCCTATGAAGGGTACTGGGAATTTCCGGGCGGCAAGCTGGAGCCCGGTGAGTCGGTCGAGGCGGCGCTGGCCCGCGAACTGCACGAGGAACTGGGCATCGAGGTAGAGGCGAGCCACCGCTGGCATACGCTGGAGCACGATTACCCGCATGCCTACGTGCGGCTTTACTTCTGCAAGGTGACGCAGTGGACCGGCGAGCCGCACGGCCGCGAAGGCCAGGCATTTGTCTGGCAATCGCTGCCGGCCGAGGTGTCGCCTTTATTGCCGGCGACCATTCCGGTGCTTGAATGGCTTGCCGCCGAATAGCGGCGGCAAGGCGGTAAGATCGACGCGGCCGTACGCCGGCCGCACGTTTTACCGCGCCGGCCAGCCCGCGCCTAATGCGGGTTGTAATCGCCGCTCGGCTCGTCGTCCGAGGGCGGTTCTTCGTCGGTGCTGCCGATCTTGTACTTCTCAGCGGCCCAGGCGCCGAGGTCGATCTGCTTGCAGCGCTCGGAACAGAAGGGGCGGAAGCGGCTCTCCGGTGTCCAGCGGACATCCTTGCCGCAGGTGGGGCATTTAACGACAGTGATCATTCGCTCAGGCAGTCAATCGCAAACGGGACAAGTTTCTAATATAGGGGCATTTTCGCTGCTTGAAAGGCGCTGCCCCGCGACGGCGTAATCTGCGCTACAGACTGCAAAGCGTGAGTTGAAACGGCACGTCCACGTCGACCGCACGCGGCCGCAGATCGCCGTCCTGCACGGTGAACCGCACCCACAGCATGTACTTGTTGGCGCTGGCCTCGGGAATTACCCGCAATTCCGGCGACACACGCACCTGCATCAACTGATACGAGCGGCCCGACAGCATCTGCTGGTAGCTGCCCTGCATTGCCATGACCTTCGAGGCCTGACCGGACTCGCGCGCGAGGCGCAGGACGATGGTGGCGGCGTCGCGCAGCGGCAAGAGCGGCGTCACCCACTTCGCGATGTCCTGACGGCGCTGGTCCGGATGTGTCTGTTGCCAGGCGTAGTACGACGGCAGGTCGAACTTGCAGGTGCCGCCCGGGATGATGGCGCGGCTGCGGATGCTGGCGAGCCACTCGTTGTCCGCCAGATGCTGGCCGGTCTTGCCCTGCATCTGCGAGAGCCCCGAGAGGGTTTGTTCGATCTCGCCCAGCACGGCCTCTAACGCGTTCTGCTCGATGCCCGGGTTGCCGCGGAACGGCGCAAGCGTTTGCCGCTGCCGCTCCAGTTCCTTCATCAGATCCGACTTCAGATCCGCGCGACCGGCGACTTCAGAGATTTCGAACAGCGTTGTCAGCGCGACATGGTGTTCCCTGGCATCTTCCTGAGTCAGAAAGAACGTGAAGCGCTCGAAGAGGTCTTCGAGGCGCAGCAGCGTCCGGATTCGCTCGTTGAAGGGATACTCGTAAAGGATCAAGCGGGCTCGCCTCGGGCGTGGTCGGTGACGGGAATGCAGAACATTCTAATGCCGTGAGACTACCCTAGCAATCACACACTTTCCCGATGCGCTTTCGCTGATTTTTGCGCTTGTTTCGCGCCTGTTTGAGTGTGCTGTCCGTGCTTTATTGCGACAGCAGGGCAAGCCGCCTTCTTGTCGCCGCGGGCGGGTGCCGCAGTCTCATGCGTCTGCCAGGGACAAATACAGCCTATGTTGCGCTTCGACCTGCGCGCCGAGTTCTTCTACGGAAGCGTTTTCGTTGACGATCACGTCGTCCGCGGCGGCAAGGCGTGCTTCGCGAGCCGCCTGACGGGCGATGATCGCGACAACCTGCTCGCGGCTGAAGGCGTTGCGGCGCATCACACGGGCGATCTGCGTCTCGACGCTGCAGTCCACCGTCAGGACCCGGTTCACGCGCGCTTTCCAACTGCCCGACTCGACCAGCAGCGGCACCACCAGCATCACATATGGGCCGCTGGCCTCATGCCTTGCCCGTTCGGTCTCGGTCCGGATAAGCGGGTGCGTGATGGCTTCGAGACGCCGGCGTGCGCCCTCGTCGCCGAAGATCAGGGTGCGCATGCGGGCACGGTCGAGCGAGCCGTCCGCTGCGACGAACGAGGCGCCGAACTCAGTGGCGATCTTCGGCATTGCGACGCCGTTTGGCGCAGTGATCTGATGCGCGATCAGGTCGGTGTCGACGATCGCCGCGCCGCGCGCGGCAAACAGGTCGGCGACGGTCGACTTGCCGCTGCCGATGCCGCCCGTCAGTCCCACAGCAAACATGCTTCAGCCTCCGAGTGCCAGATAGAGGGGCGTGCCGAGAAACAGCGTAAGCGCGCCGCCTGCGGCGAGGAACGGACCGAACGGCAGCGGCTCCTCGAAGCGCATGCGGCCACGCCAGGTCGCCGCCAGGCCGACGACCGCACCGGCCACCGCGGCGATCAGCACGATCTGCGGCAACGCGGCCCAGCCGAGCCATGCGCCGAGCGCGGCGAGCAGCTTGAAGTCGCCATAGCCCATGCCTTCGACGCCGCGTACGAGCTTGAACAGCCAGTGCACCACCCAGAGTACAAGATAGCCCGCAATCGCGCCCAGCACGGCGTCGTGCAAGCTCGCGAACATGTCGTTGAAATTGACGATCAGGCCGGCCCAGAGCAGCGGCAGCGTCAGCGAGTCGGGCAGCAGATGCGTGTCGATGTCAATCGCGCTCATGGCCAGCAAGGCCGCGCACAGGCCGAAGGCGGCCAGCGCCATGGCGTTTGGGCCGAACACGGCCAGCGCACCCGCTGCGCACGCGGCGCTGGCGATCTCAAGCAACGGATAGCGCGCGGAGACGGAGGCCTTGCATGCCGAACAGCGACCGCGCAGCAGCAGATAACTCAGCACTGGGATGTTCTCCCATGAGCGCAGGACGTGGCCGCAGTGCGGGCATCCGCTGCGCGGCAGCCACAGGTTGTAGCGCGCGGGCAGGCCGTCGTCTTCGAGCGGCACGCCGGTTGCCTCGCTGACTTCTTCGCGCCATGCACGCTCGAGCATGATGGGCAGCCGATGCGCGACTACGCTCAGAAAGCTGCCGATGACCAGGCCGAACACGATTGCAAACGCAATCTGCACGCCGGCGGGCAAGCTGCCGAAGGTGGCGCCGAGGCTGGCCGCGACGTGACCATGAAGGGCGCTGAAGGAAGTATCTGACACGAGTGCTTGAGTAGCCGGCATGGCGAAATAGTTGGATTCGGCTGCGATGCTACACCACGTTGCCGAGTTGAATAATGGGAAGATACATCGCGATGACAAGGCCGCCGACCAGCGTCCCCAGCACGATAATCACCAGCGGTTCGCAGAGGCTCGCCAGGGTGCCGATCTTTTCGTCAACCTGACGATCGCTAAGCGAGGCCACGTCGATCAGCATCGTATCCAATGCACCGGACTCCTCTGCGACGGCGACGGGCTGAACCACCTCGGCCGGAAAGCAACGCGCGGCACGCATGGCGGCGGCGAGCCGTTCGCCGCGCCGCAGGCGGGCGGCGATCTCGACCGTGGCCCGATCGAACCAGGCGTTGCCGGTGGCATGGGTCAGCGAGTCGAATGCGTCGGCGAGCGGCGTACCGGCTGACAGCAGCGTACCGAGCGCCCGACTCCAGCGTGCCGCACACAGGGTCGCGAGCAGCGTGCCGGCGACCGGCAGGCGCAGCATCAGGCGGGCTAGCGTCACGCGTGCTGCTTCAGAGCGCCGCAGCAGGGAAGCCATGGCAAAACCGGCGCACACCGTCGACGCGAGCACCGGCACGCTCCAGCGCGCCGTGGCGTCGGAGAGCGCCAGGACGATTTGCGTGGGCGCCGGCAAGCGGGCGCCGAAGCCGTCGAAGATCTGCTTGAAGGTCGGCACCACCCATACCAGCAACGCAGCCGTGATGGCGAGTGCCAGCAGCAGGATCGCGACGGGATAGGTGAGCGCGGCCTTGACCTTGGCGCGTTGCGCGGCGCCCCGTTCGCGGTCGTCGGCGACGCGCGCCAGTACCGCGGGGAGCGCGCCCGCCGCTTCGCCGACCGCGACTAACTGGCAATACAGCGGGTTAAACTGGGCCGGATGCCGTGCGAGCGCTGCCGAGAAACTCAGGCCGCTCGTGATGTCGCGCGCCAGCGCGCCGACGATGCGCGACATACCGCGCTGGCGTGGCGCAGGGGCTTGCGCGAGCAGTTCGAGCGAAGACGCGAGCGGCAATCCGGCGCGCAGCAGACTGGCGAGTTGACGGGTGAAGCGCGTGACTTCCGAGGCGCGTGCCTGAGGGCGTGGCGCGACGCCGCGCGGCGAGAGTTCGACGATGAACAGGTTGTCGCGCTTGAGCAGTGTGCGCACGGCACTCGCGTCTGCCGCGATAAGCGTGCCGCTGTGCTGTGTGCCCGCAGCATCGACGCCGCGCCATGCAAAGCGCATTTCGCGTGCTTCGGCTTCAGTTGTCCTCATGGTTATACGACCTCGGTTGCGCCGAGTGCTTCGGCGAGACTGGTCGTGCCGTCCCGCACGCGCGCCAACGCGGCCTCGCGCAGCGTGCCCACCCGTTCAGCCTGGGCCTGCCGGGCGAGCGAGAGCGTGCCTGCATTCGCGACGATCAGCTCGCGCATCGCGTCCGACACCGGCATCACCTGGTGAATGCCGACGCGCCCACGGTAGCCAATGCGGTGGCAAGCGTCGCAGCCCGCAGCGACGTAGGGATGCCAGCCGTCGAGTTGATCCTCGCTGAAGCCGGCCGCGCGCAACGCGGCTGCCGATTGCGGCGCCGCTGTCCGGCAGACGACGCATAGCCGCCGCACCAGCCGTTGCGCGGTGACCATGCGTAGCGCGGCGGCCAGGTGATACGGCTCGACGCCGATATCGATCAGGCGCGCGATGGCGGCCGGCGCGTCGTTGGTGTGCAGCGTAGAGAGCACGAGGTGGCCGGTTTGCGCCGCCTTGACGGCGACGTCGGCGGTCTCTTCGTCACGGATTTCGCCGACCATGATCACGTCCGGATCCTGGCGCAGAAACGCGCGCAACGCGACGGCGAACGTGAGACCGGCCTTCTCGCGCACGCTGACCTGGTTGATGCCGGCGAGCTGGATTTCCGCCGGATCTTCGACCGAGCAGAGGTTGCGCGATTCGGCGTTGAGCTTCTGCAGGAAGCAGTACAGCGAGAGCGTCTTGCCGCTGCCGGTTGGACCCGTCACCAGCACCAGTCCGTGCGGCGCGCTGATGGCTGCCTCGAGCGTGGCGCGCTGAGCGGGATCGAGGCCAAGCGAATCGAGCGAGAGGGCGGCGGGCAGCGCGTCGAGTCGTCGCAGGACGAGCTTTTCCCCGAACAACGTGGGCAGCGAGTTCACGCGATAGTCTTCGAACTTGCCTGGGGTGGTGGCGATGCGCAGGCGTCCGTCCTGCGGCACGCGCCGTTCGGCGATGTCCATGCGCGCGAGCACTTTCACGCGGGTGATGAAGGCGTCGCGCAGATGGGCCGGCGGTTGCGCGATGGCGTGCAGCACGCCGTCGATGCGCAACCGCATGCGCCAGCCATGTTCGGTGGGTTCGACATGCAGGTCCGAGGCGTTACGGCGGGTGGCTTCCCGCAGCGTGTCGCTCAGCAGACGGACTGCGGGGGTGTTGTCCGCTTCGGCGAGGCCGGGCGTTGGCTCGCGGCGGGGCGTGTCGTCGCGGCTTGTACTGTCGAACGCGCGTGCCGAATGCTGGGCCGGCGGCGCGGGTGCGGGCGTGGCAGGTGCGGCGGCAGGCTCGACCTCGAGTGCCATGGCACGATAGGGCACGCCCGTTGTAACGGTGGGCGCCAGACGATCAGCGGTGCTAGCCGGTGTGAAGCGGGGCGAGGATGACATCGGAAACCGGCCGGGAGCCGCCTGTAGAACAAGACGACTCCATCATCGGGCAGGCGGAGCGTTGCCGCCATTCGGCCGGATGGCCAGGTATGCCGCAGACGGCAGACGGCAGACGGCAGACGGCAGACGGCCGCGGAAAGCCCATCCGTTCGATGGACAGATCCCGGCACTAGTTACGCCCAGCACACCTACCCATCAGCTCCGCAGCTTTTTCCCACCCTTCGCGCCCGGCTTGAAAATCTTGACGGTGCGCACCGCCTGATCGTCGCTGCGCATCACTTCGAGTTTGATGCCCGCGATCTGCACGCACACGTCGCCATCCGGAATCTCTTCGAGGATTTCCAGAATCAGGCCATTCAGGGTCTTCGGCCCGTCGGTCGGCAGGGTGAGCTGCAGCCAGCGGTTCAGTTCGCGCAGCGGCATGCTGCCGGCGACGATGCATTCGCCGTTCTCGTTCCAGCCGCCGCGCGAATTCGCGCTACGCGGGATCGAGGTGGTGAACTCGCCGATCAGTTCCTCGATGATGTCTTCCGGCGTGACCAGCCCCTGCAGTTCGCCGTATTCGTTGACGACCAGCGCGGTTCGGTGACGGCTCTCCTGGAAGTACTGCAACTGCTGAAACACGGGCGTGCCGCTCGGCACGAAATACGGTTCGGCGAGCAGCTCGCGCAAGGTCTCGCGCTCAAGCTCCTGGTTGTGCAGCGCCGACAGCGTCTTGCGCACGTGCAATACGCCGAGCACACGGTCGATGTCGCCCTGATAGACGATCAGCTTGTTGTGATAGCAGGTTTCGAGCTGATGCAGAATCTGCTCGAACGGCGCATCGAAATCGAGCGCTTCGATCCGGCGGCGCGGAATCATCACGTCGTCGACGGAGATGTTCTCCAGATCGAACAGGTTCAGAAGGATGCTGCGGTGCTTGGTCGGCATGAAGCTGCCGGACTCGAGGACGATGGTGCGCAGCTCCTCGGTCGAAAGTCGCTGGTCGTGCGCGCCCTTCGTATTGATGTGCAGGATGCGCAGGATGCCGTTGGCGAACAGGTTGACGAACCAGACGATCGGCTTCGTCGCGCGCATCAGCGGGGCGATCAGCAGACTCGCCGGCAAGGCGATTTTTTCCGGAAACGTCGCGCCGACGATCTTCGGCGTGATCTCCGCGAAGACGATGATCAGGAATGCGACGATACCGGTCGCAATCGACAGCACCAGATTGTTGCGGCCGAACGTATGCAGCGCGACCGAGGTGGTCAGCACCGGGATGATCGTGTTGAACAGATTGTTGCCGATCAGGATGACGCTCAGCAGCTCGTCGGTGTGGGCGAGCAGGCCTTGCGTCGTCTTGGCGCCGAGCACGCCCTGATTGGACAGATGCTTCAGGCGGTGACGGTTGAGCGCCATCATCGCCGTTTCGGAGATCGAAAAGAAACTGGAGCAGATAAGCAGCAGGAAGACGGCGCCTATCTGCGCCCATAACGGTAGTTGTTCCACGTGTCGCGAACTGGTAAAGGGCAGGATGGGAAGAATATAGCAGAGGGGACCGTACCCGCCTGTCTGGCCGGCTGTCCCGCGGTTTGGCGCCGCCTGGCTTTCTGGCGGCGGGCGGGCGCTGGGCGAGCGTCGCTATGGTTCAGTGGGTCGCTCCTCACCTTCGCCTTCGTCGTTAGCGTGGCGGCATCAGACTGCGGACGAGCTTCCCGAGCGTATACATGACCTGCCGGTTCAAGCCGGCCTCGGCTGCAGAGCCGGGTTCGATCGCCGCGCCCTCAAGGAAGTGTCGGGCCAGCTCGTGCAGGATGGGTGCGTGGTGGTCGGCCGGCTCGACGAGCGGGGCGGCGGCAGTCGGTTCCACAATCCTGATCGGACCGGCTGGCCGCAACACGGTCGGCGCCCCGAACTGGGCACCGTACTCCGGCGCGACGGTCCGGGCGGTGCCTGGTGCGCCTGGTACGTCTGGTACGTTTGGCAAGCCCGGAGCGGTGGCATCCCCTGCATCCCCGCTCGTCACGCTGCCAGAACTGTCCGGCCTCGGGCGCTCGAAGCTGGATGGATCGAAGTTCCACACCTCGGCGGCCGGTTGCGCTTGCGCCTGAACCGCAGCGGGCGCGAGCGAAGCAATCTGCAAGCGCAGATGACTGCCGTGTTCCGGCACCGCATCGCGCACGGCATACCCGTGCATATTGGGGCGACTCGAAGCGTCGAAGGCAGAGGATGACCGCGTGTCGGACAGGTCGGCAAACAACCCCGGCGGCTCCAGCGCGGTTGCGCTGGACCAGGCCGGAGCCGTGCCGAACAGCAGGAGCGGATCGAGCGGCGTGTCAAGCAGATCGGCCGTCCCGGCGCTTGATCCGAAGCCTGTCAGGGGATCCGCCGGATATGGGGCGGCGGGCATCCCGAAGCGCAGCGGCGCCGCAGCTTCCACGTGCACGCCAGTGCGCTCAGATCCGGCGAGCGCGGCAAGCGCCGGCAAGTCCCACGCAGCGGGCACTGCATCCACGCCGGCTCGCAAGACATAGGCGCCCATATTGACGATGTCGCCCGCCTGCAGGTTCGTTTGCGCGCCCGGCGCCAGCATCTTGCCGTTGATTGCGATCGCCGCGTAGCCGCTGGTGTTGAGCAGTTGCCAATGACCAGTTTGCGAGCTGACAGTGGCATGGTGGCGCGCGACCAGCCCGTCGTCGCCGGGCAGCGGCAGCAGGTTGCTGCCGTCCCGTCCGATCGTGCCGCCGTGCGTATCGAACGTTGCGCGAGCGCCGTCGACGAGCGCCTGGCCATGGTAGGCAACGACAGTCAGTGTGATGTGAGAGGAGGGCATACGTCAGGTTCCTGATGGCAGACGAAACAAACGAAACAAACGAAAAAGCGAATCGAGGCGAGAGGCCGCCGGTCGCGAAGCGCGTGCTCACGGCGCCGCGCCACGCGCCACGCGGCGTGTCGGATGCAGATCACGAAGGACAAGCGAACGCCTCCATCTGCGACAGGCGAAACGGGTTATAGCTGCTGCTGGCAGTGACGCGCAGCGCCAGCTTTCGCCCGCTGAAGTCGAAGGTGGCGACAAAACTCTCAGGCGCCGCACCTGGCGTGATACGCGCTTTGTCGAGCAAGCGGTGCAGCGCCCAGGGGCCTTGCGTTTGCAGGCCGTCGGAACCATTCGGTGTACTGATCTGCAGGCTGACCAGATTTGCGCCGCGTGAGCCCGGCCATTTCACTGTCGCTGGAATCTGCGGGCCGTGCGCGTAGCGGATCGTTTGACCGTCGACGTCCAGCGAGTATTGCGTGATGCCGGGGTCCAGATCGAGCGGTGTGAGCTCGATCTGCAGCGACGGTGCCGTCGCATTGCCGGCGAAGAACACGTTGCGGATCGTGTCCGCATTCTGAAAGGAGCCGAGCAGGTGCGTGTCGGCGGGCATGCCGCCGGCAAGGTTGCGCCTGAAGGTCCAACGGCTTGCGCCGGTGTCGGTCTGCGCCGCAAGATTCTTCTGGAAGAAGCTGTCCATCAGGCCACCGGCGGCGAAAAACCGTGAGAAATCGTCGAGCGCGACATCCCGGCCGGCATCGCGCGCGAACGGATAGCGCCCGGCGATCGTCTGCCGGCACGCCTTGCCGATACTGCCCTGCGCGTCATGAGCGAGGTTCTGCCGCGCGGCGCCGTTGATCTGCCCTGCCGCGCTGCGCGACAAGTCGCCGAACATGTTCCGCAACGGCGTCGGCATGCGATCCGCGTCCGCACGCAGTTTGTCGAAGACGTCCGTTTGCGGCGCAGGCGCTCCGCTGCTCAAGGCGGCATTGGCCGAGCTCAGATAACCGTACAGTTCGTCGAGCAGACGCAGGTTGCTTTCGAGCGGTGCGGCACCCGCGTCGCCGCCGGATCCGGTTGCGGCGACCAGCCGCCGCAGCGGCTCGAAATGAGTGTCCACGATGCTCTCGGGTCGCGCGTCATCGTATTGCGGCTGACCGGAAGACCCGCTGCCGAACAGCGCGGAGAGCGCCTGACCGGCTTCGGCGCCGCCCTTCGGCGCTTGTCCGGTCGCGGCCGCTCCGCTGCTGCGTGTGCGCAGCAAAGTCGTCTCGTTCGCTGCAACCTGCAGGAATTGCCTCAACGGCGAATCGGGGGCGGAGAGCGTGCGGGCGATCTGGATGCTTTGCGCGAGCGATTTGCTGTCGATCAGCCCGACGTCGTTCAGATAGGCGTCCCATATGTCGATGTAGTCGTTGAGGTACGCACGTTTGACCTCGGCGATCCATTGCTTGCGCCGCGCCTCTTCGCCCTGCGGCTCAGGTTGGATACCGAGCACCCACGGTTCCTCGTTCTCCAGTCGGGTTGTGGCGCCGTCGACCCGTTTAGCGAAGACGTCCCAGTACCCTTGATAGGTGTAGAGCGCGGGAATGCCGTCGGTCAGGGGCTTGCCGCTGTGACGGGTGAACACGAGACCAGCCTGCGGACCACCGGCACTGACGACGCTAACCGTTTCACCGCCCGCGCTGCGCAGCAGTTCCCGACGCAGCAGGTGATAGGTGCGCTGTGCCAGCGAATCGCGTACTAACCGCTCGCGCACGCTGTTCACGAGCGACTCGTTCAGCGCAAACGGCGAACTCACCGTGCGCGAGCCGAACAGGTTGGTGAGATGCGCTGCCAGCCGCGCGGTTTCATCCGGCGCGGTGTTCGACGGTAGCGTCTTTTCCGCGTCGAGCATCAGCCATGCGGTGAGAAAGCCTGCGTCATAGTGAGCCGCGTCATGGAGCATCAGATACGCCTTCAGCGCGTCATAGCTGAATTCGCTGTCGTCGGCCGGTGCGGTGGCGAGAATCTTCTCGAGACGGGTAGCGGCTTGCGGCAACAGCCGCTCGTCGAGCGCTCGCCGGTAGACGGCATCGGCTGCGTCGCCGGTTTTCCTGCCTTGATATAAGCCCATCCGGTAGCGCAGGAACGAAGGCGCGTCCAGCTCGAAGCGCTCGCTGCGCGGCAGGCTCCGCAACGCGTCGAGCAGCGGCACAAGCGGCAGCAACGCGCCGCCGGCAAGCTCCAGCGGCTGCTGGGTCTGCTGGTCGAGCGCCGCGACATGCGCGTTCACTTCGCCGAGATAGGCCCGGTTGTTCCAGTAGCTGAACGTCCAGCCACACAGCAACGTCAGCAGAACGAGGCCGAGCAACGCTACCACGCTCGCATGCAGCATCAGCCGTCGTCGCCGTACAGAGCGACTCACGCCAGCCCATCCCGCGTCGGCGAACACCGCATCGTGCAGGAACTGCTTGAGGAAATAGCTTCGGCTGCGATGCGCAGCGTCGCGCACAGGCGTTGCGTCAGATAACTGCAGCGCCTGCCTGATCGGCGTCAGAACCCGGTCGAGCGTCGGTCCGTTCTGCTGGGCGCTCGTGAAGTAGATGCCGCGCGCCCGCGGATTGGTCTCGATCGGCGAATGCCTGAACAGCGTCTGGCAGAAGTCTCCGATGACTTCCTTCAGGCTGGCGAATTGCTGTGGAAACAGATAGGCCCGCGCGCGGCTGTCGAGGTCCGGGTCCGCGATCAGCACATCCCGCAAGCCGTCGGTCAAACGCCGCGCCAGGGCATCGAAGGCGGCGCCGGAGAGCCAACCCGAGTGGCCAGGTGTCGTGTCCTCCGGCGTCGCCGCCATCCCCCAGACCTGCGCCCGGTCATCGCGATTCAGCCCGGAAAAATAATCGCTGAAGCCGCTCAGGCGATCCATCCGCGTGAAGCACAGATAGATCGGCACGCGGACATCGAGCTTCGCCTGCAGGAGCTGCAATGGCTTGCGCAGTCGCGTTGCATAGGCTGCGCGGTCGGCTTCGTTCAAGGCCAGGAGATCGTCGATGCCGACCATCAGCAGCACGCCGTTGACCGGCTGGCGCGGCCGGTATTTTCTCAGCAGGGCGAGCAGTTCTCCCCATTCGGCCCCGCGCCGCTCGCCGGCATCGGCTGCTTCCAGGTAAGGGCCCGGCGTGTCGACGAGGACCGCATCGTTGCTGAACCACCAGCGGCATTGCTGGGTCGGTTCGACGCGGCGGCTCGCGGCCTCGCCCGACTGTTCGGCGATCGACCATTCAAGTCCACCGTTGACAAGCGCGGCGGTCTTGCCCGCGCCGCTGCTGCCGACGACCAGATACCACGGCAGCCGATAGACATACTGGCCGGTCAACCTGTCGAGCCAGGCCGAGAAGCGGCCCGCATGCACCGTAGCGTGACGCAGCAGATGGAGCGCCTCGCGAAAACGCGTGCGCAACTCGGCGATACGTTCGCCGTCTGCGTCGCCGGCAGGGTTATCGCGCGGTGTCGCCTGGCGTCGGCGCAAACGCGCCAATACGCCTTCGCTGGCTGGCCGCGCCGGGCTGCGGTGGATCACCCAGGCGAGCCAGACGAGCAGCACCAGCCCGATGCACAGGCAGCGCGCGCCAGCCGCCGCCAGAGGACGGATGTCGCCGATCGCCAGCAAGGGGCCGTAGACCCAGACCACCGGCACGAGCAATAGAAGGCCGGCCAGCACCCATGCTTCACGGGACAGCAACAACCCCAACAGCCGCTTGAGAACGTTCATCTGCGCGTCGTTCCGGAAAGATCCCGCGTGACGGCGGGCGTCAGGAGCGCGATATCCACGCGCCGGTTATGAGAGCGGCCCTCCGCCGTCGTATTGGTATCGACGGGCTGGGTGTCGCCGCGTCCTACCGCCACGATAGGGCGCGTACGGTCGAGGCCGGCCGACAGCAGCAACTGCCTGACCGCTTCCGCACGGGCCCGCGCGAGTTCGAGATTCGAGGCGAAGCGCTTGTCGCGGATCGGCTGGTTGTCGGTATGTCCCGTGATCACAATGTCTCCTTCGAGCCGGTTGAGTACCTCGGCGATCCGCATCAGCACCGGCAAATAGGCCGCTTTGGTGGTCGCGGAGCCTGAGTCGAACAGGCCGTCGCCGCGGATTTCGACGACGCTGCGGTCGGCTTCGTCGCGCACCGTAATCGCGCCGCTTGTCAGTTCCGCATCGAGCAACGGCGCGATGCCCGATGAAAACGCGGTAGGCTTGGCCGCGCTGATGGCCGGCAGACGGATGGCGTCGATGGCGGCCGTGGTCCGGTCGCCGTCGCGGTTCGACGACCACAGATAGACGGCGAAGCTCAGGCTGCCGAGCAGACCGGCGAGACACAGCCATGCCCACGCCGGCAGCCCGCGGCGCAGCGTGACCGAAGCCTTGCGATCGGCGGCGCGCCAGGAAGGGGACAGCGGATGTGCGTAACCGCCGCCCGTCTCGTGCAGCAGTTTGTGCAGCCGCCGCATGAGCGTCGCCAGTTGCGCGGCGCCGTTCTGGATGACGCGGTAGCGTCCCTGGAATCCCAGCGCGAGGCAGAAGTACTGCAGTTCGATAATGTTTCGATGCTCGTGCGGACTCGACGACAGGCGCGCCAGCAACTGGAAGAATTTTTCGCCGCCCCAGGTCTCGTTGTGGAACGCGACCAGCAGGCTGTGCGCCGACCAGACTCCGCCGCCGCCCCAAGGCGTGAGCGCCGCGGCTTCGTCGAGCGCGCAGCACAGGCAATAGCGCGCGCCGACGATGGTCTCGACGGAGATCGCGGCTTGCTGCGCGCGAGTCTGGAACTGTCTGATTTCGTCGACCAGATATTCGCGCAAGCGCTCCGGCTGGATCGCCGCGTCGACGCGCATTTGCGCGAGCGTGGCGAGCAAGGTATGGGCGGCGACGACCAGCGCATTCGCTGAGCTCGCCGGCGGTGGGGGTGTGTGCGATTGAACAGCGGCACTCATCGGGCTTCTCCGTCAGCTCTCGTCTCGTTTAGCTTCGCTTGGCGCGTGGGTTAGCCGCGGATCGCCCAGCACTCCATGGCGAGTCCCGGCAGATCGCCGGCGACATGCAAGGCAAGGCCGCTCGATTTCTCCAGTTGCCTCCACAACTCGCCGCCGGTATCCAGCTCGAAGTAGTGATAGCCGGCGTTGTACGGAATCTGCCTGGGCGCGACCGGCAGCAGGCGCAGCGCGATGCCCGGAAGATGCAGATGCACCAGTTCCGCCAGCCGTTCGGCCGGGCCAATCTTGACCTGCGCCGGATAGCGCGTGCGCAGCGTCTCGGCCGGCAGGTCGGCATGCACGGCCAGCACGAAACCGGCGTTGCGCAGGAGTTCCAGATTGGGAACCTGCGCGACCCAGACCCGCTGCGCGCGCTCCTGCAGTTCGATGGCGACGGCATTCTGTTCGAGCACGGTCGACAAGGCGCGGCGCAGCTCGGTCATGAGCGGCACGAAGCTGCCTTGCAGGTCGTCGTGACGGTAAGCCGGACGTACCACGGGCCGGCGCTCGTTGCGCGTGTAAGTGCAGAGATCGAAGGCGAGTCCTAGCCACTGCTGAAAGAGTTGCTCGGGATGCACCTGGCCCGTCTCCCGAACGTGCCAGGTGTCGGCCTGAGCGCGGTTGATCAACGCCAGCAGCAGAAAATCCGCCACCTCGGACACACCGCCGCGGCCCGGCTGCGAGAGCCGCTGTGCGAGCGCTTCGCCGCGCTGTTCGAGCAGTCCGTCCAGTTCGCGCAGGTAGTTGAAGAGCGTGGGGTGCTGGCCGGCGACGAGCATCGGCGGGATATAGCCGGGGTCGAGCACCAGGTGGTTGTCGCTGCGCCGCTCGACGATGCGCAGCAGACCGAGCGCCTGCCACTCGCTACCGAGCTGCGATGCCAGCACCAGACGAAGACGCGCCCGGGCGATCTGCACGGTGGCAGGTCCGAGCGCGATGGCATTGCTGTCGGCGATTTCGCGCGAGCACACGCCGTAGCGCGCCGGCGAATCGGCCTGCTCTTCGAAGATCGTGTCTTCGCCGCCGGGCCGCCTGAGCGGCAAGGCGAGCAGCACGATCTCGTCTCTCGCATGGGCGGGAACGTCGAGCGGCGCCGGAAGCTCATCCGGACTGGTAAGCCGAAACGGGGTGCCGTCGGGAAACACCCCGTGCGCCATCGTCAACGACACCTTGCCCAGGGCGAGCGCGTCGTGATCGATCTCGACGCCGAGGAAGCCCCAGAACGCCCCCTGCAATCCCAGGCAGCGCTGCTGGACGTAGCTTTCGACATAGCGCTCGAGTTGCTGAAAATGTTGTGGCCGCAAGTACATGCCTTCCGACCAGACGACTTTGCCTCTGGACACGCCGGAGTCCTTCAGCGGCAGATTTTCATGCTTCATCAATGGGTCCAGTCCGTCGTTGTGGCGGTCAGGCCGCCGGCGTCCAATTTCACTTGCAAGCGCAGCGGTTGCGGCGCGGACCACCAGAGCATGAACGCGCTCGTGTCCTTGCCCTCGGGCAGCACAACCGTGGTTTTCCAGACGTTTTTGCCGAGCACCCGATAACCGGCGACGATGCCGAGCGCACGGCTCGCCGGATTCCCCGGCCGGCGCATCAGCTTGTGCTCGCCCGGCAGCAGGATCAGTTGTTCGAACGAGACCAGGTCGTCGCCGAGGGTGGCGGCCGCGTGATCCTGCAAGGCCGTGAAGTCGCCGGAATCGAACGCTGCTGTGGACTTCAGTTCGTAGATGCCGACCAGAATCGGCGCGGGTCGCCCGCGGCTGTCCGGATTCACCTGCGATCCGGCCGCGAGATAGAGGTCGTACGGAACCGGCACGGCCTGGGGTGTCGCGGCGCAGGCGCTCAGCAGGACGGCTGCGCCGAGCAGATGCAGGGCGTGGCGGGGGGTGTGTTTGATCATGACGTGGCCATGGAGGGATCAGGGCGCCAGGTTCAGGATGTGGGTCTGACTGGGCGACGTGCCGGTGCCGATGGCATTGTTGGCGTTCTGCTGGGTTGGATCGGTCATGCGGGTGGTGGGCATGCCGTGCAGCAGCACCGTATTCGCGCCGTTGATATTGCGCGAGGTGGAGCAGACGGTGCCCGACACGACGCCGCCCATCGAACCCGGCGCGTCGCCGCTGGTGACGGGAATGAGGGTGGCGAGGTTGTGCGTCGGGGCGCCGCCGGTCAGGATGTTGCTGACGTTCGGGATGGCCTGGGTGCGCTGCGCATTGTTGTCGTAAGCCACCGGGACGCCGAACGGGGGCGTCTTGTTGACGCAGACGGCACCGTTGGCGCCGCCCGAGCTTGAGTTGACCATGACCATATATGAGGTTCTCCTAACCGAGATGGATTTGTTCGGCATCGATCTTCGACAGCCGCTCCGCCGTCAACAGCGCGTTCTTGCCATGCAGGCGCAGGCTTGCGGAGGCCGCGTAGTCGAGATGACGGGTGCGTAGATGATCGATGGCTTCGATCGTGCGGAAGCTGCTTTTGCTGATCTGCACGATGCGTTCGACGACCGTCTCCAGCGTCTTTCCGATCAGGCGTAGCGCGCCGAAGCGGGCCTGCAGGTCGCGGCAATCGAGCGCCGCAGTAGCGGCGCTGAGTTCGGCTTCGTCGGTTGCGACGGTTATTCGTCGGCTGTCGAGTTGCAGCACCTGGGTGGCTTCGACGGCGATGTCCCGACCCGCGCAAAAACGCAGGCTCTGCGTCGTTTCGACGAGCAGGTCGCCGTCGAAGCGAAGCCGCGTCTCACTCGCCGACACGCGTTCGAGGATAGCCAGCACATAGCGCTGCTGCGGATCGGCGCAAGAGACGACGACGCGATCGCCGGGTTCGGGCGCAACGAGGCAGCTATACGCGCGCAGGCAGCGCAGTCGGGCACCGTCGCATTCCACCAGCACGGCGTCGTCAGGCAAGAGGGCCACGACGATGCCCACGGCGATGCCCACGACGTCGTGGCTCTCGCGAGGCAGACCGTGCGCAGGCGTTCTCAATTCCGCTACTGTCGATTTCATAGAGGTTCTCTGATTGATGGGCATGGTGGTCAGCCGCCGTCTCGGCGCTTCGACCATTCTTCTGCGGCGAATCGAGCGGGGTCATTGTCGATAGCGCCCGGGCGGCCGTGCCATCCGGCATGACCGGCTCGATGAAACTGGGTTCGCCCCAACGTGGCCTGATCGAAATTGCCGCCGCTTAGCTCGGCGTACGAAAAGTCGGCGCCTTCGAGGTGGGCTTGCGTGAAGCGGCAGTCCGATGCGTCGGCGCGATGGAACACCGCGCCGCGCAGATTCGCACCGGTGAAGTCCGCTGCCCGGAGGCGCGCCTCGGCCCAGATGCTGTTTTCGAATTGCGCGCCGCGGCATTGCGCGCGCTCGACCTTTGCGCGGTAGAAATTTGCGCATGCAGCGTCGACCTCATTCATGAGCGCCTGCTCGAGCGACGCGCCCTGAAAGTTGCACTGACCGAGGCGCGCGGACGTGAAATCGGCACCGCGCAGATCGGTGTCGATAAACTGGCAGCCGCGAAACGTCTGCCCGCCGAAGTGCTGGCCGGCCAGGTTCGACTCGGTGAATACGACACGCTCGAACACTGTCTGTGCGAAACGTACCGCGCGCATGTCGAGTCGATAGAAGAAGCATTTGCGGATGAGCGCGGCAGTGAAGTCGGCGCCCGCCAGCGGTGTTTCGTCGAAGAAGCCGAGTTCGATCTGCGCGTCGTCGAACCGGCAAGCGCCGAGATCGCTTTTCAGGCAGGTGAAACGGCTGGCGCGCACGCCGGAGAAGAGCGTGCCGCTGGCCTGCGTGCCGGCCAACCGGCAATCGTCCAGCAGGCTCGCGGACAAGTCCGTACGAACCAGCTCGCTGTTCAGGAACACGCTTTTCGACAGATCGGTGTTCGACAGATCGACGTCGGTGAAGCGGCATGCGTTGAACACGGATTCTCTGAGGTGCGCACGGGCCAGCCGTGTGCCGCTAAAGGTGGTTCGTTCGAAGATGGCGCCCGACAGATCGCCATGCTCGAGGGACAGCCTCCCGAACGACTGATCCGCGATGACCTCGCCGTTGCGGGCCCTCTGCTGCAGTCGATCTCGTTCCGGACTCATGCTGCCGCCTTGGCGAACGGATGAAAGTTGACCTGGTCCAGATAGGCGCCGTCGAACTGTGTCGTGTCGTCGATCGCTGCCTCTGCGAAGTCGGCACGGAACAGGTTCGCTTCGCGAAAGTTCGCACCGTGCAGGACGGCGCGTCGCATCGAAGCGCCCATCAAATCGGCGCGCGCCAGATTGGCGCCGCTCAGATCGGTGCGCACGAGGTGGCTGTCTGCGATCTTTGCCCCGCGTAGATCGGCCAACCGCATGCGGGCGTCGGAGAAGTCGCACTGGTCGATCCGCGCGCCGCTGAAGTTCGCACCGTGCGCGCGGACCTGGCGCAAGTTGACTTCGCTCAGGTGCGCCTGCGAGAAATCCGCGTTGTCGAGCACGCTCTCTTTGACGAAGCAGGCCTTGCGAAGGATCGCGCCGTCGAAGCGAATACCGCTCGCGACGGTTTCGACGAATCCGAAGCCTGCTATGTCGGCGCTCGCGAACGCAACGCGGGTAAGCGTGCACTGGATGAAGGCGAGCTTGCGGATGCTGGCGCGGCTGAAATCCACAGTGTCGAAAGTCTGTTCGATGAAGGCCAGGTCGCTCAGGGTGGCTTCGCTGAAGTCGGTGCTGAGAAAGCGGCAATCCCTGAACTGGGTTCGCTGGACTGAAGCACGGGTCAACCGGCAACGCTCGAACCGCGTGTTCTCGAACAGCGCACGATCGAGCACGGCGTCGCTGAAGTCGGTGCCGTCGCACTGCGCCAGCGACAGGTTGGCGCCCGTCAGGTCGGTGCGCGCAAACACCGTGCGCACGAGTGTGGCGCGCGCGAGTACCGCGTTTCCCAGCACCGCGCCTGTCAGGTCAGTCTCGCTGAGATCGGCGCTTTCCAGCAACGCGCCGGACAGCGTTGCCCCGCGCAGACTCATCCGGCTCAGATCCGCGCCGGTCAGATCCCAACCGGCCAGCGACTCGCCACGCGCATGCGCCGCGGCAACGCGTTCCTGCAATACGCGCCCGGCGGCCGTGTCGAGGCGCGGTGCTGCTTCCTGATACTGGACGGCATGCCGGTAGGTCTCGCGGAGTTTCTTGTCGGCGTCGATTTCCAGGTGGCGTGGGTCCTTCTTCCGATCGGCACGCCGTGATGCCGCGCCATCGCGCGATAGCGCGGGCGGGCCACGCCGCGTGGTTGGCGGATTGACGCGCTTGCGCATTCCGCTTGCCGCGTGGCGGCCTTCGATCTCACGCTGCTTCTCTTCCAGTGTTGCGCGCTGCTCCTGAGCGATCCTTTCCTGCTGTTCGACGAACTCCGCCAGTTGGTCGATGCGAGGGGGCTGCGTCGGCGCTGCATCGAAAGCGCCAGGCGCGAGGCCTGCCGCACGCGCTCGCTCGATCTGCTGACGTGCGCGTTGCTGCAGATTGCGCTCTAGCGCATCGTGCGACGTAGCGTCGGTGGACGCGTCGTCAGCCGTGGTGAGCAGTGCCGGTGGCGCCAGATCCTGGTCGCGCAGCGCATGGAGCGCACCGTGCTTGCGGTCCATGCGCAGGTCGAAGGTGCGCCGGTAGTCGGCTGCGGAACGCGGCTCGCCGCTCAGTTCGGCGCCGAGTAGCAGACATGCGACGTCGTGTGCGTCGAACTCCCGAATCCCGGCTATGCCGTGGAAGATCATGATGGCCCGCTCGCGATGCGGAATGAACCACACCGTCGTCAGACGCATCCGAATCTCCGCGAGCGTGTCTTCGGATTGCCGCTGCAGGAAGCAACGGGCACGCAGCGGCGGCAGCGCGCCTGTTATCACCGGTTGTTCGGGATGCATATGAACGATGCGATAGGCCGCGCCGTCCGGCATGGCATCGAGCGCCGGGAATTGCTGATCGATGGGCGCGATATTGAAGTAGCGGGTGTCCATCGAGCATGGAAAGCCTGGACAATCGCTTTCGCGCCATTGCGCGTCGAGTGCTCCGTAGAGCGCGCGGCGCTGCGGCCAGTCGGCTGCGATTGGCGTGAAACTTCCTGGTGTGACGATCTGTCCGGGTCTGCGTAAGCGCTCCGCCGGGTATTCGACGTTGGACAGCGGTTGAGATAGCTGCTGCTGTGACCGCTCGCTGTTTGCCGACGCGCCGTGAAACCCGCGGCCGCGGGGATTGTCCACATAGCCGGCTCCGCCAAACGCGAGAGGCCAGTCGATCGCGAGGGACTCGAACGGCTCGGCGGCCGAGGGCGCCGAACCTGCCCAGTGGCGCTCGCCCGACACGAGCAACGCCTTTTCCACACCGGCGAAACGGATGCCCACCCGGCACGTATTCGTATGGTCGCAATACCGCCCGTAGGCATGCGCCGATAGCAGAAACTCGGCTCGCGGTTTGGGGAGCGCCGCATCGAGCGGGAAGCCGGCCAGCTCCGCGCCGACCGTGTCCCATAGTTCCGACTCGCTGACGAGGCGCGGGGCTTCGCCGAGCGTCACCATCATGGGAATCGCGACGCCCAGGTGTTCGCTGCCTGCGGCCCGGTACGGGCGTGTCAGGACACCCAGTGGCGTGGGTTTGATGATTTTCATTGTGCGTGGTGTGTGTGGACCATGAGATGCCGGTTTCAGAACGTCACCGAGTAGCCGACGGTGCTGAACGACACGCCGGTCTGCGAGACACTCGATTCGGTCGCGGTGACCGACGAGCCCGTCACGCCAACGCTGCTGCCGATAACGTTGATGCTCGACCCAGCCATGAAGATCTGCGAGCCGGAGATGCTCACACCCGAACCGACAAAGCCAACGGACGAGCCGGTAATGCTCGTGGCGGCATCCGTAATCGAAATCGCGTCGGTGCTCACCGTTTCCATGGTGCCTTCCACCACCGTCATGGAGTTGCCGTCGACCGTACTGGTCTGGCTGCCGCCCACACTGGTCGTTGCGTCGTTTTCCACTGAGAGGTCGTAATTGCGCTCGGCATGCAGCGCGACCTGTTCCGCGCCCTGGCGGTCCTCGAAGCGCAACATGTTCGCGTTGGCGCTCGTGCCGCCGGGCGTGCGCGTGACGAAGCCGCTTTGCGTGGCCGCTGCGGGCAGACTGAAGGGCGGCATCTGATCGGCGTTATAGATGCGGCCGGTGATCAGCGGCCGGTCCAACTGGCCATTGAGAAAATCGACCACCACCTCCTGGCCGATCCGGGGAATGTGAATGGCGCCGTAGTTGGAACCGGCCCAGGCATCCGATACCCGAACCCAGCAGGAACTGTTTTCATCGCGCTGGCCATAGCGGTCCCAACGGAATTGCAGTTTCACGCGGCCGTATTGGTCGGTCCAGATCTCCTCGCCGGCCGGTCCGACGACGAGCGCGGTTTGTGGGCCGGTTGCTTTCGGCAGCGGCGTGACGCTGGGCGCGCGGTACGGCGACGACGCAGGCTGCGCGACGAAATGAAAGCCGTAGTGCGCCTCGCTGCTGCCGCTTGCATAGCCACCTTCCTGCAACCGATACGTGACGCTGACCACCAGGTACGAGCGGTTCTCCGCCTGGCGCGGGCAGTTCTTCAGCGTGAACAGGTAACCCGGCGCCATGGCGCGCAAGCGGGTGTGAGCGCGGGTGCGGGTATGTTCAGCCTGCTCTTCCTCGAGACGCACGCGCGCATAGTGTTCACCTTGTTCCGCTTCGATGTAGCCGCCTTGCCACAGGTACTTTTCGTAGCCGCCATGCTCGGCGCTCAACGGGTGGGCGCGTACCTGCGACAGGTCGGCCTGGGGCTTGCGGAAATCGTAGTCGTCGACGGCGTAGGCGCCTGTGCTGATCTGCGCGGCCGGTCGCCATTGATCGACCCCTTCGTCGCGAGGCAGCGCCAGATGATCGGGCGGCAGGTAGGGCAGCGTGGCGTAATCGGGCAGCGGGTCGTGCGCGCTGATGTCGTCCGCGAGCACCAGAACCTGCTGCGCGGCTTCATGGCGGAAGTAGTAGTAGATGCCTTCCTGCTCCATCAAGCGGCTGACGAAAGCGAAGTCGCTCTCCTGATACTGCACGCAGTAGTCCCAGTTGCGATAGTGCGCGAGCAGACGCTCTTCGACCTGGAAGCCATATTTGCCGAACACCGCGCGAAGAATGTCGACCACCGAGAGGTTCTGGAAGATGCGGCAGTCTGTCGTCTTCGTCAGGTACCAGAGCCAGGGCCGCAGGGTTGCCACATAGAGATAGCTGCGCGGCGTGCCGGTTTCGCGGCCGGCGAATTCGCAGCGCGCGATCTGTCCGCCGAGATAGCGGGTGCTGCCCTTCAGGGTGGTGATATGCAGTGTCAGCGGCTTGCCGAGCAGGCCGTCCATGTCCAGCGAAGCCGAGTGGCTGACGAGTTCGACCCGGAATTCGTAGAGCGATGACAGCGTCTCGCTTCCTTGCAGCGCGCGGAACCGAAGCGTCTCGGGATCGAGCGGCGTATGCGCGGTAATGATGTGGCTCATGAAGAACGTCTCGACGGTTGATGGGCGCGGTGCGGTGGCAGGCGTAGCGGGCGGGATCGGCTTGTGCTACTCGGCTTGAGCGTGGCGGTGCGTGCTGGTCTCGGGCGAGTAGACGAGGTCGTCGGCGGCGCACCGACGGGTCCGCGTGCCGAGCCAACTGCCCCAGCCCAGTGGCTGATCGCGGCCGAGCGTGTTGCCCGTGACCTGATCTGCTGCCAGCACGAGTCTTAGATCCCACGCCCATTCGAGCCCGATGTACTGACGCACCCAGTCCGTCAGTTGGCGCGCCCGCCGCGTGCCGGGCAATAACGCGAGGTACGCCTCGCGCGACAGCGGCCCGACTCTGATCTCGAACTTCGCGTGGGCGTCGAGCGCGGCGATGCCGAGCATCGCGCCCGCGCCGAGTCTCTGAGTGTTCGCACGCGTGCGGAGTGTCGTGCGCTGCCGCGCGCCGACCGGTATCCAGTGCGGCACATGCTCGACGATCTCCACGGGTACGCCGAGATAAGCGCGCAGGATCTGCCGCAGTCCTTCGGGATTGCGGGTTTGCCGCACCAGGTGAGCTGCCATGGAGTATTTGGCGTGGTCGGGAATCTCGTCGCGCCGGCGCAATGCCGGTAAGCCGAGATGGACGAGACTCGCGAGATAGTCGTCGAAGCGCGCGCCTTCCCGGCGGTCCAGACTGACGGTCGGCTGGGCATCGGCCCACACGCGATAGAACAGCAGGATCAACCGATGATGAAACACGTCGGCGAACGCCGTGAGGGTGCGGTCGTCATAGTTGCGAGCCCGGTCGCGGGCGAATTCGGTCAGATGCAGCGGCAGCGGCCCGTTCGGTCCGAACAGGCCGAAGCTGTAGATCGACACCTGCGGCAGAACGCCTGCGCGCGGTGCGGTGGCGCAGGCCAGCGTGGACGGCGCGAAGGCGAGCGACGGCTGTTGACCGAGCCGTACCGGTTCGTCGGCGGGATGCGTGGCGCGCCCGAGCGGCACCCGGCCGCCGGCGCGGGCATCGAGCCAACGCAACAGGTGGTACAGATCGTAGGCGTGCGGCGCGTCGGCAACGCGCTGCCAGAAGCGTCGCAGCGACTCGCCGGCGCTTGCGCTCAGGCTGTCGGCCGGCGGCCGATGCGGGGTTCCCATCGTCTCACTTCTCCACGTTGCAGGGTTGCCACCACGAGTTCGCTAAAACTGTTCAAGGACACATGGCGCGCGAAGAACTGCTCCAGCACCGCACCAAACAGATAGGTGCTGGCGCCCGCGAAAGCCAGTTCGTCGAGTAGCAGCGAGACGCACACGCCACGGCCGAACATCAGCGGGCCAGCTTGCGGCAAGCGGCGGTGGACTGCTTCGATCCGCACGCTGCGAATGCCCTGGATCTGCTGCAGCAGCCCGGGGTCTGCCGCGCCCGCATACAGTTCAAGCAACTCGCGCAAGGCCTGGGCGCCCTGGGCGCCGTCCAGGTCGGTCAGCGTCAGATAGTTGAGACCGAGGTGACTGATCAGCCGCCAGGCGATCTCGTTCTCGGCGATCGCCGGACGCGGCGGGGTGGGTCCGCGCAGCACCTTGATGGCTGCGACCGGCGCCGACATGCGCAAGCTGAAATCGCTGCTGCCGGCGAGCGGCATCAGCAGAGCGAGGTCGCGATTGGTACAGAGCGCGTCGACGCAGATGTGCCGCAAGTCGTCCGGGAAAGGCGCTTCGTGCTGGTCGACGAGCGACACGTAAACCTCGCTGCCCGTATAAGGCGTGCGTGGACTGCCATGGTCGCTGCGGCCGCCCTGGCCGGCGACGAGACGCGGTTCGCGACGCAGCGAAAAGTACCGGCCGTGGTCGTCGGGATCGTCGGACAGGGTGCCGTAGAACGAGCGGAATTCGCAGGTTCGGCCGTCCGGCTGCAAATGCCCGGTCACCTTGTCGACGCCGTAGATTTCGTAGTCCAGCGGCCGCGTGCGATCCACCACCAGATGATGCTCGTAGCGTTGCGTCGAGACGGCGATGCGGTCCGTCCGCTTCGGGAACAGATTGATCGCGGGCGTGCAGAAGAGCGAGAGACTGCGTGGATCGACGGCGCGCTCGAGTTCAGGCGCGGCGCGATCGAATAGCAACGTCAACGAGCACGTATTGCCCTCTATGCGTTGCAACGCGCGACGCAAGTGTTTGATGCTGAAAAACAGGTAGCGCGCCGGAAAGGCGAAATACTCGTGCAGCAGCCGGTAGCCGTTGAACGAGCGAGACCCGTAGGGCAGCAGGGCCTGGCTGGCGTCGAATCCTTCATGGCGGATGGCGTCTTCGTCCAGCAACGACCATCCGGGCTGGGTCTGCGACGCGTCATGACAGATCACGCCCACGCAGTGGCCCAACACCAGTTCGAGGATCTGCAGCGCCTGGGTTTCGGGTGCGCTGATGAAAAACGACAACGCGTCGAGCGGCAGGTCCTTGAATCCGGTCGCGCCGCAGGTCTGCAGACGGATGCGCAGTGCACCACGCACGCGGCCTGCGAGGCCCGTTTGCGCCAGCGGCAAATCGCCTGGCTCGCCGCTCATTTTCAGATCGGTGAGACTCAGCGGCCACAGGGTGACGTCATGCGCGGTGCGGAATTCGCATGCCGTCTGGCCGCCTTTGGCCAGGTTGGCGCGCAACGGCGTTCCCGCCAGCAGCGTATAGCCGGATTGCAAGCTACCTTCGCGCAGGTTCGGCTGAATGGCTACGACTGCCATCGAGGGCAGCGGGGCAAGATAGTTCGGATAGACAACGTCGAGCAGGCGCTGCGAGAAACGGGGGAATTCCGCGTCCAGTTTCAAGTGGATGCGTGCGGTCAGGAAGCTGAATCCTTCAAGCAGGCGTTCCACGTAGGGATCGACGGACTCCGCGCCGCCCATACCCAGATGGCGGGCGGTCTGCGGGAATGCCTCGGCGAATTCGGCGCCGAGTTCGCGCAGGTAAGCGAGTTCGCGGTTGTAGTAGTCGAGCAGACGCGCGTCCATCAAGCTACGCCTTGCGAGCGCAATGCAATCTGGCCGCTTTCCAGATCGAGCGCCGCGCGAACCCGCAGCGCGGGCGCGGATGGGTTCGACCGCAACTGGCCGGAAATCTCCAGCGACAACGCGTGGGCGTGTTGTCCATTCTCCGATGCGCTGCAGCGGACTTCGAGGCTGTCGGCGAGGATGCGCGGTTCGAACCGGACGATGGCCTCCCGCACCGCGCATTCGATCTGGGTCCACTCCACCCCCGATGCCGATGCCCCCACGAGCGTCCCCACACCGAAATTCACGACGGAGCGCTGGACGTGCGGATAGGCATCGAGGTCGCCGGTGGTGTCGAGGTTTGCGCTGTTCAGTAGCCAGCTCAGATCGCGCAGAATCGCGTCGCGCAGCATGGCGCGCGGGTTCGCGAGTCCGCTATCGAACTCATGCGGTTGCAGAAGCCGATGATCGGTCAGCCGATCGAGTAACGACGGCTGGGTGTCGGCGCGCCTTTCGGCTTGTGTCTCGCGCCGCGCGCGCACTGCGTGCCGATGCTCATGCTCATGCAAGGGATTGACCTGGTTCACACTCATTTCTCGCTTTGGGCTGTGCCGCGCGCACGGGCGTCAGTGATCGACCCGCCCGTTCGCGCGGCGCGCTCGCCGATGGTCCGGCTCCGTCAGACTTCGCGGTTTTCCTTGATGTCCCAGGCCAGCACGCTTTCGCCGCCCTTGGTGCCCTGGTCGGTCTGTTCCCAGTACTGCTTGCGGACCTTCGCCGCCTGAAAGCCGTAAGTGATCTTGACGGCTTCCGAGGCCTTCGCGGCGCCCTGCTGCACGGAGGTCACGAGAACTTCTGAGAGCGTGATCCGGAGGTACTCGATTTGCGTGCCGCCCGCCTTGCACACGGAGATCACCACCTTCGGCAGATGCTTGCCGTTCGCGCAATACTTCAGGACGGCCGGTGCGGCCTTGTCGAGAAAGGTCTCCACCTGCAGGTCGTTGTAGCTGACCTTGCCGATCCCGCCGCCGCTGCCGGTGGCCATGTTGCCTGGCTGCATGGCGCCCCATGAGTACGACTGGATATCGATCCAGCCCTTATGGTTGGCGTCTTTGGACTCACCGGCTACGCCGTCTACCCACATATACATATCAACTGACATTGCATGCCCTTTCAGGTTTGGGATTGTTAGAAGCAATCGCCATGGTTAAAGCAATCACGCTGCAACAGCACCGTCCTTGAGCGCCGGCAACTTCGAAATCAACCTCAACGAGACCGTTAGACCTTCTAATTGATAATGCGGGCGCAAGAAAAATTTGGCGCTGTAGTAGCCGGGGTTATCCTCGATGTCCTCCACGCTCACATGGGCGGCAGCGAGCGGCTTTCTCGCCTTGGTGTCCTGTGAAGAGTTCACGGGGTCGCCGTCCACGTAATTCATGATCCAGTTGTTGAGCCACGCTTCCATCTCGCCGCGTTCCTTGAAGGAACCGACCTTGTCGCGCACGATGCACTTGAGGTAGTGGGCGAACCGGCAGCATGCGAACAGATAGGGGAGGCGGGCGGCCAGTTTCGCGTTGTCGGTCGCGGTGGGATCGTGATACTCGGCTGGCTTTTGCAGCGATTGCGCGCCGATGAAGGCCGCGCAATCCGAGTTCTTGCGATGGACGAACGGCATGAAGCCGTTCTTGGCCAGTTCCGCTTCGCGCCGGTCGCTGATGGCGATCTCGGTGGGGCACTTCATGTCGACGCCACCGTCGTCCGTGGGAAACGTGTGGGCGGGCAGGCCTTCTACTGCGCCGCCCGATTCCACGCCGCGAATCGACGTGCACCAGCCGTAATGCTTGAACGAACGATTGATGTTCGTCGCCATGGCATACGCCGAGTTGATCCAGGCGTAGCGCTCATGAGTGGCGCCTTCCGTGTCCTCCTCGAAATCGAAGGCGTCCACCGGGTTGATGCGCGAGCCATAAGGCAGACGCGCGAGGAAGCGCGGCATGGTCAAGCCGAGGTAGCGGGAATCGTCCGCTTCGCGCAGATGGCGCCAGGCCGCGTACTCGCTATTCTGAAAAATCTTGCTGAGGTCGCGCGGGTTGGACAGTTCCTGCCACGACTCCATTTGCATGACCGCGGGCGATGCGCCGGTAATGAACGGGCAATGCGCGGCGGCGGCAATCCTGGCCATCTCGCCGAGCGTCTCGATATCCGGCGGACTGTGGTCGAAATAATAGTCGCCGACGAGGCAACCTAGCGGCTCGCCACCGAACTGGCCGTATTCCTCCTCATACACTTTCTTGAAGAGGGGACTTTGATCCCACGCGACGCCTTTGTAGCGCCTGAGCATGCGGTTCAGTTCGGACTTCGTGATCGGCATGTAACGAATCTTCAGCAATTCGTCGGTTTCGGTGTTGTTGACCAGGTAGTGCAGGCCGCGCCACGACGACTCCAGTTTCTGGAAGTCTTCGTGGTGAATAATCGTGTTGATCTGCTGGGAGAGTTTCCGGTCGATCTCGGCGATGATGGTCTGAATGGTCTGGTAGGCATCGTTCGAAATGACGACCGCATTTTCCAGCGCCTGCAGTGCGAGCGTTTTCACCGCCGTATCGATCGCTTCCCGCGCCTGCTCCGTGCGTGGATTGAACTGGTTCATCAGCATGGCTGACAAATTGCCGGGTAGCAGGGTTTGTATGGCGGGCTGCTGTTCGATGGAGTCTGTGTCGTTCATGGGGATCTTCCAGCCAACGCTGATGAAATGGGATGGGGCTTGATCGTGGCGTTACTGCGACTCGTCCGCCGCGGAGCTTGACGTACCCGCGATCGTTCTAAGCAAGGTGGGGTCTTTCAGGGTCTGCGTGATCAACTCCTCGGCGCCACTCTTGCCGTCCATATAGGAAAGCAGATTGGATAGTTGCAAACGGGCCTCCAGCAACTGGTTCAGAGCCGGCACCTGCCTCGCGATGCTGGCCGGCGAAAAATCCTCCATGCTTTCGAAGGAGAGATCGACGGCCAGCAGGCCGTCGCCCGAGATTTCGTTCGCCACATGCAGGGCGACGCGCGGCTGGATCGATTTGAGGCGTTCGTCGAAGTTATCGACGTCGATCTCGAGGAACCGGCGCTGTTCGAGGTCCGGCAAGGGTCTGGTCGACTTGCCGGCCAGGTCGGCGATCACCCCCATCACGAACGGAATTTCGACCTTCCGCTCGTTGCCGTAAATTTCGACGTCGTATTCGATCTGCACCCGCGGGGCGCGGTTGCGGGCGATGAATTTTTGCCCGGTTGCGCTCGCTTTCAAGGCGCGTGAATTGGCCATGCTGATGTCCTCCAATGATTGGGCTTGCGATTGCGCCAAGGCGCCCGTATGTCAATTGTTGAGATGAGCGGATGCCGTGTCAGGCTGACCTGACCACATGCTTAGCTGGGGGAGTGCAGCCGGCGCCATATCGCGGACGATCTCGTAAAAACTCATGTGCATCAGACGTTGCGCACGGCGTATCAACAGGGGCGCTGGGTGACCCGGCTCAGTCCGTTCCAGGTAGGCGCAGGCGCTATCTAATGCGAGCAGGACGTCGTCGCGCGAGCGTATGGGGGTGTTTGCCCATGAGCCTTCGTGGCCGGCGTTGTTCTGTGCAGCGGACTGACCCGTGGGCGTGGTTGGGGGCACAGTTGTGGGCGCTGGCGGCGCGGGCGGCGCCGAGGCGGTCTGAGCGGCCGGTGGCGACGCCGGCGTATCGCGCAGGGCGCCGCGGATGGCGTGGTACACCACCCTTAGCGGGTTTTCGATTGCACTGAGATCGGGGACCCACGCGGCATCGAGCTTCGCGAGAATCTGCCGACGAATCCGCTCAACGGTCTGCAGCAAGCGCGGCACGACCTCTAGTTCCGTGTGCGCGGCCCTGAGAGCGACGAGCAATTCCGCCTGAAGGCTACCGCTCGCCACCGGCAACGCGCTGGCTGCGGAAGGCTTGCCGTTCTCGAGAATCGCGGCAGCGTCGCGCAACGAAAGCGGGGCGGATTTCCATGTCAGCAACGGCGCGGCACGTACGCTGCGCGCGAGCGTCTGTGGGTCGGTCAGCGCGGCAAGAGCATTGATTCGCAGGTGCGGATCGAACTCGCCCGCCGTCTCGAGACGGGGATGAAGCGTGCCCCAGTGCTGCTCGAGTACGTCGGCCGTGAGCGCAAGGCCTCTCGCATAGCCGGCGAGCCCGTTGATTTCCGTCCACGCCAAGGTGATCAGGGCAATGATCCGCAAATCCGTGGTGCGTTTCAGCAGACCCGCGGCTTCCCGCTCGACGTGCCGCCAGTCGGGCGCCGTGGCGGGAATCAACGTGTCGCCGAATTGCTGCTCCGGCATGCCGACGGCCGCTTGCTGCAGCGAGATGAACGCGGCGTCATATTCAAGATCGGGGCCGCAAGTCTGATCAAGGCTGATCGAGCCGGCGAGGTCGAAGTCGATAGCGTCTCTCAAGAAAACTCTCCATCGGGCTTTAGGAGTGAACGGGAAAATCGGACGCAGGGATCAGAATCAATCTGATTTATTTCTTAAGAAATCGATTTTGTTCTGATAAAACAATCAATAATCCTAAGCATTGGAGGAAAAATTAAGAGTGAGTGGGAATTTTATTGAGATCTCAGTTATCGGCTTCGAAGCGGGAGCGTGATCAAGATTCTGCGGGCCTTTGACGACGATGGCACGCAAGGCAGGGATTGCCTCTCAAGCGGATAATTATCATTAGCATGCCGAATGATAATGCAATGGTTTCATCAGTGATGAGATGTTAAGGCTGCTTACTTCACATTGCAAGGGTTGATGCATCGCAAAAATATAATTCGCTATCCGAATTGTATTGAAAATAAGAATTTTATAATTTGCAGTGAAATGTCCCGATCGCGTTTAATGGAACGTCGCGTGGGTGGTTTGTGGTTTGCGAGGGGCGGTGGAAGTCGCGGGGCGCCGTTTCGATCACGCCCCGCTATGACGATGAACGATGACGTTTCACAAGGCGCGACGAATGGATTCGGCCCGCGCGCTATTCGCGTCGCCAAGCGACGGCGGTATCCGAGCGGCAGTCTGGCGAATGTGGGGAGTGTGCGATGAGGTCTTTGGCCGGCGCTCGACCCGCGCGGCAGACACACGAGACCGCTAGACACGCGAGCTCAAATCAAGGCGCCCAAAACAAAAAACCGCCCAGCAAGCTGGGCGGTTTCTGCCTTGATCTAACAAGGAAATCTGGTCGGGGTGAGAGGATTCGAACCTCCGGCCTCTACGTCCCGAACGTAGCGCTCTACCAGGCTAAGCTACACCCCGATGGGTACTGCTGTACTCGACTCGGACTAATCCGGCGTTTCAGTCTCGTTCAAGACTGTCTTGCCGTCGAGTAAGAACATAATTCTAGCAGGCTATCTTTGAAAATGGAATCGGGAAACGAAGAAATTGCTGCGGCCGCGGCCTGGGCTTCCTGTTTGGCGCATTCCAGCGTGTGATCCAGCGCGCCCGAGCGGGTAATTGCCTCGAAGATAGTCTCGAACCGGTCCGTACCGCCCTGTTCGATCGCCTCGCGCGCCAGGGCCGACTGTTCCGGCGTGCCGCGTTCGATCAGGTAAATGAGCGGCAGGGTGGGCTTGCCTTCGCGCAGGTCGTCGCCGGCGTTTTTGCCCATGGATTCCGCCGTCCCCGTGTAGTCGAGCCAGTCGTCCATGATCTGGAACGCCGTGCCGATGCGCCGGCCGAATTCCGCCGCGGCGGCTTCCGTGGTGGCGTCGACCCCGGCGAGGACCGCGCCGAGCTGGGCGGCCGCTTCGAACAGCTTGGCCGTCTTGTAGCGGATCACCTGCATGTAGCGGGCTTCGTCCACGTCGGCATCATGCATGTTGAGCAACTGCAGGACTTCGCCTTCGGAGATGATGTTGGTCGCTTCCGCGAGGATCTCCATCACCCGCATCTTGCCGACCCCGACCATCATCTGGAACGAGCGCGAGTACAGGAAATCGCCCACCAGCACGCTCGCGGCGTTGCCGAACAGGGCGTTGGCGGTCTGACGGCCGCGCCGCAGATCGGATTCGTCCACCACGTCGTCGTGCAGCAGGGTAGCCGTATGGATGAATTCGACCACCGCGGCCAGTTCGTGCCGGTACCCGGTGGTTTCACCCAGCGCACCCGCCACCAGCAACAGCAGCGCGGGACGCAGGCGTTTGCCGCCGGCACTGATGATGTACTCGGAAATCTGATTGATCAGCATCACCTCGGACGCCAGGCGGTGCCGGATGACGCGGTTCACCTGCTCCATGTCTTCGGCAATCGGGGCGAGCAGGCTGGCGGCGTTGGGAGAGGGGGTGGCAGTCGACGACATGATGGCTGATTTGGGTAGTGCCGCGAATTATAAGGCGAATCGCGACAGTTCCGGGCCGCAGCCTGCGGGATGGACCCGCGGCCCCCCGCCCGGCTGGGCTCTACGAGGCTGCACCGCGCCTGTCAACGAGTTTTGACCGCGCAGCTAACTCTATGTATAATCACGGGTTTCCGCGCGTGGTGCGTGGGAAAAATGAACACAGAGTGAGGTTCTCAATGTACGCGGTCATAAAAACCGGTGGCAAGCAGTATAAAGTTGCCGTCGGCGAAAAACTTAAAGTAGAACAGATACCGGCAGACATTGACGCTGAAATCACGCTCGACCAGGTTCTCGCAGTGGGCGAAGGCGAATCGATTAAGTTCGGTACGCCGCTGGTCAGTGGGGCTTCCGTCAAGGCTACCGTCGTGTCGCAAGGTCGTCACGCCAAAGTGACTATCTTCAAGATGCGTCGCCGGAAGCACTACCAGAAGCATGGCGGCCACCGCCAGAACTACACCGAACTGCGCATCGACGCGATCAACGCGTAAGCGCACCGGTTAAGGAGCTAACAAATGGCACACAAAAAGGCAGGCGGATCGTCACGTAACGGCCGCGACTCCGAGTCGAAGCGTCTCGGCGTGAAGGTTTACGGCGGTCAAGCCATCAACGCTGGCGGCATCATCGTGCGTCAACGTGGCACGCGTATGCACCCGGGCGAAAACGTCGGTATCGGCAAGGATCACACCTTGTTCGCGCTGACGGACGGCCACGTCAATTTCTCGACGAAGGGCGCAGCGAAGAAGCACATGGTCAACGTCGTCCCGGCAGCAGTCTGAGTTTACTCAGGCACGGGCTTCAGGACCGGAAAAAGGCCCCGCGAAGTTAGCGGGGCCTTTTTCATTGCAGGTTCATAGCGGTATGTGTTGTCGTGAGTCCGCGCGGATGGCCGATCGGTCGATTGTCCAACGCACAGCGGGCACGGCAAAATAGCAACAGACACGGGACGGAGTTACGCATGAAGTTCATTGACGAAGCGAGGATTGAAGTCATCGCCGGCGACGGAGGGGATGGCAGCGCGTCGATGCGCCGCGAGAAGTTCGTCCCGTTCGGTGGCCCGGATGGTGGCGATGGCGGCCGCGGCGGTAGCGTCTACGCAGTGGCGGACCGCAACATCAACACCCTGATCGATTACCGCTACGCGAAGAAGCATCTGGCGCGCAACGGCGAAAACGGCCGCGGTGCGGATTGCTACGGCAAGGGCGGCGACGACATCACGTTGCGCATGCCGGTGGGCACGATCATCTCGGACATGGAAACCGGCGAACTGATCGCCGACCTGACCGAGCACAACCAGAGCGTCCAGATCGCGCAAGGCGGAGCGGGCGGCCTTGGCAACCTGCATTTCAAGTCCAGCACGAACCGCGCGCCGCGTCAGAAAACCGACGGCAAGCCGGGCGAGCGCCGGATGGTGCGTCTCGAATTGAAGGTGCTGGCCGACGTCGGTCTGCTCGGCATGCCGAACGCCGGCAAGTCCACATTCATCTCGTCGGTGTCGAACGCGAAGCCGAAGATTGCCGATTACCCGTTCACCACGCTCGCGCCGAATCTCGGTGTGGTGCGGGTCGGCCCGAGCCGCAGTTTCGTGATCGCCGACATTCCCGGCCTGATCGAAGGCGCGGCGGAAGGGGCGGGCCTGGGTCACCAGTTCCTGCGCCATTTGCAGCGCACCGGCTTGCTGTTGCACATCGTCGACATCGCGCCGTTTGACGAGGCGGTCGATCCCGTCGTGGAAGCCAAGGCGATCGTCAACGAACTGCGCAAGTACGACGAATTGCTGTTCGAGAAAACGCGCTGGCTGGTGCTGAACAAGATCGATATGGTGCCGGAAGACGAGCGCGAAGCGCGCGTCTCGGCGTTCCTCGAAGGCTTCGGCTGGGACGGGCCGGTGTTCGAGATCTCGGCGCTGACCGGCCAGGGTTGCGAAGCGCTGTGCTACGCGGTGTATGACCACATCGCCGCCCATTCGGACGCGCAGCGCCAGGCCGAGGCGGAAGATCTGGCTGCAGACGTGCGTTTCCGCGAGAAGGCGGCAGCCGCAGGTTCGGCTGAGCCGACCGAGCCGCCTGCGCCGCAGGAATAAAGCATCGCTTGGGCGCCGGCGGGTTCGTCATGGACCGCCGGCCAGCATCACGCATTATCTTGGGAGACCGCGCACAATGCGTTCCGTCATCGCAGACTCCAGGCGATTGGTAGTGAAAGTCGGGTCGAGCCTCGTCACGAACGACGGGCGCGGCCTCGATCATGCCGCGATCGGTCGCTGGGCGGCGCAGATCGCTGCGTTGCGCGCGCAGGGCAAAGAGGTCGTGCTGGTGAGTTCGGGGGCGATCGCCGAAGGCATGCAGCGGCTTGGCTGGACCAAACGTCCGCGCGAAATCGACGAACTGCAGGCGGCCGCCGCGGTGGGGCAGATGGGGCTCGCACAGGTGTATGAAAGCCGCTTTGCCGAACACGCCATCCGCACGGCGCAGATTCTGCTGACCCACGCCGACCTGGCCGACCGCGAACGTTATCTGAACGCGCGTTCCACCTTGTTGACGCTGCTGCGCCTCGGCGTGGTGCCGATCATCAATGAGAACGACACGGTCGTCACCGACGAAATCAAGTTCGGCGACAACGACACGCTCGGCGCGTTGGTGGCGAACCTGATCGAAGGCGACGCGCTGATCATCCTCACCGATCAGCAGGGGTTGTTCACCGCCGATCCGCGCAAGGATCCGTCCGCCACGCTCGTCCAGCAGGCCGACGCCGGGGCGCCGGAGCTCGAGGCGATGGCCGGTGGCGCGGGGTCGAGTCTCGGCCGTGGCGGCATGTTGACCAAGATTCTCGCCGCCAAGCGGGCGGCGCATAGCGGCGCCAATACCGTGATTGCGAGCGGCCGCGAGCCGGACGTGCTGGCGCGTCTGGCCACGGGTGAGGCAATCGGCACCCAGCTGATTGCGCGCACCGCACGGATGGCGGCGCGCAAGCAATGGATGGCCGATCACCTGCAGGTGCGCGGGCACGTGGTGATCGACGACGGCGCGGTCGAGAAGCTGACGGAAGGCGGCAAAAGTCTGCTGCCGATCGGCGTGGTCGGCGTGCAGGGCGCGTTTGCACGCGGCGAGGTGATTGCCTGCCTCAGCGCGGCGGGCCGCGAGGTGGCGCGCGGCCTCACGAACTACAGCAGCGCCGAGGCCAAGCTGATTCAGCGTCGGCCGAGCGGCGATATCGAGGCCGTACTCGGCTATATGCTGGAACCCGAGTTGATCCACCGCGACAACCTTGTGCTGGTCTGATTCAGGCGGTCGTCGCGGGTAAGGCGGCGGTATCGCAAAAAAGCCGTTCCAGTCAGACTGGAACGGCTTTTTCTTTTGCTCCTCGCTGCGTAGCCCCGAAAGACCAGACACGCTACGACGCGTGCACGCTCAACGAATCTGCGAGGCGGCGGTCTTTTTATAGCGCATGTTTTCGAGAATCAGCTTGGCCGCGCCGGTCGGCGCCTTGTTCGCGCAGAAATAGTCCTGATAGAGCGACGCCTGATAGCCGTTCAGCGCGCTGTCTTCGATTCGCGCAAACGGCGTAGCGACAGTACTGTCCCAGCCGTCGTGATCCGCATTGAGAGCGGCGTACTGGCGCCACTCGTACGTATCGCAGCGAATCCCTTCGTAGTTCACGTTGTGCGCGCCGCTCGGGCTCGTCACCACCACCGTGTAGCGCACCACGCCATCATTGCCGACCGACAGCGACTTCGCGTCCACCGCGAAGGTCAGCGGCGTGTTGCCGGACACATCGAACGGAATCAGATTGGACGCCAGCGGCAGCGACGGCAACGTGTCTACGTTGTTTTCCTTCCAGTTGGACGTGCGGTCGAACAGATACGTAAACGCGCTGTCATCCTTGTTGGTGGGTTTGGGTGTGCTCGAACAACCAGCCAGCAGGGTGCCGGTGGCGACGCACGCCACGACGAGAGCAAGTGCTTTCAATATGGTTTCCTTGAAACGCCGGTGCGGCAGTCCATGAGCCGCACCGGCAGATGCGGTGCAGAAAGCCGCACCGGGTTTAGTCGCGCAGACCCGGCTGGGTCAGGGTGTTGTCGGCAGGGCCGCAATCGGACTCGATCGTCGTGCGAATCGTAGTCTCGACCGTCACGGTCGTTACCGACATCTCCTGCAGTTCCGTCGCGGTCGACGCTATCCGTGGATAGCGAGGCCCGTGATGGCCGCCAGGTTTTTCCGAACGCGGCGCAGCACGGCGCAGAAAACGGGATAGTTCCGTCAACGCCAACTGATATACATCCCGCTTGAACTCGATCACACAGTCGAGCGGCACCCAGTACTCGTTCCAGCGCCACGCATCGAACTCCGGATGATCGCAGGCGCGCAGGCAAATGTCGCAGTCGCGCCCTACCATCCGTAGCAGGAACCAGATCTGTTTCTGGCCGCGGTAATGACCGCGTACTTCACGCTTGATGAACTTGTCCGGCACCTCATAGCGCAACCAGTCGCGCGTGCGACCGATGATCTTGACGTGCTCCGGAAGCAAGCCGGTTTCTTCGTGTAACTCCCGATACATCGCTTGCACTGGGGTCTCACCGTACTTGATGCCCCCTTGCGGAAACTGCCAGGAATGTTCACGGAGCCGTTTGCCCCAAAACACCTCGTTGTGCGCGTTCAAGAGGATGATGCCGACGTTCGGGCGAAAGCCTTCACGATCCAGCATACAACCACCTTCGAATCCTTTAAAATTGCTTTGATTATAAACAGATAACGGACCTGACGCACCGAATCGCACCAGATTGGAACGATTCGCCGCAAAGGGGGCGCGTTTGCGGTAGCCTGTGGGCCATCCGGCGCAGCGGCACTGTGCTTGCACTGCAGGGCAGGGTTTGCGACGGCCTCGGCCTAAGGGTTTGTCCGCAGGGTTGCCACGTGTTCGTGACGTTTTTGTCGCGCGTTTGTCGAATTCCCCACCGTTTTCACCTTTCGGGCGGTCGCTCCGGCGCCGCCGCTTTTGGAAAATTCTGAATGAAAGCTTCCCGTTTCTTTATCGGCACCCTCAAAGAAGCCCCCGCCGACGCCGAAATCGTCAGTCACAAGCTCATGGTGCGCGCCGGCATGATCCGTCGCGTGGCCGGCGGGATCTATAACTACCTGCCGGTCGGCCTGCGCTCGATCCGCAAGGTGGAAGCCATCGTGCGTGAGGAAATGAACCGGGCAGGCGGCATCGAACTGCTGATGCCGGCCGTGCAGCCGGCTGAACTGTGGCAGGAATCGGGCCGCTGGGAAAAATACGGGCCGGAACTGCTGCGCTTCAAGGATCGCAAGCAGACCGACTTCGTGATCGGGCCGACGCACGAGGAAGTGGTGACGGACATCGCCCGTAACCAGATCAAGAGCTACCGGCAGATGCCGGTGAACTTCTATCAGATCCAGACGAAGTTCCGCGACGAGATCCGTCCGCGTTTCGGCGTGATGCGCGGCCGCGAATTCATCATGAAAGACGCGTACTCGTTCGACAAGGACCAGGACGGCCTGAAAGAGTCGTATCGCAAGATGTACGACGCCTATGTGCGCATTTTCACGCGCCTGGGTCTCGACTTCCGTGCGGTGGCGGCGGACAACGGTTCGATCGGCGGCAGCGGCTCGCATGAGTTCCACGTGATTGCCGACACCGGTGAAGACGCGATCGCCTATTGCCCGACCTCGGAATTCGCGGCCAACGTCGAAGCGGCTGAAGCCTTGCCGCTGATCGCCCAGCGCGCGGCGCCCGCTGAAGAGATGAAGAAGACCGCCACGCCGGGCAAGGCGAAGTGCGAAGCGGTGGCTGAACTGCTGAACATCCCGCTCGAGCGCACCATCAAGTCCATCATCCTCGCCACGGAAAACGAAGGCGCCGAGCCGACCATCTGGCTGTTGATGCTGCGCGGCGACCACGATCTGAACGAGATCAAGGCGTCCAAGCAACCGGGTCTGGCCGAGTTCCGCATGGCGACGGAAGCGGAAATCGTCGCGACCTTCGGTACGCCGCCGGGCTATCTGGGCCCGATCCACACGAAGAAGCCGGTCAAGGTGATCGCGGACCGCACGGTCGCGAACATGAGCGACTTCGTGGTCGGCGCGAACGAGGTGGATTACCACATCACCGGCGTGAACTGGGGCCGCGATCTGCCGGAGCCGGTCGTCGCGGATATCCGCAACGTCAAGAAGGGCGATCCGTCGCCGGACGGCAAGGGCGTGATCGACATCTGCCGCGGCATCGAAGTGGGCCACGTGTTCCAGCTCGGCAAGAAGTATTCGGAAGCCATGAACGCCACGTATCTGGACGAAACCGGCAAGCCGCAGCCGATGGAAATGGGCTGCTACGGCATCGGCGTCACGCGTATCCTCGGCGCGGCGATCGAACAGAACTTCGACGACAAGGGCATCATCTGGCCGGAAGCGATTGCGCCGTTTGAAGTCGTGCTGTGCCCGATGGGCTATGACCGCAGCGAAGCCGTGCGCGAGCAGGCCAACAAGCTCTATGCGGAACTGGTCGCAGCCGGTGTTGACGTGATTCTCGACGATCGTGGCGAGCGTCCGGGCGTGATGTTCGCCGACTGGGAGCTGATCGGCGTGCCGCACCGTCTGGTGATCGGCGACCGCGGCCTGAAGGACGGCAAGATCGAGTATCAGGGCCGCCGCGACACCGAAGCGACGCTGCTGCCGGTCGAAGGCGCAGCGCAGGCGGTGACGGAGAAGGTTCGCGCAGCACTGGCGAACTAGGCGGAGAGGGCGGTGGAGTACACCTTCCTGTCTGCGACCGTCCTGCTGATTCTGATTACCGACCCGCTAGGCAACATCCCGCTCTTCGTCAGTTGCCTGCGCGGGGTGGCGCCCAAGCGGCGCGCGGTGGTCATTCTGCGCGAGGTGGCGATTGCGTTTGTGATCCTGCTGGCGTTCATGGTGAGCGGCGAGCGCTTTCTGCGGATGATGAACCTGACCGACCAGTCTTTGCGGATCGGCGGCGGTATCGTCCTGTTTCTGATCGCGCTCAGGATGGTATTCCCGCACCCGGACGGTCCGTTGGGCGGCGACACCCGCGGCGGCGAGCCGCTGATCGTGCCGCTCGCCATCCCGGCATTGGCCGGTCCCTCGGCGCTTGCCACGGTGATGCTGTTGACGTCCCAGGCGCCCGGCAAAATGCTCGAATGGATCGGCGCGCTGTGCGTCACGATGATTGTCTGCGCGATCGTGCTGATGCTGGCGGAGCGCATTCAGAGCTGGCTGGGCGAGCGCGCAATGATGGCGTTCGAGCGGCTGATGGGCCTGGTGCTGGTGGCGATCTCGGTGGAGATGATGCTCGGTGGCATCCGGTCTTTCGTGCATCAACTCTGAGTCGGCCGCATCGACAAACAACGGCGACAAACAAAAAAGCGGCCCACGCGCGGGCCGCTTTTTTTCTGCACGGCCGGGTCGATCCAGCCGCGCTCAAACCTTAAACACCCAACTTCAAACCAGCTTCGCTTACGCCCCGTCGGTCAACGCACGAATCGTGGGCAGATTGCGCCAGTATCCCTTCGCGTCCATCCCGCAGCCGAACACATAGCGGTCCGGCACTTCGAAGCCGCAGAAGTCCGGGCGCAGCGGCTTGGCCTTCGGAATGATCTTCTCGCACAGCACCGCGCTCATAAAGCGCTTCGCGCCCATGTCGAGGATGCGGTCGCGGATCGCGGCCATGGTCTCGCCTTCGTCGAGGATGTCGTCGAGCACCAGCACGACACGGTCCTTCACCGACTCCGCCGGCGCCACGCGCCATTGCATCTCGCTGCCGCCCTTGGTGGTGTTGCGGTAGCGGGTGAGGTGGATGTAGTCGAATTCGAGCGGGAAATCGAGGTGCGGCAACAGCATGCCGGTGAACACCGCCGCGCCGCCCATCACCGACAGCACGAGCGGGAACTCCTCGCTCATTTCGGCAGCGATGGCCGCGGCCATTCCGCTGATCGACGCGTTGACGTCCTGGGCCGAAACGATTTCTTCGGAGTGGCTGAATATGTGGAGAGCTTCTTCGCGATTCATGACGTCTGGCGGGGAGTATCTGTATACATTAGTGTAAAAAGAACAACTGCGATAACGACGGCGCGCGCTACAGCATATACCCGCGCTTCCGGAAACGCGCGCCCTGGTCGTAGAGATGACCCGCGGCAACGCCGGCCGGATCGTCCCGGGGCCTGGCTCGGCTCTAGCGCATGCCGGGCAGCATGCCCTTCATGCCGCGCATCATCTTCTGCAGGTTGCCGCCCTTCAGCTTCTTCATCATGGTGCGCATCTGCTCGTACTGATTCAGCATCCGGTTGACCTCCTGCACCTGCACGCCCGCGCCCGCTGCGATGCGGCGCTTGCGGGTGGCCTTGATCAGCTCCGGCTTGGCGCGCTCGGTGGGCGTCATCGAATTGATGATGCCTTCCATGCGGCGCATCTGCGACTCGGCCATGCCCATGTTGGCGCCGGCGGCGGCCTGCTGGAATTGTGCGGGCAGCTTGTCCATCAGCGACGACAGGCCGCCCATGCTCTTCATCTGCGTGAGTTGGGCGCGGAAATCGTTGAGGTCGAAGTCGCCGCCTTTCTTGACCTTGTTGGCGAGCTTCTGCGCGGCTTCTACGTCGACGCCGCGCTGCGCTTCTTCGACGAGGGCGAGAATGTCGCCCATGCCGAGAATCCGGTTCGCCATCCGGTCCGGATAGAAAATTTCCAGACCGTCGAGCTTTTCGGCGACGCCGACGAACTTGATCGGCTTGCCCGTCACATGGCGCACGGACAACGCCGCACCGCCGCGCGAATCGCCGTCGAGCTTGGTGAGCACCACGCCGGTGAGCGGCAGCGCGTCGCTGAATGCCTTGGCGGTGTTGACCGCGTCCTGGCCGAGCATCGCGTCGACCACGAACAGCGTTTCCGCCGGCTTCAGCTCAGCGTGCAGCGCCGCGATTTCCTGCATCATCGCTTCGTCGATGCCGAGACGGCCGGCCGTGTCGACCAGCAGCACGTCGTGATAGTGGCGCTTGGCCCAGTCCACCGCGGCACGCGCGATATCCACCGGCTTCTGGTCCGGCTCGGACGGGAAGAAGTCCGCGCCGACCTGCTCGGTCACCGTCTTCAACTGCGCGATAGCGGCGGGGCGGTAGACGTCGCAAGAAACCGTAAGCACTTTTTTCTTGTACTTCTCGCGCAGGAGCTTGGCGAGCTTGCCGACCGTAGTAGTCTTACCCGCGCCCTGCAGACCGGCCATCAGGATGACGGCGGGCGGCGTGACGGCGAGATTGAGTTCGACTGCCTTGCCTTCGTAGTCGCCGCCGATGATCGCGGTCAGCTCGCGCTGCACCACGCCGACCAGCGCCTGGCCAGGCGACAGGCTGCTGATGACTTCCTCGCCGAGCGCCTTTTCCTTCACCTTGGCGATGAATTCGCGCACGACGGGCAGCGCCACGTCGGCCTCGAGGAGTGCGAGGCGCACTTCGCGCAGCATCTCCTGGGTGTTGGCCTCGGTGAGCCGGGCTTCGCCGCGCAGCGTCTTGACGACGCGCGCCATCCGTTGAGTCAGATTGTCGAGCATGGGGAGCGATGAACAGTGCGGCCGGAGCTGGGCGCGAAGCGGGACACGTCGCGGAACTGGGGCCTAGTGTAAACTTCGAATATGGATATTGTACTGTATGCCCTCACTGCGCTCCTGTACGGCGGTCTTGCCGTCGCGGGCTGGCGCTCGCACCGGCACACCGTGTTGCGTCCGGCGTTAGAGAGCGTGCCGGCCCTGCCGGCCGCGGCTGGCGGGCCGGCGGTCGCGGCGTTCAGCGCGCCGGGCCGCTTGCTGCTGTTCGTCGCCCTGCTCGCGCACGGCGTCCTGCTGCATACCACCATCTTCCCGCAGGACGCGATGGTGTTCGGTTTCGCGTTCGCGCTCTCCGCGATGTTCTGGCTCGGGGCCGGCATCTACTGGATCGAAAGTTTTTTCTTCCCGCTCGACGGTTTGCGCCTGCTCGTGTTGCCGCTCGCCTGCGTCGCCTCGTTGCTGCCGCTCGGCTTCGGCGGGGTGCACGTGCTGTCGTATGCGGCCGACCCGATGTTCAAGCTGCACTTCCTGATCGCCAACATCGCTTATGGCCTGTTTGCGATCGCGGCGCTGCACGCGGTGCTGATGCTGCTGGTGGAGCGGCGCCTGCATGCGATGCGCGGCGGCGTGCTGCAGCGTCAGGGCGCCGCGGCCGGCAACGGCTGGCTGTCGAGCTGGCTCGATACGCTGCCGCCGCTGCTCACGCTGGAAAAGCTGCTGTTCCGTCTGATCAGCGCGGGCTTCGTACTGCTCACGCTGACCTTGCTCTCGGGCATCCTGTTCAGCGAGCAACTGGTCGACCGCGCGCTGCGGCTCGATCACAAGACCGTGTTCGCGATTCTTTCGTGGTTGATGTTCGGTGCGCTCCTGACTGCTCGCAAGGTGTCGGGCTGGCGCGGCCGCGCGGCGTTGCGCTGGGTGCTGGCGTCGTTTGTGGCGCTGCTGCTCGCCTACGTCGGCAGCCGTTTCGTTTTCGAGGTGCTGCTGCACCGCCCTGTGGTGTGATCGTTCCATGCGACAAATTTTTCTGCTGATCCTGTTGTTCGTCGTCGGTCAATGGCTCGTCAAGGCGCTGCGTCGTGCCGACGCGCACAACGCGCAGCGCACCGGCGCGTCCGGTGGTCCCGCCGGCGGCCGCGCCGCGGGCAATGGCGCGGGAGCGCAGGCACGCGCGGCCAAAGCGCCGCGGCTGCCCGAGCCGATGATCCGCTGCGTCGAGTGCGGCGTACACGCGCCGGCGAGCGACTCGATCGTGGTGGCCGGCGAGCCTTTTTGCTGCACCGCTCACGCGCAGCGTCACGCCGCGCGACCGACAGGCCGCGACGCCCGATGAGCGTCGGCTTCACGGTCGACGAACAAGGTTGGGTGCCGACCGCGCGCAAGCTGCCGTCGCCGAACTTCGAAGCGCGTCCCGAAGGCGCGGTGCCGAGCCTGGTCGTGGTCCACAATATGAGCTTGCCGCCTGGCGAGTTCGGCGGCGCCGCGATTGCCGAGCTCTTTCTGAACCGTCTCGATTGCGATGCTCACCCGTACTACGACACCCATCTGCGTGGCGTGCGGGTGTCGGCGCATTTCGTGATCCGCCGCGCCGGCGAGCTCGAGCAATACGTCTCGTGCGAGCAGCGCGCGTGGCATGCGGGCGCGTCGAACTTTTTCGGCCGCGAGCGCTGCAATGATTTTTCGATCGGCATCGAGCTGGAAGGCACCGACGCGGTCGCATTCGAAGCCGCGCAATACGAGACGCTCGGCGCGCTCGTGAAGGCGCTGACCACCCGCTATCCGATCGCCGCACTCGCGGGACACTCGGACATCGCACCGGGTCGCAAGACCGATCCTGGGCCGCATTTCGAGTGGCCCCGTCTGCAGCGCGACACCGCGCTCGCGGATCAGTACTTCCCCTATCTCAAGTTTTTCAAAACGCCGTAACGGCCCTTCGCGCGACTTTGCGTGATGCGAGGAGAGCGAGGCGCAGCCTTGTTCTCCGGGGAGTCGGCTCGCGCCGGGCGATGCAAATGTCAAGCCTTGAAAAACAAATAAAACGATTTGACCTGTCTTGAAACTACACTATACTTGGTGCCAGAAATTCAGTTTCGCACTATATCTTGTGTCTGGTGTGTATAACTCTGTGCATAACTGAGTGCATAAGTTACGCGGCGCCCCGGCTCGTCGAGCATGGCGCCGCAAGCATTCCAGGCGGCGAAAAAATTCCTGTGGCGCAGCCGGTAGAGAGAACCGGCCGCATCCAGAAGCATTCGGGAAAGGGGCTTAGCCAGTGATCGCGACACAGACGATGAAGACCATCAACAAATCGAATTTGGCTTCATCGCTGTCGCATCCCGCCACCGGGCTCAGCCGGTCTCTTTCCTGCACCCCATCGCTTGCGCTCGCGGCGGCGCAGCGTTCGTACTAATCCGCGAATACTCTTCGCACACTTCCAGGACCAGGAGCTTTGCACATGCAAACCACCGATAACGTGACGACCCGGTACGAGGGCGCACCCACTGGCCAGACCTTCGGCCAGGCACAAGGCGCACAGGCGCTCGCGTCGCAAACGAGTTTCGCCGACTACAAGGTGATCCGTCGCAATGGCAGCGTGGTGTCGTTCGAGCCGTCGAAGATCGCCATCGCCGTGACCAAGGCATTCCTGGCCGTCAACGGTGGTCAAGGCGCGGCCTCGGCTCGCGTGCGCGAACTGGTCGAGCAACTCACGCAAAGCGTGGTCCGCGCGCTGCTGCGCAGCCGCCCGAACGGCGGCACCTTCCATATTGAAGACATTCAGGATCAGGTCGAACTCGCGCTGATGCGCGGCGGCGAGCACAACGTCGCGCGCGCCTACGTGCTGTATCGCGAGAAGCGCACCCAGGAACGCGGCCATGACGCGGTGGAAGCGCCGAACGGTTCGCTGGGCCTGAGCGTCACCGACGGCGGCGTGACGCGTCCGCTGGATATGGTGGCGCTGCGCGACATCATCGAATCGGCCTGCGCCAACCTGGGCGACGCGGTGAGCGCCGAGCCGATCGTGGCGGAGACGGTGAAGAACCTGTACGACGGCGTGCCGATGAGCCAGGTCTACGACTCGGCCATCCTCGCTGCGCGCACGATGATCGAAAAGGACCCGGCGTACAGCCAGGTCACCGCCCGCATCCTGCTGCACACCATCCGCCGCGAGATCCTCGAAGAGGAAGTCACGCAGGCTGAAATGGGCACGCGTTACGCCGAGTACTTCCCGACCTTCATCAAGCGCGGCGTGCAAGCCGAGCTGCTCGACGAGAAGCTGCAACAGTACGACCTGAAGCGCCTCGGCGCCGCGCTCGACGCCGACCGCGACCTGCAGTTCGGCTACCTCGGCCTGCAAACGCTGTACGACCGCTACTTCCTGCATAGCGACGGCGTGCGCATCGAAATGCCCCAGGCATTCTTTATGCGTGTGGCGATGGGCCTGGCGCTGAACGAGATCGACCGCGAAGCGCGCGCCATCGAGTTCTACAACGTGCTGTCGAGCTTCGACTTCATGTCGTCCACGCCTACTTTGTTCAACTCGGGCACGCGCCGCTCGCAACTGTCGTCGTGCTATCTGACGACGGTGGACGACGACCTCGACGGCATCTACGAAGCGCTGAAGGAAAACGCGCTGCTGTCGAAGTTCGCCGGCGGCCTCGGCAACGACTGGACGCGCGTGCGTGCCCTCGGCTCGCACATCAAGGGCACCAACGGCAAGTCGCAAGGCGTCGTGCCGTTCCTGAAGGTGGTCAACGACACGGCCGTGGCCGTGAACCAGGGCGGCAAGCGCAAGGGCGCGGTGTGCGCGTACCTGGAATCGTGGCACCTGGACATCGAAGAATTCCTCGAGCTGCGCAAGAACACCGGTGACGACCGTCGCCGTACCCACGACATGAACACGGCGAACTGGATTCCCGACCTGTTCATGAAGCGCGTGCACGAAGGCGCGGACTGGACGCTGTTCTCGCCGTCCACCTGCCCGGATCTGCACGACAAGTTCGGCGCCGAGTTCGAAGCGGCTTACACGGCTTACGAAGACAAGGTCGCCCGCGGCGAGATCAAGCTGTTCAAGAAGATCCCGGCGGCGCAACTGTGGCGCAAGATGCTCGGCATGCTGTTCGAAACCGGCCACCCGTGGATCACGTTCAAGGATCCGTGCAACATCCGTTCGCCGCAGCAGCACGTGGGTGTCGTCCATTCGTCGAACCTTTGCACGGAAATCACGCTGAACACCAGCGACGCCGAAATCGCCGTCTGCAATCTGGGCTCGGTGAATCTGGTCGCCCACCTGAAGGAACAGGCCGACGGCACGCTGGTGCTCGACCACGACAAGCTGAAGCGCACCGTCAGCGTGGCGATGCGCATGCTCGACAACGTGATCGACATCAACTACTACGCGGTCGCCAAGGCGCGTAACTCGAACCTGAAGCACCGTCCGGTGGGCATGGGCATCATGGGCTTCCAGGACTGCCTGCACCTGCTGCGCACGCCGTACGCGTCGGAAGAAGCGGTCAAGTTTGCTGATACGTCGATGGAAGCGGTCTGCTATTACGCCTACTACGCGTCGACCGAGCTGGCCGAAGAGCGCGGCCGCTACTCGAGCTACCGCGGCTCGCTGTGGGATCGCGGCATCCTCCCGCAAGACACGCTGAAGCTGCTGGCCGACGCGCGCGGCGGCTACGTGGAAGTGGATTCGAGCGAGTCGATGGACTGGACGGAGCTGCGTGCGCGCATCGCCACCCACGGCATGCGCAACTCGAACTGCGTGGCGATCGCGCCGACGGCGACGATCTCCAACATCATCGGCGTGTCGGCTTGCATCGAACCGACCTTCCAGAACCTGTATGTGAAGTCGAACCTGTCGGGCGAGTTCACGGTGGTCAACGACTACCTGGTGCGCGACCTGAAGGCGCGCGGCCTGTGGGACGAAGTGATGGTCGCCGACCTGAAGTACTTCGACGGCACGCTCTCGCGCATCGACCGTATCCCGGCCGACCTGCGCGCCATCTACGCCACCGCGTTCGAAGTCGACGCAACGTGGCTGGTCGAAGCGGCCTCGCGTCGCCAGAAGTGGATCGACCAGGCGCAGTCGCTGAACATCTACATGGGCGGCGCGTCGGGCAAGAAGCTCGACGAGGTCTACAAGCTCGCCTGGCTGCGTGGTCTGAAGACCACGTACTACCTCCGCACGATGGCGGCGACCCACGTCGAGAAGTCGACGGTGGCGCACGGCGCGCTGAACGCGGTGAGCTCGGGCGGCAGCGAAGGCTCGGGCGGTGCGGGTGGTGTTGGGGGCGGCGCGGCGGGTGGCTTCAGCATCGCCGGCGGCGCGTCGTCCGGCGGTCTGCAAGCGGCAGCAGCGGCGCCGGCGATCGTCGTCGAAGCGGCTCCCGAAGCCGACGGTCCGGTGTGCATGATGCGTCCGGGCGATCCTGGCTTCGACGAGTGCGAGGCTTGCCAGTAAAAGTCGGGTGTCGATGCCTGGCGTTCGTCGGGCATCGACCGGGCACTTGTCTTGTGCCCGGCAAGCAGCAGTAACCCGCGGCAACACAGATTACCAGGCAACACGAAGCGCTCGACATGAAGCGCTCAGCAAGCGAGCAAGCAAGCGAACCACCCACGCTCGTCCGATCTCACGGCTCGTTGAACTTTGCCTTGCTCGTGCGGACGAAACAGCAACAGCCAGGGCAACACACAGAGGCCAGGCAACACCGTTTGCAGTGCATCGAAATCACTTCGACTCGATGCACTCTCGAGAGAGCGAAGCACTTCGACGACACATGTTTTGATCGCTTCGCACGAGGCGTCAGAGACAGTCTGTTGACCAAAGTGTTGTATGAAGGTCGCAACGCGAATCGAAAACAGGATTTTTCATCAGCGAACTCTTTTAACGCTCGTGAAAAGATGGTACAAACCGTTCTAAATTGATGGTGACATTTATGCTCAACTGGGATGACGAGATCACTGCCGTAACTCCCTCGAGCGCTACGCAACTGAACGAGTTGCGCAACGCTTCGGGAACGGCTGTCGGTACGCAAGTCGGAACGCGTCCCGCTCTTCACGCTCCCTCGGCTCAGGAAATCTTCGTGAACGACATCGCTGTCGCTCCCGTCGCCGCCCGTGCCGCTACCCAATCTGCCGCTCAAGGAACCGCTGCCGCACCGGCCGCCGTCTCCGAAGCGCGCGTGAATGTCGCCGACAAGCGCATCATCAACGGCCAGACTGACGTCAATCAGCTGGTGCCGTTCAAGTACAAGTGGGCGTGGGAGAAGTATCTGTCCGGTTGCGCGAACCACTGGATGCCGCAGGAAATCAACATGTCCCGCGACATCGCCCTGTGGAAAGACCCGAACGGGCTGACCGAAGACGAGCGCCGCATCGTCAAGCGCAACCTCGGCTTCTTCGTCACGGCAGACTCGCTCGCCGCCAACAACATCGTGCTGGGCACCTACCGCCATATCACGGCGCCCGAATGCCGCCAGTATCTGCTGCGCCAGGCGTTCGAAGAGGCGATCCACACGCACGCTTACCAGTACATCGTCGAATCGCTGGGCCTCGACGAAGGCGAAATCTTCAACGCGTACCACGAGGTTTCCTCGATCCGCGCGAAAGACGAATTCCTGATTCCGTTCATCCACCCGCTGACCGACCCGGCCTTCAAGACCGGCACGCTCGAGACAGACCAGACGCTGCTGCGCTCGCTGATCGTGTTCGCCTGTGTGATGGAAGGGCTGTTCTTCTACGTCGGCTTCACCCAGATTCTGGCGCTTGGCCGCCAGAACAAGATGACGGGCGCCGCGGAACAGTACCAATACATCCTGCGCGACGAGTCGATGCACTGCAATTTCGGCATCGACCTGATCAACCAGATCAAACTCGAAAACCCGCACTTGTGGACGGCTGAGTTCCGCGCGGAAATCCGCGAAATCTTCAAGCAAGCGGTCGACCTCGAATATCGTTACGCAGAAGACACGATGCCGCGCGGGGTGCTCGGCCTCAATGCGTCGATGTTCAAGAGCTATCTGCGCTTCATCTGCAACCGCCGTTGCCAGCAGATCGGTCTCGATCCGCTGTACCCGAACGAGGAAAACCCGTTCCCGTGGATGAGCGAGATGATCGACCTGAAGAAGGAACGCAACTTCTTCGAGACGCGCGTAATCGAATATCAGACTGGCGGCGCACTGTCCTGGGAATGACCGGGCGCGTCGCAGACGACTCATCGATGGGGATGCCGCCGGCAAGGGCCGCGGCAGTTATGGTTAGGAGCAGAACCGCCTGATGCAAAGCGTGCCCGGTGCCTTAGCGGCCCACAAACATGACAGGCACTTTGCGAACCCTTCAGTGGGATGGGCAAACTTCCCCCCGGAAAAAGCCGCTGGCCCGATGGCCGGCGGTTCGATCAAACGATTGCCGGCGTCGAGATCCGACGCTGACTGGACTTGGCGCGCGGTGCCCGATGGCACGGCGCGCCTTACCGTATTCATTAGCGTAAGCGCGCAGCACCTGCGTACGCCGATGAATAGCCCGCTTCGTAGCGCCCGCCTTGAGAAGCGTCCGCGGGAAGCGGGTTTTGACGAAGGGTGTAGTTTGAACTGACTCTCATCTGAAAACCTGAAGGAGAAAATGATGGCAACTGCAAAAAAAGCCGCCGCTAAGAAAGTCGCTGTGAAGAAGGTTGCAGCGAAGAAGGCAGCACCGGCAAAGAAAGTCGCTGCGAAGAAAGTGGCAGTGAAGAAGGTCGCAGCAAAGAAAGTCGCTGTGAAGAAGGTTGCAGCGAAGAAGGCTGCGCCGGCTAAGAAGGTCGCAGCGAAGAAGGTTGCAGCCAAGAAAGTCGCAGTGAAGAAGGTTGCAGCGAAGAAGGCTGCACCGGCCAAGAAGGCAGCTGCGAAGAAAGTTGCAGTGAAGAAGGTTGCAGCGAAGAAGGTTGCCAAGAAGGCAGCACCGGCGAAGAAGGCCGCTGCCAAGAAGGCGCCTGCGAAGAAGGCTGCCAAGGCTCCTGCTGCGAAGAAGGCCGCCAAGGCCCCTGCGAAGAAGGCTGCCAAGGTCCCCGCTGCGCCTGCCAAGAAGGCCGCTGCTCCGAAGAAGGCTGTTGCGAAGAAGGCTGCTCCGGCACCTGCCGCTCCCGCTGCAACGAGCGCAGCACCGGCAGCTACGGTGAAGACCGCGTTGAACCCGGCTGCAGCATGGCCGTTCCCGACCGGCAGCCGTCCGTAATTCGCTGACGAGTCGTTAGGCACATCTCGATGTGTCCGATGATTGAGTAGCCCGTCAGTCTCGCTGCTCAATCACCGTCCCGTCGCTGGGTTTCCGGCGGCGGGATTTTTTTTGCCTGCAGCGTTTGCTCAGGACGAAAAAAACGCATGCGCAGTGAAGGGCATGCGTGTGAGACTGCCGCTGCGCCGACCTGCGGCGCAAAGCGGCTCAGGGGAACAGCTAGTGCGTAACGCGGGTCACGCCGCCGCTCGACAGCAGCCGCACGCGGTCGCCGGCCTGGAAGATCTCGCCGGTTGCGCTTTGAGTGATGGCGCGGATGTCGCCGTTGTCGAGGCGCACCGTGATCTCGATACCGTCGCGCATCGCGACGCCGTTTTCGACCGCATTGCCGGCCACTGCACCGGCGATACCGCCGATGATGCCTGTGACGATCGAGCCACGCCCGCCGCCGATTGCGCTGCCGGCCACTGCGCCCAGGGCGCCGCCGCCGATCGCACCGAGGCCGCTCGGCTGGCCGTTGTTCGAACTGATCTTCACGGCCCGCACGCTGTCGACGGTGCCCATGCGGACCGTTTCTTCGCGCTGCGCTTGCGACGCCGTATAGACGTCCGCCGAGCTGCTGTTATACGCACATCCCGACATAGCCAGCGAACCGACCAGCACAGCAGCTACTACCAGGCGACTTGTTGTTTTCATTCCCTCACTCCAAATTAGCGCTACGGCATTACGACAGGTCGTATCCAAACGCCTGCTTGAACCGTTCGTTGATCTCCGCCCGGGTGGGCGCGTAGTTTTGCGGCCCCTGATGTTCGATCTTGAGCGCGCCCATCAGGCTCGCGAGGCGGCCGGTGGTAGCCCAGCCAAGCTGCTTCTCGATGCCGTAGAGCAGGCCGCCGCGGAAGGCGTCGCCGCAACCGGTGGGGTCGAGCACCTGCCTGGCGGTGACGGCGGGGATGGTTTCCATGCCGCCTGCATGGTGGATTTGCGCCCCATGCTCGCCGAGCGTAATGATCAGTGCATCGACGCGGCTCGCGATTTCTTCGATGGACCAGCCGGTCTTGTCGCTCACCAGTTTGGCTTCGTAATCGTTGACAGCTACGTAAGTGGCAAGTTCAATCATGCGGCGCAGCGTCGCGCCGTCGAACAGCGGCAGACCCTGGCCCGGATCGAAGACGAACGGCACGCCGGCGGCGGCAAGTCGTTCGGAGTGCTGCGTCATGGCGTCGTAGCCGTCCGGTCCCACGATGGCGAGCGTGATGTCTTTCGCCTCGTCTGCGTGGTTCAGGTGTGCCTGCATCATCGCGCCGGGGTGGAAGGCGGTGATCTGGTTGTTTTCCAGATCCGTGGTGATCATCGCCTGCGCGGAGTAGGTGTCCGCCAGCACGAGGACGTGCTCGCGCGAGATGCCGAGCTGGTCGAAGCGGTCCAGATAGAGCTGCGCGTCGACTGCGCCGAGCGCGCCCATGATGCGCGCGTCGCCGCCGAGCAGGTGCAGCGAGTAGCCCATGTTGCCCGCGCAGCCGCCGAACTCGCGGCGCATCGTCGGCACAAGAAAGCTCACGTTGAGGATATGGACCTGCTCGGGCAGGATGTGCTCCCGAAAGCGGCCCTCAAAGGTCATGATGTTGTCGTAGGCGAGCGAGCCGCAAATCAGCGTAGCCAAGATGAGTGGTCCTGTAGAAATCCGAGTGGATAAGAACTTAACAAAGGTAAAGCACCGGACGACGTAAAAGCGCCGCGCACACGGCGCGGCGCAGTGACGGCCGAGGGTTGCTTACTTCAGCGCGGCAAGCGCTGCGTCGTAGTTCGGCTCGTTCTTGATTTCGCCGACGAGTTCGGCGTGAACCACCTTGTCGTTTTCGTCGATAACGACCACGGCACGTGCCGTCAGGCCCGTCAGCGGGCCGCTCGTGACGTCCACGCCGTAGGCCTGGGCGAACTCATGGCCGCGGAAGGTCGAAGCGGTCAGGACGTTTTCAATGCCTTCGGTGGTGCAGAAGCGCGAGGCCGCGAACGGCAGGTCGCCCGAGACTACGATCACCGCGGTGTTCGACAGCTTGCCGGCCGCTTCGTTGAACTTGCGGGTCGAGGTGGCGCAGGTCGGGGTGTCGAGGCTCGGCACGATGTTCAGCACTTTGCGCTTGCCGGCGAAGTCGGCGAGCGTGACCGGCTTGAGATCCTTGCCGACCAGCGAAAACGCGGCTGCCTTCTGGCCCACGGTCGGGAACGTGCCGGCTACTTCGATCGGGTTGCCACCCAGCGTGACTTGACTCATGTTGTGCTCCGAAAATGTGTCAGGGATTGACGGTGAACGCGCCCGAGGTGCCATGGGCGCGCAAAAAGCTGCAGCTTGTGTTCAGGGATAAAAAATCTGTACGCGGAAATTCGAGGCGACTGCGTTGCCGGTGTCGAGATGCACGATCATGGTCTCCGTCGTGCGCGCCGCGAGACCCGCTGCGATCGGCGTGCCGGGTTTGACGTAGTCCTGCGGCCATAGCACGCGGCGTACGGCGACATTGTTCTGGTCGTCGAGCAGCGTGAGTTCGATGGCCGGATACGCTAGCGCGACGTTATAGCGGTTGCGCAGCGGCATCTTCAGTTCGAGTTTGTGCGGGCCGTCGATCTGCCGCAGGTCGGACGGTTCGACCTGCAGACCGTCGATGTCGTGCGGCGGCATGACGCTGCAGCCGATCTGCGCACAGGCCTGCGCATAGAGCGTTTGCGACTGCGGCCAGTCCACCATGATGGTCTCGCGCTGCCACCAGGCGAGCTGGGCGAGCAGGCCGACCAGCAGAATGAGCGCGACCAGCACGCCGACGATGCGCCAGCCGAGGCGGCGCGGCGGGGCCGCGCGGGTTTCGCGGACCACCGGGAACGGATCGGCTTCGTCTTCGGGCGGATTGACGGCGAAGGGTGTCGCTGCGGCTGCCGTGCCGAAATGCGGTTCGTGGTCCGGGGCACTGCGCAACGTCGCCGCTGCGGCGTGTGCGTCTTGCAGCGCCGGTTCGTCTTCGAGCGGCTCCGGTTCTGGTTCCGGCTCCGGCTCTGCCGCAAAAACCGGTTCGCGATGCGCGGCGTGGTCTTCGATGCTGGCCGTCGGCAATTCGGGTTCGTCGGCGTGCCGCGGCGTGACCGCGACGCTCGCGGCAACCGGCGCGAGCGGCAGATTGGTGGCGTTGTGCAGCAGCCGGTTGTCGATGGCGGCGTCGGGCGCCGGCGCCCACGGATTCCACGCCTCGGCGCTGAAATCCGGCATCTTCGGCGTGGCATGCGTGCCCGCGATCAGCGCGGCGACGGCTGCGGGGGAAACGGGGGAGGCTGTGGCGAAGTCGGCGCCCTCGGCGGTTTCGTACAGACTGCTCGAGGCGTCGAAGACTTCCTGGCAATGCCCGCAGCGCACCAGGCCACGGCGCAGCGCGAGCTGCGCCGGATCGAGCCGGAAGACCGTTTCGCAGAAAGGACAGCGCGTCGCCAGGAGCATATTGAGCCGATTGGCCGCAGGGCCGTTAGTTGGACAATACGTCTTATTCTAATGGCTTTCCCGACGCGTTCCCGTCAGGCATACCCAACCTTCGTGTTCACGCCATACGGCGATGTCGATCCACTGTTGATAAACCCGCGCCACTTCGTCGGCCTGGCGGGCGAGGATGCCCGACAGCGCAAGCCGTCCGCCCGGCTTGACCTTGGACGACAGCATCGACGCCATCAGCTTGAGCGGATTGGACAGAATGTTGGCGACGACGATATCGAACTCGCCGGCCGGGCAGTCTTCGGGCAGGCCATAGGTGACCTCGGCCCGGTTGCGCTCGCTGTTATGGCGAGCCGATTCGACCGCTTGCGGATCGATGTCGATCCCGTAGACGGGGTTCGCGCCGCACTTCTTCGCGAGGATCGCGAGGATGCCGGAGCCGCAACCGTAGTCGAGCACCGACTGGTTCGCCGCAACCGACTGTTCCAGCCACTCCATGCACAGGCGCGTGGTGGGATGGCTGCCGGTGCCGAAGGCGAGCCCCGGGTCCAGCTCCAGCACCAGGGCGTCAGGGTCCGGCGCATCGTGCCAGGACGGCACGACCCAGATGCGCTCGCCGATCGGAATCGGATCGAACTGCGATTGCGTGAGCCGCACCCAGTCCTGTTCTTCGACGACGCGCGTGCTGAACGTGGGCGCAGGATTCAAGCCCAGTTCGTTCGCGGCCGCCGTCAGCAGGACAGCAGGGTCGTGCTCCGGCGCCAGCAGCGCGATCACGCGCGAGCGTTGCCAGGCCGTGCGATCGGGCGTGAGACCGGGTTCGCCGAAGAGCGGCTGCTCGTCGGGCGTATCGGCGTCAGCATCCTCCACCGACACGGACAAGGCGCCCAGCTCGAGCAGCGCGTCGGACAACTCCTCCGCGTGCTCGCGAGCCAGCTCGACGATCAGTTCCCGGTAACTCATGGCTTACGCTTCTTCCGGTGCGGCCTGCTGCTTCGCGGCCAGCCGGTTTTCGAGGTAGTGAATGCTGGTGCCGCCCTCGACGAACTTCGCGTCGAGCATCAGCTCGCGGTGCAGCGGGATGTTGGTCTGAATGCCTTCCACCACCATTTCCGACAGCGCGATGCGCATCCGCTTGATGGCCTGCTCGCGGGTTGCGCCGTAAGCGATCAGCTTGCCGATCATCGAATCGTAGTTCGGCGGGACGAAATAGCCGTTGTACGCATGCGAATCGACGCGGATGCCAGGGCCGCCCGGCATATGCCACGACGTCAGGCGTCCCGGCGACGGAGTGAACTTGAACGGATCTTCAGCGTTGATCCGGCATTCGATGGCGTGACCCTTGAACACGATGTCGCGCTGGCGGAAGGCGAGCTTTTCGCCGGCCGCGATGCGGATCTGTTCCTGCACGATGTCGACGCCGGTAATCAGTTCGGTCACCGGATGTTCGACCTGCACGCGCGTGTTCATTTCGATGAAGTAGAACTCGCCGTTTTCGTACAGGAACTCGAACGTACCCGCGCCAAGATAGCCCATCTTCTTGCAGGCGTCCGCGCAACGGTCGCCGATGCGGTCGATCAGGCGGCGTGCAATACCCGGCGCCGGCGCCTCTTCGATCACCTTCTGGTGACGGCGCTGCATCGAGCAGTCGCGCTCGCCCAGCCAGATTGCGTTGCGGAACGAGTCGGCCAGAATCTGGATTTCGATGTGCCGCGGGTTCTCCAGGAATTTCTCCATGTAGACCTGCGGGTTGCCGAAGGCACGGCCGGCTTCTTCGCGCGTCATGTTGACCGCGTTGACGAGCGCCGCTTCCGTGTGGACCACGCGCATGCCGCGGCCACCGCCGCCGCCGGCGGCCTTGATGATGACCGGATAGCCGACCTGGCGGGCAATTTTCACGATCTCTTTCGGATCGTCGGGCAACGCGCCTTCAGAACCCGGCACGCACGGCACGCCGGTCTTGATCATGGTCTGCTTGGCGGTCACCTTATCGCCCATCATCCGGATCGTTTCCGGGCGCGGGCCGATGAAGGTGAAGCCGGACTGCTCGACGCGTTCGGCGAAGTCCGCGTTCTCGGAGAGGAAACCGTAGCCGGGGTGAATCGCTTCGGCGTCGGTGACTTCCGCCGCGCTGATCAGCGCGGGCATGTTCAGGTAGCTCAGGTTGGAAGGCGCCGGGCCGATACAGACGGCCTCGTCGGCGAGCTTCACATACTTGGCTTCCTTGTCGGCTTCGGAATAGACGACGACCGTCTTGACGCCGAGCTCACGGCACGCGCGCTGGATACGGAGCGCGATCTCGCCGCGATTGGCAATAAGAATTTTTTCAAACATAGCGGATTTTCGACTCATCAATGGGCGCCGCGGACGGCCGCCTCAGAGGATCGGTCGCGCACCCCAATCCAACAGGTGCGCGGACGGCAAACGCAAAGCGTGCCGCGTTAGCCGACCACGAACAGCGGCTGGCCGTATTCGACGGCCTGCCCGTTGTCGACGAGGATTTCCTTGACCACGCCGGACTTGTCCGACTCGATTTCGTTGAGCAGCTTCATCGCTTCGATGATGCAGATCGTCTGGCCTTCCTTGACCGTGTCGCCCACCTGGACGAACGGCTCGGCGCCCGGCGACGGCGCACGATAGAACGTGCCGACCATCGGCGAGGTCACCACGTGACCTTGCGGCGCCACCGCGGCAGGCGTTGCCGGCGCGGCGGCCGGGGCTTCTGCGGGCGCACCCGCAACCGGCGCCGGTGCGGCGTACTGCGGAGCGTAGGACGCGGACGGCTGGACGTAAACCGGCGGCGCATTCTTGACGATGCGGACCTTGCCTTCGCCTTCGGTGACTTCCAGTTCCGAAATACCGGACTCGGAGACGAGGTCGATCAGAGTCTTCAGTTTACGTAGATCCATTGGGCATCCCCTTTCAATGCGTGAAGTGCCGGCGGCGCTGCCTGCCGGCCCAGAATAGGTGTGTTGGAATCAGCCGCGTTGCGAGCCGGCGGCGAGCCGGTCGAGCGCGAATTCGAGTGCGTAAAGATATCCCTTCCAGCCGAGGCCGCAAATGACGCCCTCTGCCTGGTCGGAGAAATACGAGTGATGCCGGAACGGTTCGCGACGATGCACGTTCGACAGATGAATCTCGACGAACGGGATGCCGACCCCCGCCAGTGCGTCCCGGACCGCCACGCTGGTGTGCGTGTACGCCGCGGGATTGATCAGAATGAAATCGGTTTTCTCTAGCCGTGCGGACTGGATGCGATCGACCAGCGCCCCCTCGTGGTTGCTCTGGAACGACGCGAGCTCGACGCCGGCGTCCGCTGCGCGGTCGGCCAGCGCCTGATCGATCTGCGGCAGCGTCACGCGACCGTAGACCTCAGGTTCCCGGGTGCCGAGAAGATTGAGGTTGGGGCCGTGCAGTACCAGCAGTCGCGTCATGGTCGCTTCTATTTCCGTGGAATTGGGCGCACTTTAGCGCTGATTAGAGAAACTTGTCTAGTTTCCCGCGCAGCAGGATTGATTCCGGCGGCTTTCGGCGAACTTGCCGGATGCGCATCTTCTCGCAATTTTAGGCAATTTGCGCGCAATCCGGCCCGTTCCGACCACAATTAAAGCTTAGGCGAATGTTAAGTTTACAGGGCGTCGAGCGTCTGTTTCAGCTCTTTCGGCTGGATTTGCCCTAATTTTGTCGACCGAACGTTGCCTTTTGCGTCGATGACGACGGTAAACGGCAGGCCGCCCGCATTATTGCCGAACGCGCGGGCGAGGTCCGCGCCGCCAAAACCGATCACGTAGACCGGGTAGTCGACCGGCACTTTTTGCAGGAAGGCCTTCACGTTCTTGTCCGAATCGACGCCAAGTCCGACGAACTCGATGCCTTTCTTCGCGTATTCGCGATGCAGCTGCGCGAGCGACGGCATTTCCTCGACGCACGGTCCGCACCAGGACGCCCAGAAATTGATCACCACCGGGTGCCCTTTAAGCAGCGCGAGCGACTGCGGCTTGCCGTCGGCATTGGTGACGGGGGCGGCCCACAACTGCGCGACGGCGCCTTGCGGCTGCGGTTGCGCGGCTTGCGCGACATCGACGCCGCTTGCGTTCAGCAGGCCGCGTCCGGCGAAGATGCCGACGCCGGCTGCCAGAATCGCGACGAACCCACTGGCCAGAATCCGCTTGCTCTTCATTGTTGTCCGATCAATTGTTGGGAGTGGGCACGCGGCTCTCGTCGAGCAACGCCTGCACAGCTTGCGCGCTTGCCCGCGCATGGCGGCCGCGGGCGTCGGCGCGCACGGCGCCACGCAAGTCGTCGGTGCCGTACAGCGCGACGTGGATGCCGACCGGATCGGCGCCTTGCGCCTCGCGCTCCGGGCGCCACAGGAAACTCAGCGTCTCCACATAGCCGCGGCCTGCAAAGTGACGGGTCTCCGACACGTCGTATTGCACGTTGGCATTGAGGAAGTAGATGGCGACGTCTTTCGGGTTGTCGCAGAAAGCCTGCAGATACACGTCCGAATGATCGCCCGCCGTGCCGTTCAGTACTGCGCCGGTCAGATACGGGTTGAACGGGGCGAGCCGCTGCATCCAGTCGAGCGCGACGCCGCGCAGGCGGCGCAGGACGACCGGCTGGCTGTCGCCCTGGAAGAGCGACTGGTACTCGCGGATTTCTTCCTCGATCTGGTCGTTATCCGGCAGCCATTCGCCGGCCACGCGGGTTTCCCCGACGACTTGCCGCGCAGCTTTGCGCTTGGCCGTCGAGTAGTCCAGACCGTCCTCGGCGATCATCCGCGCAGCGGCGATGGCGATTTCCTCGCGCACCCGCTGCGGATCGAAATGTGATTTGCGAACCATCTCACAATCATACTAGAGAATGAAGGCGGGCCTTTTGAGGCCTCCCAGGGTCCCGGCGGGCTGCGGCACAGGGCCTCGGCGTAGGGCGATCGAAGGGGCGTCGGTTACAATAGCGTCCTTTGCGGACGGACCTTTTCGGCCCCTCCCGCGCACTTCCTCCTACGCAAAAAGTACGCCCGCGCGGCACCACAGGCTTATGCATATTCACATCCTCGGCATCTGCGGCACGTTCATGGGCGGTCTCGCGGTCCTCGCGCGCGGGGCCGGGCACACGGTCACCGGCTGCGACGCCGGCGTCTATCCGCCCATGAGCACGCAGCTCGAGGCACAAGGCATTCGTCTTATAGAGGGTTACGGCGCGGAGCAGCTCGATCTGAACCCCGATCTGTTTGTGATCGGCAATGTGGTGTCGCGCGGCAATCCTCTGATGGAAGCGATCCTGGACCGCGGACTGCCGTATGTGTCCGGTCCGCAATGGCTCGGCGAGCATGTGCTGAACGGCAAGTGGGTGCTGGCGGTGGCCGGCACGCACGGCAAGACCACCACCAGTTCGATGCTCACCTGGCTGCTCGAAGACGCGGGGCTGAATCCGGGCTTTCTGATCGGCGGCGTGCCGCTGAACTTTGGTGTTTCGGCGCGGCTGACCGATTCGAGCTTCTTTGTGATCGAAGCGGACGAGTACGACACGGCCTTCTTCGACAAGCGCTCGAAGTTCGTCCACTACCGCCCGCGCACGGCGCTTCTGAACAACCTCGAGTTCGATCACGCCGACATTTTCCCCGATCTCGCCGCTATCGAGACGCAGTTCCACCATCTGGTCCGCACCGTGCCGGGCATTGGGCGGATCGTCACGAACGGGCGCGAGGATGCGCTCGAGCGGGTGCTGTCGCGCGGCTGCTGGAGCGAGGTGGAGCGCTTCGGCGTGCAGGGCGGCTGGCAGGCGCTGCCGGCGGAAGACGGCGTGCCGGTCGACGAGCGCTTTGCGGTGTATCACAACGGGGCGCGCGTGGGTGTCGTCGACTGGCAGGTGCAGGGCGAGCACAACCGCATGAACGCGATCGCGGCGATCGCCGCGGCGCGCAGTGTCGGCGTGCCGCCCGCGCAGGCCGCGCAGTCGCTCACGAGCTTTCGCAATGTGAAGCGCCGCATGGAAGTGCGCGGCAGCGTCGACGGCGTGACGGTCTACGACGACTTCGCGCACCATCCCACCGCCATCGAAACGACGGTTGCCGGTCTGCGCACGCGGGTCGGTCGCGAACGTACGCGGATTCTCGCCGTGCTGGAGCCGCGCTCGAACACCATGAAGCTGGGCGTGATGAAGGCGCAATTGCCGGCCAGCCTCGCGGACGCGGACCTCGTGTTCGGCTATGGCGCGCCCACCGGACGCGACGCGCTGGGCTGGGATCTCGGCGAAGCGCTGGCGCCGCTCGGCGACAAGGCCCACGCCTTCGACAATCTCGACGCGCTCGTCAAAGCGGTCGTGGCGGCGGCGCAGCCGGGCGACCAGGTGCTGGTGATGAGCAACGGCGGCTTTGGCGGGGTCCATCAGAAGCTGCTCGATGCGCTCTCGGCGCGGCCGGCGGTTGAGGCGCATCCGCATCCGCATTCATCCGCACGGGGCGAGGCGTGATCCTCTATCTGCACGGCTTCCGCTCCTCGCCGAATTCGTTCAAGGCGCGCGTGATGGCGGCGCGCCTGGCCGCGCTGGGCCGCGGTGCCGAATGGTGCTGCCCGATGCTGCCGGTGTCGCCGCTCGAGACCGTCGCGCTGGCCGAATCGCTGGTCGCGGCGGCAGCGCCGCAGCGGGTGACCGTGGTGGGCAGTTCGCTCGGCGGCTATTTCGCCACCCATCTGGCTGAAAAGCACGGCTGGTCGGCGGTGCTGCTGAATCCGGCGGTCGTGCCGCAACGCGATCTCAGTCAGTACCTCGGCGAGCAGCCGCTTTGGCACGGCGGCGGCAGCATCGTCGTCGAGCCGCATCATCTGGACGAATTGCGGGCACTTGGGGTCGCATCGATCACGCGGCCCGAACGCTATTATTTGATGGCGGCCACCGGCGACGAAGTGCTCGATTACCGCGAAATGCTCGCCCACTATCCGGGCGCCCGCACCACGCTGATTGAAGGCAGCGACCACGCAATCAGCGAGTTCGAGCAGTACGTCGACGACGTGCTGGCCTTTTGCGACGCAGAGGATCTGGAACCGCCGGCGCCACGCGCGGCAGCCTGATTCATTGATTCATGCCGCCGGCGCCCAGCAAGAGCGCGGCGGGCCTACCACCACGAACACGTTGCCGACGCGCGGGCCGGATTCCACCGCCAGGCGCCGCGGCAGATGCAAGTCAGAACGAGAGTATTGAGTGAACGTTTTCTTTGAGGAATCGGGCAGTTTCAAGGCGGGCAGCGTGCTGTCGCGCCAGGGCGACGCGTTTCAGGTCGAGCTGCCGGGCGGCCGGCGCGCGAAGGTGCGCGCCAAAGACGTGCTGATCGAATTCGAGAAGCCGAGCGCCGGCGATCTGATCCAGCAGGCGGACGCCGCCGCGCAGGAAATCGATCTGGATTTCCTGTGGGAATGCGCCCCTGACGATGAATTCCCGTTTGCCACGCTGGGCGCGGACTATTTCGGTGCGTCGTTCGGTCCGGTGGAACGCGCCGCGTTGGTGCTGCGCATGCACAGCGCGCCGGTCTACTTCCGCCGCAAAGGGCGCGGCCAGTATCAGCGCGCGCCGCAAGAGCAACTGAAGATGGCGCTCGCCGGCCTCGAACGCAAACGCCAGCAAGGTTTGGTGCAGGCGGAGTACGAGGAAGAGCTGAAAGCGGGCCGGCTGCCGGAGGCGTTGGCCGGTAAGGCGCTGGGTCTGTTGACCAAACCGGACAAGAACACCATCGAATACAAGGCGCTCGAAGCCGCAGCGGCCGCGCGCGGCATTTCGCAGGCGCGTCTGATGCTCGAGTGCGGCGGCATTCCGTCGGCGCGCGCGCTGCATGAAGCGCGCTTTCTGTCGGAATTCTTCCCGCACGGTACCGGCTTTGCGGCCGTGACGGTCGGTGCGTTGCCGGAGGATCTGCCGGACGCTAACGTCGAAGCGTTCTCGATCGACGACGTGACCACCACCGAAATCGACGATGCGTTTTCGGTCGAGCACCTCGCCGACGGCCGCGTGCGGATCGGCGTGCATATCGCGGCGCCGGCGCTGGGGATTACGCCTGGCGACGCGATCGACGCGATTGCCCGCACGCGCCTGTCGACGGTCTACATGCCCGGCGACAAGATCACCATGCTGCCGGACAGCGTCGTCGAAGCGTTCACGCTCGCTGAAGGCGGCATGCGTCCGGCGTTGTCGCTGTACGTGATCGTCAATCGCGAGACTCAGGAAATCGTCGCCAGCGAAACACGCGCCGAGCGGGTGTTCGTGAAGAACAACCTGCGGCACAACACGCTGGACGAACTCGTCACTGAAGAGGCGCTCGCCGCCGGCAGCGGCGAATATCCACACAAGGACGATATCGCGGTGTTGTGGCCGTTCGCCCTCGCGCTGTTCGAGAAGCGCCAGCAGGCGCGGGCAGGCTACGGTCTGCGCCGCGAAGTGCAGCGCAATACGGACTTCAATTTCTACGTCGACGGCGAGCACATCACCATCACGCCGCGCCGCCGCGGTTCGCCGCTCGACACGATCGTCGCCGAACTGGCGATTCTCGCCAACTCGTCGTGGGGCGCGTTCCTGCATGACCATGGTGTGCCGGGCATCTACCGTTCGCAGCGGGCCTTCGGTGCGCCGACCGGGCCGAAGCGCACGCGCATGCAAACCAACGCCGCGCCGCACGAAGGCCTGGGTGTGGCGCAGTACGCGTGGAGCACCTCGCCGCTGCGCCGCTACGTCGACCTTGTGAATCAATGGCAACTGCTCGCTTGCGTGCAACACGGCGTGACTGCCAAGCTGGCCGCGCCGTTCAAGCCGAAGGACGCCGATCTGTTCGCCGTCGTGCAAGGCTTCGACGACACCTACTCGGCCTACGCCGACCACCAGCGCCGCATGGAGTACTTCTGGTGCCTGCGCTGGTTGAAGCAGGAGAACCGGAAGCAGGTGGTGGCGAGCGTGGTGAAGGATGACCTCGTTCGGCTGGAAGAGATTCCGTTGCTGCTGCATGTGCCGGCGCTGGGCGTCCATGCGCGCGGCACGCGTTTGCTGATGGAAGTGATGTCGATTGATGAGCTGACCGTGGAAGCATCCGTGCGGAAGCTGCATGTACTCGACGCGCCGACGGTCACGAGCGGCGCCGAAGCCGAAGAGGCTGACGAAGCCGACGAGGGCGAAGAAGAACTGCTGGACGCCGCGGACGATTCTGCGCAGAGCGAAGCGGAAGCTGAGGCTGAGGCCGGCACTGAGGCTAATGCGTCTGGTGAATCCGGTGCGGAGGAAAACGGCAACGGTCGGGAAGGTGAAGACGCGCCGGCTGGTCAGCATGTGGCGGAGCCGGGACAATGAGTCAGACCAACCGGTCCACCGTAGAGTCCGCAGCGCAGTCCGCCGTACAGGCAGGCACGCAGGCAACGGGCGAGGCGACTTCGGTTGCCGGCTCGCGAGACCGCTATGCGGTGGTCGGCAATCCGGTCGGGCATAGCAAATCGCCGTTCATTCACGCGCGCTTTGCCGAGCAAACCGGCGAGCCGATCGACTATACGCATCTGCTGGCGCCCGTCGACGCCTTCGTGCCGCAGGTTCGCGCGTTTATCGAGGGCGGTGGGCGTGGACTGAACGTCACCGTGCCGTTCAAACTGGAGGCGCATGCGCTGGCCACGCAGTTGTCGCCGCGTGCGGCGGCGGCGGGCGCGGTGAACACCTTGCGCTTCGAGGTTGGTGAGATCTACGGCGACAATACGGACGGCTTTGGCCTCGTGCGCGATATCGAAGTGAATCTGGCCACGCCGCTCGAGGGCGCTCGCATTCTGCTGCTGGGCGCGGGCGGTGCCGCGCGCGGCGTGGTGCTGCCGATGCTGGAGCGCGCGCCGCACACGCTGACGATCGTCAACCGGACCGCAGCGAAAGCGAGTGAGCTGGTGAGCCAGTTCGGCGAGGCGGCGCGCTCAGCCGGCTGCCGGCTGAGCGGCGGCAGCGCGGCGGCTATCGAGCCGGGTGCTTACGACGTCATCATCAATGCAACTGCCGGCAGTCTTGATGCCGCGTTGCCTGAGTGCGACGACGGCGCGTTCGGCAGCGGCACGCTCGCCTACGACATGATGTACGGCGCGCAGCCGACCGTTTTCATGCAGCACGCGCAAGCGCTGGGCGCGCGGGCGGCGGACGGTTTGGGGATGCTGGTCGAGCAGGCGGCCGAGTCGTTTTACCTCTGGCGCGGCGTGCGTCCTGAAGGCGCACCGGTGCTGGCTGAACTGCGTCGGATGCTGGCCGCGCCGAGCGTGACCTGACAGAAAAGTGAAGACTCGACGACGAGCGGGTGAAAGCTGCTGCGTCGCTTGAGTTTGCGGACGTCCGCGTATGCGCTCGGGCCGACTGACGCGCCTGGCGTTGCCGATTCCATCGAAACGAGGAGCCTGACCACGATGACGCGAGCGAGGCGAGCAGGCCGGCCGGGACCGACCCGCTGGATTCTTTACGTTGGCGCGGTGGTTGCGATAGCCTGGTTCGCGACGCAGGTGTTCTACTTCGTGCAGATTGGCATCTGGAACTACGTGAATCCGCAGTCGACGGCGTTCATGCGCTCGGACGCATGGACGCTTTCGCAGGACCGGCCTGATCTGTCGATCCAGCACACATGGGTGCCGTACGAGCAGATTTCGCGCAATCTGAAGCGCGCGATCATCGCCTCCGAGGACGCGAACTTCGTTAACAACAACGGATTCGAGACTGAGGCCATCCTGCAGGCGTGGGAGAAAAATAAGGCGCGCGGCAAGATCGTTCGGGGTGGTTCGACGATCACCCAGCAACTGGCGCGCAATCTGTTTCTATCGCGGGATAAAAGTTATATCCGCAAGGGGCAGGAGGTCATCATCACGTGGATGCTTGATACCTTGATGGACAAGGAGCGGATCTACGAGATTTATCTCAACTCGGTCGAGTGGGGTAATGGGGTTTATGGCGCGCAGGCGGCGGCGAACTATTACTACAAGACGACGGCTGCGAAGCTGAGCGTGGGGCAGTCGGCGCGGCTGGCGGTGATGTTGCCGAGGCCTAAGTATTTTGATGAGCATCGGGGTTCGCCGTATCTCGCGCAACGCGCGGGGGTGATCGCTCATCGGATGGGGGCGGCTGAGTTGCCGGAGTGAGGGGTTTTTGCCTGCGGCGCTTTGGTTTTGTCGTTGTTCCTGCGGTGTTGGCCTTTTCTTGCTTTGTTAGTGGTCTATTGGCGTTGCCTCTGGCTGTATTCCTGCGGTGTTGGCCTTTCCTTGCTTTGTTATCGGTCTATTAGCGATGCCCCTGTGCGGGGCGGCACTTACTTTCTTTGCCGCCGCAAAGAAAGTAAGCAAAGAAAGCGGGCTGCAACCGCTAGCCCGTAGTGAGACATCTCTGTACTCGACGGGGAACGGCCCAAGACGAGAGCCGCTCTCGCGCCGCCCACATTAGTGACAAGGCTGTCATCCGTTCCAGCGTTGCGCTGCGCGCCCCGCCGTCGGGTATGGCGCCTTCTGCGATTTCGGTAGGATATCTAATGTTATTTGCCTGTGCTGCTTGCGCCGGCGGGCTCCGCTTTCCCTGGCAGACCCATCCGCGACGCACGTAGTGCGGAGTGGGGTGGATGAGTCCTTTGTCACGAAGGTGGGTGGTGCGAGGGCGGGTCTTGTCTTCGGACCACTCCGGTTTTGCAAAAGATGTGGACACCTAAGAGCTAGCGGTGTGAGCCCGCTTTCTTTGCTTACTTTCTTTGCGGCGGCAAAGAAAGTAAGTGCCGCCCCGCACAGGGGCGAAGCTAATAGACCACTAACAAATCAAGGAAAGGCCAACCCCGCAGAAATACAGCCAAAGGCAACGCCAACAGACCGACAGGAAAGCAAGGAAAAGCCAACCCCGCAGGAACAACGACAAAACCAAGGCGCCGCAGGCAACCCCAAAAACCGCGCGCAAAGCGCCACATCCCAATATATGAATCCAACACTCACATATTGGAGATTTCAAAAAAACCGCCCTACAATCCGAAACACCAAGCCCGCAAGGCACTGCAGCAAAGCCCGCAAAACCGCGAGCCAAGCCGCCGCCAGCGAGGCAAAAAAAGGCCACACCCCCCGCACACACCGTGCGGCCGGCGCGGACCAAACGATCGGAGACAACCAGCCATGCCCATCACCGTCAGGCAGGAACCACGCAGTTGCCGTGTTCCGTCCCGTTTCTCCGGCCGCCAGTCCGGCCCCGCGCGGTAATACCCCAACCAATCGCCCAATCGCCATGAACAAAGCGATGTCCTCTCACGCCGCCGGGTCCGATGCAGGTTCCGAAGCCGCGCCCCAACCGCGCGCCCGCACGCTGAACGGCGCTTCGGGCTCATCCAGGCCCGTCGACGAAATCGCGCTGCCGAGTACCCTGCTCGACATCACGCCGCAGCAAGCCGGCACGCAGACGCTCTTGCGCGGCCTCGCGATTCTCGAAGCGGCCGCCGCCGGCGTGCGCGATCTGCGCACCTTCGGCGCCGCGCTCGGCACCACCCGCAGCACCACTCACCGGCTGGTCAGCAGTCTCGTGCAGGCGCGCTACCTGCGTCAGGTGCAGGGCGGCTATCTGCTCGGTCCGAAGCTGATCGAACTCGGCACCATCGCGCTCGAACAGATGCCGCTTACCGCCGTGGCGCGGCCGCATCTCGAGTCGCTCGCCGAACAGACGCTCGATACGATCCACCTCGGCGTGCGCGACGGCGACGACGTGCTCTACATCGACAAGATCCCCGGCACGCGCGGCCTGGAAATGCGTTCGCGTGTGGGTCACCGCATGCCGCTCGCGTCCACCGGCATCGGCAAGGCGATGATGCTCGACCTCACGCCCGATGCCTGGCAGTCGCTGTTCGACGCATCGCGTCGCGCGCTGGCCGGCGTCAGCTTCAAGCCCGATAACCGCCCCGACCTGCCGACCTTCATGCAGCGCATGACGACCTATTCGGCCGGCGGCTACACGTTCGACCTCGAAGAAAACGAAGCCTCGATCCGCTGCGTGGCGGCGCCCGTGCGCGACGCGTCGGGCGCGATCGTCGCGGCGCTGTCGGTGGCGAGCACGATTCCGTATATGTCCCTCGAGCGGATGGACGAACTGATCCCCGTCGTGCAGCGCGAAGCGCGCGCCATCTCGGAGGAACTCGGCTGGCGTGTGCCGCAGCCGGCGACACGCAGGATCAAACGATGACGCAAGCGGGTTCTCCCATGCAGGCTCATGTCCCGAACGTCGGAGACGGCGCGAGTGCCATCGCGACATCGAAAACGCGCGCCGTCAGCCTCGATCAGGCCGCGCTGGTTGCGCTCGACTGGGGCACGACGTCCTTGCGTGCCTATCTGTTCGACGCAGCGGGCAACGTGCTGGACACGCGCGAATCGACCGCCGGCATCATGAATCTGCCGCGCCCTGCCGAAGAGGGCGGCTTCGATGCGGCCTTCGAAGCCGCGTGCGGCGCCTGGCTCGAGCGCGCACCCGGCGTGCCGGTGATCGCAGCAGGGATGGTCGGTAGTGCTCAGGGTTGGCTCGAAGCGCCGTACGTGGATGCGCCGGCGAGTGCCGACGCGCTGGTCGCCGGCATCGTGCGCGTGCAGACCGCTAGCGGTGTCGCGCTGCATATCGTGCCAGGCGTACTGCAGCGCGGCGAATTGCCGAACGTGATGCGCGGCGAAGAAACGCAGATTTTCGGCGCGCTCGGCGATGGCCCTGCAGCGACGGACGGTGGGCAGTACGAGCTCATTGGCCTGCCCGGCACGCACGCGAAATGGGTGGTGGTGCGCGGCGGCAGGATCGAGCGCTTTCATACGTTCATGACCGGCGAGATTTTCGCGGCGTTGCGCGAGCATACGATTCTCGGCCGCACGATGGTCGCGCCGGATCGTCTGGATACCGAGGCATTTTTGCGCGGCGTGAATATCGCGCGGCAAAAAGGTGAGGCGGGTCCGCTCGCCACCGTATTCAGCACGCGCACGCTTGGACTCACCGGACAGCTTGGCGGCCAGCAGCAGCCCGACTATCTGTCGGGCCTGCTGATCGGCCACGAACTGGCCGGCCTCGACGCCGTCCTCGCGCAGCAGCAGACCGGCCTCGCCGGGCACGCGCTGCGCCTGATCGGCAATGAAGCGTTGTGCGAGCGTTACCAGCTCGCGCTGAGCCAGTTCGGCTGTACCGAGGCGCCGCTGGTCAAGCAAGCCACCGAACGCGGCCTGTGGCGCATCGCGACGCAGGCAGGCCTGGTGGCGCCGGCAGCGGCGCAAGCGGCAACCTCCGCGGCGACACTCGCAGCCACGCCGGCGCCCGGCGCCGCGCGTGCCAGCTAAGGCGCCGCCGCGCACGACACAGACAAGGAACCGACATGCAACCTCACATCAATCTGCCCGCCCCGTATCTGCCGCACGCGGGTCTGATCGCGGCTTTCGAGGCGTGTCCGTTGATCGCCATTCTGCGCGGCGTCACGCCCGCCGATGCCGCCGACCACGGGCAGGCGCTGTACGAAGCCGGTTTCCGGATTGTCGAAGTGCCGCTGAATTCGCCGCAGCCGTTCGATAGCATCGCGGCGATCCGCAAGGCGCTGCCGGCGGATGCGATCGTCGGCGCGGGCACGGTGCTGCACGCGAGCTTCGTCCACGACGTCAAGTCGGCGGGCGGCGAACTGATCGTGATGCCGCATAGCGACGCCGAAGTGGTGGCGATGGCGAAGGCCCAGGGACTCGCCTGCGCACCGGGCGTGGCCACGCCGAACGAAGCGTTTCTGGCGCTGAAGAACGGCGCCGACGTGCTGAAGATGTTCCCCGCCGAACAACTCGGCTGCCAGGTCGTCAAGGCGTGGCGCGCGGTGATTGCAGCCGAAGTGCCGCTGGTGCCGGTCGGTGGCATTACCCCGGACAACATGGGTCCGTTCCTGAGCGCCGGCGCGAACGGCTTCGGGCTCGGCTCCGCGCTGTACAAGCCGGGCCAGAGCGTGGCGGCGACAGCGTCGCACGCCCGCGCCTATATCAACGGCCTGCGGATCGCACGAGCGAGCGCGAAGAAATGAACCGGCTCGCCAACAAGGTCGCGTTGATCACCGGCGCCGGTCGCGGCATCGGTGCAGCCATTGCGCTAGCGTTTGCGCGCGAGGGGGCGGCTGTCGTGCTGGCGGAGCTGGATATCGAAACCGCCCAACGTACTGCGCAGGACATCGAAGCAGCGTGCAGGGCAAGCAGCACCCAAGGCACCCAGGCTGCAAACGGCACGAACGGCACGAACGGTGCAAGCGCACCCACCGGCTCGGCAGCCGCCGGCGCCGCAAAAGTGCTCGCCGTACAGACCGACGTGACGCAATCCGCCTCGGTCCAGCATGCCGTGCGCGAAGCCGAGCGCGCGTTCGGTGCGGTTGACGTGCTGGTGAACAACGCCGGCATCAACGTCTTCTGCGACCCGCTGACGATGAGCGACGACGACTGGCGGCGCTGCTTCGCCGTCGATCTGGACGGCGTCTGGAACGGCTGCCGCGCGGTGTTGCCGGGCATGGTGGAACGCGGCGCGGGCAGCATCGTGAATATCGCCTCGACGCATTCGTTCAAGATCATTCCGGGCTGCTTCCCGTACCCGGTCGCGAAGCACGGCGTGATTGGCCTGACCCGGGCGCTCGGCATCGAATACGCCCCGCGCAATGTGCGCGTCAACGCCATCGCACCGGGCTACATCGAAACGCAGTTGACGCACGACTGGTGGAACGGTCAGCCCGATCCCGCGGCGGCGCAGCAGGCGACGCTCGACCTGCAGCCGATGAAGCGCATCGGCCGCCCGGAAGAAGTGGCGATGACGGCGGTGTTCCTCGCCTCGGACGAGGCGCCGTTCATCAACGCGAGTTGCATCACGGTGGATGGCGGGCGCTCAGCGCTGTATCACGACTGAGCCACCGTCTGGAGAAACAAAGGCGGCGCGCCGTGGAAAGCGCGCCGCCGCGAAGCAAAAGAATGCGAAGCGCCACAGAGCGCAACGATCCGTTTTAGCCGGTTGACGCGCTGGCCGCGTGTGTCAGGACCGGATAAGAAGACGCGGCCGATACCTTCTCGTTATCTACTAATTAGTCAGGAGACTGCAACATGAAACGTAGAATTTTCCTCACGCTGGCAGCCGCAGCAGCAGGTGTGCTGTTCAACGCCCCCGTCGTGCAAGCCGCTGACTCCGTCAAGATCGGCTTTCTGGTGAAGCAGCCGGAAGAACCGTGGTTCCAGGACGAGTGGAAGTTTGCTGAGATCGCTGCCAAGGAAAAGGGCTTCACGCTGGTGAAAATCGGCGCACCCTCGGGCGAGAAGGTGATGAGCGCGATCGACAACCTGGCGGCCCAAAAGGCGCAAGGTTTCATTATCTGCACGCCGGACGTCAAGCTCGGACCGGGCATTGTCGCCAAGGCGAAGGCTGACGGACTGAAGATGATGACGGTCGACGACCGCCTCGTCGACGGTGCGGGCAAGCCGATCGCTTCGGTGCCGCATATGGGCATTTCGGCCTACAACATCGGCAAGCAGGTTGGCGATGGTCTGGCCGCGGAAATCAAGAAGCGCGGCTGGGACATGAAGGACGTCGGCGCGATCGACGTGACTTACAACCAGTTGCCGACCGCGGTTGACCGCACCGGCGGTGCGACCGACGCGCTCGTGGCCGCCGGTTTCCCGAAGGCCAACGTGGTTGAAGCGCCGCAGGCGAAGACCGATACGGAAAACGCCTTCAACGCCGCCAACATCGCGCTGACCAAGAACCCGCAGTTCAAGCACTGGATCGCTTACGGCCTGAACGACGAAGCCGTGCTCGGCGCCGTGCGTGCAGCGGAAGGCCGCGGCTTCAAGGCGGACAACATGATCGGTATCGGTATCGGCGGTTCGGATTCGGCGCTCAACGAGTTCAAGAAGCCGACGCCGACGGGCTTCTACGGCACCGTCATCATCAGCCCGAAGCGCCATGGCGAAGAAACCTCGACGCTGATGTACGACTGGATCACGCAAGGCAAGGAACCGCCGGCGCTCACGCTGACGACCGGCATGCTGGCCACGCGTGACAACGTCGCGGACGTGCGTGAAAAGATGGGTCTGGCATCGAAGTAAGCCGTCGGCTCCAGCCGTGCGGTGAGCAGGCGCGCCGGAGCGTGACTCCGGCGCGCCTGCCTGCCAGGACGGCGCGCACAGGACGTGGATGAACTGCGCGCGCCGGCAGGTGCAACAGAAGTTGAGACAGACCGTCGTGCCGGCAAAGGCGCAAGCCGCGCCGGACCGTACGGGTCACAGGATGCAACAGGAGGCGAAGTGTCAGCGACGCTGCGTTTTGACAATATCGGTAAGGTCTTTCCAGGCGTGCGTGCGCTCGACGGCGTGTCCTTCGACGTGAACGTCGGCCAGGTGCATGGCCTGATGGGCGAGAACGGCGCGGGGAAGTCGACCCTGCTGAAGATTCTCGGTGGTGAATATCAGCCGAACTCCGGCCGCCTGATGATCGACGGCAATGAGGTGCGCTTCGGTAGCGCGGCCGCATCGATTGCCTCGGGGATCGCGGTGATTCACCAGGAACTGCAATACGTGCCCGACCTCACGGTCGCGGAAAATCTGCTGCTCGGCCAGTTGCCGAATGCACTCGGCTGGGTCAACAAGCGCGAAGCCAAGCGCTTTGTGCGCGAACGGCTCGAAGCGATGGGCGTGGCGCTCGATCCGAATGCGAAGCTGCGCAGGCTCTCCATCGCCCAGCGGCAGATGGTGGAAATCTGCAAGGCGCTGCTGCGTAACGCGCGCGTGATTGCGCTGGACGAGCCGACCAGCTCGCTGTCGCACAGCGAGACCGAAGTGCTGTTCAAGCTGGTGCGCGATCTGCGTGCCGACAACCGGGCGATGATCTACATCTCGCACCGGATGGACGAGATCTACGAGTTGTGCGACGCCTGTACGATCTTCCGTGACGGCCGCAAGGTGGCGTCGCATCCGACGCTCGAAGGCGTGAAGCGCGACACGATCGTGGCCGAAATGGTCGGCCGCGAGATCTCGGATATCTACAGTTACAAGCCGCGTGAACTCGGCGAAGTGCGTTTCGCCGCCAAGGCGATCGAAGGGCATGCGCTCAAGGAGCCGGCCAGCTTCGAAGTGCGGCGCGGCGAGATCGTCGGCTTCTTTGGTCTGGTGGGCGCGGGTCGCAGCGAACTGATGCACCTCGTGTACGGCGCCGACAGCAAGAAGAGCGGCGAGCTGATTCTGGACGGCAAGCCGATCAAGGTGCGCAGCGCCGGCGAAGCGATTCGCCACGGCATCGTGCTGTGTCCGGAAGACCGCAAGGAAGAGGGCATCGTCGCGATGGCGACCGTGTCCGAGAACATCAACATCAGCTGCCGGCGCCATTACCTGCGTGCGGGCTTCTTCCTGAACCGCAAGAAAGAGGCGGACACGGCGGACCGTTTTATCAAGCTGCTGAAGATCAAAACGCCGAGCCGCCGCCAGAAGATCCGTTTCCTCTCGGGCGGCAACCAGCAGAAGGCGATTCTGTCGCGCTGGCTCGCGGAGCCCGATCTGAAAGTGGTGATTCTCGACGAACCGACGCGCGGCATCGACGTCGGCGCGAAGCATGAGATCTATAACGTGATCTATCAGCTCGCGGAACGCGGTTGCGCAATTGTGATGATTTCGTCTGAACTGCCGGAAGTGCTCGGCGTATCCGACCGGATCGTGGTGATGCGGCAAGGCCGCATTTCCGGCGAACTGCCGCGCAGCCAGGCCAACGAACAGGCCGTGCTGAGCCTCGCTCTGCCGCAAAGTTCGACCGCACTGGAAAGCGCCGTCTCGCAGGCGGCCTGAAACTGAACCGAACGGACGCAAGTCCCCAATAACCCGTCAGCCCGTGACGAAAACGGGAGGAGTCATCAAATGCAAGCCAGAGAAAACCTCGCGCAACAGGCCGCCAAGGGCGCCGCCGAAGCGCTGATTCCACAGAGCAACGACAAGCAGAAATGGTGGCAGCAGGTCACCGACTACAGCCTGATCGTGATCTTCGCGATCATGTTCATCACGATGTCCCTGACTGTCGATCACTTTTTCTCGATCGAAAACATGCTCGGGCTCGCGTTGTCGATCTCGCAGATCGGCATGGTCGCGTGCACGATGATGTTCTGTCTCGCTTCGCGTGACTTCGACCTGTCCGTGGGTTCCACCGTCGCATTCGCCGGCGTGCTGTGCGCCATGGTGCTCAACGCCACCGGCAACACCTTCATCGCGATCATCGCGGCGGTCGTGGCGGGCGGCGTGATCGGTTTCATCAACGGCGCGGTGATTGCGTATCTGCGCATCAACGCGCTGATCACCACGCTGGCGACCATGGAAATCGTTCGCGGCCTTGGTTTTATCGTGTCGCATGGGCAGGCCGTGGGGGTGTCGTCGGATACGTTTATCGCGCTGGGCGGCCTGTCGATGTTCGGCGTGTCGCTGCCGATCTGGGTCACGCTGCTGTGCTTCATCGTGTTCGGCGTGATGCTCAACCAGACCGTGTATGGCCGCAATACGCTGGCGATCGGCGGCAATCCGGAAGCTTCGCGTCTGGCCGGTATCAACGTCGAGCGCACCCGTGTGTATATTTTCCTGGTGCAGGGCGCGGTCACCGCGCTGGCCGGCGTGATTCTCGCCTCGCGTATCACCTCCGGGCAGCCGAACGCGGCTGAAGGCTTCGAGCTGAACGTGATCTCCGCATGCGTGCTGGGCGGCGTGTCGCTGCTGGGCGGCCGGGCGACGATTTCGGGCGTGGTGATCGGCGTGCTGATCATGGGCACGGTCGAGAACGTGATGAACCTGCTCAACATCGACGCGTTCTATCAGTACCTCGTGCGCGGTGCGATCCTGCTCGCCGCCGTGCTGCTCGACCAGTTGAAGAACCGCGGCTCGCGCGATTGACGCGCGCTGTCCCGCTACGTTGCTTAGTACCTCAATAGAATAGGAATCGAACGATGTCGTCTCCTGCCAATGCGAAGGCCCGCCAGGCGGACAACGTATATGCGCGCTATCCGAGCCTTGCAGACCGGACCGTGCTGATTACGGGCGGCGCGACCGGGATCGGCGCGTCGTTCGTCGAGCACTTCGCGGCGCAGGGCTCGCGGGTCGCGTTCTTCGATATCGACGCAAGCGCCGGCGAGGCGCTCGCCGATGAACTCGGCGACTCGCGCCACAAGCCCCTGTTCCTGCCGTGCGACCTGACCGACATCGACGCGTTGCGCAACGCGATCGCCGACGTCAAGGCCGCACTCGGCCCGATCGAGGTGCTCGTCAACAACGCCGCGAACGACAAGCGTCACCAGATCGAAGAGGTGACGCCCGAATCGTTCGACGCCGGCATCGCCGTCAACCTGCGTCATCAATTCTTTGCGGCCCAGGCTGTGGCGGGCGATATGAAAGCGGCCGGTCGGGGCTCGATCATCAATCTCGGCTCGATCAGCTGGATGCTGAAGAACGGCGGCTATCCGGTGTACGTGATGTCGAAGTCGGCGGTCCAGGGCCTCACACGCGGTCTGGCGCGCGATCTCGGCCATTTCAACATCCGCGTGAACACGCTGGCACCGGGCTGGGTGATGACCGAGAAGCAGAAGCGCCTGTGGCTCGACGATGCCGGGCGCCGTGCGATCAAGGAAGGGCAGTGCATCGACGCCGAGTTGATGCCCGAGGATCTGGCCCGCATGGCGCTTTTCCTCGCCGCGGACGACAGCCGGCTGATCACGGCGCAGGACATCATCGTCGACGGAGGTTGGGCGTGAGCGAGCCTAAGCGTGCTGTGCGCGCAACACTGCTGATCGACGCGAAATGCACCCTCGGCGAAGGCGCCACCTGGTGCGCGCGAAGCGGCCGCTTTTACTGGACCGATATCGAAGGCGCGCGCCTCTGGCGCTACGATCCGCGCGACCGGAGCAGCACTTCCTGGCGCATGCCGGAACGGCTCGCGACGTTTGCGCTCTGCGCCGATCCGCACTACCTTTTACTCGGACTCGCGACACATCTCGCGTTCTTCGACCTTGCAACTGGCGAGACTCAGCGTATTGTCGATGTCGAGCCGGGCATGAACACGCGCGTCAACGATGGCCGTTGCGACCGTCAGGGGCGCTTTGTCTTCGGTACGAAGGATGAGGGTTCGCCCTTGCGCGCAGTGGGCGGGTTCTATCGTCTGAACCGCGATCTGTCGCTCGAGCGCTTGCCCTTGCCGGCGCCCGCGATTTCGAACAGCATCGCTTTCAGTCCGGACGGCGCGACGATGTACTACTGCGATTCGCCGACCCGCGAGATTCGCGCGTGCGATTACGCTGCAGACGGCACGGTTGCGAACGGCCGTCTGTTCACGAAACTCGCGGATGCGACCGGCGAGCCCGACGGCTCGACTGTCGACCGCGACGGCGGTTTGTGGAATGCGCAGTGGGGCGGAGCGCGCGTGGTGCGCTACGGAGCGGATGGTGTGGAAACGGCGCGGGTGACGGTGCCGACCGTGCAGCCGAGTTGCGTGGCGCTCGGCGGTGAGCAGCTCGGCACGTTGTACATCACGAGTGCGCGCATCGATCTGGACGCGTCCGCGCTGGCCGGCGACGCGCAAGCGGGCGGCGTGTTCGTGGCTGTACCTGGCGCGCGCGGGTTGCCTGAGGCGCTCTTTCAGGGCGCGCCGGCAGCGCGTAGCTCGAGTGAGTTGAGTTAGGTTTTTTCGCGGCACGCGAGTGCGTGCCACAGTGCTTTGAGCAGGTTGGGTCGCAACGGGGCTTGGCAACGCAGCCATTGCGTAGCATGCTGCAGCACGCAGGGACCGGGCGATTCAAGGATTCAAGGACACAAAGAGGCGGCCAGCCGAGGCGCCCGCATAAACATCCGTCAGCAATGCCGGTAACGTCCCATGCCTCTCGATGGAGCCTGATATGACTGTCGCGAATCTCGTTTCCAGTTCGTCCACTTCACCCACTTCACAGACACGCCGCGCCCGGCTTGCCGCCGCCGCCAATCCGGTGCTTGCAGGACCCAGCACGTCGGCTGTGGCCGTCGGCGAGGGCAGTGCGGGCGAGTTCGCATGCGTGACGCTGGCCAATGCACAGTTGCGGCTCGACGTGGCGCCGTCGCTGGGTGGCGGCATCACGCGCTTCGACTGGCGCAGCGACGGCGCGCTAGTGCCGATCTTTCGCCGCTGCCGCCACATCGCCGCCGATACCGACCCCAACCAGTTGGCGTGCTATCCGATGTTGCCGTATTCGAACCGGATCGGCGGCGGCCACTTCGGTGTGGGCGGACGCCGCGTCGACGTGCCGCGCAATCGCGTCGCCGAGCCGCTGCCGATTCACGGCGACGGCTGGCTGGCCCACTGGCAGGTGGCCGAAACCGGGCAAGACAAGGTCTGCCTGACGCTCGACCGCAGCGACGGTAAGCCCTACGCGTATCGCGCGGCCCAGACCTATGCGCTGGAAGGCCCGACGCTCGTGATTACGCTCGAGGTCGAAAACACGGGGCGCGATGCGTTGCCGTTCGGGCTCGGCATCCATCCGTTTCTGGTGCGCGATGCGCAGACGGAGTTGTCGGCGGCCGCCGCCGGATTGTGGCTGCAAGGCGACGACTGGCTGCCGGTGCGCCACGTGCCGGCGCCGCCGGCCTGGCAGTTCGGCGTGGCGTATCCGTTGCCGGAGACCATCGTCAATCACGCCTTCACCGGCTGGAGCGGGCAGGCGGCGGTTGTCTGGCCGAAGCGGCGGCTGTCGTTGACGATCGCGTCGGATGCCGATTACTACGTGCTCTACACGCCGCCCGGCGAAGACTTCTTTTGCTTCGAGCCGGTGGATCATCCGATCAATGCGGTGAACCTGCCGGGTGGGGCGGCATCGCACGGCATGACGATGCTGGCGCGCGGCGAGCGCCTCGCGCGGTCGTTTCGCTTCACGGTCGAGCGGACCGGCTTGCGCGCAGCGGCAGGGGCGCGGAGTTCGCGGAAGCAGTGAGTCAGGCGGGCGGCTGGGGCGCACCGCCGCGGCGCACTCGGTTCCCGGAAGGCTCCGGTGTTGTGACGCGTGGTGGCGCATGCGGCTACGCAGGGCGGCGTGCCCCGCGTGCGAGGACGGGTAAAATACGCGCCACTTCTCCCATTGGCCCGCCGCGAGCTCACCATGCCCACTTTCATCCAGACCCTCAACGACGCCTGGCAGCGCACGAATTCGCTGCTGTGCGTCGGCCTCGACCCCGAGCCCGCGAAATTCCCGGCTGCGCTGGCCGGCCGTGCCGACGCCATCTTCGAGTTTTGCCGCACGATCGTCGATGCCACCGCGCCGTACGCCTCCTCGTTCAAGCCGCAGATTGCCTACTTCGCCGCCCATCGCGCGGAAGACCAGCTTGAACAACTGATTGCGCACATCCATCAGAACCATCCGGGCTTGCCGGTGATTCTCGACGCGAAGCGCGGCGATATCGGCAGCACCGCCGAGCAGTACGCCCGCGAGGTGTTCGAGCGCTATCAGGCGGACGCCGTCACTGTGAACCCGTATATGGGCTTCGACTCGATCGAGCCGTATCTGGCGCACCCGGGCAAAGGCGTGATCGTGCTGTGCCGCACCTCCAACCCGGGCGGCTCCGATCTGCAGTTTCTCGATACGGCAGGGCGGCCGCTATATCAGGTGGTCGCGCAACTGGCCGCGGACAAGTGGAATGCGAGTGGCCAGCTTGGGCTGGTGGTGGGCGCGACGTTCCCGAAGGAGATCGAAGTTGTGCGCGGGATCGTGGGCGAGATGCCGCTGCTGATTCCGGGCATCGGCGCGCAGGGCGGCGATGTCGAAGCAACGGTGAACGCCGGCCGCACGGCGGCGGGCACCGGGATGCTGATCAACTCGTCGCGCGCGATTATCTACGCCGGTAAGGGCGAGGACTTCGGTCAGGCGGCGGCGAAGGCTGCACAAGAGACGCGCGATCGGATTAACGCGTATCGGTGATGGGCTAGCGGCTACCGGCGTTCAAGCGGCAGCCGCGTTCATCCGCTTCATTTAGGCGGGGCGGTCCGCCGGCCCCAGCCGCGCGATGAATTTCGCATGCGCCGGATACGCGCTGCGCAGCGCGTCGACCTCAGCCAACTCGAATTCGCTGAACTCGAATCCCGGCGCCACAGTGCAGCCCACCAGCGCGAACGTCGCCGGATTCTCGCACTCCGCTGCAAACCACAACCCCGCTGGCACGACGGCCTGAAACACGCTACCCGGATGAGTCAGCGGATTGCCCAACCGATGCGTGATCAGCTTGCCCGCCTGGTCGAGCACATGGACAAGCAACGGTTCGCCGGCATAGAAATGCCAGACTTCGTCGGACCTGATCCGATGCCATGCGGAATGCGCGCCGTCGCATAGCAGGTAGTAGATCGCCGTCGACGCCGAGCGCGTCTCGCCCGACCCATCGCGGTTCACGGTCGCGCTCGAGCGATACGTTTCGCGGAAAAAACCGCCCTCGGGATGCGGCTTCAGATCGAAGCGGCGGATCAGTTCGTCTTTGGCAAGGTCGGGAGTCGGCATAGTCGGTGTTTAGCGCTCGCGCTCATCAAGCAACGCCAGCACCCCACGCAGCGCATGCGCGGCCGCCTGGGTGCGGATCTTCTCGCGGTCACCCTTGAACACCATCGTTTCGACGGCGGTATGCAAGCGGTTGCTCCAGCCGAACGACACGGTGCCGACCGGCTTGCTCTCGGTGCCGCCGGCGGGGCCCGCCACGCCGGTGATCGACAGCGACACCTGCGCCCGGCTATTGCGCAGCGCCCCTTCGGCCATCGCGCGGGCGACCGGTTCGCTGACCGCGCCGTGCTTTTCGATCAGATCGGCCGGCACGCCGATCATCTCGCTCTTGGCCTGATTCGAATAGGTGACGAAGCCCCGCTCGAACCAGCCGCTGCTGCCGGAGATATCGGTGATCGCGGTCGCGACCATGCCGCCCGTGCAGGACTCGGCGGTCACGAGCATCAGGCGTTCGTCGCGCAACCGGTTGCTCACGCGGATAGCGAGTTGGTGAACGACGGAATCGGTAGCCATGCGTAAGTCCGAAAACGTGAGACGGTTAGACCGACATGCGCCACAGCGCGATCACCAGCAAGGTGAAAAACGCTGCGACCAGGTCATCGAACATAATGCCAAAGCCGCCTTTCAGTCTGCGGTCGAAGTAACGGATCGGCGGAGGTTTCACCATGTCGAAGAAACGGAACACGACGAAGGCCCATGCCTGGCCGGTGACGCTCACCGGCGTCACCATCAGCAGCACCAGCCAGAACGCGACGATTTCGTCCCACACGACCGGCGATGGATCGTCGATGCCGAGTTTTTTCGCCGTGAAGCCGCAGATCGAAATGCCGGCAAAAAAGCCCACGATGATCAGCACGCCCCAGTCGAGCACCGTCAGATAGCGGTTGAGCGCCGCGAACGACGCCCAGGCGAACAGTGTGCCCATCGTGCCCGGCATGATCGGCGACAGGCCGCTGCCGAAGCCGAGCGAAATCAGATGCAGCGGATGCGACAGCATGAAACGGGCGGTCGCGCGACGTGGCCGCGAGGGGCGCGGCTCGGGCGTGCCGGGCGTGTCTCCCGACGGACCGCCATGCGACGGGCCGGCCGGAGGGCCGCCCCGAAAGTCGTCTGCGGGGCCGAGCGCGGGTTCAGTCTGCATGGAAATGGTCGAAGCCTTGCAAGGTCAAGGTGAGCGGGCTGCCGGCTGCGTCAAGCCAACGGATTGCAGGGTTGTCCGCCGCCGATTGGAGATCGCTTATTGTACCGATCCGGGTGACCGGAACAGCTACCGAGCGGCCTGCCGCTTCGACCGCTGCACGCGCGCTTGCGGGCGCCGTGAAGCAAAGCTCGTAGTCGTCGCCGCCCGCCAGCGTGCAGCGGCGTTGTACCTCGGCCGGCAGCCGGCGCAGCGCGGCCGAGCGCGGCACCGCGTCGACTGCGACCTGCGCCTGCAGATGCGAGCGTTCGAGGATGTGCAGCAGATCGCCGGCGAGACCGTCCGAGAGATCGAGCGCCGCGCGTGCCACGCCGCGCAGCGCGAGGCCGAGCGCGACGCGCGGCTCGGGGCGTTCGAGGGCGCGGCGAAATGTCGCAGTGTCGGTGGCATCGGCCGACCACTCGCCGCGCAGCACGCCGAGTCCGGCGCGTGCGTCGCCGAGCGTGCCGGAGATCCAGATGTCGTCGCCGGCTTGCGCCGCATCGCGGCGCAGCGCCTGTCCGGGCGGCACGCTGCCGAACACGGTGATGCACAGGTTGAGCGGCCCGGCAGTGGTGTCACCGCCAATCAGTTCGCAATCGTAGCGTTCGGCGAGCGCAAAAAGACCGTCGCTAAACGCCGCGAGCCAGTCCTCGTGGGCCTGCGGCAGCGCGAACGCGAGTGTGAAGGCTTGCGGCCGCGCGCCCATCGCCGCCAGGTCCGAGAGGTTCACCGCCAAGGCCTTGTGGCCTAGCGCGTGCGGATCGACATCGGCGAAGAAATGGCGTCCTTCGACCAGCATGTCCGTCGAAATAGCCAGCATTTCGCCTGGACGCGGCGCGAGCAGCGCGCAATCGTCGCCAATCCCGAGCGAGCCGTCGTCAGCGGGGCGCGCGCCACGGGCACGGCGCGCGAAAAAACGGTCGATCAGCGAGAACTCGGAGAGCATGATGGGGATCCGTGCACGGAAAAGCGGCTAACGGCGCGCATTGTACGGTGATAATGCTGCGTCGCCGCAAATGCGCCGGGTGGACGGCTTCGTTGCCGTTGGCCCTGTTTCGGTCGCGGCACCTGTGCCCTGATTGAAGGAATCGCGTCAGGGATTGGCGCTACAATGCCGTCGAACACCTATTCTAATCTGCACTTCCAAGCCCGCCTTATGTCGAATCCCGTCAATAGCAAACTCCGCGAAGCCGCTCTCGATTATCACGAGTTCCCGACCCCTGGGAAGATCGCGATCGCGCCGACCAAGCAGATGATCAATCAGCGCGACCTCGCGCTGGCGTATTCACCCGGCGTCGCGTTCGCGTGCGAGGAGATTGTCGAGAACCCGCTGAATGCCGCCCGTTTCACCGCGCGCAGCAACCTGGTCGGCGTCGTGACGAACGGCACCGCGGTGCTGGGCCTCGGCAACATCGGCCCGCTCGCCTCGAAGCCGGTCATGGAAGGCAAGGCGGTGCTGTTCAAGAAGTTCGCCGGCATCGACGTGTTCGACATCGAGCTGAACGAGTCCGACCCGCACAAGCTGGTGGACGTGATCGCCGCGCTCGAACCGACCTTCGGCGGCATCAACCTGGAAGACATCAAGGCGCCGGACTGCTTCATCGTGGAACGCGAATGCCGCAAGCGCATGAAGATTCCGGTGTTCCACGACGACCAGCACGGCACGGCAATCGTCGTCGCGGCGGCCATCACCAACGGTCTGAAGGTTGTCGGCAAGGACATCAAGCAGGTCAAGCTGGTCTCCTCCGGCGCAGGCGCTGCGGCGCTGGCCTGTCTGGACCTGCTGGTCGACATTGGCCTGCCGCTCGAGAACATCACCGTGACCGACCTGGCCGGCGTGGTCTACAAGGGTCGTACCGAGCTGATGGACCCGGACAAGGAACGCTTCGCACGCGAAACCGACGCCCGCACCCTGGCTGAAGCGATTGGCGGCGCGGACATTTTCCTCGGCCTGTCGGCCGGCGGCGTCCTGAAGCAGGACATGGTCAAGCAGATGGCGGACAAGCCGCTGATCCTCGCGCTGGCGAACCCGAACCCGGAAATCCTGCCGGAACTGGCGCTCGAAGTGCGCCCGGACGCCGTGCTGTGCACGGGACGCACTGACTACCCGAACCAGGTGAACAACGTTCTGGTGTTCCCGTTCCTGTTCCGCGGCGCGCTGGATGCCGGCGCCACGACCGTGACGCGGGAAATGGAAATTGCCGCGGTCAACGCGATCGCCGAACTGGCGCGCCAGGAGCAGAGCGACATCGTCGCGACGGCTTATGGCATTCAGGACCTGTCGTTTGGGCCGGCCTATCTGATTCCGAAGCCGTTCGATCCGCGCCTGATCGTCAAGGTTGCGCCCGCCGTGGCGAAAGCCGCGATGGATTCGGGTGTCGCCGAGCGTCCGATTGAAGACATGGAGGCCTACGAGCAGCATCTGCAGCAGTTCGTGTACCACAGCGGCACGACGATGAAGCCGATTTTCCAGTTGGCGCGCGGCGTCGAACCGGAGAAAAAGCGCATCGTATTCGCGGAAGGCGAAGAAGAGCGCGTGCTGCGTGCCCTGCAGATCATCGTCGACGAAAAGCTGGCCAAGCCGATCCTGATCGGCCGTCCGGCTGTGATCGAGGAGCGCATTGCGCGCTATGGCCTGCGTCTCGTCAACGGTCAGGACTACACGGTGGTCAACACCGACCACGACGAGCGTTACCGCGACTTCTGGCAGTCGTATCACAAGCTGATGGCGCGCAAGGGCATCAGCGCGCAGATGGCCAAGCTCGAAATGCGCCGCCGCACCACGCTGATCGGCGCGATGCTGGTCAACAAGGGCGAAGCGGACGGCATGATCTGCGGCACGGTCAGCACGACGCACCGCCACCTGCACTTCATCGATCAGGTGATCGGCAAGAAGGAAGGCCGCAATGTCTACGCGGCGATGAACGGCCTGGTGCTGCCGGGCCGGCAGATTTTCCTCGTCGACACGCACGTGAACGTCGATCCGACTCCCGAGCAGCTCGCCGAGATCACGATCATGGCGGCCGAGGAAGTGCGCCGCTTCGGCATCGAGCCGAAGATTGCGCTGGTGTCGCATTCGAACTTCGGCACGAGCAATGCGCCGACGGCCCAGAAGATGCGCGACACGCTCGAGATCCTGCGCGAACGCGCGCCGGACCTGCAAGTGGACGGCGAGATGCACGGCGACGTCGCACTGGATCACAACCTGCGCCGCGAAGTGCTGCCCGAATCGACGCTCGAAGGCGATGCGAACCTGCTGGTGATGCCGAACATCGACGCCGCCAACATTTCGTACAACCTGCTCAAGACGGCGGCCGGCAATAACATTGCGATTGGCCCGATCCTGCTGGGCGCTGCGAAGCCGGTGCATGTGCTGACCGCTTCGGCCACCGTGCGCCGGATCGTCAATATGACGGCGCTGCTGGTTGCGGACGTGATCGCCGCGCGTTAAACGAAGGCCCCGTCTGCGGGGCCGCAACGCGCCACCGGGCGAAAAAAAGGCGTGCCCGCAATGGGCACGCCGCAGGGTGTACAGGGGATTGTCACCCAAAAAAGATGAAACGACGGTATCTCCACCTCCGAAGCGCCCGGAATCGAGCGGATCAGACGCACTCATTCCGGATTTCACCGTCGAGTTAATTTTATCTCGATTGCGATAAAAAAATCTGTCAAGAATCGTCAAGGCGGCGCAAACGGCGTTTTGCTGCAACATTGGAACCTTCCGTTTGCCGGGCGAACGTTGATTCCAGGGGCCATTAGCGATACCCTTACGTCTTTCATGGTCGTCAAACTCGTGATCTAACAGCGGGAATCCTGATTCATGGCACGCAAGTGGCTCCGCAGCGGCGTGCTCATCGGCGCCCTGGCGTTTGGCAGTTTGTGCGGGAGCATGGTCACCGGCGCGTTTGCGCGGGACTATTCGACACCCGGCGCGACACCCGGCGACAGCAATAATCAGGTGCAGGGCACCATCGCGGTGGCGCAATTGCCGCGTGAAGCAGTCAATACTTTGAACTTGATTGCCGCAGGCGGGCCTTACCCGTATGAGAAGGACGGCATCGTATTCGGCAACCACGAAAGGCTGCTGCCGCCGCACCGGCGCGGCTATTATCACGAATACACCGTTCCTACGCCGCGTGCCCACAATCGCGGCGCGCGGCGCATTGTCTGTGGGGGGCCGCTACAGCGGACCGATAACTGCTACTACTCGGACGACCACTACACGAGTTTTAATCGTATTGTTGAATGACATCGGGATGAACGGCATGAGCGACAACGTCTACGCGCACGACTCCGGAGTCGCGACGGATCTTTTCGCGGCCGGCGACGGCAATCTGTTTCAGCGTGTCATGCAGATGCGCACCGCCGGTGACGGACGGGACACCCAGAGCGAAGCCAGCACTGTGCTTTCATCGAACGAGGGGCCTATGAGTCTTTTCAAGACCGTACGACCGAACATCGTACAGTCGATCCGCGCGTTTCGCGTGCAGGATCTCGCTGACGAAGCCAACCAGCTTGGCCAGCACTTTCTGTATGCGCATTGCGCGAATGCGCAATCGAAGCAGGAAGTCCTCGAAACGATTGCGACTTCATTTCTGTTTCCGAAGCATTTCGGCAAAAATTACGACGCCCTCTACGATTGCCTGACCGACCTTGTCGCCAAGGCGGGCACGCAGCCCGGCTTCGTAATCGTGCTGGAGGCGCTGCCGGTGGCGCAGAAATTTGACAAGGAAGGGCGCGAGACGCTGCTCGACGTGTTCCGCGAAGCGGCCGAATTCTGGGCCGAGCGCAAGGTGGCATTCCGCGTGTTTTATTCGTTCGCCTGATCGAAACTGATCCAATACGAATAGTTGAACAAAGCAAAGGCCCGCCGATTGGCGGGCCTTTGCTTTTGGTGGGCGCTACGGTTGCCGGTGCGATGGTCTCTCGTCTCGCATTGATTGTGGTGCCGACGCCAGCGCCGGCGTTCACGCCGCGTGCCGACACTTCGACATGCTTACCACCCGCCCCAGCGCGCCGCCAGCGCGGCCAGCACCGCGATACCCGCGGTTTCAGTGCGCAACACGCGCGGCCCGAGGCCAACCGCCGTGAAGCCGTGACTGGTCGCCGCGGCTTCTTCGGCGGCTGAAAAACCGCCTTCCGGCCCGATCAGCAAGGTCACGCGTCCGTGCGGCGGTGTGGCCGGCAGCGCCGTAAAACTGATGCTCGCGCGCGGCGACAACAGCAGGCGCAACTCGCCTTCTTCGGGTGCGCGAGGCAACGCGCCAAGCCAGGTGGCGATTTCCCGCACCGGCGCGACATCGGGCAGGCGATTGCGCCCGCACTGTTCGCACGAGGAACGCACGATGCCTTGCCAATGCAAATGGCGCCGTTGCGCCCGTTCGCCCGACAGCCGCACCACGCTGCGCGTAGTGGTGAGCGGCACGAAACTGGATGCACCCAGTTCGACGGCCTTTTCGATCAGCCAGTCCATCTTGTCGCCGCCGGCGATGCCTTGCGCGAGCGTCAGGTGATAGGGCGGTTCCACCTCGATCTCGCGGAATTCGCGAATCTTGACGGTGGCCGAACGGCGTTCCACTTCGATGAGTTCGGCGCTGTATTCGCCGCCCTCGCCGTTGAACAGCACGATCGAATCGCCCGGCTGCAGGCGCAAAACGAGGATGTGCCGCGTGACGTCATCGGGAAGCTGCATGATGTCGTCGGGCTTGAGGGCGGTACCGACGAAGAAGCGAGGCATCAGGAAAATACTCATTGGTTCACGAAAGGTGGCGAGCGAGCGCCCAACGGTAGCCGTCCAGGTCTTCCACCTGTGCAAAACGGTCACCCCAGAACTGATCCTGTGGCTCGCTCAGCGATTTCGCGCCGGCGGCCAGCGCCCGCGCATAAACCGCGTCGACATCGTCGACATAAACATAGAACGATTGCGGTGCAATCGCACCCGCGCTTTTGGGTGTCTTCGCCGTCGAGCCGAACGCGCCTTCGGGCGCGAACATCACGATTAGCTGGCCTTGATAGACCATCTCGACATGCATGACGACACCGTCGTCCTGGACGCTGTCGCGCAATTCGAAGCCAAAGGCTGCTTCGAAGAACGCGATCGCCGCACGGGCGTCGCGAACCGTGAGATAAGGGGTCAACCAGGGCACACCGGCTGGGCGAGAGGCGGTCATGGAGTTCTCCGGATCCGGGGTCAACGGGGCGAGTGCAGCGCGGCCAGGGGCCGGCGCACCAGACCTCCGCGCCGACCAACCGCACATTCTGCCGCCGCGTTACCGTGATGGCTTTAAGAATTGACTTAGTTTATCGCGCACCGCGCGAGATGCCGAGAAGAGTCCGGCATGCGCCTCGGCGTCGTACCAGGCGAGACCAGTGATTTTCCGGGCCGCGAGGCGCTCCGTCAGCTCAGCCGGGGTGAGGGCGGCGGGGTCGAGCGTGTCGCTGGCGGTCGCCATCATCCATAGCGAGCCGTACAGCGGCACGAAGGCGCCCATCGTGCGCACTACGGCAAACGAGGCGCGCAGGCCGTCGAGCAGCGTGGCCGCGGGCGCGGCGTGGAAGTAGGGCGCGCCGAGGTGCAGCGACAAGGCCGCAGCGGGATTCATCACGCGCTTTAGCTGCGCGTAGAACGCGGGCGTGTAGAGGCTCGCCGCCGGGGAGTCGGGCGGCGTCAGGTCGAATACGATCAGGTCGAACTGCTCCTCGGTGGACGCGACGAAATCGGCGGCATCGCCGATCACCAGTTCCACGCGCGGATCGTCGAACGCGCCGCCATGCACCTGCGGCAGATATTCGCGGGTGAGACGCACGACCTCGGCGTCCAGTTCCGCTACGACGATCCGCGTGATGCCCGGATGCCGCAGCAGTTGCCGGGCTGCGCCGCCGTCGCCACCGCCCAGCACAAGCGCGCGGCGCGGCGCGGGATGGGCCAGCGCATTCGGGTGGACCATGCATTCGTGATAGATGAACTCGTCGCCGACGGAAGTCATTGGGCGGCCGTCGAGCGTGAAGAGCCGCCCGAGTTGCGGGGTGTCCCAGACTTCGATCTGCTGATGCGGCGAGGCGACACTCGCGAGCCGCCGTGCGTTCGGGAAGCCGTACAGGGCGTACGGAGTCGGCTGGAATAGCAGCGGAGCGCTCAAGGTGGGCGGCGCGCGGTGGGCGCGATCGGTTGGCGATGCCCGGATTATAAAGTCGAAGCCCGGCCCGATTGGGAGGCTGTCGCAACCAGACCGCCATGCGGGCCGCATCCGGACTGCAAGCCGAGCCGCAAGCCGGGCCGTTCCGGACCGCAAGTCCACCGGCCCATGCGGTTTCCAGCCGGGAAAGGCCACAACCATCTGTTAGAATGTCACGCTTTGCAGCCTTGTCCGTTTGCTCTGCCCGTATTGCGTCTCCAGGCGCCGCACCGTGCGCCGTAGCAGACTGGCCGCCGAGCTTCCGGACCGCCGCCCGCGCCCCGCTTTTTGGACTCGTTCTCCGGACTCGACATGACGACCCCGTCTCCCGCCCCCACCTCCCTGATGGCCAACGCAATCCGCGCGCTGGCTATGGATGCTGTTCAACAAGCGAATTCCGGCCACCCCGGCATGCCCATGGGCATGGCCGAGATCGGCGTTGCGCTGTGGTCGCGTCATCTGCGCCACAACCCGAAGAACCCGCAATGGGCCGACCGCGACCGCTTCGTGCTGTCCAACGGCCACGGCTCGATGCTGCTGTATTCGCTGCTGCATCTGACCGGCTACGACCTGCCCATCGAAGAACTGAAGAACTTCCGGCAAATGCATTCGAAGACGCCGGGCCACCCGGAATACGGCATCACGCCGGGCGTCGAGACGACCACCGGCCCGCTCGGCCAGGGTCTGGCCAATGCGGTCGGCATGGCGCTCGCCGAGTCGTTGCTGGCCACGGAATTCAACAAGCCGGACGCGGCGATCGTCGACCACCACACGTACGTGTTCGTCGGCGACGGTTGCCTGATGGAAGGCATCTCGCACGAAGCCTGCTCGCTCGCGGGCGTGCTGAAGCTGAACAAGCTGATTGCGTTCTACGACGACAACGGCATCTCGATCGACGGCGAAGTGGTGCACTGGTTCCACGACGACACGCCGAAGCGCTTCGAAGCGTACGGCTGGAACGTGATCCCGAACGTGGTCGGCCATGACGTCGACGCGGTGGACGCGGCCATCAAGCAAGCCAAGCTGTCGGACAAGCCCACGCTGATCTGCTGCAAGACGGTGATCGGCGAAGGCGCGCCGACCAAGGCCGGCAGCCACGACTCGCACGGCGCGCCGCTCGGCGAGAAGGAAATCGCGGCCACGCGTGAAAAGATCGGCTGGAAGTGGGAGCCGTTCGTGATCCCGCAAGAAGTCTACGCGGCATGGGATGCGAAGGAAGCCGGCGCGCAAAACGAGTCGGAGTGGAACAAGACGTTCGCCGCCTACCAGGCCAAGTATCCGCAGGAAGCCGCCGAGTTCACGCGCCGTATGGCCAAGCAACTGCCGGCCGACTGGGCGGAAAAGGCGCAGGCCATCATCGCCGGCGCGAACGAACGCGCGGAAACCATCGCTACCCGCAAGGCGTCGCAGCAGGCTATCGAAGGCCTCTCGACCGTGCTGCCCGAACTGCTCGGCGGCTCGGCCGACCTGACCGGTTCGAACCTCACCAACTGGAAGGCCGCCAAGCCGGTACGCGTGAACGCGGAAGGCAAGGCCGCGGGCAACTACGTCAACTACGGTGTGCGCGAATTCGGCATGAGCGCGGCGATCAACGGTATCGCGCTGCACGGCGGCTTCAAGGCGTTCGGCGGCACGTTCCTGACGTTCTCCGACTACAGCCGCAACGCGCTGCGCGTCGCCGCGCTGATGAAGGCGCCGTCGATCTTCGTGTTCACGCACGACTCGATCGGCCTCGGCGAAGACGGTCCGACCCACCAGTCCATCGAACACGTCGCGAGCCTGCGCCTGATCCCGCATCTGCAAGTCTGGCGTCCGGCCGACACCGTCGAAACGGCCGTGTCCTGGACGCAGGCGGTGGAACATCATGGCCCGTCGTGCCTGATCTTCAGCCGTCAGAACCTGCTGTTCTCGGAACGCACCGACGCGCAGATCGCCAACATCGCCAAGGGCGGTTACGTGCTGCGCGACTGGAACGACGAGATCGTCGCCCGCAAGGTCATCCTGCTGGCGACCGGCTCGGAAGTCGAACTGGCGCTGAAGGCCGTCGAGCCGCTGGCGCGCGAAGGGATCGCGGCGCGCGTGGTGTCGATGCCGGCGACCACGGTGTTCGACCAGCAGGACGCCGAATACCGCGAGCGCGTGCTGCCGAAGGGTGTGCGCCGCGTGGCGATCGAAGCGGGCGTGACGGATTTCTGGCGCAAGTACGTGGGTCTGGAAGGCGGCGTGGTCGGCATCGACACGTTCGGCGAATCGGCCCCGGCTGGCGTGTTGTTCAAGCATTTCGGCTTCACCGTCGAGAACGTGGTAGAGACGGCCAAAGCCGCACTCGGCTGATTGGGTGTCCGGTCCTGCCGCGTGCGCCCCACGCCCGGCAGGACCTGGTCCAGCAGAGCCGAACATGGACGTATTTTTTTCAGCCATCAGGAGATAAACCATGACGATTCGCGTCGCTATCAACGGCTACGGCCGGATTGGCCGCAACACGCTGCGCGCCTTCTATGAAAACGGCAAGAAGCACGACATCCAGATCGTCGCCATCAACGACCTGGGCGATGCCAACACCAATGCCCACCTGACGCAATACGACACGGCCCACGGCAAGTTCCCGGGCGAAGTGTCGGTGGACGGCGACTACCTCGTCGTCAACGGCGACCGTATCCGCGTGCTCGCTAACCGCAACCCGGCGGAACTGCCGTGGGGCGAGCTGAACGTCGACGTCGTGCTGGAGTGCACGGGCTTTTTCACGACCAAGGAAAAGGCCAGCGCGCACATCAAGGGCGGCGCGAAGAAGGTCATCATCTCGGCACCGGGCGGCAAGGATGTGGACGCAACGATCGTCTACGGCGTGAACCATCACGTGCTGAAGGCATCGGACACGGTCATCTCGAACGCATCGTGCACGACCAACTGCCTGGCGCCGCTCGTCAAGCCGCTGAACGACAAGATCGGCCTGGAAAACGGCCTGATGACGACGATCCACGCGTACACGAACGACCAGGTGCTGACCGACGTGTATCACGAAGACCTGCGCCGCGCGCGCTCGGCCACGCATAGCCAGATCCCGGCGAAGACGGGTGCGGCATCGGCCGTCGGCCTCGTGCTGCCGGAACTGAACGGCAAGCTGGACGGCTACGCGATTCGCGTCCCGACCATCAACGTGTCGATCGTCGATCTGTCGTTTATCGCCAAGCGCGACACGACGGTGGATGAGGTCAACGCGATCATGAAGGAAGCGTCGGAAGGCTCGCTGAAGGGCATCCTCGGCTACAACAAGGCGCCGCTGGTGTCGATCGACTTCAACCACAACCCGGCTTCGTCGACTTTCGACTCGACGCTGACGAAGGTGTCGGGCCGTCTGGTGAAGGTGTCGAGCTGGTACGACAACGAGTGGGGTTTCTCGAACCGCATGCTGGATACGACTGTCGCGCTCATGAACGCGAAGTAAGCGGGTTTGCGGCGCGCTTTCAGTGCGCTTCACGTGCTCTGGCGCGCTGCATTCGCAGATAGAAAAACCGCTCCTCGGAGCGGTTTTTTTACGCCTGCGTTCAGGCCGGCATCTGCATCTGCACCGGCGCGTGAATGTCTCTACCCCTTCGGCACCGGAAAAAACACGCCGGCGCGCTGCGCGGCGTTGGTGATGTGCGCCTCGATGGCCTTGCCGGTCGCCGCCGAATCGCGCGTCTTGAGCGCGTCGAGTATCTCGCGATGCTCGTGATACGTGGACAGCACCAATTCGCGCCGGAAGAACGGCATGCGCTGGCTCTCCTTCATGATGTCCGAACTGCTGCGCAGGATCGATTCGATTGCCGCATTGCCGGCAATGCTCACCATGCGCATGTGAAAGTCGAAGTCGAGTTGCGCGGCCTCATCCAGTTCGTTGCAGGCTAGCGCGCTGTGCATCGCGTCGATGTTCTGCTCGAACCATTCAAGGTCGGCGTCGCTGATCGCGAGCGCCGCCATGCGCGCGACGAAGCCTTCCAGGGCAAAGCGCATCTGATACGTATCCGGCAGCGACGACTGCTCCGCAAACCGCCACGGGTTGGCAGCGGACACCTGTGAGCTCTCCACATACACACCTTTGCCGGGACGGATCATCAGGAGCCCGAGCGCCTCGAGCGTCGATAGCGCTTCACGCAGCGAAGCGCGGCTGATGGCCAGTTCTTCGGAGAGCTGACGTTGCGCGGGCAACAGACTGCCCACCGGATACACGCCGCCTTCGATCCGTTCGCGGATCGTGGCAATGGCGGAGTCGGTAACGGTATGCGGAACGTTTTTCATGATCCTCAGGGCAGTCGCGCGGTCTGACCGGCATTGTAATCCGCGGCTTCGGCGGCCGCACCGCGTAATTAATCTTCCGACAAACCAACGCTCATCCGTCGTGGATTCAGGCGGGTAAACACTATTATTTTCCGCCTTGACTCGACTATATCGGCTTCCTACTATTCGCCATAACAGTACTGGTCGGACCAGTATGAACAGATGATATCCGTAACCGGGAGAAGGCCGTGTTGAAGTTTTTCAATTCGCTGTTTGGCCGGGTGGTGATCGCTCTAGTGGCGGGCATTGTGATCGGCGCGCTGTTTCCGCATTTCGCTCAATCGTTGCGGCCGCTCGGCGACGGCTTTCTGAAGCTGATCAAGATGGTGATCGGTCCGATCGTGTTCTGCGTCGTGGTGAGCGGCATGGCGCACGCGGGCGATCTGAAGAAAGTGGGGCGGGTCGGCCTGAAGGCGGTGGTCTACTTCGAGTTCATGACGACGATCGCGCTCCTGATCGGCGCGGTGCTGGCGTATGTCACGAAGCCCGGCGTCGGCATGAACATCAACCTGCATTCGCTCGATGCCGCGTCGCTCACGACCTATACCGAGCACACCAAGGATCTGAAGGACACCGCAGGATTTCTGCTGAAGATCATTCCGGACACGGCCTTCAACGCGTTCGCCACCGGCGATATCCTGCAGATCCTCGTGTTTTCGGTGCTGTTCGGCTCGGCCTTGTCGCTGCTTGGCGGTAAGGCGCAAAAGGTGAGCGGCCTGATCGACGAACTGGCCCAGGTCTTCTTCCGCGTGATGAGCTTCATCATCAAGCTGGCGCCGCTCGGCGTGCTGGGCGCGATCGCATTCACCACCGGCACCTATGGCGTCGCCTCGCTCGAGCAACTGGGACTGCTGGTGGTGGTGTTCTACGCGAGCTGCATTGTGTTCGTTGCGGTGGTGCTCGGCGTGGTGATGCGGCTCGCCGGCTTCAGCGTCTTCAAGCTGATTCGCTATCTGCGCGAGGAGATGTCGATTGTGCTCGGCACTGCATCCTCCGATGCCGTCTTGCCGCAAGTGATGCGCAAGCTCGAATGGATGGGTGTGAAGGATTCGACCGTTGGCCTCGTGATCCCCACCGGTTACTCGTTCAATCTGGATGGCTTCTCGATCTACCTGACGCTCGCGGTGATCTTCATCGCTCAGGCCACCAACACGCCGCTGTCGCTGCACGATCTGATCGTGGTGGTGCTGGTGTCGCTGGTCACGTCGAAGGGCGCTCACGGCATCCCCGGTTCGGCGATCGTGATTCTGGCCGCGACACTCTCCGCGATTCCCGCCATTCCGGTGCTCGGTCTGGTGCTGATCCTGCCGGTGGACTGGTTCGTCGGGATTGCCCGCGCGCTGACCAATCTGATCGGCAATTGCGTCGCCACGGTCGTGGTGGCCGTTTGGGAAAACGATATCGACAAGGTCCGCGCCCGTCATGTGTTGAATCGCGAGGCCGCTTATCTGTACGTTCCGGCCGGTGAGGAAACAGCCGCTGCGCCGGTCTCCGCCGATCCCGCGCCCGCGATCTGATCCAGGGCGCAGCCTCGACAGCACACCTCAGCACATACCTCGTCCGGCGGGCGTCGTCGCGTCCACAAGCGTGACCAGCACCACCCGCCGGCTTTCCCTTCCCTATCGATTGACCGAGACCATGGCTACTCCGATCCTCGACCCCAACGCCCCCGCCTTCACGCGCCGCTACATGAATCTGGCCGACCCGCGCCTCGGTGCGAAAGCGCTCTTCGCCAGCGACGAATTCTTCGCGCCGAAAGAGCGCATGCTCGATCCGCAACCGGCGGTGTTCATCCCCGGCAAGTACGACGATCACGGCAAGTGGATGGACGGCTGGGAGACTCGCCGCAAGCGCACCACGGGGCACGACTACTGCGTGGTCCAACTGGCGCGGCCGGGCGTGATCCATGGCGTGGATCTGGACACGAGCCACTTCACTGGCAATTTCCCGCCGGCCGCCTCGCTCGAGGGCTGCCATGCGGACGGCGAGATGCCGCCGGACAACGCCGAATGGCACGCGCTCGTGCCGGCAATGACGCTGCAAGGCAATCAACACCATTACGTCGCAGTCGACGACACGCGTGCCTTCACCCATCTGCGCGTGAATCTGTATCCGGACGGCGGCCTTGCGCGTCTGCGCGTGTACGGACAGCCGAAGCGCGACTGGGCGCGCGTCGAGCGCGGCAGTCTGATCGATCTGGCGGCCATCGAAAACGGCGCCTACCTGGTTGCCGCCAACAACCAGCACTTCGGACCGGCCTCGCAGATGCTGATGCCCGGACGCGGCGTCAACATGGGCGACGGCTGGGAAACGCGACGCCGCCGCGAGCCGGGTAACGACTGGGCGATCGTTGCGCTGGCGCAGCCGGGCGTGATCCGCAAGGTCGAAGTCGACACCGCTTACTTCAAGGGCAATTTCCCGGACCGCTGTTCGTTGCAGGCCGCGAGCGTGAGCGGCGGCACCGACGAGTCGCTCGTCACGCAGGCGATGTTCTGGCCGGTGCTGATGGACGAGCAGAAGCTGCAGATGGACCACGTGCATCCGTTCGAAGCGGAGCTGGCCTCGCTCGGGCCGGTTACGCATGTGCGTTTCAATATCTTTCCGGACGGCGGCGTGTCGCGCCTGCGTCTGTGGGGCGAACTGGCGTAAGCGACGAATGGCGAAGGAGGAGACCGGGCTATGAAGACTCTGCAGATGGAACGCCTGACACGTGCTGCGTTCGCACCGTTCGGCGAGGTGATCGAACTGGACGGCGCGCGCCACTTCCCGATCAACGGCGGCACGACCGAGCGCTATCACGATCTTGCCAGGGTCGACGTCGGCGAGCAGGGCGGCCGGCCGCTGGTCAATCTGTTTCGCGCCCAGCCGCGCAGCTTGCCGGTCGAAATTGGAATGATGGAGCGGCATCCGCTCGGTAGTCAGGCTTTCCTTCCGCTTGCGGGGGCGAGCTACCTGATCGTGGTCGCGCCGCCGGGCGAATTCGATCCGGCGCAGATGCGCGCGTTCTGGACCGAGGGCTGGCAGGGCGTCAACTATGCAAAGGGGGTCTGGCACCACCCGTTGCTTGCGCTCGAGCGTGTCAGCGATTTCGTGGTGGTGGATCGAGGCGGCGAGCAGCCTAACTGCGACGAGCTTGTGCTGGTCGAGCCCTGGCGTCTTGTGCGCTAGTGGCGGGTGGGCATGGCGGCCGGCGTCCGAGTCGATGCTATGGCCGCGGTTACCGGCCGTTACAGCCACCGAGCGAGGCCAGGACGCTTAGGACACGCTGACAGTGCGTTTAGCGCACCACGCAGCAGCGCCAGAACGCAAAAAACCCGGTCGACTTTCATCGCCCGGGTTTCCTTTTATTACTTGCTGCGCTTGCGCGCCGTCAGGCGCGCGGCCATAGTGCGCTTCAATGTTTGCGATGCGGGCACTTTTCCTTGGTGCAGGCGCCGTACAGCGCCAGCGCGTGTTCCTGCAGCTTGAAACCGCGCTCTTTGGCGATGGCTTGCTGGCGGCTTTCGATTTCCTGATCGAAGAACTCCTCGACCAGCCCGCAGTCGATACACACCAGGTGATCGTGGTGGGTGCCTTCGTTCAGCTCGAACACGGCTTTGCCGGATTCGAAGTTGCTGCGCGACAGCAGCCCTGCCTGCTCGAACTGCGTGAGCACGCGATAGACGGTGGCGAGGCCAATGTCCAGCTCTTCGTGCAGCAGGTTGCGGTACACGTCTTCAGCGGTCAGGTGACGCACCGGGCTGTGCTGGAAAATCTCCAGAATCTTGAGGCGCGGTAGGGTCGCCTTGAGGCCGATATTTTTCAGATCGGTTGGATTGGTCATGGCAAGGGATCCCTAGAGTACAATGCAGGGTTCTAATAGTAATGTGTTTTCGCTGTTCAGGTCATCTTCGATGCAATGAAACTCGCGCGGCTCGCCACTGGCAGGGCCCGCACGGTGAGTGAAATGATTTCAAAATCTCTATTGATCTACCGGGGGAGCCGCATGCGGGGTACCTTGATTGCTGCAGCGACTGTCGCGGTTCTTGCCGGATGCTCGACGTACGACAGCGTAACGCAGCGAATCGCCCAAAGCATTACGCCATATCGGATTACCGTTGTGCAGGGTAACTTTGTCTCAGCAGAGGCAGCTGCCCAGATGCAGGTCGGCATGTCGCGGGACCAGGTCCGCCAGTTGCTCGGCACGCCGCTCCTCGCCGACATGTTCCACGCGGACCGCTGGGACTACGTGTTCTATTTCAAGCGCGGCAACACGAGCGTTGTGCAGCAGCGCGACTTTGTCGTGAATTTCGCGGGTGAGCGCGTTGCGAGCTGGTCGGGCGGTCAGGATCTGCCGTCCAACCTCGAACTGCTCGCCGAAATCGACGGCGACAAGCGCGGCAAGAAGGCGTTTGCAGCCGCGGCAGCGGCAGCCAGCGCGCCGGTCGCCGCTTCGGGCACGGCTGCAGCCGCAGCCACGGCTACGCCGCCGGCAGATGCCGCGGCAGCCGCGGGGCAGTCGATGGACCCGAATGCTGAAGCCGCGCAGGCCGCCAACCGTGCAACGGACGCCGTGCAGGCGCCGACCGGCAAGATCACGCCGTCGGTGCGGGCCGGTACGCCGACCGCGAACGGTGGTGTGGTTCCGCAAGGCGCTACGTCGCCGGGCCAGCCGCAGTTCCAGTTCACGCGTCCGCCGCCGCCCACGGTGCCGGGTGCGCCGCAAGAGAATCCGGTCGGCCCGGCAGGCTCGCAGAGCAACAACGGCCCGACCTACAACGCACCGCTCACGTCGGCGCCCGCATCGGCTCCGGGAACGGGTAGCTAAAAACGTTGTCCCTGACAATGACGGGCCGCGTGCGCAGCGCGAGCCCGTCATTTGTGTTTCTTCCGCCATTTCGCGGTTTTCGCGGCGCGCTGTGTGTCGCTTTTTGCCATTGACTGCCATGAACATTGCTATTGCCGGTGCATCGGGCCGTATGGGCCGAATGCTGATCGAAACCGTCCTGAACGATTCTGGCGTCAAACTTTCCGGCGCGCTCGTGCGCCCCGGTTCGTCGCAGCTCGGCCAGGATGCCGGGGCGTTCCTCGGCAAGCAAACCGGTGTGCTGCTCACCGACGACATCGAGCAGGTGTTTGCCCAGTCCGACTACCTGATCGACTTCACGCGCCCGGCCGGCACGCTGGTGCATCTCGAAGCGGCGCTGCGCCACAACGTCAAGCTGGTGATCGGCACCACGGGTTTCGATAATGAGCAGAAGGCGCAACTGCGCACGGCCGGCGAAAAGATCGGCGTCGTGTTCGCGGCCAACATGAGCGTGGGTGTCAACGTCACGCTCAAGCTGCTCGAATACGCGGCACGCCATTTCGCCACCGGTTACGACATCGAGATCATCGAGGCGCATCATCGTCACAAGGTGGACGCGCCGTCCGGCACCGCGCTCGCCATGGGCGAAGCGATCGCCGGTGCGCTCGGCCGCAATCTCGACGACTGCGCGGTCTATGGCCGCGAGGGCGTCACCGGCGAGCGCGATCCGTCCACCATCGGCTTTGCGGCGATTCGCGGCGGCGACATCGTCGGCGACCATACGGTGCTGTTCGCGGGCATCGGCGAGCGCATCGAGATCACGCACAAATCGGCGAGCCGGCTGTCTTATGCACAGGGCGCGCTGCGCGCCGTGCATTTCCTCGAAGGCCACGCAAACGGCTTTTTCGACATGCAGGACGTGCTCGGCCTGCGCTGAGCGCGCAACTGTCCCGCGTGCGCCTCGAGCCCGCTTGAGGCGCAACCGGCGCACACTTTCCGACGGCGAGGTCCAATGGCAGGCACCGGCATTCTTCACTACCTGCAATCCAGCGATACGATCACGCATGCCGTAGCCTACGTGCTGCTGGCTATGTCGGTGGCGAGCTGGTGCTTCCTGATCGTCAAGGGCTGGATGCTGGGCCGCGCGAAGCGCCAGGCGGCACGCGCGATTGCCCAGTTCTGGCAAGCGCCCACGCTCTCGGAAGGCGTCGCCGCGTTGCGGCGCGCGGACAGCGAGCGGGTCTTCACACCGCTTGCCGAAGCCGCGCTGCACGCCACGGAAGTGGATATCCCAGGCGCCTTGCTCGCGCGCGTCGAACGTAGCGAGCGCGTGCTGCGGGCCCTGCGCCAAGCGCTCACCGCCTCGCAACGGCGGCTTGAATTTGGCCAGGTGTTGCTCGCCTCAGTGGGCAGCACGGCGCCGTTTGTCGGTCTGCTGGGTACCGTCTGGGGCATCTATCATGCGCTCGGCAGCATTGCCGCGAGCGGGCAGGCGATGATCGAAAACGTCGCCGGTCCGGTCGGCGAGGCGCTGATCATGACGGCCTTCGGCCTTGTGGTGGCGATCCCCGCGGTACTCGCTTATAACGTGCTTGGCCGCATGGTGCGGCAGTTGTCCGAGGAACTGGACGGCTTCGCGCACGATCTGCACGCCTACGTCTGCGCGCCCGCCCCGGTGGCGCCCCAGGTGAAATCAGCCCAGCCCAGTTCAGCCTAACGTTCACCCTTGGTCAGGCAGGAGGTCGAGATGGCATTCGGCGGACTCGAAAAACGGCAAACCGCGGCGCCGATGGCGGAGATCAACATGACGCCGTTGATCGACGTGATGCTGGTGCTGCTTGTGATTTTTATCATTACGGCGCCTTTATTCACGCACGCCATCCGGCTCGACTTGCCGAAAGTCGCCGCTGCGCCGGCGCGCCAGACGCCGCAGACCATTTCGCTGTCCATCGACGCCGCGGGCAAGATCTACTGGAACGGCACCGTCCTGACCCTCGAGCAGATGCGCGCGCGCTTCGTGGAGGCGGGCAAAGCGGCGGAGCAGCCGGAGATCCAGCTACGCGCCGAGCGTTCGACGCGCTATGAGGTCATCGCCCAGGTGATGGGCGCCGCCCAGCAGGCCGGGCTCGAGCGGCTTGGCTTCGTGACGGATCCGCCGCCGCCCGTGACGAGCCATTAGCCGTGCCGCGCGGCGCGCAGCGGACCCCTCGTCGAACGGTATAATCAGCGTTTTCCCCTGTAAAAGGGGAAACGACGCCATTTCATCAAGCAGAGCACCAGGCCCGGTGCGAAAGCACCGAACCCAGCGATCCCATCACACCATGCACGAAAAATACGTTCCCTCCGACGTCGAATCCGCCGCGCAAGGGCAATGGCGCGCCGTCGACGCCTATAAGACAACGGAAACCACCGACAAGCCCAAGTTCTACTGCGTCTCGATGCTGCCGTATCCGTCGGGCAAGCTGCACATGGGCCACGTGCGCAACTACACGATCAACGACGTGATGTACCGCTATCTGCGGATGAACGGCTACAACGTGCTGATGCCGATGGGTTGGGACGCGTTCGGCATGCCGGCGGAAAACGCCGCGATGGCCAACAACGTGCCGCCGGCCAAGTGGACGTACGACAACATCGCGTACATGAAGAAGCAGATGCAGTCGATGGGTCTCGCGATCGACTGGTCGCGCGAAGTCGCCACCTGCAGCCCGGACTACTACAAGTGGAACCAGTGGCTGTTCCTGAAGATGCTGGAAAAGGGCATCGCGTACAAGAAGACCGGCACCGTGAACTGGGACCCGGTCGACCAGACCGTGCTCGCCAACGAGCAGGTGATCGACGGGCGCGGCTGGCGCTCGGGCGCGCTGGTGGAAAAGCGCGAGATCCCGATGTACTACATGCGCATCACCCAGTACGCCGACGAACTGCTGAACGACCTCGAAGGCCTCGGCTGGCCCGAGCGCGTCAAGGTCATGCAGCAGAACTGGATCGGCAAGAGCTTCGGTGTGAACTTCGGCTTCCCATACGAGATCGACGGCGAGCAGAAGGTGCTGCGCGTGTTCACCACGCGCGCCGACACGATCATGGGCGTGACCTTCTGCGCCGTGGCCGCCGAGCATCCGCTCGCCACGCGCCTCGCCGAGGACAAGCCGGAACTGCAGGCCTTCATCGAAGAATGCAAGCGCGGCGGTGTCGCCGAGGCTGATGTCGCCACGATGGAAAAGAAGGGCATGGGCACGGGTTTCTACGTCACGCATCCGTTGACGCAGGAGCAGGTCGAAGTGTGGATCGGCAACTACGTGCTGATGAGCTACGGGGAAGGCGCGGTGATGGGCGTGCCTTCGCACGACGAGCGCGATTTCGCGTTTGCGAAGAAATACGATCTGCCGATCAGGCAGGTGGTGGCGCTCGAAGGCAAGGAATACTCGACCGACGCCTGGCAGGAATGGTACGGCGACAAGAACGGCACGCTGGTCAACAGCGGCAAGTACGACGGCATGGCCTACACGCAGGCCGTCGACGCGATCGCCAGCGACCTCAAGGAACTCGGCCTCGGCGACAAGCAGGTCACCTACCGTCTGCGCGACTGGGGTGTCTCGCGCCAGCGTTACTGGGGCACGCCGATCCCGATCATCTACTGCGACACCTGCGGCGACGTGCCGGTGCCGGAAGAGGATCTGCCGGTGGTGCTGCCGGAAGACCTCGTACCGGACGGTACGGGCAACCCGCTCGCGAAGTCCGAAGCGTTCGTGAACTGCACCTGCCCGAAGTGCGGCGCGCCTGCGAAGCGCGAAACCGACACGATGGACACGTTCGTCGATTCGTCGTGGTACTTCTACCGCTATGCCGCGCCGGATGCGAAGACCATGGTCGACGCACGCACCGACTACTGGATGCCGATGGACCAGTACATCGGCGGCATCGAACACGCCATCCTGCACTTGTTGTATTCGCGCTTCTGGGCGAAGGTCTCGCGCGATCTGGGCATCGTCAAGTTCGGCGAGCCGGCCAAGAACCTGCTCACGCAGGGCATGGTGCTCAACGAAACCTACTACCGCGAAAACGAAGCGGGCAAGAAGACCTGGTACAACCCGCTCGACGTCACTGTCACGCACGACGACAAGGGCCGCCCGATCGGCGCCACCTCGATTGCCGACGGTCAGCCGGTGGTGCTGGGCGGCGTCGAGAAGATGTCGAAGTCGAAGAACAACGGCGTCGATCCGCAGGTGCTGATCGACCAGTACGGCGCCGACACCGCGCGTCTCTTCGTGATGTTCGCCGCGCCGCCTGAGCAGCAGCTCGAATGGTCGGGCGCCGGCGTGGAAGGCGCGAGCCGCTTCCTGCGTCGCGTGTGGGGCTTCGGTCATGCGAACGAAGCGGCATTGCGCGAACGCGGTTCGTTCGACGCCGCGCAACTGGCCGAAACGGACAAGGTGCTGCGCCGCGAGATCTACAGCGTGCTGAAGCAGGCCGATTTCGACTACCAGCGTCTGCAGTACAACACGGTGGTGTCGGCGGCAATGAAGATGCTCAACGCGCTCGACAGCGCCAAGAGCGCCCAGCCGGCGGTGCTGCGGGAATGCTACGGCGTGCTGCTGCGCGTGCTGTACCCGGTGGTGCCGCATGCGACGTTTCAACTGTGGCAAGAACTCGGCTATGCCGATGAGTTCGGCACGCTGCTCGACGCAGCCTGGCCGAAGGTCGACGAGAAGGCGCTGGAGCAGGCCGAGATCGAACTGGTGCTGCAGGTGAACGGCAAGGTGCGCGGCGCGGTGAAGGTTGCCAAGGACGCCCCGCGTGACGCGATCGAGCAGGCCGCGCTCGCGCATGAGATGTTCGCCAGGTTCGCTGAAGGCAACGCGCCGAAGAAGATCATCGTCGTGCCGGGACGGCTCGTGAACATCGTCGTTTGACGGTGCAGCCGGGAATGAGCAGTGGGCCGCTGCGAGCTGCGGCGGCGCACGAATGGGGTACGGGATTTACTGCGAACCAGGAGCCAATGTGACTCGCAGAACGTTTTTGACGCTGGCGTGCGGGGTCATGGTGTTGTCCGCCTGTGGTTTCCAGCTACGCGGTCAGCAGGACTATCCGTTCAAACGCCTCGCTGTGACGGGTGCGCCGCCTGCCTTTATCGGGCGCTTTAGCCGGATGGTGCAGGGCGGCAGCGATACGGTGGTGGTCGCTTCGGCCGCCAATGCCGATGCCATTCTGCGGGTAACCGAAAGCAGCGGTACAAGCGTGCTGACGATGAACTCGCTCGGTGTCGTCGAGGAGTATCAGTTGAACTACACGCTCTACTACTCGCTCGTCGGCGCAGACGGAACGCAACTGATTCCCCAGAGCACCATTGCGCTGAACCGGGCGATGACCTATAGCGATGAGTACTCGCAGGCAAAGGCCTCGGAGTCCGTGCTTCTGATGACGGATATGCAAAACGACGCAGTCGACCAGTTGGTACGCCGCCTCGGCGTGGTGCACTCGCTGCACCCCGAGCCGGGCCAGGGTGTGCCACCTATTTCGCCGCGCGCGCCGCTGCCGCCGCCGCCGCTTTGATCCGTGCCGCGCATCGCCGTGTTTTGCCAATCTTGCTGATCCGTAGCCATGCAACTACGACTTGACGCGCTCGAAGCGCACCTCGCGAAGGGACTCGCCGGCCTGTACGTCGTGTACGGCGACGAGCACCTGCTCGCGCAGGAAGCGGGCGACCGCATCCGCGCGGCAGCGCGTGCGGCCGGCTATACCGATCGCTCGGTGTTCACGGTCGAGCGCGGCTTCGACTGGAGCTCGCTGCTGGGCGCGAGCCAGTCGATGTCGCTGTTCGGCGACAAGCAACTGGTCGAACTGCGGATCCCGTCGGGCAAGCCCGGGAAGGATGGCGGCGATGCGTTGAAAGCGCTCGCTGCCGCGGTCAACCCCGACGTTCTGACGATGATCACGTTGCCGCGTCTCGATTCGGCGACGCAAAAGGCCGCGTGGTTCACGGCGCTGTCAGAGGCTGGCGTTGCCCTGAAAATCGATCCGGTCGAGCGCGCGCAATTGCCGAACTGGGTGGGTCAACGGCTCTCGCAACAGGGGCAGCGTGTGGCCGCCGGTGAGGAAGGGCGGCGTGCGCTGGCGTTCATCGCGGAGCGGGTGGAAGGCAACCTGCTGGCGGCGCATCAGGAGATCCAGAAGCTCGGGTTGTTGTATCCGGCCGGGGTGTTGAGCTTCGAGCAGGTTCAGGACGCCGTGCTCAACGTGGCCCGCTACGACGTGTTCAAGTTGAACGAGGCGATGCTGGCGGGGGATGTGGGCCGGCTTTCGCGCATGCTCGACGGCTTGCGCGGCGAGGGCGAGGCCGCGGTGCTGGTGCTGTGGGCCGTGGTTGAAGAAGTCCGCACTTTGTTGCGGATCAAGCGCGGGGTTGCGGCGGGCAAGCCGCTTGCGATGCTCACGCGCGAGAACCGCGTGTGGGGGCCGCGTGAGCGGTTGATCGGACCGGCGCTCTCGCGTGTGACCGAAGCGGCGCTGGAGAAAGGGCTCGCACTTGCTGCGAAGCTTGACCGGCAGGTCAAGGGACTTTCCGGCGGCACGCCCGGGAATCACCGTAACGATCCGCCGCCTGATCCATGGGATGGGCTTTTCGAACTGGCGATGACAGTGGCCTCGCCAGTGACGCCAGCGACAGCCTCATCGCCACGCAGGCCGGGGCCAGCCGTTACAGCGCGCAGGCCAGCCTGAGGTAGTGCAGCGGTTTAGGCAGCAGGGCGGGTGGACGCGAGTGCTTCACTTTGCGCGGTGTCAGCATCCGTGCCGGCGTCCACGAACCGCGTGACTACACCTCGTGGCTGACCCCGCGCCAGGCAAGCCGCCGTAACTCGCCTTACAATCGTTTGATGTTTCGCTAATTCTGTCAGTCCGCCGCACGTGAGCGTGCGCGGCACCACGAGAATCACCATGGATATCGACCAGTACATGACCGACCTCGGCCGCCGCGCCCGTCACGCTTCGCGTGCGATGGCGCGGGCGTCGACGGCGGCGAAGAATGCCGCGCTCGATGCGGTAGCCCGCGCCATCGAGCGCGATGCTGCGCAGTTGAAGGACGCCAACGCGCGCGACCTGGCCCGGGCTCGCGATAAAGGGCATGACGCGGCGTTCATCGACCGTCTGACGCTATCGGACAAGGCTTTGAAAACGATGGTTGAAGGCTTGCGCCAGGTCGCGGCGCTGGCCGATCCGATCGGTGAGATCAGCAATCTGAAATACCGTCCCAGTGGCATCCAGGTTGGGCAGATGCGCGTACCGCTCGGTGTGATTGGGATCATCTATGAATCGCGTCCGAACGTGACCATCGACGCTGCCGCGCTGTGCCTGAAGTCCGGTAATGCGGCAATTTTGCGTGGCGGGTCGGAAGCGCTTGAATGCAATACCGCGCTGGCGAAGCTGATCGGCGAGGGGTTGGAAGCCGCCGGTTTGCCGCAGGACGCGGTGCAGGTGGTGGCCACGTCGGATCGTGCGGCGGTCGGCAAGCTGATCACGATGACGGACTACGTTGATGTGATCGTACCGCGGGGTGGCAAGAGCCTGATTGCGCGCTTGATGGAAGAGGCGCGCGTGCCGATGATCAAGCACCTCGACGGTATCTGCCATGTGTATGTCGACGACCGTGCCGATCTGACGAAGGCGTTGACGGTCTGCGACAACGCCAAGACTCACCGCTACGGCACGTGCAACACGATGGAAACGCTGCTGGTGGCGCGCGGTATTGCGCACGAAGTATTGCCGCCGTTGGGCAAACTGTATCGCGGCAAGGAAGTCGAGTTGCGGGTGGATCCTGCGGCGCGTGCCGTGCTGGCGGAAGCCGGCGTTGGCCCGCTCGTCGACGCAACCGAGGAAGACTGGCGCACCGAATACCTGGCGCCGGTGCTGGCGATCAAGATAGTCGACGGCCTTGATGCGGCCATCGAGCACATCAACGAATACAGCTCCCATCACACCGATGCGATCGTCACCGAAGACCACGACCGCGCGATGCGCTTCCTGCGCGAAGTGGATTCGGCAAGTGTGATGGTCAACGCCTCGACGCGTTTTGCGGATGGCTTTGAGTTCGGTCTTGGCGCGGAAATCGGCATTTCGAACGACAAGCTGCATGCGCGCGGGCCGGTAGGGCTGGAAGGGCTGACGTCCCTGAAGTATGTGGTGCTGGGGCACGGCGAAGGCCGTCAGTGACCCGCCGCTTCACACGATTGACAGCAAACAAACGCTAACAAGCCGCACAAGGACCGCCGATGCTTTGGGTAAAAACGTTTCACATCATTCTGATTGCTTCCTGGTTTGCCGGTCTGTTCTATCTGCCGCGCATCTTCGTCAATCTGGCGATGGAAACGGAACCCGCTGCGACGGCGCGACTGCTCGTCATGGCTCGCAAGCTCTACCGCTTCATGACGTTTATCGCGTTTCCGGCGCTGGCGTGCGGGTTGTGGCTGTGGCTTGTGATCGGCATTGGGCGTGGGCAAGGTTGGATGCATGCGAAGCTGGGCGTGGTCGTGTTGCTGATCGCTTATCACGTCTATTGCGGGCGGTTGCTCGCGACGTTTGAACGTGGCGAGAATCGTCGTTCGCATAAGTGGTATCGCATGTTTAACGAGCTGCCGGTGCTGGGGATGTTGGCGGCGGTGGCGTTGGTCGTGATCAAGCCGTTTTAAAAATAGGAGTAATCCTATTTACTGTTTTTCTGCGTATTCGATTATCCGCGCACGGTTGTTTGGATGCGCGGAATTCCACTCCGGAAGCACCGCTTCGTAAATTGACATTCGTCTAGAATCGTCAATCTCATTTCGGCCATTTCTGCGCCGTCTTTCCTTCCGTCGAATTGCCATTCCGCTGATTGTTGCCTTCGGAATTTTCCGAATCTGAAGCACGACTCGATCGGGCTGCTGCATGCGCTTCTCGCGTGCCTTGTCATCAGTGAGCCTTGCCAGTGTGGGATTTACGCCGGTCGCACGTCCAACAAATCCTCGCTTCTCGTGGGAAAAATCTTATCAGCGACGGTTATGGTTTAAGAACCGTCCTATTAATCGGCGAAATTCCTAAATTTATAGTGGCTTCATCCCGGAAGGATTAATGGGATGGTCCGAAAATATCGACTTGGACTGGCCTGATTTCAATCCTTCTGCCACTGACTGACGCGCGTAGGTCTCCGTTAAGACACTTCTCGCCGCGCAGAACCCGTTACCTGATATCCCGAAGGATGAAATCATGAACAAGTCATACAAGAGCGTATGGAACGAAACTACCGGAACGTACGTGGCCGCATCGGAAACGGCGAAGGGCCGCGGCAAGTCGAGCAGGAACCAGAAGGCGCTGATTGCGGCGCTGCTGGCAGCCGGGGTGGGATTCGGCACGGCGGTAAAGTCTGAAGCGGCTGCGACGCCCAACTCTTTCGCCGTTGGCATCCTGGGGACGAATCCGGGTGACACGGACTGCATCTCTTCCGCGGACGGCGCGCAGGTGACCACGAATGGCGACTGCAACGCTGCGTCACAGCAGGCCGGGATTGTTTCCTACGACGGCAGTGGTGCAGCAGGCGCGTATTTCACGGCGACCGATCCCAATACCGCCCATATTGGTGCCGGTGGCGTCGACCAGTTGAGGATCACGAATAAAGGTTTGTTCGTGCTGAACGGGCTCGATATGGGCGGCTTCAAAATCACTAACCTGGCACCGGGCGACGTATCGGCCTCGAGCACGGACGCGGTGAATGGTTCCGAGCTGTATGGGCTCGCTGCGAGTGCTGCAGCGGCGCTCGGTGGCGAGTCGAGCGTGACGGCGAACGGTGCGATCTCGGCGCCGTCGTACCTCGTGGGCGGCACGACAGTACACAATGTCGGCGCGGCTATCACCAATCTCGACGGCCGGGTGACGACGAGCGCGACGGATATTAGCAGCTTGCAGACCACCGTCAGCAACATCACCAATGGCATGGGTGTCGCCAATTCTGCCTACTTTAAAGTGGCGGGCAGTAACAATGGTTCTGACAACGCGTCTATAGTCGCCACTCCTCACGCAATAGCGATTGGGTCTGGCGCAAAGGTTACCTCGGACTATGACGGTGCCATTGCCATCGGTGCCAATGCATCGACGTCATTTAACGGTTATTTCGGGAGCTTGGCACTCGGCGCAGGAGCTACAGCAAATTCAGGTATCGCAATCGGTTACCAGTCGAGTGCGACAGCCGGTTATGCGGTCGCTTTGGGACGCGGCGCAGTTGCAAACGGTTTCGGCGCGATCGCGTTGGGCGGTGGGGCGTCGGCCATTGCGGGCAGCGTCGCGCTTGGCCAGAGTTCGGTGGCCGACCGTGCCCGCACGGTTTCGGTCGGTGTATCCGGAGCGACGCGCCAGATCGTGAACGTGACGGCCGGTACGCAAGCCACCGACGCGATCAACTACGCGCAGTTGCAGGCGGCGGGTCTGCAGGTCGACACAAGCGGCAACGCAACGAACTCCTTCGTCGCGTACGACGATACGACGATGGGCAAGGTCACGCTGGGCGGCGAGTCGGGCACGACGCTGACTAACCTGGCAGCGGGTGAGGTGTCGGCCTCGAGCAAGGACGCGGTGAGCGGTTCGCAATTGTATGCGACCAACCAGAGCGTTGCACAGAACGCCGCTGCCATCGCGCAGAACAGCAGCGACATCGCTCAAAACGCCACCGACGTCTCGAACCTCGACACGCGCGTCACGACGGTTGAAGGCTCGGTGAGCAACCTGACTAACCAGATCAACTCGGGCGCCGTGGGCCTCGTGCAGCAGGACCAGACTTCGGGTGCATTGACGGTTGCCAGCAGCACGGGCGGCTCGAGCGTCGACTTCACCGGTACCGAAGGTGCGCGTGAACTGCTCGGCGTCGCTGCCGGTACGACGAACAACTCAGCGGTCAATCTCGGCCAGTTGAGCCCGGTTGTGTCGTCGCTCGGTGGCGGTGCGCAGGTCAACTCGGACGGTTCGATCACCGGCCCGACGTACCACGTGCAGGGCGGCACGCAGACCACGGTCGGCGGCGCGCTCGATACGCTCGACAGCGGTCTGTCGTCGCTGCAGACGCAGATCAGCAACGGCAGCATCGGTATCGTCACGCAGGATCCGACCTCGCGTGATCTGCTGGTCGGCGCATCAATGGATGGTCTGCGCGTCAACATGGCCGGTGCGAAGGGTAACCGCGTCGTAACGGGCGTGGCAGCCGGCACGGTTGGCGTAGAGAGCGTCGATGCGGTGAACGGCTCGCAGTTGTACGCGAACGCAGCCAGCACGGCTGCGGCGCTCGGCGGCGGTTCGAGCGCCAACGCGGACGGCACCGTTTCAGCGCCGAGCTATAGCGTCGGCGGGACGACGGTGTACAACGTGGGTGCAGCCATCACGAACATCGACGGTCGTGTTACGCAGAACACCTCCGACATCGCCAGCCTGCAAAACACGGTCGGCACGATGAGCGGTTCGGTGGCGAATGCGGTGTCATACGACTCGTCGGCGCACAACCAGGTGACTTTGGGTGGTTCGACCAGCGCGGCCGCCGTCAAGCTGACCAACGTGCAGGCCGGTGAGTTGTCCGCGACGAGCACGGATGCGGTGAACGGCGCGCAGTTGTGGGATACCAACCAGCAGTTGTCGAATCTGACGCAGTCGATGCAGAACCAGCAGCAGACCGGCAACAGTTCCATGTCGGTGAATAACACCAGCGACCCGGCGCCATCGGCCACGGGCAGCGGTGCGATCGCGATTGGCGGCGGCGCGCAGGCTAGCGGCGATAACTCGGTGGCGATCGGCGCAGGTTCGGTGGCCGATCAGGCGAACACGGTTTCGGTCGGCTCCCAAGGCAACGAGCGCCGCATCACCAACCTAGCGCCGGGTCAGGCGCCCACCGACGCGGTGAACCTTGGGCAGATGCAGTCCGCTATCGGCGATACCGCGCGTGCGGCCTATGGTGGCATCGCGGCGGCCACAGCGCTGACCATGATTCCGGAAGTCGATCCGGGCAAGACGGTGGCGGTCGGTATGGCCGGTGCAACCTACAAGGGTTATCAAGCCGCGGCAGTCGGTGCGTCTGCTCGAATCACGCAGAATCTGAAGATCAAGATCGGCGCCGGCGTGAGCGGCAATGAAACGACGGTCGGTGCGGGTGCGTCGTATCAATGGTAACGGGATGACGGTTGCGAGAGGCGGTGCAGTCGGGCCGCTTTAGGCGAACCGCGCATAGGCAGGTAGCAAAAAGTCGGGCTCCCAAACGGGAGCCCGACTTTTTTGTGCACTCGCTGACCGCTCCGAGTCGTGCAGACCCTACACGTGGATTCGACGCTGTACGTGGGCTTAAGCAGTAACATCCGGCCGCGTCGCCCGCCGCCTCTTACCCCCGCGGATCAATCCGCCTGCGATTAATCACTTCCTTCGCCTGAGCCATCTTCTCAACCAGCTCCGGCCCGCGGCTCAGCGCCACTCCCACCGCCAGAATATCGCCAATCGCCAGATGCGAGACGCGCGAGGTCATCGGCGAAAAGATATCCGTATCCTCATCCACGTTGGCAAACAGACCCACGGTCGCCAGCCGCGCCAGCGGCGAATTGCCGTGCGTGATCGCGATCACCTTCGCGCCGGTTGCGAGCGCCATCGTTGCCGCATCGACGATATCGCGCGTGCGCCCGGTGTTCGAAATCGCCACCACCACATCGCCTTCACCGAGCAGCGGCGCCGACATCAGAAACGTATGCGGGTCCGAATACGCGACGCTCGGCATGCCGAGGCGAAAGAACTTGTGCTGCACGTCGAGCGCCGCGATGCCGGAACCCCCAGCACCGTAAAACTCGATCCGCCGCGCCTTGGCGAGCAGCGCAATCGCCGCCGCGACGCTATCGGACGACAGATTGTTGCGCACCTGGATCAGCGCGCCGATGGTCCGGTCGAGCACCTTGGCGGCGACGCCCGGCGCCGGTTCGTCGGGACGTACGTCGCGATACACCGCCGGCACTTCGGCCGCAATGCCCTGCGCGAGCCGGATCTTGAACTCGCGGAAACCCGAAAAGCCGAGCGCATGGCAAAAGCGCGCGATGGTCGGCTGGCTCACGCCGGCGCGCGCGGCCACCTCGTTCATCGACAGGTCGAGCACCTCGCGCGGCGCTTCGATCACGTAGTCGGCCAGCTTGCGCTCGGATGGGCGCAACTGCTCACGCATCTCTTCCAGCTGGGACAGCATCATTGGAAAACTCGCACTATGCTGAAGAATGCGTGGACTATAGCTGATTGCTAGGGATGTACAAAAACTACATATTGTGAGTAGGTGTATTCCCTAAGTTGCTTGTTGGATTTGGCTCAATGGCCTTGCATAAAGGGTCGTGGCGATATTTCCAGTTGCTGCGCTGCAAAGAGGATTCGCGTTGCGATCGTGTAGTTTTTCTACTAAACTCTCGTGGTCGACTAGATTCGACGTCCCCGCGATCCCCACCTGGCCCTGCGCGCGTGTTCGCCTTCAGCCAGTGACGAAGGAGCTTCGATGGTTTCCCCGCATTCGCAATTGCTCAAGGTCACGCAACGCGTGATCGAACGCAGCAAGCCCACCCGCGCCGCCTATCTGGCGCGCATCGACAAAGCCCAGGGCAAGTTTCCGGTGCGCGGCGCGCTGTCGTGCGCGAATCTCGCGCACGGCTTTGCCGGCCTCGAAGGCAACGACAAGCTGGTGATCAAACAGATCCGCGAGCCGAACATCGGCATCGTGTCGTCGTACAACGAGATGCTGTCCGCGCACGCGCCGTTCAAGAATTATCCCGACATCATCAAGCAGGCCGCCCGTGAAAACGGCGGCGTCGCGCAGTTCGCGGGCGGCGTGCCGGCCATGTGCGACGGCGTCACGCAAGGCAATGCGGGCATGGAGCTGTCGCTGTTCTCGCGTGAAGTGATTGCGATGAGCACGGCAGTCGCACTCACGCACAACATGTTCGACGCGGCGTTGTGCCTCGGCATCTGCGACAAGATCGTGCCGGGTCTCCTGATCGGCGCGCTGCAGTTCGGCCACATCCCGACTATCTTTGTCCCTGCCGGCCCGATGACCAGCGGTCTCGGTAATGACGACAAGGCGAAGATCCGCCAGCAGTTCGCCACCGGCCAGTGCGACCGCGGCGCGCTGCTCGAAGCAGAGGCGGCTGCGTATCACGGTCACGGCACCTGCACCTTCTACGGCACCGCGAACAGCAACCAGATGCTGATGGAAGTGATGGGTCTGCATCTGCCCGGCTCGGCGTTTGTGCATCCGCACACGCCGCTGCGCGATGCGCTCACTGCTCAAGCTGCGCGTCGCGTGCTCGACCTGACGGTGGAGCGCGGCAACTACACGCCGATCGGCCACGTGGTCGACGAGAAGGCCATCGTCAACGGCATCGTCGCCCTGCTGGCGACGGGCGGTTCGACCAATCACACGCTGCACCTGGTGGCGATTGCGCGCGCGGCGGGCATCGTGATCGACTGGGACGATTTCGACCAGCTCTCGCAAAACGTGCCGCTGCTCGCGAAGATCTACCCGAACGGCAAGGCCGACGTGAACCACTTCCACGCCGCGGGTGGCGTGGCGTTCCTGGTCCGCAATCTGCTGGAAGGCGGTTTGCTGCACGAAGACGTCAACACGGTGGCCGGTAAGGGACTGCATCACTACACCGAAGAGCCGAAGCTGCTCGACGGCAAGCTGACCTGGGTGCCGGGCGTGACGGAGAGCCAGGAAACGGCGGTGTTGCGCGGCATCAGCGAGCCGTTCCAGCCGGACGGCGGTCTGCGTCTGATGCAGGGCAAGCTCGGGCGCGGCGTCATCAAGATTTCGGCGGTTGCGGCGCAGCATCGCAAGGTGAAGGCGCCTGCCATTGTGTTCGATTCGCAGGAAGCGGTGCAGGAAGCCTTCGATAAGGGCGAACTGAAGCGCGATTTCGTGGCGGTGGTGCGCTTCCAGGGCGCCCGCGCAAACGGCATGCCCGAACTGCACCGTTTGACGCCGCTGCTCGGCGTGTTGCAGGATCAGGGTTTCCATGTCGCGCTCGTCACGGATGGGCGTATGTCGGGCGCCTCGGGCAAGGTGCCGGCCGTCATCCACGTCTCACCGGAAGCCTTGCTGGAAGGGCCGATCGGCAAGGTGCGCACGGGCGACATGCTGGTGATCGACGCTGAAGCCGGCGTGCTCGACATCGAAATCGATGCGGCCGAATGGGCGGCGCGGCCGGAAGCGGTGCCGCAGCATCAGGCGGAAAACGAAGTCGGCTTCGGCCGCGAACTGTTTGGTGTGTTCCGTGCGGCCGCTGCGCCTGCGGAGCTGGGCGCCTCGGTATTTGGCCCGATGGTGGGTGAAGTTCACGCAAGCCACGCGCTGCAGAAACAAGGAGTCTGACTATGACGGCAAAGAAAGTAAGCGATATCGTGCGCCTCGGCCCGGTGATTCCGGTGCTCGCATTCGACTCGGCGGAACAGGGTGAGAGCGTATCGCGTGCACTGCATGCAGGCGGCGTGAAGGTGTTGGAAATCACGTTGCGTACGGAAGCCGGTCTGAAGGCTATCGAACGCGCGAGCCAGTTGGCCGAAGACATCGTGGTGGGCGTCGGCACGATCACGAAGCCGGAGCACTGCGCGCAGGCCAAGAAAGCGGGCGCAAAGTTCGGCGTCTCGCCGGGTCTGACGAAGGACATGCACAAGGCCGCGCAGGACGCCGGTCTGCCGCTGCTGCCGGGTGTGATGACCCCGAGCGACATCATCGTTGCGCTCGAACTCGGCTACGAGATCGTCAAGTTCTTCCCGGCGCAGCAGGCGGGTGGTGTGCCGATGCTGCAGGCGTTTTACGGCCCGTTCCCGACGCTGAAGTTCTGCCCGACCGGTGGCATCTCGGCGGAAACGGCCCCTAACTTCCTGGCGCTGCCGAACGTCGTCTGCGTGGGCGGTTCGTGGCTCACGCCGAAGTCCGCGGTCGCGGCGCAGAACTGGGACGAGATTACGCGTCTCGCGCGTGCGGCGACTGAACTCGCCGCACCGGCCCACTGAGGGCGAGACCGATCTGAGTCGCGATGCTGGCGCCGGCAGATAGTTTGGCTGGCGTCCGTGCAAGTGACTCATGGGTTCGAAGTCACGTCGGGAATCGGGCGGAGTCTCAAGGAGCCTCGTTGTTGCAGCCGTTCAGGTCGCGACGCCGAGGCTCCTTTTTTATCGTGGCTGGGCGTTTCGCGCGCTCAGAATGCAAACAAACAGTAAAATTCAGCGTCCGAGCGGCTAACCGGGATTAACCGGTTTCGCGCGAGGCGTGGAGACAGCCGGCGCGACTGGGTTCACACTGGCCTACGTTTGCGCAAGACAATGCCGAACCGTCCCAAGCTTCGCGCGAAGTGCCAGGCGCCAGGTTTGCCGGCGCTCATAACCAACAATGCAAAAGGAGGCGCTCCATGGGAGCTAGCCATGGCAGCTTGCTGCTGATTTACGCGGTGGTCGCTATTGCCGCGTTGATCCTGTTGATCACGCGCTTCAAGGTCTATCCGTTCCTCGTCCTGATCATCGTCTCGCTGCTGCTTGGACTCGTGGCCGGCATGCCGATGGGCACCATCGTCAAGTCGTTCGAAACCGGCAATGGCAACACGCTTGGTCACATTGCGATCGTGGTCGGCCTCGGCACCATGCTCGGCAAGATGATGGCCGAGTCGGGCGGGGCGGAACGCATTGCTACGACCCTGATCGACAAGTTCGGCGAAAAGCATATCCACTGGGCAATGATGGTGGTGGCGATCATCGTCGGTTTGCCGGTGTTCTTCGAAGTGGGTTTCGTGCTGCTGATTCCGATTGCGTTCAACGTCGCGAAGCGTACCGGCAAGTCGCTGTTGCTGATCGGCCTGCCGATGATCGCCGGCTTGTCCGTCGTGCACGGGCTGATTCCGCCGCACCCTGCGGCGATGCTCGCCGTGCAGGCGTATCACGCGGATATCGGCAAGACGATCGCGTACGGTCTGATTGTCGGCGTGCCATGTGCGATTGTCGCGGGGCCGCTGTTCGCGCTGCTGGTCAGCCGTTACATCAAGCTGCCCGAGCACAATCCGCTGGCCGCGCAGTTTCTCGGCTCGGCTGCGGAAGACAAGGAGAAGCAGACGAAACGTGAGTTGCCGAGTTTTGGCGTGACGTTGTTCACGATTCTGCTGCCGGTGATTCTGATGTTGATCGGCAGTTGGGCGGATCTTGTGTTTGCACCGAACACGTTGCCGAACGACCTGCTGCGTTTCGTCGGCAATTCGGATGTAGCGCTGCTGATCGCCGTGCTGGTCAGCTTCTGGACGTTCGGCGCGAAGCGCGGCTTCAACCGCGAGCAGATCCAGAAATTTTGCGGCGAGTGCCTGGCGCCGATCGCCGGCATCACGCTGATTGTGGGAGCAGGCGGCGGCTTCGGACGCGTGCTGATGGACAGCGGCATTTCGAAGGAAATCGTCAATGCCGCCACGGCGGCGCATCTGTCGCCGCTGTTGTTTGCATGGGCTGTGGCGGCGCTGATTCGTCTCGCGACCGGTTCAGCGACGGTTGCGATGACCACGGCATGTGGCATCGTCGCTCCCATCGCCGCGGCCGGTGCTGTGCAGGTGCGCCCTGAGCTGCTGGTGTTGGCAACGGGTTCGGGATCGCTGATTTTTTCGCACGTCAACGACGGCGGATTCTGGCTGATCAAGGAGTACTTTGGAATGACGGTGGGGCAGACGTTCAAGACATGGTCGCTGCTCGAAACGATCATTTCGGTGATGGGTTTGGGTTTGACCTTCGCACTGGCGACGGTCCTGTAAGGAGTATCGAATGATTCTGATCGCAATGGGCGTGTCGGGCGCCGGCAAGACGCGGATTGGCGAAATGCTGGCGGAGCGTCTGCAATGCAGCTTCACGGATGGCGATGCGTTTCACAGCGCGGCCAACAAGGAGAAGATGCACAAAGGTATTCCGCTCACCGACGAAGACCGCTGGCCGTGGCTCAAGACGATTCGCGCTGCGATTGAGGAAAAGCAGCACGCGGATGAAGCGGCGGTGTTCACGTGCTCGTCGTTGAAGCGCTCGTATCGCGACGTTCTGCGCGGCGGCGATAGGGACGTGGTGTTTGTGTATCTGAAGGGCTCGTATGAAGTGCTGCACGAGCGCTTGCAGACGCGCACCGGACACTTCTTCGATCCTTCACTGCTGCAAAGCCAGTTGGACACGCTGGAAGAGCCGGGCGAGGACGAGGCGATTACGGTGAGTATCGAACTGTCGCCGGATGCGATTGTGGATGAGGTGTTGGTGCGGATGAAGCTTCGCTAACGTGGAGGATGGGCTGAACCCGGGCATTTAATCTTCCGACGGGTCGTACCGATATGGGGAAAAATAGTCGCCAGCCGCAGATGCCACGGGTTTTCCGCGGTTGAAATATTGCACGGTGTAGTCGATAAACGAACTCGTTTTGGGTGGAAGATATTGACGCCGCGGATAGACTATTGAAACGTTTTTCTCGGGGTCATCGATTTGATGGCTTTGCAAGATGCGTTTAAGTGCTCCTGCAGTCAATTCGTCGTCCACGAACGGGGAGGGCAGGATCGCGATACCCATGCCGGCAAGCGCCGCCGATCGGACCATCACGGCACTGTTGACGGTGTAAACCGGTTGCAGCAACACGGGCTGGGACATTCCTGCTGCATCGGTGATATCCCACTTGACCTCGTGCTGTCCTTCCTGCAACGCGACGAATGAGTGCGATGCGAGTTCATCCAGCGTGACGGGCTCGCCGTGACTCGCGAGATAGGCGGGCGCGGCGCACATTACCAAAGGGTGTGTGCCGATCAATCGTTGAACCAGTTCGCCGTCAGACACCATCGTCGATGTCACGAGGCCGACGTCGTATCGACTTTCGTAGCTATCCTTGAGCATGTCCATGCTACGTTCGGCCAACGTCAAGCGCACATTGACTTTCGGGTGGCGACGCCGGTATCCGTCGAGGAGCGGTGTCAATGAAAGCACCGATAATGCGTCTGCCGCCAATATGTTTAGGGTGCCACGCGGTTCCCGTGCGCTTTCTACGACTGATTTTTCCACATGATCTAAATCCTCAAGCACGGCGCGGCATCCTTGTAGATAACGTAAGCCCGCCTCGGTCAGGGAGACGCGGCGCGAGGTGCGATTGAGAAGTCGAGTTTGCAAGCGGGCTTCGAGCATTGCAATCGATCTCGTCGCGAGCGCGTTGGACACGGCGAGCTGCTTTGCAGCACGACGAAAACTTTGCGTGTCAGCGACGTTGACAAACAGTCGCATCGCTTGAAGCTGATCCACGGATTGCCTCGCATGCGCGGCATAGCCGCGCGAATATCATTGAGAAACGATTTGTCTAGGATAAATTGCTTAGGAAAACGATGTTGTTTCAATCAATTTGCGTGTGCAGTATAAGATTCGTTGCCGTTGTCGCCATGACGTGAAGGTGACATCTTTGTCATCTATTTCGTCCGGATTGCGAAAACGGCTAGGGCGAGAATCACGTCGGGTGGTATGGCAGGAGGCCGCCTCAGGGCTGCCTCCAATGCCAATTCAATAGACGGGATCACGTCAAAGCGGCGACAGCGCTCTCAAAGCTGGCGCCCCCGTACAGGGCGGTGTAATGCACCTGCAGAATCACATCGTTGAGCGAGGCCCGCAGCGCGGTCTGCTCGTCCGAAGTGGGGTTCGGGAAACTCAGATGCCATTTCGACACCGCCCCGGTGCCTTCAAACGGCAGATAGCGTTCGTCGCCGAAGCTGAGCGAAAACAGCCCACTGTCGTTGAGCCCCGACGAGATAGCCACCTGCTGGTTGGCGCGTGGATTGACCGTGAGGTTGTTGGCGTTCCCGGTCGTGGCATCTCGGAGATATTTCACGCCTTCGATATCGGCTTTGAGCAGCACGCTGCTGCTGGTCTGGGTCAGTGTTACGCGCACGTCTTGATAGGGGCCCAGCAACGTTGGCAGCGTCACTGTTACGAGACTCAACTGGCGCAGGTAGTGCCCGGGATAGTCCGCATCGAACAGCGCTTCGTCGAGCGTGAAATCCACGTTGCCGCTACTGATGAAGTTGCCCCAGGTGGTGTCGTCGTTGATCAACTGCTTGAGTGCGATGGTTTTCGTCAGCTCCAGACGGCGTACGTTGCGCGACAGCCAGGCGGACTGCATCTGCTGCAGATTCAGTTGCAGGGTCTCGCCCACGAGGAAACCGCGATAGCTGTCGCTCCAGGCATTGGTCTGGATGAACCGGGTGGTCACATCGCCCATCTCATACTGCCAGCACGCTTGCGTGCTCAGGCACAAGGACAACACGGCGTCGTAAGCCTGGTAATACAGCGACGACAACTGGCCGGTCAGCCAGTTGTAGAGCGACGACTGGGTGAAACGGCTGGTCAGGAAGTTGAGCGTCGACTGCAGGTTCGCCTGTTGCGCCTGCGCCTGGGCCAGCGCGGTTTGCGCACCCTGCTGACGGACACTCAGCGCTTCAAGTTGCTGGCTGATCATATCCATCTCGTCCTGCGCCTGGCTTGCCTGGAAGGACCATTCGTCCTGGCGGCGGTCGTATTCCGCAGAACTCTGTATTCTTTGAGTGTCGGCGCCCAATGCAGTGACACTCACCTCGGAGGACTTCGCCGCACCTTGCAGCGCAGCTCCCCAAACGCTCCCGCCGTCGGAGAATCCAAAGATGTTTGGTGCACAGTTCATCGCAGACCCTGCGACGACTACGCCCGCCGCTGCATCCAGCAAGGCCGCCATAGTCGCCATCGTGTCGAGCGCCGACTGCTCCTGTGCGCTGATCCCGTTGTTGTACAGCGATTGGTAGTAGTCCCGTCGGGCCTGTGTCAGAGTGTTGCTGGTCGTCAGCGCGTCGTAGTCCTTGGCCAGGGCATCAATCGCGTTTTGCTGCAGCGAGATGGTAAAGGACGAAATAGTGAGTAACTGCTGCTGATCGAGTTCTTGCAGGGCGGCCGCGTCGTCGCGTTCACAATAGCCCAATAGCGTCTGTCCCAACTGGCTGAGGAAGCCCACGGCCGAGCTAGCGCTTTGCCACATCGCCCGGAAACGGTATGGCGGGATGGTGGCCACCACCCCGTTGGCAGCGCTGGTCAGCGAGCCGCCCTGGACGCTTTGCGCCATCAGTACCGACGGGTTGATCGGGGCCGCGTACAGCGGCACGGTAATCGGCAGTCCGTCAATGCTCAGGTTGTGGCGCAGGTTGTACAGGCGCGAGTCGATCAGGTTCCAGTACTGCAGCAACTGGGCATTGAGCGGGGCGATGAAGGCCGCATTTGTGCCAACGGTTTGCGTCAGTGCGTAACGGCCGGGGAACAGGGGCAGGTCTGTTGGACTACTTTGTTCAAATGTCCGCAGCGCAGGATTCTGATAGACACCGTCAGCCAGCGCTGATAGCGTTTGCGGTGTCCAGTCGCTGTAAATGTGCACGTCGGGGCGCGGCCCAAGCAGGTCTTTGGCCTGGGCGTAGCCCAGTTTGGCCAGGCTCAACCCGTCGTTGGTCAATAGCCGGTAGCTGGCATCGGCTGATGCGATCAGGTTGCTGACGTAGGCCATGAAAATGGCCTTCTGGTAGTGAACCGGGTCGGCGGAGGCGATCGCATCGGGGTCGGTGGTGAGCTGGCTGACGGTGCCCTGGGCGCCGGCGGCCGGGGTTTCAACCAGCGGGCGCACACTCCAGTAATCCGGCTCCGGGTAGTGGTCGTTACTGCTCGTACGTCCGCGTGCCGCGGGGTCAAAGATGTAGTGATACCAGCTCTGGGCGTCGCTGTACTGTTGTTCCTGACCCAGACGGTAAGCGACCAGGTGCGGCATGTAGAAGAACAGTTCCCAGAAGTAAATGCCGTTGGCGCCGTTGAAGTCCATGGGTACGGGAGGTGGGGACCCGGACCCCAACCCAGGTTCCATTGTCAACTGGGTATTCCAGTTCAGCAGACTATCAAGACTGACACTGGCCTGGCCAATGAGGGTTTTGGCGAACAGGGTGTTAAGACGGACGGGGGCAATCTCTTTGCCGTCGTTAAATGTAGCGTCTCCAAAGTCGAGGTACTGGGCTGTACCCAAAGTGGCATCGGTGCAGGTCGCGATGTACGGTGTATCCCGGAAATTTCCGAATTCCCTAAAGGTCAATGGATAGGTCGCATAGAAACATACTGTGGTATTGTTCCATTCATATCCATAGGTAAAATCGATATTAACGGTGTTATCCGACGATATCGGAACATCAATACTTACTTGAATGGGAGTTTGGTTGGGCGCAAAGCTCGATTGGTCAAGTGAACCTGTGATATCCGCCCAGTCGCCTATGCCGTACCGGAATGACCAGGTGTTATGGATGAGGGGGTAGTCTTTAGGGGCAAAATCAAATATAATGTAATTTGCAGTGCCGTCATAACCAATAGACATTGAAAGATCGTTATCGAATTTAGCCGACTCACCGGGGGATGTCATTATAAGGAGGTCGAAGGTTACTGTTCCATTTTCAATTGGATAATTAAAATGATAGGGAAAAATATCCAATAAATACGGGCCAGTGTACACGGATAGACTTGTTAGAGTTTGGTATTTACTTTCCACGTTTGTAATTGTAAAGTCTGGAAATTCAACGGTTTTCTGAGTTAATAGTATGGTTGTGTTAAAGAGTTGAGAACTCGAATCGCTCCCCCCATAATCTTGAGGTTCAGCGGCTCCCGGAGATATTGGCATGGTTGTGCTGAGGGATTGAGAACTCGATGGGTATCCCGGAAGTACTGGAATGTTGGTGATAGAATAGCCATGAAATTTGCTGCTATCAAAGTCGGCCGGAATGTCGATGGTAACGGTTAGTGTTGAATCTGAATTTGTTACGACATTATTTACGGACAGACGGGGCATAGTATAGTCGCCGGTCGGATCGCATACTGTTGGTGTTCCAACCTCCCATATATTCCATCCAACCTCGCTACATGCTGACTGAATGAGCTGCTGCCTCGAAATGGACTGTGGGCTTGTTGTCCCACCAACAAAGTTGTCCAGTGCGTACGCAATTATTGTCAAATCAGCGTCATTGGATGCCGACTGGATTAATGTCACGTTGAACCAGTAATCAATTTCAAGGGAAAAATCGCTATAGCCATATATGCCATTCGAATTATTGCTGCCCCCTTTGGTTGATGGATCCGTAGTGGTCACGTTCGAATAAAGAGATAAAAGCAGTTTGTCGTCGGTTGTGTAGTAGAGTGCCGCGGTATAAAGAGAATCTGGGAGTGCGTCGAAGAGGCTTTTGCAATAAAGCGCCTGCTGATCTGGCTGATCTGGTGGAAGTGGATACGGGGGCGATATCTTGGTATCGGGTTTGATATCGGCACTGTCGATCCGGGCAAGCAAATTTGGGGCACTCCATTTCATGCTAAAATCGCAGTAGGATGAATAGGCGCTAATGGCCTGATAGGAAGTGCTGGTGGTCGTTACAGTACTGCTACTGGTGCCGGAAATATCCACATCTTTCCCTGAGGACGTTTTCTCAAACCAGAACAGATACAGCCGGTTGTTGAAATACGCCAGACGTGGCAACCCCATGAGCGCATCGTCATTGATGGCGGTATTCATCGCATACCACTGGCTCCACGCGCTGTTAGACATCACATTGTCCGCATCCTCATTCATGTCAAATGAACGCCAGTAGTACTGGTATGGCGTTTCACGCGTTCTGCCCAGCATATAGTAGGTGTCGCGGGTCTGATCATCTCCATCCAGATAGCCGCTGATCACGTCCAGGTTGGCCACCTGCTCAAATTCGTTGAGGTAGGCCAGTACCGCCTGCTGGGCGTTGTCCTTATTGATTGCATGTTGATCGAGTGACGATTCCAGTTCGATGAAATACTCGGTTTTGTTCTGACGCAACGTGGGATCGATATAGTCTTCCGGATAAATATCAAGTTCCACCTCTCCGCCCCACACGTCATACTGGCTCGCGCCCGCTTTCCACTGGGTCAGATGGTCGGGATCCAGATATTGGGTGTCATAGCCCGGTTCCATATTCAGGGCAATACCGTTGATATATTGCTGAATGCTGGACATGGCCTGCGCAACCTGCGAGGTGGGCACGGCATTACTGACCAACGGGTCAATCAACAGATACTCGTACACGTCTTCCGGTGTTTGCACCAGAGTGGTTAAATCAGTATTGCTGCTATTCGGCACATATTGACCCAGATAATAGGCCAGCAAGGCGTCGCGCTGATGTTCGTTCAGGGATGCAGCGATATCGGTGCTCATGGGAAACCTCATGAAAACAGGTGTGATGCGGCGCGGGCGTATTCCCGCACCGGGCCTTCACTGCTGTGCACTCTGTGCGGCGACGAGTGATTCTCCCGCTGCCTGCCAGTCCGAATAGGTGGAGCTCAGCGTCAGCTTGCCGATACTGAGCAGCGGTTTGACCGACAGTCCGGTCTCTTCGGACAGCGTCTGCAGGCGCATCACGCCGTCGACGTCGCGGACCGTGAGCGCCAGGCTAGCGGTGCCGAACTGGCCAGCGGCGTCCTGCACTTCAGTCTTATCCCAGTCGAGCAGATCGGCCAGTGCGGTCGCGGCCGTGGCCGGGTCCGGGTCCGGGTCCGGGTCCGGGTTTGGAGAGGTATCGTCGTTGACCCAGTTGAGGTAGGCCAGTACTGCGTCTTCCTTGCCTGACAGCGTCAGCCAGTCGGCATAGCGACTGAGGCGGTATAAAAGCGTTAGGGTCAAGGCGGGATCGGTGACCCCAAACCAGTCTGGATGGGCAAGAAAGCAGTTCAGCGTGGCGGGTGTCAGATGGTACTGCGTCACCACTGAAGCGCGCCGGCCAAGCTGATACAGCGCTCGCAGATAGGCGTCCGGGATGCCCGCAGGCGCTGTGATGCCGTTGAGCTTCAATGTGTCGGACAGCAGACGATACTCACTGTCCGTGGCCCATTGCAGCAGGAAAGTCGAGAGCGATTGCGGGGTGCCCAGCAACTGGGCCAACGCGCTGTCGGCAATGCCGTTTTGGGTCAGGAGAGCCTGGTAAATGACGGTGGTGACGCTGCTGGCGATCTGCTCTTTAGTTTGCGTACAGGAGGGGTCAAAGGTCATCGCATCGACGATTGTGGTGACGGACGCGTTTATTGTGTCGTAGACGCTATTGTCATTAGCGGGGGAGACGGGGAGTACCAACCCGGGAGCGTCCACCAGACCGCAAAGCGCAGACATCCAGCTTTCAGGTTGCATTACCACTGTCGCGGGCACTGTTTGTGTTGCTGGTAGGGCTGAAGCGACTATGGCCTTGATTTCATCGGGTGAGAGCACTCTGTCCCACACAGACAAGTCATCATAGGCAAAACAACCATGCTGGTATGAATATGTGGTGTAGTAGTCTCTGCTGCCATTTTCGTTGAGATGCCATGAACACCCTGCGCCGGCAATTATCGTTTCTGTTAATGTGCTGTAACCCTTACCAATCGTGGTTGAAGTGCCATCGCTCAGATGCGCGTAGATAGTTGCTGTTTTCGTTTCGACATCCAATGTTAAGGTAAAATAAAACCATTCGTCAGGAGGGTAGGAGACGGTATTTGCATCCTCTACTTTGCTTGCAGTTGCGTCATAAACTCCAAGGCCAAGATGATTGTTTGATTGAGGGGTAATTAAAACGCCTCCATTACCATTTTTGTAATTGTAATTTGATAATATTGGTGTGGTAGTGGTTAAATCGGATGAGGAAATCAACATCCAGCATCCAATACTGTAACTGGTTGAGCCATTGGTTAACGTGTTAGGATAATCGCTAAACCATGCACATTGGCTGTTTGTTGAATCGAACTGATATGCCTGTATATCAGTGGCTCCTTGAATTTGCGCATAACCGGTTAAAGCAAGATTGCTAATGAGCGGGGCTTCCACGCCATCAAAATCCGCTTCGGTCAGCAGCGCCGCAGGCAATTGCTGGTTAATGCTGGTGACGACATTCAGGACGTTGGTGTTCGGAACGGGATGCTCCAGTGTGTCCTGTAAGATCAGATAGTTTTTGATCCAGGACTGCGAGTGACTTTTTGCCCAGTCGGCTGCGCTGTCGAGTGCCATTAGCACGTCGAGAATATCGCTGTCTTTCGGCTGGGGAGGGCTGCCATCCAGCGAAGCCAGTTGCGGCACGCTGGCCAGCGTATTCCAGGCCATCTGACCATCGGCCAACAGACTGAACAGCGCTACACCTTCGGCAAAGGAAAGTCCCATCCAGCGTGGCAGCATTGCGAGGCGGTAGAATGCCGAGACCACGTCTAGTGAACATTTCAGGGTCTTGTCAGTAGAATCGCCCTGCTTCGCCATGACGTGCCCGGCGAGCGCACCAAACTGCGCCTCGGAAATCTTCAGGCCGGTGCAAATCTGCTTCACAATCCTTTCGTCATCCGCCGTACCCGGTGGGTAGCTGAAATTCTCATCGGTTATCGCAAAGGGCGTTTCGAACAAGGACGGCGAATTAAACACCTGATCGAAAAACGGGACGTTGGGAGAGATGGCGTACGGGGTAATCTGATTGATGATGGCAGCAAACTCGTAGGCCGTAGTCTGGTATTTCTTCTGGAATTGACGGAATACGCCGAGCATTCGCAGGGTATGTGTATTGGACGAAAAGTCCGTGTTATTTTGACCCTGCGCACGGGCGCAGGCACTGAGCAGTAAATCGACCTGCTCGTAGGGCAAATCCAGCCAGCGCTGCAGACGCACCATGCGGTTTATCCGATCCATGTTCGCGTCTGAGAGATTGTGCAGTCCGCTGTCGAGAGGATAGTAATGTGACGGCGCAATCCAGGGCGAACTGGTGATGTCGGGCGAGTCAATCAGATCGGATAGTGGCTTATTTGATGTAGTAATATCACTGATTTGATCGGCCGTCAGGCATCCGGCGAAAACAGCGATTTCGTCATAAATAAAAAGCCTGGTGCCATTTGTTGGAAAATCAGACGTATCCAGATCGCCCAGGGCATTAAACGCCCAGGTGAAATTGTCCGCGGTGTAGATGTTTCCTAACGTCGATGCATCGACTGTGATGTTCGCACCTTCAGCAGAATTTCCATCCTTAACCACATAAACGTCCGCAATTCTAGTGCTGGCAGTCCAGACCATGGCTATATAGGTCCATTGATTGATTTCTACGCTGGTATCCCAACCACTCGTGGAATGATCCTTGTCTGTATCATCACTAATGTTCAGCGCAACGCCCGCTTTAGAGGTGTTGCCGTAGGTGCTAAGGCTAAATCCGGGGGAATAGCTGAGCTGAGCGCAAGACCCACTATTGCTAAAAATAGGCATCTGGTAGTCGGTGAGGCTTAGTCGATATAACCAAAAGGACAGGGTAAAATCTTTATCTCCTCGCATCAGGGTCGCGACGTCGCTGTTTCCGTCGAAATAGGCATAGCTGTTCGGCTGGATGTACGTTGTCAGCCCCGCGTTATAGAGACCCGCTGTGGGCGTCGCATTGGTGGCAAGGAATAATCTGTTCGTGTCGTTGCCGCTGATCACGTCGACATAGCCGTGGCGCGCAACTTCTAGATCTATCGCAGGGGTACTGCCGGAATTCACGAACACCGCGCCGTACTGACTGGCATCGGCACTCACGGTAGGCACATTCGGTGATGCCACCACGCTCGTTCCCGGGCCGCCGCAGTTGCTGGCAATCAGCTGTTCCAGCTGCGGTATGGTAATTCCCGCTTGATAGGCCAGCAGATCGGGATCCGCGAACGGGGTATAGCTGTCGGTGTCATAGCCGAAGTTCGCCTTATAAAAGGCCTTCGACGGGGCATTGGTCGCTTCGGTGAGAATGGTTTGCTGCCCGGGCGCCAACTGGCTGCCCAGTGCACAGGCTTGCTCACTATTGTTTCCTCCCAGCGTGGCCGAAACAAAATATGGCCAGCTGATATCGGTCTGCCCGATTACCCCGGATAGCGGCACCCCGGCATTGTCCAGCGAGAGCTCAACCTGATCATGCGGGGCGTGATAGGGCAGTACCGACGGATAGCGGGTCACTGCCAGCGTTTCATCGACAGTTGAGCCCGTAATGCTCGGCGTAATCGCCGCTTCCAGAATCTGATTGACCAGTTGCAATGAGGGCACAACCTGATTGATGGCCTCATCGTTCACCATCAGTTCAGGTAAATCAGGGCGGCGGTCCTCCAGTTTAATGATGTTCAGGCCGGCCTCGCTTGCACTCTGTTCAAAGCTGCGCGCCTGATCGTAAAGCCAGCTGAGATAAGCGACGGGAGAATCGTCCGCCTCTGGAGCCCCGCTCTGGCAGTACGCCGTCAAGTCGTCGCTAAACTGCGTTTGCCAACTCGGACCGCCTGTCATTAACCCCTGTTGAGCGCCGCCCGCCAGTGGTGCGACCGCGCGTTGTCCACTTAGCGTGCGGGGCAGGGCTTTCTGTACGCTGGCGGTTAGCTGATTTTTACGAAATGCGCGGCGTACCTGATTGGCCAGTCCAAGCGCCAGGCAGTAAGCCTGCTCACTCTGTTCTTTCAACAGGCCCTTGTTGCGACGAACGAACTGGCTTTGGGATTGCCGGATAACGTCAAAGACCGAGAGATACCCGGCTCCGCTCAACGCGCCGGGCAGATTTAATCTGGTTTCGATATTCAGAATACATGGACTGACGCTCAAGCTCGACGTAGTGGTGATGCTTGAATTCATTCGATGACCTCGCTCAGGAAGCAGATTCGCCCAGGGTCGTATCCGGATGTAATCGCGCAAGCATGCTCGCTGAGTGCCATCAAGCAATCGGCGAATTTTGGATTACGGATGCGGAACAGGATTTGCAGAATGCGAAAAAATATTCAATTAAAAAGAGGAATTTTCATGTCGAATTCGATAAATAAATTTAAGAGAATGGCGTATGGATCTCGCAGGCTATCCGCAAGAAATTAAGATTCCAGTTCGAAACACGTCTTATCGAGAGTTCCACTCCGGCTGTGATAAATCGATGTCAAACTTTAGACGGACATTAGATCATTGAAGTGTCGGTTGCAAGGAAAAAGTGTGGTTATGATCTACATGTACAGATGCCGGAAAGTTGGACATTTCATTGCTGTTCATGTTGAACTTCAAGGTTGCAGGGGCAGAAGATTTTTTTATGGGTGATCGACTGGATTTTCGCTGGCGCGATATGCTGGACTGCAATAAATATCGCTTTTATTTGAATTGAATATGCCTGATGAAGATAAATAGTCATGCCGGTGTATCCGATCAGCAGGGCCCCGGCAATTCCGCCCGCCGCCAGGAGATACCTTTATGAAAACTTCTGCTCAGTCGTCAGTGGCGATCACAGAGCCTTCATTGCCGAAGGGCGGTGGTGCGATGCATGGCGTCAGCGCAACATTGGGGCAGGTGGGACCGACTGGCATGGCGTCAATGAGTCTGCCACTGCCGATTTCGGTAGGGCGGGGTTACGCGCCATCCCTGTCGTTGGGATATAGCAGCGGCACCGGCAACAGTTCGTTCGGTGTCGGCTGGGGGCTCAGTCAGTTGTCCATTGCCCGCCGCACCAATCAAGGTGTGCCGCAATACACCGCCGACGATCAGTTCGTCGGCCCTGATGGTGAGGTGCTGGAACCCGAACGTGATGAGAACGGCGTGATCGTCACGAAAGAGGGGGTGTCAGCATACGGTTCTTCGAGCCTTGGAGACACGTATACGGTAACCCGCTTTTACCCGCGCATCGAAGGCAGCTTCAATCGTATTGAGCACTGGACCGGTACCACCGCGGAAAATGACTTCTGGCTCGTTCACGGTTCGGATGGCCAACTCCATTGTCTGGGCAAGACAACGGCAGCGCGGATCGCCCATATGACCGAAACAACTATCGACATCGCGGTCTGGCTGGCCGAAGAGTCCGTATCGCCCAACGGTCAGCACATCTATTATCGCTATCGGGCCGAAGATGATTCGTGTGTCGACATGACAGGCAACGAGGCGCAGCGTGCACGCGGGGCAAACCGCCATCTCGTGGAAGCGAGCTACGGCAACGTAACGCCGTCGGCAGATCTGTTTCTCTTAGGCGCAACAGGCCCGGACAAGCAGGACTGGTTGTTCTCTCTCGTATTCGACTATGGGGAGCGCGGCGTCGATTCGCAGATTGCGCCTCCTTACACACCTGTCTCGGACAGTGCCTGGCTGCCGCGCAAGGATGCTTTTTCGCACTACAACTTTGGCTTTGAAGTGCGCAATTGCCGGTTGTGTCGACAGGTACTGATGTATCACCATTTCCAGGAAGAACTCGGCGAGCCGGACACGCTGGTGGCGCGACTGCTGCTCGAATACGATGAGAATCCCGTACTCAGTAGGCTGCTGGGCGCGCAACAGTTAGCGTATGAAACCGATGCAACGGTACAGCAACTGCCGCCTGGCGAATTCACCTATACCCCATTCGAATTTGCGCCGGACGCCACGCAATGGCAGGCATTTAATACCTTCCCCGGCTTGAATGACGGCCAGCCTTACCAGCTCGTGGACCTGCATGGTGAAGGCATTGCAGGCATCCTCTACCGCTCCGGCAATCTGTGGTACTACGGCGCGCCGATGCGTGCCGATAGTGGCGGCGACGACGTGACCTACGCTAGCTGGCAGCCGTTACCCTCGATTCCAGCCATGCAACCGCAGCAGATGGGGCTGATGGATATCGACGGGGACGGCAAGCTGGACTGGCTGGTGACGCAGCCGGGGCTTGCAGGTTTCTTCAGCATGAATCCGGATGGGAAGTGGTCGGGTTTCACACCGTTTGATGCACTGCCCATTGAGTTTTTCCATCCGCAAGCGAAGCTGGTCAACTTGGTCGGGGCGGGTGTGGTCGATCTGGCGCTGATCGGTCCGAAAAGCGTGCGGTTGTACGCAAATCACCGGACCGGATTTGCGGCCGGTGTTGACGTCGGCCAAAACGACACGCTACCGATAGCCGGCAGGGATGAGCGCGAAATGATCGCCTTTAGTGACGTGCTGGGATCGGGACAGCAACATCTCGTGCGGATCCGGCACGACGGCGTGACGGTCTGGCCGAACCTCGGCCGCGGGCGTTTCGGCACGTCTTTTCAATTGGCAGCGTTGAGCCAGGATGAAGTGAGTTTCAATCCGGAGCGGGTTTACCTGGCCGACCTGGATGGTTCCGGCGCAGCCGATCTGATTTACGTAGACAGCGACGCCATTCACATCTGGTTCAATCAAAGCGGCAATGGTCTGGAAGGGCCACATGACTTGCCTATGCCCGCCGGGATCCGCTTCGACCGACTGTGCCAGTTAAGCGTGACTGATGTGCAGGGACTTGGGATGGCCAGCCTTGTACTGACTCAGCCGTATCTATCGACGAAACACTGGTATTACACCCTCGCCGCAGTAAAGCCTTACTTGCTCGATGGCCTGAACAACAATATGGGGATGAACACAGCGCTGACCTACCGCAGCTCGGCGCAGGAGTGGCTCGACGAGAAGAAGGAGAGCGCTTCGGCGGTCTGTGAGTTGCCTTTTCCTGTTCACGTGGTGTCAGCCGTGACGACCACCGACGAGATTACCGGCAACGTGCTTAGCCAGAGCTATCTCTATCGCTGTGGGGTCTATGACGGTCACGAGCGGGAGTTTCGTGGGTTTGGTTACGTTGAGGCACTGGATACCAATCAGGATGCCTCAGCAACGGGCGATGCGATCGCTTTTGCGCCGCCTCTGCAAAGCAGAAGCTGGTACCACATGGGGCGCGAGGAGGATGAGACAAACCTTTACGGGCAACCTTATGTGGATGACGCTGCCTATACCGTCAATCCAACGCGCCTAACCTGGTTCGATTCGCAGGACGTCGCTTTGACCGATCCGGACGATACCACCCGTTACTGGTTATATCGCGCACTCAAAGGATCTGCGCTGCGTAGCGAAGTGTATGGACTCGATGACGATGAGAAGGCCTCCGTGCCATACAGCGTCAGCGTTTCGCGGTATCAGGTGCGCCAGGTACAGCCTGCGGCATCGGGCTCGGCACCGGTTGTTATGCCGAGTTCGCTTGAACAGATCCGCTATACGTATGAACGCATCGCGACTGACCCGCAAGTCAGTCAGCAGGTTGCGCTAACGATTGATCAATTCGGCTCGCAACTTTGGAGTGTAGATGTCAACTATCCACGTCGGGCTCAGGCGGAGACATCGCCTTATCCGGATACATTACCCTCAACCTGCTGGGACAGTTCGTACGACGATCAACAACAGGTACTGCGCCTGAACGAGCAGCGTGCCAGTGTGTACCACTTGACCGATTTTCAGGGATGGCGGCTAGGGCTGCCGAACCAGCAGCGCAGCAACGCGCTGACGTATGAGGCGAGTCAGGTACCGAAGGGCGGATTGAATTTTGAAAATCTCACCGTCAGTGGTGGCTTGCTGGCCGATACGGCGACTCGTTTGTATGGTGGTCAGAGTGTCGTGGCTTATCGAACGGAGAGCGGGATACCCGATCTTTTGGCACTCGTCGATCATAGTGAAACGGCGCAATTGAATGACACCTGCCTCGCTGCCTACGACGGTATTCTGGACTCGGCTACGCTGACCTCAATGCTGTCCTCTGCGGGGTATGTGTCGACGGCTACTGTGCTACCTGTAGCAGGGGCAAAGGAAAATCCCGTATGGAGTGTCCAGCACGACTTTGTCACGTACCTCGGTAGCGACGCCTTTTACCGCCCCGGTACGCAGCAGAAAACGTCGCTGACGGGTGCGTCAACGATGAGCTATGACGCTCACTATTGTGCGCTGACGTCCGTGCAGGACGCGCTCGGCAATGAGACCGCGTTCGAATATGACTACCGGTTTCTGCTGCCGACCAGGATGACCGACATGAACGCCAACGTTCACGAAGTGCAGATTGATGCCATGGGGCGGACACTGGCAACAACGGTCTATGGCACGGAAAATTCACAGGCTGCGGGGTTCGGTAATCTGGCTGACAATCCGGTCCCTTTCGACCTGAAGGTCTCGCAGGTCATCGACAACGCGGGAGTCTCCATCCAGAAAGTGGCGAGCATCTGCGCATACGATTCATTCAGCTGGATGGGACAGATCTCACTAGAGAAACTGAGCGACGATGCATCGAAGGCCCAAAAATATTGGCGACATCTGCTGGCAGCGCGATTCGTTACCGAGCGGGGCCATATTCGTGCAGCCGGGCATAGATGGCTAAAGGGCAATCTGGATCTTCCGGAGCTACCGACGGCCGTGCGCGAAGTACTAGCTACTGCAGTAAAGATGCCGGTGAATAGCACAGTTCTGGTTGCGGATCGTTATCCCAACGACGCTGCACAGCAGGTTCAAGTCACCGTCGTTTATGCAGATGGTTTCGGACGACAACTGCAAAGCTGCCGAAAAGTCGCGGTGGGTACAGCCTGGCAACGTGGCAACGATGGCGAGCTTGTCGTGGACGGTAACGATCAACCGGTCGAAGTGACGACCGATCCCCGCTGGGCTGTAACGGGGCGAATCGAATACGACAACAAGGGGCAACCGGTCCGCAGCTATCAGCCCTATTTTATCGACGACTGGCAGTACGTGGCCGACACGGCAATGCGAACGAACGGCTATGCGGACACCCACTACTACGATGCCATTGGTCGAGAAATTCAGGTCGTTACCGCACTCGATTATTTGCGACGGCAGAGTTATTACCCATGGTTCGTCGTCAGTGAGGACGAGAACGATACGCTCGACGAAGTGAGCATGTCCTGACGATCTAAGCCTGCCTACATACCTGAGTTCCCATTGGGATCAATCATGAACATAACCGATAGCACCTCATCGCTTTGCAGCGGAACGCCATCGATCAGAGTGGTGGATAACCGTGGCAATCTGGTCCGGGCATTGCAGTACAACCGTACCACCGCCGGACAAACGGTGGATGAACTGATTACCCGCTCGACCTTGAGTGATGACAGTCTGCAAAGCAGGCTATGGGATGCGCGTCTTTTTACCTCGTTGCAGACTAACGCGAGCCAGCCGCCCAACATTCTCGGCCAGTTGTCCCTATCCGGCCAGTCCCTGCGTAGCGACAGCGTCGACGCCGGCTGGAGCGTGATGCTCTACGACATCGAAGGACAGCTCGCCTGGGCAATAGACAGCAGGAGTACTGTGACACGCACCGAGTTTGACACGCTGGGCCGCCCTGTCGCTGTGTTTGAACAGGTGGACAGTGAAGCGGAGAGGGTGTCAGAACGTTTTATCTACGGCGACAATGATGCAACTACGCCGACCCCACAAAACAACAATCTGCGTGGTCAGCTCATCCGTCATTATGATGAGGCCGGACTGATCGTTTTCCCCGGCTTTACGCTGCTAGGAGCGGCTAGTGCCAGTACGCAGCAATTGCTCGCTGACGCCGAGCAGGAGAGCGACTGGCAAGGTAGTGACGAAAGTGTCTGGAAACAGGCACTGTCCACGGAAACCTATGTGAGCGCTTGCCAGTACGACGCCGTCAGCGCACCACTAGTACAGACAGATGCCAAAGGGAATCAGCAACGCTTTAGCTACGACGTGGCAGGGGCACAGTGTCAGGGCTTTCTCACCCTTGCAGGGGGCGCCGAGCAGGCCCTGCTAACCAGCATTACGTACAGTGCGGCAGGCCACACGTTGCAGGAGACTGCCGGCAACGGCGTGGTGACCAACTATAGCTACGAACCGCAAACACAGCGTCTGCTAGGTGTCACCACTACCCGTCCCGTGAGCGGTACGCGCAGTACGGTGTTGCAGGATTTGCAGTATCAATACGATCCGGTCGGCAATATTCTGTCCATTAGCAACGCAAATGAAGTGACGCGGTACTTTCGAAATCAGGCGGTTGCTGCACAGAACACCTATAGCTATGACGCGTTGTACCAGTTGCTAGGCGCCAGCGGGCGCGAGAACGCGAGCGCTCCCCAGCAGGGCCCGGGACTACCCGATGTCATTGATACCAGCAATGTCGTCAATTACACCCGTAGCTACACCTATGACCGAGGTGGCAACCTCTACAACATTGCGCACGCCGGAGCCTCGACTTATACGAATGCCCTGTTTGTCGACGCAGGCTCCAATCGTGCGCTCGCGCAGGACATCAACAAAAGTATCACGCAGGACAACATCAATAGCTATTTCGATCTTCGTGGCAATGTCAAACAGATGCAGCCAGGCACGCCGCTCACCTGGAACGGACGCAATCAGTTGCAGTCAGTCGTGCTGCTGGACCGCGGCGGCGCGGCAGACGCGAATGATCGCGAAGTCTATCAATATCGTGGAAGTACGCGCATTCGCAAGCAGACCCGTTGTGAGACCAATGTCACCAGCAACATCTGGCAGATAGATGACGTGATTTATCTGCCGGGACTGGAATTGCGTACCAGTAGCATCGACAGCAATGGCACGGTCAGTACTGGCGAAGCGTTGCAGGTCATTACTATCTCTGCGAGCGGTCGCGCACAGATTCGTGTGCTGCACTGGGATAGCGGCAAACCTGATGATATCGCCAACGACCAGTTTCGTTACAGCTTCGACAATCAGGTTCGCTCAGTGATGCTGGAGGTAGATGGTTCGGCAAATATTCTGACGATAGAAGAGTATTACCCGTACGGCGGCACCGCCATCCTGGCGGCGCAATGCACTAGTGAGTCTAAATATAAAATCAACCGATATTCCGGAAAAGAGAGGGATGGCGCGGGATTGTATTATTACGGCTATCGGTATTACGCACCGTGGCTGTGTCGGTGGATGAATCCGGATCCTGCGGGCATGGTGGATGGTGCGAATATATACTGCATGGTGAAAAATAATCCAATTTTGTACTGGGACGGTTGGGGTGCTAATTCTGAAAAAATAAAATTGGGGCGATACCAGCGTAAGGTGGGTACTTTTGAAAAAAATCGACTTATTTTGATGGATGCTGCCAGGGCTTTAAAAATTGAAAAATTCGATTATACGAAAAATAAATTTAAATCGACCAATGATTTTGACATCGTGCGGGTTGGTGGGGATCTTGATTATATGTTTACGTATGAAGAACTTCGCAAGACTTTGCGTTTTTATGGGAAGGAATATACCAGGGCGATGTATGGATTTCGCCATTATAACTCTGCCGATGATCTATCCGCTAGTCGCCAGGATAAGGCCCTGTCCGTATCGGAGAACCTTTATCTGGGTTTGAAAGTTGCAGAGTACACTCAACAGGATGCTGATATTGCCGAACCAAAATCTGGTAATTTGGAATCAGAAATGGGAAAAATTGAGAAATCTGTGTTTGTTTTGATGCCACGCGGAGACAAGAGGTCTGGTAATAGCGACAGGTATAAGCGGGTAATCGGAGTGGCAACGGCGACGTATGACCAGTGGGCCGGGAAGGTTTCTATCGGCAATCTTGTGGCCCATCCTTACACCCAGGCATATCGTGCTGGCATGACTGATGAGCAAGTGGGGCGTATGGGGTCCTATAATCAGGTCCAGCAGTTTAATATAAGAGGATTAGGGAAATTTGCGACATTGAAATTATTGAAGGAGTATTTCAAGAGTGTTCCCGTAAAATCGTTTGTTACGGAGGCGATCAATCCACGGTCAGCAGCTATTGCGATTAAATTTGGAATGAAATATGACGGTGGCGGTCGCTAGATCGACGACAACGAGCACCGGTCGCGTTCCGGGCACGTCGTAAAAGAAAATGGCGCTCCGCGGAGCGCCATTTTCATGTCTGTCAGCCGCAGCTAGCGGCTAACGCGTCACCGCTCAGGCAATCCGCTTCGCGAGCTCAATCGCCTTGCCCACATACGAAGCCGGCGTCATCGCCAGCAGGCGCTCCTTCGCATCCGCAGGAATATTCAACCCGCCGATGAAAGTCCGCAGCGCCTCGCGCGTAATTCCCTTGCCGCGCGTGAGTTCCTTCAACTGCTCATACGGGTTCTCGATGCCGTAACGGCGCATCACGGTCTGCACCGGCTCGGCCAGCACTTCCCAGCAGTTGTCCAGATCTTCGTTCAGACGTGCCGGGTTCACTTCGAGCTTGTCCAGACCGCGGATCAGCGCGTCGTACGAGAGCAGCGAATAGCCGAACGCGACGCCGATATTGCGCAGCACCGTCGAGTCGGTCAAATCGCGCTGCCAGCGCGAGACCGGCAGCTTGTCGGCCAGATGGCGCAGCGTCGCATTCGCGAGGCCGAGGTTGCCTTCGGAGTTTTCGAAGTCGATCGGATTGACCTTGTGCGGCATCGTCGACGAACCGATTTCACCGGCCTTCAGACGCTGCTTGAAGTAGCCGAGCGAGATGTAGCCCCACACGTCGCGGTCGAGATCCAGCAGGATCGTGTTGGCGCGCGAGACGGCATCGAACAGTTCCGCCATGTAGTCGTGCGGTTCGATCTGGATCGTGTACGGGTTGAACTTGAGCTTCAGACGCTTCTCGACCACTTCGCGCGAGAACGCTTCCCAATCGAACTCCGGATACGCCGACAGATGCGCGTTGAAGTTGCCGACTGCGCCGTTCATCTTGCCGAGCAGTTCGACCTTTTCGATCCGCTCGATCGCACGCGCGAGACGCGCCGCAACGTTGGCGATTTCCTTGCCGAGCGTGGTCGGGCTGGCCGGCTGGCCGTGGGTGCGCGACAGCATCGGCTGCGCAGCCTGCGCGTGGGCCAGGGAGACGAGGCGCGCATGCACCGAGCGCAGCGCCGGCACGATGACGTGCTCGCGCGCGCCGGCTAGCATCAGGCCGTGCGAAGTGTTGTTGATGTCTTCCGAGGTGCACGCGAAGTGGATGAATTCGCTTGCACGCTCCAGTTCCGGCTGACCCTTCACCGATTCCTTGAGCCAGTATTCGACGGCCTTCACGTCGTGGTTCGTGACGCGCTCGATTTCCTTGATGCGTGCGGCGTCGTGCGCGGTGAAGCGCTCGGCCAGTTGCAGCAGGAATTGTTCGGATGCCTCGGAAAAGCGCGGCACTTCGGCGAAGCCGGCGTGCGAGAGTGCGATCAGCCAATGGATTTCGACCGTCACGCGATGACGCATGAATGCGGCTTCCGAGAGCCATTCGCGCAGGGCTTCGGTTTTCGACGCATAGCGGCCGTCGAGCGGGGAGAGCGCGGTGAGCGCGAACAGGGTATCGGGGCGGGTGTCGGACATGATGGGGGCGTGACAGCTCGGTGAGCAGATCGGAAACGGAGGGAATCCGCGATTTTACCACTGGGCGGCGCGGGCTCCTGATTCCACTGGGTGCCTGGGCGGACCGGTCGGGTGGGCCGCGAAGGTCGCTAACCTCGTCGCCCAGGCAGTGCCCCGCTAGAATGCTGACTTCTTCTTTCCCGCTCGTCGCAGGGTCCGCATGGAACTGAAATGGCTCGAAGACTTCGTTTCGCTCGCGGAAACCCGCAGCTTTAGCCGTTCCGCTGAGCTGCGCCACGTTACGCAACCAGCGTTTTCGCGCCGCATCCAGGCGCTGGAAGCGTGGCTCGGCACGGAACTGATCGACCGTTCGGTTTATCCGACGCGCCTCACGGCCGCGGGCCAGATCTTCTACGAGCAGGCGCTCGCGATGCTCTCGCAGTTCCACGAGGCGCGCACGCTGCTGCGCGGCCACATGGCAAGCCCTGCCGCGACCATCGAGTTCGCGGTGCCGCACACGCTTTCGCTGACGTATTTCCCGCGCTGGCTGCAGCGTATCGAGGCGCAGCTCGGGCCCGTGCATACCCGCCTGCGCGCGCTGAACGTGCACGACGCGGTGCTCTCGCTGGTCGAAGGCGGCTGCGATCTGGTGATGGGCTACCATCATCCGAGCCATCCAGTCGCGCTCGACCCGGCCCGCTACGACATGCTGACGCTCGGCATCGAACCGATCAGTCCGTTCTCCGCGCCAGGCCGCGCGGGCCGCGCGCGCTACACGCTGCCGGGCACGCCGGACGCACCGGCGCCGTATCTGTCGTACACGCCGAACGCGTATCTGGGCCGCATGACCGAGGTGATCATCGCGAACGCGCCCGGCCGGCTGTATCTCGACCAGCTCTACGAAACGGACATGGCCGAAGGCCTTAAAGCCATGGCGCTGGCCGGACACGGCATTGCATTCCTGCCGCATAGCGCCGTCGAAGATGCGGTCGCGGAGGGCAAGCTGATCCGCCTCGATCGCGCCGTTCGCGGCACGCCGGAAGGGCAGTTCACGCTGACCATGGAGATCCGCCTGTATCGCGACAAGCTGGCGGCGCAGGGTGAGGATCCGCGTCAGGTACTGGTGCGGCAGCTCTGGGATGCGGTGACCGGAGAGCTCGCTCAAGGCGCAGCGTAAGCTCGCCGGAAGCCACGCGTTGCATCAGGCGCGGTGCTAAAGAGCATACGCAGGAGCAAACGCAGCAGCAGCCGCAACCCGCCTGCATTGTTGCGCCCTATGCGACAGCTTTTTGCGGAATTTTAACGTTATGCACAAAAGACATAACGGGATGATCAAACGGCATTGGATTTCAAATTAGCGTTTTTCGACAATGGCGTCATTCGGTCAAAACGCTTGGAGCGTTCATGTCATCCCAACCGCAGTCCGCATCGCCGTTGCAATCCGTCCCGTCCTATCTGAATAGCGACAACCTCGGCCCCTGGGGCAACTATCTGCGTCAGGTCGACCGCGTCGCGCCGTATCTCGGCTCGCTGTCGCGCTGGCTCGAAACCCTCAAGCGTCCGAAGCGCATTCTGATCGTCGATGTACCTATCGAACTCGACAACGGCACCGTCGCTCACTTCGAAGGCTATCGCGTGCAGCACAACGTGTCGCGCGGTCCGGGCAAGGGCGGTGTGCGTTATCACCAGGACGTGACGCTGTCGGAAGTGATGGCGCTGTCCGCATGGATGTCGGTCAAGAACGCAGCCGTGAACGTGCCGTACGGCGGCGCCAAGGGCGGCATCCGCGTCGATCCGCGTACGTTGTCGCGTGGTGAGCTCGAGCGCGTCACGCGCCGCTACACCAGCGAAATCGGCATCATCATCGGACCGAACACCGACATCCCCGCGCCGGACGTGAACACGAACGAGCAGATCATGGCGTGGATGATGGACACGTACTCGATGAACCAGGGCCAAACGGCAACGGGCGTCGTGACGGGTAAGCCGATCGCACTCGGCGGTTCGCTGGGTCGTCGCGAAGCCACCGGACGTGGCGTGTTCGTGGTGGCCTCGGAAGCCGCGCGCCGCATTGGTGTCGACATCGAAGGCGCACGCATCGCCGTGCAAGGTTTCGGTAACGTGGGTGGCATCGCCGCACGCCTGTTCCAGGAGGCCGGCTCGAAGGTCGTCGCGGTGCAGGATCACACGGGTACGATTTTCAAATCGACGGGCATCGACGCGGTGGCGCTGCTGGCGCACGTGGCGAAGACCGGTGGCGTGGGTGGTTTCCCGGAAGCGGACGCGATCGCGCCCGAAGACTTCTGGACGGTCGAATCGGACATCCTGATCCCGGCGGCACTGGAAAACCAGATCACCGAGCAGAACGCCGGCAAGATCAAGACGAAGATCGTCGTCGAAGGCGCGAACGGCCCGACTACGACCGCGGCGGACGACATCCTGCACGACAAGGGCATCCTCGTGATCCCGGACGTGGTGGCGAATGCGGGCGGCGTGACCGTGTCGTACTTCGAATGGGTGCAGGACTTCTCGAGCTTCTTCTGGACCGAAGACGAGATCAACCAGCGTCTCGAGCGTGTGATGCGCGAAGCGTTTGCCGCGGTGTGGCAAGTGTCGAGCGAACAGAAGGTCTCGGTGCGTACGGCAGCGTTTATCGTCGCCTGTAAGCGCATCCTCGAAGCGCGCGAACTGCGCGGCCTGTATCCGTGATCGGGTAGTCTCAGTTTCCTACCGTTTCCCTTGTGGTTAGCGCGGTCCGACCAGACCGCGGGTCTCCTCGACGGGCGGCATCTTCTCGATGTCGCCCGTTTTTTTATGCGCGCATCGCATGCGGGCGCGGACATGGGTGTGCGCGAAGGCTCCGGCAAGGTACTCTGTCGGCAATGAGGCTTGCAGCAAGGGTTTCAATTTAATTACAGTGCTGAACCGGTATGGGTTCGTTGCCGCGCTTTGCATGGGACCAGGGCGGCGAACTGGTCGACAGGAGATCATCTATGAAGGTCAGGAAAGCTGCGCTGCTGGTCGCGACGCTCGGGCTGTTTGCCGGCGGCGCGCAGGCGCAGGACGCCGGTACGCTAAAGAAGATCAAGGATACGGGCGTTATTTCTCTGGGCTATCGCGAATCGTCGATTCCGTTTTCGTACTACGACGACCAGCAGAACCTGATTGGTTACTCGTACGAGTTCATGCTGAAGATCGTGGATGCGGTCAAGCAGAAGCTCAATATGCCTGACCTGAAGGTGAGGCTGACGCCCGTTACGCCGCAAAACCGCATCCCGCTCGTGCAGAACGGCACCGTCGACCTCGAATGCGGTTCGACCACGAACAACATCGAACGCGAGCAGCAGGTCACGTTTTCGAACACGATCTTCGTGATCGGAACCCGTCTGATGACCCGGAGAGATTCGGGCATCAAAGGCTGGCCGGATCTCAAGGGCAAGACGGTGGTGACGACGGCCGGCACCACGTCGGAGCGGCTCCTGCGCAAGATGAACCAGAACAAGGGCATGGGCATGAACATCATCAGCGCGAAGGATCACGGAGAGGCGTTCCAGACCCTCGCCAACGGCCGCGCGTCCGCGTTCATGATGGACGACGCGCTGCTCGCCGGCGAGCGCGCGAAGTGGGGCAATCCGGGCGAATTCGTGATCGTCGGAGCGCCGCAATCGGAAGAAGCATACGGCTGCATGATGCGTAAGAACGACCCGGCGTTCAAGAAGGTGGTGGACGGCGCAATCGCGCGGGTTGAAACCTCGGGCGAAGCCGATCAGATCTACCAGAAGTGGTTCGAATCGCCGATTCCGCCCAAAGGCCTGAATCTGAACTTCCCGGAAAACGACGCCATCAAGGCGCTCTTCAAGAACCCGAATGACAAACCGATCGACTAGCCGACCATTGCCTGGCCGGGGGCTGGGTGCCGGGCCGGCGCCGCGCGGCCCGGCTTGGACCCGCCGCGAATATTGACGGCCGTGACGGCACGAATGTCGAAATGGTACTGTTCGCGGGCGCGTGTGATTTCGTGGCCCGTGTGAAACGCATCGGGCCTCGTTAAAGGTCTTCAGAAAAGGGTTGCAAGATGATTTCTATCAAGAACGTGTCGAAGTGGTACGGTCAGTTCCAGGTGCTGACCGACTGCACGACGGAAGTCAAAAAGGGTGAAGTCGTGGTGGTGTGCGGCCCATCGGGCTCGGGCAAGTCGACGCTCATCAAGACGGTCAACGGCCTCGAACCGTTTCAGAAAGGCGAGATCACCATTGATGGTCAATCGGTCGGCGACAAGAAGACCAACCTGTCGAAGCTGCGCGCGAAAGTCGGCATGGTGTTCCAGCATTTCGAACTGTTCCCGCATCTGTCGATCACGGACAATCTGACGCTCGCGCAGGTCAAGGTGCTCGGCCGCTCGAAAGACGAAGCCACGGCGAAGGCGCTGAAGCTGCTGGATCGCGTCGGCCTGCGCGCTCACGCGGACAAGTTTCCGGGACAGCTCTCCGGCGGTCAGCAGCAGCGTGTGGCGATTGCCCGTGCGCTCTCGATGGACCCGATCGCCATGCTGTTCGACGAACCGACCTCGGCGCTCGACCCGGAGATGATCAACGAAGTGCTCGACGTGATGGTCGAACTGGCGCAGGAAGGCATGACCATGATGTGCGTGACGCACGAAATGGGCTTCGCGAAGAAGGTCGCGCACCGTGTGATCTTCATGGACAAAGGGTTGATCGTCGAGGACGACCGCAAGGAAGATTTCTTCGCTAATCCGAAGTCGGATCGGGCCAAGGATTTTCTGGCGAAGATTTTGCACTGAGGCTTGCTGCGGCGGTCGCCGCCGCGACAGGCTCGCCAAACATGCAAACGCCGCTCTCTGGAGCGGCGTTTTCGCATGCAGCGAGCGTACCCGTCAAACGGCGCCGTGTGCCTCAGGACTCGAACGCGGCTGCGTCGTCTGCCGCTTCGACATCGAGCGTGGCGGTCTCGCGCACTGCCGGATTGCGAATGGCCGTGGTCGAGGATGCCGCGACCGGCGCGGGCGCCGAAGCCGAAGCATCCGTAGCCGGATTGCGCAGCTTCTCGAGCACGCACGGCGGCACCGGCACATTCACGCGGCCCACCACTTCGCCGTGCTGGAACATCAGCAGGTCGCCGGGCTTGAACGCGGTCCACACTTCGTTGTCGGTCAACGGCGCGGTGGCGATGACCGCAACGCGGTCTTCCGGCGTGGTGTACTTGGCGAAATCGATCGACACGTCCGCGTCGACCAGATGCGCGGTCGAGAACGGCCAGCGGCGCACGATGTAGTGCAGGTTGGTCGAGCAATGCGCAAACAGCGCCTGGCCGTTGGACATCAAAAAGTTGAACACGCCGAACTGCGTGATCTCGCGCGTGAGCGTGCCGAGTACTGCGAACAATTCGTCGAGCGGCGGCTGGGTGGTCGGGAAGGCCTTACGCAAACCTTGCAGCAAGGCGCAGAAAGCGAGTTCGCTGTCGGTGGTGCCGACCGGCTGGTAGACGCCGGTCAGGAACGGCGAATAGTTCTTGAGGTCGCCGTTGTGCGCGAAGATCCAGTGACGGCCCCACAGTTCGCGCATGAACGGGTGGCAGTTCTCCAATTGGATATGCCCTTGCGTCGCCTTGCGAATGTGCGCGATCGTGTTCTTCGACTTGATCGGGTAGCGCTTGACCATTTCGGCGATCGGTGAGGTCGCGGACGATTGATGGTCGATGAAGAGGCGGCAGGCCTTGTCTTCGAAGAAGGCGATGCCCCAGCCGTCTGCATGGTGATCGGTGACGCCGCCGCGCGCCGCAAAGCCGGTGAACGAGAACGTGACGTCCGTCGGCGCGGCGCAGTTCATTCCGAGAAGTTGGCACATGTTGCTAAGGCGGAGCGTCTTAACGGTCGGCCCGTTTGGGCTTGACCCCGTTACAATGATGATTTCCCAAGCATATCACCGAGCCAGGCGCGTCAAATAGCTAAATTGATCTATGCATAGACCGCAATGTGGCGGTTTGCTCACGTCAACGCTGCTGCTGCGCCGGGTCGGTCAACTTCACGCCATGACTGCTTCCACTGCTTCGATCGATTCCCTGACGTTCGCCCGTCCCGACGACTGGCATCTGCACGTGCGCGACGGCGCCATGCTGGCGGCGGTGCTGCCGGACACCGCGCGCCAGTTCGGCCGCGCGATCATCATGCCGAACCTGAAACCGCCGGTCACGACCACGGCAATGGCGCAGGCTTACCGCGAGCGCATCGTCGCGGCGATCCCGGCGGGCGTGAAGTTCGAGCCGCTGATGACGCTGTACCTCACCGACAACACACCGCCCGACGAGATGCGCCGCGCGCGCGAAAGCGGCTTCGTGCATGGGGTGAAGCTGTATCCGGCGGGCGCCACGACGAATTCGGACGCCGGCGTCACGGACATCATGAAGTGCGCGAAGACGCTCGAAGTCATGCAGGAAACCGGCATGCCGCTGCTGGTGCACGGTGAAGTGACGGATGCATCCATTGATCTGTTCGACCGCGAGAAGGTCTTCATCGACCGCGTAATGACGCCGCTGCGCCGCGCGTTTCCGGCGCTGAAGGTGGTGTTCGAGCACATCACGACCAAAGACGCGGTGGACTATATCCGCGAGGCCGGCGTGGCGCCGGAGCTGCTCGGCGCGACGATCACCGCGCACCATCTGCTCTATAACCGCAACGCGATTTTCCAGGGCGGCATTCGTCCGCACTACTACTGTCTGCCGGTACTCAAGCGCGAGACGCATCGCGTGGCGCTGGTCGAGGCGGCGACTTCGGGCAATCCGCGCTTCTTCCTCGGCACGGACAGCGCGCCGCATCCGAAGGGGCTGAAGGAGCATGCGTGCGGTTGCGCGGGTTGCTACACGGCGCTGCATGCGCTCGAACTGTACGCGGAAGCGTTCGACCAGGCCGGTGCGCTGGACAAGCTCGAGGGGTTTGCGAGCTTCTTCGGCGCGGACTTTTACGGTCTCCCACGTAGCGGCGAGCAGGTCACCCTGCGCCGCGAGCAGTGGACGCTGCCGGCCGAACTGCCGGTGGGCGATACGCCGGTCGTGCCGTTGCGCGGTGGCGAGACGATCGGCTGGCGGCTGGTCTGAGGTAGGGCAGGTGGCCGGGCAAGATACGGTGATGTGGGCGGTCGCGGCGGGCGCCGCACGGGACGAGATGGTCGTCGACGGCCGAGGCTTGGGCTTCGCTGCGCATGGGCTGGCGGCAACAGGGTGCGCTATGGCAAGCAGCGCTGCCCATGTTGGCAAGCCGGGCTTTGCCGACATCGACTGGTCGCTGCCGTGGTTCGCCCAGTTCAGCGCGCGGGGCATCCGCTGGCAGCAAGCGGCGCTGAACAGCTACGCCGCGCTGCTTGCCGAAATGAACGCCGACGCCCAGCAGTCGCGGCAGACCACCGGCCGCGGCCAGCGGCTTGCCTTCATCGCGCAGGACGATCTGCCACCAGGCGCGGCCTATGAGGCTCACATTGCCTCGACCGGTTGCGTGCCCACCCGTCATAACCTGCACGACTTCTTCAACGCCTCGGTCTGGTTTGCGTTCCCGCGCATCAAGGCCGCGCTGAATGCGCGGCAGTCGGCTGCCATCGATGCTCTGGGTGTCGGTCCGACGCGCGGCGGAGAGCGCGACGCCTTGACCCTGTTCGATGAGAACGCGCTGCTGTTCGCGTGTGCCGACCCTGCGCTCAGCCGTGCGTTACGCGGCTTCGACTGGGCGACGCTATGCGTTGCCAACCGCGCGGCGTGGGGCGAACGGTGCGAGGTGCGCTGCTTCGGTCACGCGCTGCTCGAAAAGCTGATCGCGCCGTACAAGGCGTGCACGGGACATACGTGGATCGTCGACGTCCCGGTCGAGTACTTCTCGTGGCCTGTTGCGGAGCGCGATGCCTGGCTCGACGAAGCGGTCAGCCGTGAGCTCTCATCCACGCGGGATTTGACGACGCGCGTGTTTGCACCGCTTCCGGTGCTGGGCATCCCCGGCTGGTGGCCCGCCAACGGGGCCGCTGCCTTCTATGACGACCCCGCTGTGTTTCGCTCAGGACGTCGCCAGGCGCGCTGAACCGGCGGCGGGTGGTGGGTGGTGGGCGGTGGGCTGCGGCTTGGCGGCCGTCGCGGCAGTCATCCGTCAGGCCACGCCAGCTTTCTATTTCGGCGCTTGCGCGCGTCCGCCCCGGTCAGCAGGTGTTAAAATCCCGGCCAGCAAAGCAGGTCAGGCAGTCGCGGCCTCTGCGGCTTCGGTCAAAGAGGGCGAGGAAAGTCCGGACTCCATAGGGCAGGGTGATGGCTAACGGCCATCCGTGGTGACACGCGGAACAGGGCAACAGAAAGCAAACCGCCGATGGCCCGGCGCAAGCCGGGATCAGGTAAGGGTGAAACGGTGCGGTAAGAGCGCACCGCGGCTGCTGCGAGGCAGACCGGCACGGTAACCTCCACCCGGAGCAATTCCAAGTAGGCAGGCTAGCATCTTCGAGATGCAGGATGGGGCCCCCGTCACGTCTGCGGGTAGGAAGCTTGAGCGCGTCAGCAATGGCGCGCCTAGAGGAATGGCTGCCACGCGCGCGGTGCTTCGGCGCGGCGCGTGCACAGAATCCGGCTTATCGGCCTGCTTTGCCGCTGAATAGAAAAATGCCGGCGTCCGTGAGGATGCCGGCATTTCCTTTTGGTGCCGCGTTTATTGGGCGCCGCGCGTATTGGCGCGTTGGATTGCCCGTGTCATGGGCGCTGGTTGATTGCATCCGGCCCACCGTACGCCGCGGCGGTCAGCCCGCGACGATATCGAACGAGTGCGTCAGTTCGGCGGTCTTGGCGATCATGATCGAGGCCGAGCAATACTTGTCGTGCGACAGATTGATGGCGCGTTCGACCGTAGCCGGGTTCAGGTTCTTGCCGGTCACCGTGAAATGAAAGTGGATCCTGGTGAACACTTTCGGGTCTTCGCTGGCCCGCTCTGCCTTCAGCGTCACCGAGCAGCCGGCGATTTCCTGGCGGCTCTTCTTGAGGATCATCACCACGTCGTACGCGGTGCATCCGCCGGTGCCGAGCAGAACCATTTCCATCGGCCGCGGGGCCAGATTGCGGCCGCCGCCTTCCGGCGCGCCGTCCATCGTGACGAGGTGGCCGCTACCGGTTTCGGCGGCGAACGCCATGCCGTCTTGCCCCATCCAGCTTACTTTGCATTCCATGCCTTTACCCCAGCTCGCATAACTTGTATTCGAAATGCCATTGTAGCCCGGCGCCTGAGTGTTCGCCCGAGGGCACTCCGGCGCGCCGTTATGCTCGTTGACGCCTTGCGTGTTGCGGTGCGGCATGGTTTGAGGGTGCGGGATTGCCCTGATGCCGTTAGGGGTTTTACTCTAGTTTTGACACGCGAAAAGTGCGCCGGATCGCGCTTATGTATTTGATATAAAACAGTTTTATGGTGTTATGTTGGCGCTTGTTCGTTTGTCACATTATGAAATCGAATTTCGCAATGCAAATAATCTTGCGTCGCACAAGGTCGGCTCATATAATCGTTTTCATTGGTTGTCGCAGTCCGGCAACCTCCGCATGTCTCCTCCACCCTCCTCCTTTGGTGGATTAAACCCGAACCGCTCGTTCGGGTTTTTTTTCGCCTGCTCGCCGCTTGCCTCAAATTTTGACTTGAGGCCGGAATTTCCTTTATAATCCAAGGCTTTTCCGCATTCGTGCCCGCGGAGGAAGAACAGGGAGAGCCTGCACGCGCCTCGATGCGCACATTACAAGCAGGAAAAAAACACAGGGCGCAGCAATTATTTTTGGATCGATCATGAAGACATTTTCCGCAAAAGCCCATGAGGTTACGCGCGAATGGTACGTGATTGACGCGACGGATAAGGTTCTCGGGCGTGTCGCCAGCGAAGTGGCACACCGTCTTCGCGGCAAGCACAAGCCAGAATTCACTCCGCACGTCGACACCGGTGATTTCATCATCGTTATCAACGCCGGCAAGCTCCGTGTCACGGGCAACAAGTCCACGGACAAGAAGTACTATCGCCACTCGGGTTACCCGGGCGGCATCTATGAAACGACGTTCGGCAAGATGCAAGAACGCTTCCCGGGCCGTGCGCTCGAGAAGGCGGTCAAAGGCATGCTGCCGAAGGGCCCGCTCGGCTACGCGATGATCAAGAAGCTGAAGGTCTACGCTGAAGCAACGCATCCGCATTCGGCACAACAGCCGAAAGCGCTCGAGATCTAAGGGGAGCCCACATGATCGGTAACTGGAATTACGGCACGGGCCGCCGCAAGAGCGCCACTGCACGTGTGTTCATCAAGGCAGGCAAGGGCGACATCGTTGTCAACGGCAAGCCTATCGCTGAGTACTTCTCGCGCGAAACGTCGCTGATGATCGTGCGTCAGCCGCTGGAACTCACGAACCACGGCGTCACGTTCGACATCAAGGTCAACGTGTCGGGTGGCGGTGAAACGGGTCAAGCCGGTGCGGTTCGCCACGGCATCACCCGCGCGCTGATGGACTATGACGCAACGCTGAAGCCGGAACTGTCGAAAGCTGGCTTCGTCACGCGTGATGCACGTGAAGTCGAACGTAAGAAGGTCGGCTTCCACAAGGCACGCCGCAGGAAGCAATTCTCGAAGCGTTAATCGCTTCGGTGTGCTCTGGCTTTCGGGCCAGGCCACTGCAAAAGCCGCCGGCGCGTTCGCGTTGGCGGCTTTTTTCATATTGGGCTGCCGTGCGGTAGGGTCGCGCCTGAAGAGAACCCATTGATTTTGTGGGCTTCGGCACGATATCGAGATCAGCCCTACAATAGCGGTTAGAAGCTTTTTTGGAGAGTTCGAATGAACGCAGTCACCGACACCCCTGTGACCGAGATGCCTAGCCCCTTCGTTTTTACCGACGCAGCGGCTGACAAGGTCAAGCAGCTGATCGACGAAGAAGGCAACCCGGAGCTGAAACTGCGCGTATTCGTGCAGGGCGGCGGCTGCTCGGGCTTTCAATACGGTTTTACGTTCGACGAAGCCGTCAACGAAGACGATACCGTGATGAACAAGAGCGGCGTCCAGTTGCTGATCGATTCAATGAGCTACCAGTACCTGGTTGGCGCTGAGATCGACTACAAGGACGACATCAATGGCGCCCAGTTCGTGATCAAGAATCCGAACGCCACCACCACCTGTGGTTGCGGCTCGTCGTTCTCGGTCTAAGCAATCTGATCGAAGGCTGGACCGGCAGTATGCAGAAACGGGGCTTTGGCCCCGTTTCTTATTGGTGCGTTTGCGCTGCCTTCAGCGCCGCTTAGCGCCGCTCAGCGCGGATAAATCGCGCCCAGCACCCGTTCGCCCGCGGCACCAGTGACGGCGGCCAGATTGCCTGGCTCGCGCGCCACACAGCGCATCGCCAGCCACGCGAACGCCAGCGGCTCGACCTGGTGAGGCGGCACCCCGAGCGCTTCGGTAGTCAGCACCGGAACGCCGCTCACGCCACTGTCCTCGAGCGCGGCCTGGATCGCTTTCATCAACACCGGATTGCGCGCGCCGCCGCCGCAGACGTAGACCGCGCGGACATCCGATGCGTGTCGCTCGATCTCGCGTGCCACCGTAATCGCCGTCAGCACGACGAGCGTCGCCTGCACGTCGGCGGGGGGCAGACCGGCAAACGCCTGCAGCTTCTCGTCGAGCCAGGCCGGATTGAACAGGTCGCGGCCGGTGCTTTTGGGCGGCTGTTGCGTGAAGAACGGTTCGTCCAGCAGCGCATTCAGCAACGGCCGATGCACCTGGCCACCCGCTGCGAAGTGCCCGTTCTGGTCGTAAGGTTTGCCGAGGTGGCGGTGGGCCCACTCGTCGAGCAGCGCATTGGCCGGCCCGCAGTCGAAGCCGCGCACGCTGCCCGCGGCGTTCAGAATCGTGATGTTGCTGATGCCGCCCAGGTTGCAGACCACACGCGTTTCGCCCGGCGCACCGAACACAGTCGCATGGAAGGCCGGCACCAGCGGCGCGCCCTGGCCGCCAGCGGCGACATCCCGGCTGCGAAAGTCCGCGATCACGTCGATGTGCGCCATCTCCGCCAGCAGCGCCGGATTGTTGATCTGACGCGTGTAGCCCTTCTCCGGACGATGCCGTACGGTCTGGCCGTGCACGCCGATCGCCCGCACGTCGGCGGCGGACAGATTGCCCGCGCGTAGCAGTTCGTGGCAACACACCGTGTAGCGCGTGGCGAGCGCATTGGCCGCCAGCGCTTCGCGCTCGATCTCGTTCTCGCCTGGGTGCTGCAGGCCGAACAGCGCCTCGCGCAGCCCCTCTGCGAAGCCGACAAAGGCCTCCGCGAGGACGACCGGAGGCTTGCCCTTGGCGAATTCGACGGCGATGCCGTCCACCCCGTCCATGCTGGTACCCGACATCAATCCGAAATAGATGCCATCCGCCGTGCTGTCTTGCGCCACGTTGCCGCTCCTGTCAGTCGCTGGTGATGAGCCATCTTCGCAGATTATCAGACGCCTGCCACCACCGTCCGCGGACGCGGCGGCACGCATCTATGGGACAATCTCTCTTTTTGCGACCTCACGTTCCAGCATGAGCACCGAGTCCACGTCCAAGCCCAGTCCCGCCTTTCCGATCACCGATGAAGTCCGTCACGCACTCGCCGTTACCAAACGGGGTGTCGACGAGCTGCTGATCGAAGAGGAATTCGCACAAAAGCTCGCGAAGAGCGCGGCCACCGGCGTCCCGCTGCGCATCAAGCTCGGTCTCGACCCGACGGCGCCCGATATCCACATCGGGCATACCGTCGTGCTGAACAAGATGCGCCAGTTGCAGGATCTCGGCCATACGGTGATTTTCCTGATCGGCGACTTCACCTCGCTGATCGGCGACCCGTCCGGCCGTAACGCCACGCGCCCGCCGCTGACGCGCGAGCAGATCGAATCGAACGCCACGACCTACTTCGAGCAGGCCGCGCTGGTGTTGGATCGCGAGAAGACCGAGATTCGCTACAACAGCGAATGGTCGATGCCGCTCGGCGCCGACGGCATGATCAAGCTCGCGTCGCGTTACACGGTGGCGCGGATTCTCGAGCGCGAGGATTTCACCAAGCGCTACCAGGGCGGTCTGCCGATCTCGATTCACGAGTTCCTGTACCCGCTGATGCAGGGTTACGACTCGGTCGCGCTCAATGCCGACCTCGAACTCGGCGGCACCGACCAGAAATTCAACCTGCTGGTGGGCCGCGAACTGCAGAAGCAGTACGGCCAGGAACAGCAGTGCATCCTGACCATGCCGCTGCTCGAAGGGCTCGACGGCGTCGAGAAGATGTCGAAGTCGAAGAACAACTACATCGGCATCAGCGAAAAGCCGACGGATATGTTCGGCAAGCTGATGAGCATCTCCGACGATCTGATGTGGCGTTACTTCGAACTGCTGTCGTTCCGCCCGATGGACGAAATCGCCGGCTTCAGGAAAGAAATCGAAGCGGGCCGCAATCCGCGCGACTTCAAGGTGCTGCTTGGGCAGGAGATCGTCGCGCGATTCCACTCGCAGGCGGATGCGGAACGTGCGCTCGAAGACTTCAACTATCGCGCGAAGGGTGGTGTGCCGGACGATATTCCTTCGGTCACCCTGGCAGGTGCGCCGCTCGCAATCGGTCAGTTGCTGAAGCAGGCGAATCTGGTGCCGTCGACTAGCGAAGCGCTGCGCAATATCGAACAGGGCGGCGTGAAGATCGATGGCGCGACGGTGTCGGACAAGGGTCTGAAAGTCGACGCGGGCGAGTATGTCGTGCAGGTCGGCAAGCGCCGTTTTGCGCGCGTGACGCTGACGGCGTGATGGAGCGTCGCATGCCGGAGTGCCGCGCGTGATTGCGCTGATCCAGCGCGTGAGGCGCGCGGAAGTGCGCGTCGGCGAACGTGTCACGGGCGCCATTGAAGCGGGCCTGCTCGCATTGGTGTGCGCCGAGCGCGGCGATACGGACGCCGCCGCCGACCGGTTGCTGGCGAAGGTGCTCGGCTACCGCGTGTTCAGCGACGCCGCCGGCAAGATGAATCTCTCGGTGCAAAACCTCGACGGGGCAGGGCGTGCCGGCGGTCTGCTGCTGGTCTCGCAGTTCACGTTGGCGGCCGATACCAACAGCGGCCTGCGCCCGAGCTTCACGCCGGCTGCGCCGCCCGACGAGGGCAAGCGCCTGTTCGACTACTTCGTTGCAGCAGCCCGCGCGAAGCATCCGATTGTCGAAACCGGCGAGTTCGGGGCGGATATGCAGGTCTCGCTCGTCAACGATGGGCCCGTCACCTTCTGGTTGCAGACGCACGCCTAGGGTTTCGCGGCCGCGCGCGCCGTTCGCGCTTCACGGGCCAAGGGGATAAGTGCGAGGGCAAGCCAGGACCAGCTTCAGCATCGTCCCCGGCACCGCGCCGCATTTGCGACAATAGCGCTTCGCTACCACCGGCTACCGACGCCCCTTCTCTTCTCATGTCCACGCAGATTCTTTTCATCCGGCACGGCGAGACCGACTGGAACCGCATCAAGCGCATCCAGGGGCACATCGACATTCCCCTGGCGACGAGCGGTCTCGAGCAGGCTCAGCGACTCGCGCGCCGTCTCGCGGATGAAGCTCAGCAGGGCGGCCGGCTCGATGCGATCTACTCGAGCGATCTGCAACGTGCGCAGCAGACCGCGCAGCCTGTCGCCGATGTCCTCGGTTTGCCGCTGCATCTGCGCGAAGACTTGCGCGAGCGTTCGTACGGCGCGTTTCAGGGCTACGACCGTGACGAGATTGCGGAGCGTTATCCCGACGAATACGACCGCTGGCAAACCCGCGATCCTGGCTTCGCACCGCCCGAAGGCGAGTCGATGCGGGCCTTCTACCACCGGGTGATGGATGCGATCGAGCCGATCGTCGCAGCGCATCCTGGCGGCCGCATTGCGTGCGTCGCGCATGGCGGCGTGCTGGATTGTGTCTACCGCTTCGCACGCGACCTGTCGCTAGAAGTGCCGCGCGACTATGCGTTGCTCAATACGAGCGTCAATGTGGTCGAGTTCGACGGCGGCAAGGCAACGGTGAAATCGTGGGCGGATGTCTCGCATCTGGATGCGCCGAGCGAGGACGACACGCTGCGCAAGATCGTCAAACCCGGTCTCTGAGTGTGACGGGTGTGGGCGCGTGCCGCGCCCATTGAGCAGGCCTCGCGGGTTTTGCCGATTCCGCTGATTCTGCCGATGCAGCGCGCGACGCGCAGAGACTCAGGTCGCGCCCGAATCCCACAGGTCGCGTACCTGACTGGTCGAGTCCGGCGCGGCAAGACCGAAGTGCCGATAGGTCAGCAGGGTAGCGACGCGGCCACGCGGCGTGCGCTGCAGAAAACCTTGCTGGATCAGATACGGTTCGAGCACATCTTCGATGGTGTCGCGCTCTTCGCCGATAGCCGCAGCCAGGTTGTCGACGCCGACCGGGCCGCCGTCGAACTTGTGCAGGATCGCCTCGAGCAGCTTGCGGTCCATCAGGTCGAAGCCGACCGGGTCGACATCCAGCATTCTGAGTGCGGCGTCGGCCACTTTCGCGGTGATGTTGCCGTCCGCCTTGACCTCGGCGAAGTCGCGCACGCGACGCAGCAGCCGGTTGGCGATCCGCGGCGTGCCGCGGGCGCGCTTGGCGATTTCGAACGCGCCGTCCGGGTGGATCTGCGCGTGAAGCAGCGACGCCGACCGCGTGACGATACGCGCCAGCTCTTCGGCGTTGTAGAACTCGAGCCGCGAGACGATGCCGAAGCGGTCGCGCAGCGGATTGGTCAGCATGCCGGCTCGGGTGGTGGCACCGACCAGCGTGAACGGCTGCAGATCGAGCTTGACGCTGCGCGCCGCGGGCCCTTCGCCGATCATGATGTCGATCTGATAATCCTCGAGCGCCGGATACAGGATTTCCTCGACGACCGGCGAGAGCCGATGGATTTCGTCGATGAACAGCACGTCGTTCTTTTCGAGGTTCGTCAGCAGCGCGGCGAGGTCGCCGGCGCGCTCGAGTACCGGGCCGGACGTTTGCCGCAGATTGACACCCATTTCCCGCGCGATGATGTGCGCGAGCGTGGTCTTGCCGAGACCCGGCGGCCCGAACAGCAGCACGTGGTCAAGCGATTCGGAGCGGCGCTTGGCGGCCTCGATGAAGATTTCGAGCTGGCCGCGCACCTTTTCCTGCCCGACGTACTCGTCGAGCTGACGCGGGCGCAACGCCCGCTCGAACGCTTCTTCGTTCGGCGATACGGGCGTGGCAGCGATGATGCGCTCAGCGGCGAGTTTGTCGGTTTCGATCATGGTTGCATTGTACCGCGCGGCGCTCGCCGCCGAAGCTGGCCGAACGGCCAGGGTGCGCTTTGGCGCGCGGCGTGCGAAGCTTTACCCCACAGCACGCCCGGCGCCTCGCTTTCCATCAGGCCTTCGAAAGCGCCTTCAGTGCGAGCTTGATGCCTTCGGACACCCCCGTGCCCGCCGGCACGTTCTTGACGGCGGCCAAGGCTTCCTTTTCGGAGTAACCCAATGCGAGCAGTGCGTTCAGGATATCGGAGGCGTGGTCGGATGCCGACACCGCGCCCGCCATCGCGCCCAGGTCGGCGCCGATTTTGCCCTTCAGTTCGAGAAGCAGGCGTTCCGCCGTTTTCTTGCCGATGCCCGGCACGCGCGTCAGACGCGCCGCGTCCTGCATCGTGACGGTCTGCGCCAGTTCGTGCACGCTCATGCCGGAGAGCACGCCGAGCGCCATGCGCGCGCCGATGCCGCTGATCTTCAGCAGTTCGCGGAAGGTGGCGCGCTCTTCGGCGGTGCCGAAGCCGAACAGCAGATGCGCGTCTTCCCGCACGATCAACTGGGTGAGCAGGACCACCCGTTCGCCGGTCGAGGGCAGGTTGTAGAACGTGCTCATCGGCACGTCGACCTCGTAGCCCACGCCGTTGCAATCGACGAGCAGGTGGGGCGGATTTTTTTCCAGCAGGACGCCGGCAATGCGACCGATCATGGCGGGTTCAATCGTGAGAGAAAGGGCGAGTGTAGCGCAGCGCGGGGCGCCCGGACGCGGCAGGCGTTAGCCCACCAGCCGCCCGCGGCGCACCCGCAGGCCCTTCTTGGCGAGCGAGGGTGCGATGCCGCCCAGCGTGCTGAGCGTGCTGCCGCTGTGGGCATGGCAGATCGCCATGCCGAGGGCATCGGCGGCGTCTGTGCCGGGCACGCCGGCGAGGTTCAGCAGACGCACCACCATCTGCTGCATCTGCTCCTTGGTCGCGCGGCCGTAGCCCACCACGGCCTGCTTCAGTTGCAGCGCGGTGTATTCGGCTACCGGCACGCCGCCCGCCACCAGCCCGCAGATCGCTGCGCCGCGTGCCTGGCCGAGCAGGAGCGTAGATTGCGGATTGACGTTGACGAACACCTTTTCGATCGCGGATTGATCGGGCGCGTGCTGGCGGATCAGCGTGGAGATGCCTTCGAAGATCGTGCCGAGGCGCGACGGCAAGTCGGCGTCAGCGGTCTTGATGGTGCCGCTTGCCACGTAGGTGAGCTGATGACCGTGCTGGTCGATCACGCCGAAACCGGTCACACGCAAGCCGGGGTCGATGCCGAGAATTCTCATGAGATGCGCTGCGAACTAAGTGCCTGCGATACTACAACGAACGGGACGCGCGGCGGGGTGCGCAAGCCGCCGAGCCGCGAATAAAGCTTCGCCGCGCTTGCGGCAGCCGGACGAAGTAAGGGCGAGGCATAAGTAGTCGGGACAACCGGAAACAGCCGAGGAGGCAGGCATGGAGCGCTATCGAAATCTAAGCGGTGACTCGGGCGTCGAGGCTTACGCGCTCGGCGTCGGCTGTATTGCGGTTCGCTTCAGATCCGGTGTGACCTATTGGTACACAGATGCGAGTGCCGGAGCCGATCATGTGGCGGAGATGAGCCGACTGGCTCAGCGTGGTCTGGGTTTGAGCACATACATCAGCACCCACGACGAGGTGAGCGCTGGTTACGCCAGAAAAGACCCGGACGATTGAGCGGCGTACGCGCAAGCGCAGCCGCGCGCACAAGACAAAACGGCCCGGCAGAAAAATCTGCCGGGCCGTTTCGTTTCGCGTGGTTTATGCGACCAGGAGGTGTGGCGCGCCGGCCTTGCAACAGCGCACAACGCAGCATCGCCGGGTCAAGCAGACATCAATGCCGGAAGTGACGCACGCCGGTCAGCACCATCGCAATGTTGTGCTCGTCGGCGGCAGCGACGACTTCATCGTCGCGCATCGAGCCGCCCGGCTGGATCACGGCGGTTGCGCCCGCGGCGACCACGACATCGAGACCATCGCGGAACGGGAAGAACGCGTCCGACGCCACCGCCGAACCCGTCAGCGTCAAGCCCGCGTTCTGCGCCTTGATGCTCGCAATCCGCGCCGAGTCCACACGGCTCATCTGGCCTGCGCCGACGCCGAGCGTCATGCCGTTGCCGCAGAACACGATAGCGTTCGACTTCACATACTTCGCCACGCGCCAGGCGAACAGCAGATCGTCCATTTCCTGCGGCGTCGGATGACGCTTCGTAACGACGCGCAGTTCGTGCGGCTGCACGTTGTGCGAATCGAGCGACTGCACCAGCAGGCCGCCGCCCACGCGCTTCAGGTCGAACGCGTTATGGCCTTCGCCCAACGCGATTTCCAGCAGACGCACATTCTTCTTCGCTTCGAACACCTGACGCGCTGCCGCGCTGAACGAAGGCGCAATCAGCACTTCGACGAACTGCTTGGCCACCGCTTGTGCCGCTGCCTCGTCCACTTCACGGTTGAAGGCGATGATGCCGCCGAACGCCGAGGTCGGATCGGTTTGCAACGCCTTGGCGTAGGCTTCGTGCGCATCGGCGCCCACCGCCACGCCGCACGGATTCGCATGCTTGACGATGACACAGGCCGGCACGTCGAAAGTCTTCACGCATTCCCATGCTGCATCGGAATCGGCGATGTTGTTGTACGACAGTTCCTTGCCTTGCAACTGCGCGTAGTTCGCCAGCGCGCCGGCCGGCACCGACAGGTCGCGATAGAACGCGGCGCTCTGGTGCGGGTTTTCGCCGTAGCGCAGGTCCTGCACCTTGTCGAAGGCCAGATTGAACGTAGCAGGGTAGGTGTTGCGCGACGCATGCTGCAGTTCTTCGGTCAGGCTTGTCAGGTAGTTCGTGATCGCACCGTCGTACTGCGCGGTGTGCGCGAACACCTTGGTGGCCAGACGGAAGTTCGTCTTGTACGACACAGCGTTGCTGTTCGCGCGCATTTCTTCGAGCACGACCGCGTAGTCCACAGGGTCGACTACCACCGTCACGTCGCGATGATTCTTCGCCGCGGAGCGCAGCATGGTCGGACCGCCGATGTCGATGTTCTCGATCGCGTCTTCCAGCGAGCACTCTTCCTTCGCTACCGTCTGCACGAACGGGTACAGATTCACGACCAGCAGGTCGATGGTCGGAATGTCGTGCTTCTCAAGCGCTGCCATGTGCTCCGGCAGGTCGCGGCGCGCGAGGATGCCGCCGTGCACTTTCGGATGCAGCGTTTTCACGCGCCCGTCGAGCATTTCCGGGAAGCCCGTGTAGTCGGCCACTTCAGTGACGGCGAGGCCCGCGTCCGCGAGCAGTTTCGCGGTGCCGCCGGTGGACAGGATCTTGACGCCGAGGTCCGACAGCGATTTGGCGAAATCGACGATGCCGGACTTGTCGGAAACGGAGATGAGCGCTTGCTTGATCATGATGAAGAATGAGAAGCCGAAGGTGGACGTGGCAGGGGCGCCAAAAAACTACAACGAGCTACAGCAAACCGTGCTGTTGCAGCTTCTTGCGCAGCGTATTGCGGTTGATGCCGAGATACTCGGCGGCCAGCGACTGATTGCCGCCGGCCTGCTCGAGCACCACCTCGAGCAACGGCTTTTCGACACACGAAATAACCATGTCGTAGACGTCATGCGGATTGGAGCCGTCGAGGTCCTGGAAGTACATGCCCAAGCTGTCGCGGACGGATTGTTCGATATTGTTCTTGCTCATGCTGCTAGTCGGTCGGAGTGGTCCGGCTCGCCGTTCGGGTTGACATCCTCTTCCACGTAGACGAGGCGGTCGGAGAGCGCCTTTTGGGCGTCGAAGAACTCGTTGACGGCGAGAAGTTGTTCGCGCGTCGTGTCCAGCGTATTCATGCGGTGCCGGAACACATTGGCGCCAGAAAGGCCGCGAGTGTACCAGCCGATGTGCTTGCGCGCAGTGCGCACGCCCGTAAATTCGCCATAGAACGCGTAGTGATCTTCGAGATGCTCGTTCATCACCTGCTGGATCTCGTCGATGCGCGGCGGCGGCAACAGCTCGCCGGTTTGCAGGAAATGCTCGATCTCGCGGAACAGCCACGGGCGGCCCTGCGCCGCGCGGCCGATCATGATGGCGTCGGCGCCGGTAGCGGCGAGCACCTCGCGCGCCTTCTGCGGCGTGGTGATGTCGCCGTTGGCGACTACCGGGATGCGCACCGCGGCCTTCACTGCGGCGATGGTTTCGTATTCGGCGTCGCCGTGATACAGGTCGGCGCGGGTGCGGCCGTGCACCGTGAGCATCGAAATGCCGGCGTCTTCGGCCAGATGCGCGACGCTCAGCGCGTTCTTGTTGTCGCGGTTCCAGCCGGTGCGGATTTTCAGTGTGACGGGCACCGCATCCGGCCCCACGCCCACTGCGCCCACCACCGCCTCGACGATTCGCTGCACCAGCGGCTCGTTCTGCAGCAGCGCGGAGCCGGCGGCCACATTGCACACCTTCTTGGCGGGACAGCCCATGTTGATGTCGATGATCTGCGCGCCGTTGGCGACGTTGTAGCGGGCCGCCTCGGCCATCATGGCCGGATCGGCGCCGGCGATCTGCACGGCAATCGGCTCGACCTCGCCCGCGTGATTGGCGCGGCGCATGGTCTTCTCGCTTTTCCACAACTGCGCGTTCGACGCGACCATTTCCGACACGGCATAGCCCGCGCCCAGCCGCTTGCAGAGCTGGCGGAACGGCCGGTCGGTCACGCCCGCCATGGGGGCGACGAACAGGTTGTTGCGCAGATTGTGGGAGCCGAGAGTGGGCATGGCAGGGACGCAACCGCCGGACATCAGCGTGATGGGGGCGGGCGCGAAATGCGAGGGAAAACCGCTATTTTAGCGTTAACGGAATCGCGACACCCGACTTGAGGCTGTCGTAACCCATTAAATCTTCTATGAAAGTGCACGGGTTCATAGAGCCGCGGAACGCGAATGACCCGAAGAGCTAGCGACGTTGCCCGAACATCATCTGCCGGGCCAGCGCGGTTTTGACCGGCGGCACGAATTCGAGCGCGGTCAGCGCGAGTCCGCGCAGCGCAGCGAGCGCGGGGAAGTCCACCGTGAAGAGACGGGCGAGCGTGTCGGTTGAGCGGATCGTCAGGCGCCGGTCGAGCGAACGGCGCTGTGCGAACGCGGCCAGCGCGAGCGGCGTTGCGCCGTGCTGCGAGAGCGCGTCGGCGAGCGCATGCGCGTCGCGCAGTCCCAGATTCAGCCCTTGGCCCGCCACCGGATGCAATGTCTGCGCCGCATTGCCGATTGCGACGACCCGTCCCTTGACGAGCGTATCGAGCGCGTTAAGGCCGAGCGGGAACGCCGCGCGGCCCTTGATCTGCGTGAAGCGGCCCATCCGGTCGCCGAAAGCCGTACCGAGTTCGCGCAGGAACGCGTCGTCCGGTAGTTGAGCCCGGCGTGCCGCTTCGTCCGGCGAGCAGCACCAGACCAGCGCGTAGTCGGCGTCACGCGCGCCGCCCGTGGGCAAGAGCGCAATCGGCCCTTGGTCCGTGAAACGTTCCCACGCGACATGCGGACGCGGCGCCGACACGCTGACCGTGCCGACCAGGGCGGTTTGCCCATAATCGCGCGTGCCGCCGGCGCTGCCGCTTTTCTTCTGCTGCTCCTGGAACAAGCCGCCTTCGGCGTTCACCAGAATACGCGTGCGCAGGTTGCGCGGGCCTTGCGCGGATTCGACCGGCAACGTCACGCCGTCGTGTTCCTGAACCGGCGCTTGCGCCGAGGTGGACTGCAGCCAGTGCACGGCGGTCGGCCGTACGGCCTCGGCGAGCGCCTGCACGATCGAACCGTAGCGCAGCACATAGCCGAGCGCGGGCAGGCCGTGCTCGGTGTGATCGATCAGCGTGCGGCCGAACTGCCCGCGCTGCGACACGTGGATGCGGTGAATCGCCGTGGCGTCCGCCGGCCAGCGCAGCGGCTCCAGAATCATGCGGCTGCCTTGCGAGACGGCAATCGCCCGCGGATCGCCGAGCGCGTCTTCCGGCTTGCGCGCGTCGATCAGCGCGATGGACAGCGCCTGGGTCGCGCTGCGGCGCGCGAGCCAACCGGCCAGCGCCAGCCCGACCGGCCCGGCGCCGACAATCGCCACGTCGAAGTCGAACGGCACCTCGGGCGTATCGGCCGCATCAGGTGAGCCTGGCTGCGGCACACCGGCCGGTTGAGAAACGTCGTTCATGGGCTATCTATCGCTTCGGTCTGATCACGCCTGCCGCGCAGCGCCGGCCGCAGCCTGCGCTTCCTGCATCAGCGCTTCGATTTCGTCGGCCTTGACCGGTACGTCGCGCGTGAGCAGCTCGCAACCGTCCGGTGTGACGACCGCGTCGTCCTCGATGCGGATGCCGATGTTCCAGTACTGCTCGGGGACGTTTTCCGCCGGGCGGATGTAGAGCCCCGGTTCGATCGTCAGCGCCATCGACGGCTTCAGGATGCGCGAAGGCAATGCGCCTTGTGCATCGCGCGGCGCACCGCGCTCCCGGTAGTCGCCGCAGTCGTGCACGTCCATGCCGATCCAGTGGCTGGTGCGGTGCATGTAGAACGGCGCATAGGCGCGTTCCTCGATCACGTCGTCGACCGAGGAGAAAAGCCCCCGCTCGATGATGCCCGTGTCGAGCAGCCCCTGCGATAGCACGCGCAAGGCCGCGTTATGCGGGTCGTCGAAATGGGCGCCTGGGCGGGTGGCGGCAACCGCGGCTTCCTGCGAGGCGAGCACGATGTCGTACAGCTCGCGTTGCGCCGGCGTAAAGCGGCCGTTCGCCGGGAACGTGCGGGTGATGTCCGACGCGTAGCCGTCGAGTTCGCAGGCGGCGTCGATCAGGATCAGGTCGCCGTCTTGTGCGATGGTGTTGCCCGCCGCGTAATGCAGCACGCAGGCATTGGCGCCGGCGGCGACGATCGAGCCGTACGCCGGCCCTTGCGCGCCGTATTTGCGGAACGTGTACAGCAGTTCGGCCTCGAGTTCGTACTCGCGCACGCCGGCGCGGGACGCGGCGATGGCGTGACGATGCGCGAGCGCCGAGATCTCGCCGGCGCGGCGCATGATGGCCAGTTCGTGGCTGTCCTTGAAGAGACGCATCTCGTCGAGGAGCGGCAGGAGGTCGTGCGCGGCGGCCGGCGCGGCGACGCCGCTGCGGCCCTTGGCGCGCACCGCGTCGAGCCAGCGGCGCACCTGTTCGTCGAGCTGGGCCGAGCTGCCGAGCGCGTAGTGCAGCGCCGGCTTGTCCGCGAGGATGAGCGGCATCTGGCTCTCGATCTCCTCGACCGCAAACGCCGCGTCGAAGCCGAACGCTTCGCGGGCGGCCTCGGGACCGAAGCGGAAGCCGTCCCAGATCTCGCGCTCGGCATTCTTGGCGCGGCAGAACAGGATCGACGCCGGGCCGTTCTCGCCCGCGCTGGCGTCCAGCACGAGCAGCCCTTGGGGCTCGGTAAAGCCCGTCAGGTAGTAGAAGTAGCTGTCGTGCCGGTAGGGATAGTCGGCGTCCCGGTTGCGCACCACTTCGGGCGCGGTGGGGACGATGGCGACGCCGCCGCCTGCCGCGCGCAGCGCAGCTAGCACGCGCTCGCGGCGCTTGCGGTAAACGTCGATGGCGAGAGTGGGTTCGTTCGGCTGGTTCATGGCGCAATTGTAGCGCCCAATCGGCATCCGGATTCGGCGCCCTGGCCATCCGGCCAGGTGGACGGGCGGCGCAGGAAGCTGCAATGTTGCAATCCGTCCACAGCTCCGGTGGGCGTTGTTCCGGAAGATGGGGCGCGGCGCTCAGGAGGGCCGTCAACCAACGTATACTTCCGCCCAATTCCAGAAGCAGAAAAGGCAGATGTGATGATGAAACTCATCGGTTCGCTCGGCAGTCCGTTTGTCCGCAAGGCGCGGATCGTCTTCGCCGAGAAGAGGATCGACTACAAGCTGGTGCTCGAAAACGTCTGGGCGCCGGACACCACCATCCATACCTTCAATCCGCTCGGCAAGGTGCCGTGTCTCGTGATGGAGGACGGCGAGGCGGTGTTCGACTCGCGTGTCATCTGCGAATACGTCGATACGCTGTCGCCGGTCGGCAAGCTGATTCCGCCGTCGGGACGCGAGCGCGTCGAGGTGCGCTGCTGGGAAGCGCTCGCCGACGGGGTTCTGGATGCGGCGGTGCTGATCCGCCTGGAAGGTATGCTGCGCCCGGCCGAACAGCGCTCGGACGGCTGGCTGGCGCGCCAGCAACGCAAGATCGACGATGGCCTCGTGGCAATGTCGCAGGGGCTCGGCGGCAAACCGTGGTGCGCGGGCAATCGCTACACGCTCGCGGATATCGCCCTGGGCTGCGCGCTCGGCTACCTGGATTTCCGCACGCCGGGTCTGAACTGGCGCGAGTCGTATCCGAATCTCGACAAGCACTTCCAGAAGCTGTCGCAGCGGCAGCCGTTCATCGATACTTTCCCGGCGGACTGAGCGGCAGGCTGAGCGGTGGACCGAGCGCGGCTGCGCGAGCATGACGGACGGACGGATGGCGGCCAGGCCGTGCCGCCGTCCGCAAGCCGCGCGTCAGGTCGCCGCGAGTTCCACCTTCGGCGCAAACGACTCGGCGCTCGCCACCGGCCACCACTTTTCGTACAGCGAGTAGCGGTAGTTACCGTTCAGCAGATCGTTCGGTTCGAGGTACTTCAGCAGATCCGACATCAGGCTGACCTCATGCGACGACACCCGCCGCACGATGTGATGCGCGCGCAATTCGGCCGGATGCTTGAGGCCGGCGGCCTGGATGATTTCCTGCAGCGCGTGCAAGGTGTTGTGGTGGAAATTGAGGACCCGGTCGGACTTGTCCAGCACCACCAGTGCGCGCTGGCGCACCGGATCTTGCGTCGCAACCCCGGTCGGGCAGCGGCCCGTGTGGCAGGTCTGCGCCTGGATGCAACCCACCGCGAACATGAAGCCGCGTGCCGAGTTGACCCAGTCGGCGCCGATTGCGAGCGTCTTGGTGATGTCGAAGGCGGTGATCATCTTGCCGCTTGCGCCGATGCGAATGCGCTGCCGCAAGCCGATGCCGACCAGCGTGTTGTGCACCAGCAGCAGCCCTTCCTGCAGCGGCACGCCGACGTGATCGGTGAATTCGAGCGGTGCGGCGCCCGTGCCGCCTTCCGCGCCGTCCACGACGATGAAGTCCGGCAGGATGCCCGTCTCCAGCATCGCTTTGGCGATGCCGAAGAACTCCCACGGATGGCCGATGCACAGCTTGAAGCCGGTCGGCTTGCCGCCGGACAGCGTGCGCAGGCGCTCGACGAATTCGAGCAGGCCGCGCGGCGTCGAGAATTCGGAGTGCGTGGCGGGCGAGATGCAGTCGCGGCCCATCGGCACGCCGCGTGTCTCGGCGATTTCCGGCGTGATCTTGGCCGCCGGCAGCACGCCGCCGTGACCCGGCTTCGCGCCTTGCGACAGCTTCACTTCAATCATCTTCACCTGCGGCTCTTTTGCCTGCCTGGCGAACTTGTCGGCATTGAAGGAGCCGTCGTCGTTGCGACAACCGAAGTAGCCCGAAGCAATTTCCCAGATGATGTCGCCGCCATGCTCGCGGTGATACTTCGACATCGAGCCTTCGCCGGTGTCGTGCGCGAAGTTGCCTTTCCTGGCGCCGAGGTTGAGCGCCATGATGGCGTTGGCCGAGAGTGAGCCGAAGCTCATTGCCGAGACGTTGAAGATCGACATCGAGTAGGGTTGCGCACGGTCCGGGCCGACCACCACGCGGAAGTCGTGACCGTCGAGCTGGGTGGGGGCGAGCGAGTGGCTGATCCACTCGTGCGCTACCGCCTTGACGTCGAGTTCGGTGCCGTACGGCCGGCTGTCGACATCGTTCTTCGCACGCTGATAAACGATGCTGCGCTGGGCGCGCGAGAACGGCTTTTCGTCGGTGTCGTCCTCGACGAAATACTGGCGGATCTCAGGCCGGATGAATTCGAACATGAACCGGAAGTGGCCCCACAACGGATAGTTGCGCAGGATCGCATGGCGTTCCTGGGTCAGGTCGAACAGACCGAGCGCGACGAGCAATGCGGGGACGATGATCCAGAACCACGACAGATGATGTGCCGCGGCGAGCGCCGCGCAGGCAACGAGCAGCACAACTGCACACCACATGGCGAGGTAACGTCGAGAAAACATGGGGACTCCATTGCAGAGAGCGGTTAACCGCTGATTGTTATGTTGCTGCGCCGCTTATCGTTTTGCCTGTTGCACTGCTCGTTGCACAGCTCACCGCACGACTTATCGCGCGGTGAGCAGCGCAGCGGTCTGCGGCTGCCGCACGGCCGGCTGCGCGGTCACCGCATGTTCGATGATGCCGCCGCCCAGGCAGATCTCGCCATCGTAGAGCACGGCCGATTGCCCTGGTGTGACAGCCCATTGCGCGTCGGCGAAATTGAGCGCGAAGTGGCCGTCCGCCTCGCCCGCCGTGCTGAACGTGCAGGCCGCGTCGGCTTGCCGGTAGCGCGTTTTCGCGCCGCAGGCGAAGTCTTCGGCGGGCGGGCGGCCGGCTACCCAACTGGTATTGCCCGCGCTCAGCGTGTGGCTCAGCAGCCATGAATGATCGTGGCCCTGGGCAACATACAGCGTGTTCGACGCAATCTCCTTGCCGGCCACGAACCACGGCTCGCCGCTGCCTTCCTTGCTGCCGCCGAGCCCAATGCCCTTGCGCTGGCCGAACGTGTAAAACGCGAGGCCGATATGCTCGCCGACCACCTTGCCGTCGGTGGTTTTCATCGGACCCGGCTTGGTGGGCAGGTAGCGGTTCAGAAAATCGCGGAACGGCCGCTCGCCGATAAAGCAGATGCCGGTCGAATCTTTTTTCTTCGCGTTCGGCAGGCCGATCTGCTCGGCGATCTCGCGCACTTTCGTCTTGGGGATTTCGCCGAGCGGAAACATCGTCTTCGACAACTGCGCCTGATTGAGGCGGTGCAGGAAGTACGACTGATCCTTCGTATGGTCCAGTGCCTTCAGCAGTTCGAAGCGGCCTTCGACCTCGCGTACGCGTGCATAGTGGCCGGTCGCGATGGTTTCCGCGCCGAGCGACATGGCGTGGTCGAGGAAGGCCTTGAACTTGATTTCGGCGTTGCACAGCACGTCCGGATTCGGCGTGCGGCCGGCCGAGTATTCGCGCAGGAATTCGGCGAACACGCGGTCTTTGTATTCGGCGGCGAAGTTGACCGCTTCGACGTCGATGCCGATCAGATCCGCCACCGAAACGACGTCGATCCAGTCCTGCCGCGTCGAGCAGTACTCGCCGTCGTCGTCGTCTTCCCAGTTCTTCATGAAGAGACCGACGACGTCGTAACCTTGCTCTTTGAGCAGCCATGCGGTGACCGACGAATCGACGCCGCCCGACATGCCTACTACGACTTTCTGCTTGCTCATGGGTTGCCTGACTTGCTTGATCGGGTGGGCCCGACCGAATGCGTATGCACGAAGTCGAGCGGGAAACGCCGGCCTGCGAGGTAATCGTCGATACAGCGCATCACGAGCGGCGTGCGATGCCGCTCGGGACAGGCGCGCAACTCGTCGGCGCTCATCCACAGCGTGCGGACGATATCGGGATCGAGCGCGCGGTGAGCCTCGGCCTCGCCGACGCTGCCGCAATACGTGAAGCGCAGATAGGTGACGCCGGCTGCGGCCGGGCGCTCGAAATGCGTCATGTAGACGCCCACCAGCGCCTCGGGCGTGAACGGATGCGCGGATTCTTCGAGCGTTTCGCGCACGACCGCCTCGGCGAGCGTTTCGCCCGCTTCCAGATGGCCGGCGGGCTGGTTCAGACGCAGCCCGTGGTCCGTGTGCTCCTCGACGAGGAGAAAGCGTCCGTCGCGCTCGACGATGGCGGCCACGGTGACGTGCGCGGCCCAGGTTTCGGGATTCATGGGGCGGTATTTTACCGTCTATGGCGGCTGGCTGCCGGGAAGCGGCGGTTCGGGCGCCACTGCGGACCCGTGCGGCTCCCGCCGGCCCCCCGGATTGTCCCTGATTTCGGTGCGCCCCCCGGTTTCGGTTAAAGTGGCGTCGTAGCCGTTGCAATTGCAAGCCGGCGTCCCTCGTCGGCAGCTCTGTCGTAATAACAGCAAGGCCGAGGAGGAGTCAAAGATGCACATCGGAGTGCCAGCCGAGACGCGAGCGCACGAATCACGCGTTGCCGCCACCCCCGAGACGGTCAAGAAATACGTATCGCAGGGCCACCGGGTCACGATCCAGAGCGGTGCCGGAACCGGCGCCAGCTTCCCCGACGAGGCTTTTAGCGCGGTCGGCGCGGAGATCGTCGACGCCGCGACCGCGTTCGGCGCCGATCTCGTTCTCAAAGTCCAGTCCCCGACCGAAGCCGAATTGCCGCATCTGAAACGCGGCGCGGTGCTGGTCGGCATGCTCGATCCTTTCAATGCCGACAACGCGGCGCAGCTCGCCGCGGCCGGCGTCACGGCGTTCGCGCTGGAAGCCGCGCCGCGCACGACCCGCGCGCAAAGTCTCGACGTGCTGTCGTCGCAGGCCAACATTGCCGGCTACAAGGCCGTGCTGCTCGCCGCCGACCTCTACCCGCGCTTCATGCCGATGCTGATGACGGCAGCCGGCACCGTGAAAGCGGCGCGGGTGCTGATACTCGGCGCCGGCGTGGCGGGCTTGCAGGCGATCGCGACCGCCAAGCGCCTCGGCGCCGTGATCGAGGCCTCGGACGTGCGACCGGCGGTGAAAGAGCAGATCGAGTCGCTGGGCGCCAAGTTTCTCGAGGTCTCGTACGAGACCGACGAGGAGCGCGAGGCCGCGCAAGGCGTCGGCGGCTACGCAAAACCGATGCCGCCAAGCTGGTTGCAACGCCAGGGCGCGCTGGTCCACGAACGCGCCAAACAGGCCGATATCGTGATTTCGACCGCGCTGATTCCGGGCCGTCCCGCACCGACGCTGATCTCCGTCGACACCGTGCAGGCCATGAAACCCGGCTCGGTGCTGATCGATCTGGCCGCGGGCCGCGGCCCCGAGTACGAAGGGCGGCGCGGCGGCAACTGTCCGCTTACCGAGCCGGACAAGATCGTGGTCAAAAATGGCGTGCAGATCGTGGGCTTTACGAATCTGGCGTCGATGGTGGCCGCCGATGCGTCCTCGCTCTACGCCCGCAACCTGCTCGACTTCCTGAAGCTGATCATCGACAAGGAAGGCGCACTCAACATCGATCTCGCGGACGACATCGTCGCGGCCACGCTGCTGGCCCGTGACGGCGCAGTCACGCGCAAGGCATAAGGACACCGGCAATGGAAGTCATCAACCATACCGTCATCAACCTGATCATCTTCATCCTGGCGATTTACGTCGGCTACCACGTGGTCTGGAACGTCACGCCGGCGCTGCATACACCGCTGATGGCCGTGACCAACGCGATCTCGGCGATCGTCATTGTGGGCGCGATGCTGGCCGCCGGCCTGACGGTCGGCGATACGGGCAAGTTCTTCGGCACGCTGGCGGTGGCGCTGGCTGCGGTCAACGTGTTCGGCGGCTTCCTCGTCACCAGGCGAATGCTGGAGATGTTCAAGAAGAAAGAGCCGAAGAAGCTTCCCGCTGCCGGTGCGGCGCGCATTGAAGGGGGCAAGCAATGAGTCTGAACGTCGTCACGCTGCTTTATCTCGTTGCTTCGGTCTGCTTCATTCAGGCGCTCAAAGGGCTCTCGAATCCGAAGACGGCGCGCATCGGCAATACGTTCGGCATGGCCGGGATGGCGATTGCGATCCTCACCACCATCGCGCTGATCCTCAAGCAGGCCGCCGGGCTCGGCTCGAATCTCGGGCTTGGCCTTGGGCTCCTGTTCGCGGCGCTGGTGGTCGGCGGGGCGATCGGGGCGTTCGTCGCCGCGCGCGTCGAGATGACCAAGATGCCGGAACTGGTCGCCGCCATGCACTCGCTGATCGGTCTTGCGGCCGTGTGCATTGCGTATGCGGTGGTGTCGGAGCCGTCGGCGTTCGGCCTCGTCGATCCGGACAATCCGATCCCGGGGTTTTTGCCTTACGGTAATCGTATTGAGCTCTTTATCGGCACCTTCGTCGGGGCGATCACGTTCTCCGGTTCGGTGATCGCGTTCGGCAAGCTCTCGGGCAAGTACAAGTTCCGCCTGTTTCAGGGCGCGCCGGTGGTGTATCCGGGCCAGCATCTGATCAACCTGATGCTGGCGATCGGCATGCTCGGCTTCGGCGTGATCTTCTTTCTCACGCAAGCGTGGCTGCCGTTCATCATCATGACGCTGATCGCGTTTGCGCTCGGGGTGCTGATCATCATTCCGATCGGCGGCGCGGATATGCCGGTGGTCGTATCGATGCTCAACTCGTACTCGGGCTGGGCGGCGGCGGGTATCGGCTTCTCGCTGAACAATCCGATGCTGATCATCGCCGGCTCGCTGGTGGGCTCGTCCGGTGCGATTCTGTCGTACATCATGTGCCACGCGATGAACCGCTCGTTCTTCAACGTGCTGCTGGGCGGCTTTGGCGCCGAACCGGGCGCGGCGGCCGCGGGCGGCGCGCAGGAGCAGCGGCCGGTCAAGTCGGGCTCGGCCGAGGATGCGTCGTTCATGCTGGGCAATGCCGAGACCGTGGTGATCGTGCCGGGGTACGGTCTCGCCGTGGCCCGCGCACAGCATGCGCTGAAGGAGCTTACCGACAAGCTGATCGAGAAGGGCATCGACGTGCGCTACGCGATCCATCCGGTGGCGGGGCGCATGCCGGGCCACATGAACGTGCTGCTGGCGGAAGCCGAGGTGCCGTACGACCTCGTGTACGAGATGGACGACATCAACAACGAGTTCGGCCAGACCGATGTCGTGCTGGTGCTCGGTGCGAACGACGTGGTGAATCCGGCGGCCAAGAACGATCCGAAGTCGCCGATTGCCGGCATGCCGATCATCGAGGCGTACAAGGCGCGCACGGTGATCGTCAACAAGCGTTCGATGGCGGCCGGCTACGCGGGGCTCGACAACGATCTCTTCTACATGGACAAGACCATGATGGTCTTCGGCGATGCGAAGAAGGTGATCGAGGATATGGTGAAGTCGGTCGAGTGAGAATGGCTTCGGGGCCGCGCGTAGGGCGTGGCCCCGAGATGTCCTGACCTCAGCGCTGTTTCACCTCGACGTGCCTGAGAAAATCCGCGAGCCGTCTGCCCTCCATATCGGGGAACGGCTCGAGTACCAGCAACTCGCGAATCTCTTCGACGTCGAAATTGCGGAAGTCGCCGCGCAGTTCGCACCACGCGCCGATGGTCCAGCGCGCCCCCCAATAAAACAGCCCGAGCGGCCAGACGCGCCGCTCCGTGTGCGCGCCTTTGCGGTCGCGATACGCAAAGCTGACGACCCGCTTGCCGTCGATGGCCAGATGCAGCGCATCGACTTTCTCCGCGAACTCGCCCTTGATGTGAAACGACGGCGCGAAGATCGGCAGACGGTCGAGGGTCGCGCGCTTGTCGGCGGGCATGGTCGAGGCGATCTTCGCCAGTGCGCCGCGCGCGCCCTTTGCGAAGCTCGCGCCGCCCCAGGTTTCCAGCATGCGTGCGCCGGCGGCGAGCGCGGCCAGTTCGTCGACGGTGAAGGTGAGCGGCGGCAGGCTCGCCGAGCGGTTCAGACGGTAGCCGATCCCCGCTTCCCCTTCGATCGGCACCCCCGACAACTGCAGATCGCGCACGTCCCGATAGACGGTGCGCGGCGAGATATGCAGCCAGTCGGCAAGCTGCTGCGCGGTCGTCAGACGCCGGCCGCGCAGCAGCTCGGCGATCTGGAACAGGCGGTCGGCACGGCGCGTCATCGTGGGCGTCTTATGGAAGGGAGCGGGGCGGTCCCGCGATCATAGCGCTGTGCGATGCCGTCAATCATGCTTCGGCGAATGCAGTCCGATGCGATTGCCTTCGGTATCGGTGAAGAAGCCGATATAGCCGATATCCTGCGGCAGCTCGATGACAGGCCCTTGCACCTTGCCGCCGGCTTTCTCGACGCGGGCCAGCACAGCATCGACGCTCGGGCCGGCGTTCAGATAGACCATCACACCATCGGTGGAAGGCTTGAGCGTGGGGCTGTGGATGACGCAGCCGCCGGTGGCCGGTTCGGTGTACGGGAAGATCCCGATCGGCTGGCCGCCGACGTTTTCACGCCGCAGCGTGGTGGCGAACGCGGTCTCGTAGAAACGCACGGCGCGCTCGAAGTCGGTGGCGGGAATCTCGAACCAGGAAATGATGTGGGTGGCGGCTGCTGACATGACACTCTCCTTGGGGCGGTGGGGTGGCCTGGGTTGTCCAGGTCGTCCCGGGTTGGCCCCGGTTGGCCCTTGCGATGCGCCGGATGGCGTGATCAGGAGTGTGCGGCGGGGCTACTGACAGCGTTCTGTCAGTAGCCTTCGCCCCCGCTGAAATGACTTTGAAGCGAGGTGTTGCTGGAACCGAAGGTTTTAGCGCGCCGCGAGATGGCGCGAAGCGTTTGTCCGGATGCGGGCGGCGGCACATCGCCCGATTGGCCTGCGCAATGAAAAAGGCTGCGGACATGACATCCGCAGCCTTTCAATCAACTCACGTGCGACCCGGTTATATCAAGCCGCCGGCGTATCGTTTGCCGGGCGTTGCCTGACGCTACCGGCGATCAGATCGAAGCGGAACAGCCGGCATTCGAGCGCGCCGTTGAAGAGCGGCGTCTTGGTCGATTCGCGCAGCCGCAACTGACCGGGCAGCTTGCGATCCGACGTCAGGATGAACGCGTGCCAGCCGGTGAAGCGCTGCTTCAACGCATCGCCGAGCGACTTGAAGAATTCGCTGTCCGGCGCCTCTTCCTGGGCGCGGCGGAAGCTGTCGTCCTCGCGGTTTTCACGCGTCTCGCGCAGCTCGCCACGCGCGTTGCGGCCACGTACTTCGATCCGCTCGCCATACGGCGGATTGGCGACGAGGATGCCCGGCTCCGACGACGGCGGCGCCATGCCGCGTGCATCGACCTGTTTGAGCGAGACCGAAGACAAACCCGCGCGCTCGAAGTTGGCGCGTGCCTTGATCAGCATGTCGCCGGAAATGTCGCTGCCGAAAATTTGCAGATCGGCGCGCGACGTCCGGGCGGCGTGCTTGGCGTCCAGAGCAGCCGCCTTCAGCGTCTGCCAGGTTTTGGCTTCGTATTGCTTGAGCTTCTCGAAGCCGAAGCGGCGCTCCGCACCCGGCGCGATATTCAGCGCTACTTGCGCGGCTTCCGCGAGGAACGTGCCGCTGCCGCACATCGGGTCGTACAGGGGCGTGCCGGCCGTCCAGCCGGTCAGGCGCAGGATGCCTGCCGCGAGGTTCTCGCGCAGCGGTGCAGCGCCCTTGTCGAGGCGCCAGCCGCGCTTGAAGAGCGGCTCGCCGGACGTGTCGAGGTACAGCGTGCAATCGGTGGCGGTGAGGAAGACAAAGACGCGCACATCGGGCGCGCTGGTGTCGATGTTGGGACGGTCGCCGCTCACTTCGCGCAGACGGTCGCAGATTGCATCCTTGACGCGCAGCGTGGCGAATTCGAGGCTGCGCAGCGGCGACTTGATGGCCGTGACGTCGACGCGCAGCGTTTCACGCGCGGAGAACCATTGCTCCCAGCGCTGTTCGAGCGCGAGTGCGTAGATGTCCTGTTCGCTGCGATACGGCCGGTGGGCGATTTTCAGCAGCACACGGCTGGCAATGCGCGAATGCAGATTGGCCGCCATGCCGGCTGCCCAGCCGCCGCGGAAATGCACTCCGCCTGGGACCTGCGCGCCCGCGGTGAACGGCGCACCATTCAGGTGGCGCGCGGCGATTTCGGCGAGCTCGGCCGCCAACGCGGCTTCCAGGCCGCGAGGGCAGGGGATGAAAAAATCGAAGGACATTGAAGTTGCCGGGAGGCGTTGAATAAGGCGCTATTGTACGCGGTCGGGGTGCGCCGGCCGGGCATTCACCGGCCACACCAGATCCAGCGGCTGCTGGAACACCCGGCGCCAGATCGCCCCGCGCAACGAGCGCACATAGTTGCGCCGCAGGTCGCGCGAGCGTACGGCCATATGAAACGCGAGCGCGAAACTGACCGCCACGTTCAGGATGGCCATGCTGCACACGCCCGCTATAGCCCACCAGAACTCCGGCAAGTCCAGCGCGCTGCTGCCCAGCACACCGAGCGCCACGCCGATCGACCCCGCGCTCAGCGTGACGTGCCGGACCTCGAAACTGAAGGCGAGCGCGCTCACGATGGCGGGCACGAGCCCCAGCATCAGACCCAGCGTGATATTGCCCACCACCCCTGCCACATTCGAGCGGCAGAAATTCGCGAGCCGCGCGGCGCCGGCCGGCCCGAGCGTCATGCGCAAGCGGCGGTTGTAGCTGAGCGCATCGGCGACCCGGTGCAGCACGAACCAGTTGTCGGCCCAGCCCGCAAGCAGGCTCGACGACCACAGCAGCACGCCGGTCAGCGCCGCATAAAACGGCGTGGGCCCGATCAGCGAGAACGAATGCAGCGTGGCGTGGGCCTTCTCCGGCGAGATGATGTTGGCGTGAAACACCGCGTGCCACAGAAGCTGTACTCCGAGACACACCGGAAAGACCAGCATCACGTTGCCGAACACGGCCGCGGCCTGGGTGCGGATCAGCGCGACCACCGAGCTCACGAAACTGTCCACGCCTTCGGGCGTGCCCGCGCCGTCGAGCTCTCGGGCGATGGTCGGCGCCGTCATGGCCGGCTGCTTGGTGGCGAGCGAGAAATGCAGGAAGTGCATCAGCAGGAAGCTGGCCGCGTAGTTGACGCCGGCGAGCAAGCCTTCCAGCATCGTCTGCAGATGCGCGCCGGTGATGGCGAACTTCACGCACACCGTCACCACGGTGACGAGGCCGCCGCCCGCGGCCATGCGCAGCATCTTCAGATACTCGGCGCGGTCGCGTGCAATGTAATGCTCGCCGGTATCCGCGCTGTATTCCACCACCTTGCGCGCCAGCAAGGAGAAGTTGCTGCGCATCAGGTGCGCGACGCTCTGGCTTGCATGGTTGGCCTTCACCAGCTCGGCGACGAGGCGCGAACTCGCGTGCGGGTCGTCGGAGGCCATCCACGCGTCCAGCAGATGCTCGGCGCGCTGGATACGCATGCGCATGCGTTCGATCTGAAACACGATGTCGACGCTCACACCGTTGCGGTACAGATGGCTAAAGACGTTGTCGGTGGCGATGCGGCATTCGTCCAGCAGCACGCGCAGATAGTTGACCTCATGCAGCAGCTTGCCCGGGTCCGCGCCGGCTTCCTCCGCCTGATGCGCCGACTCCAGCGCCAGCATCGCGCGGGTGAGGCGGTAGAACGGCTGCTTCTCCATGGCCACGCGTACGTCCGCGTCGCCCAGACGGCTGCGCACCGTTTGCGACAGTCCGGTTGAGCTGATCTGGCAAGTCAGGTTGTGCAGGGCGGCGAGCAGATCGAGCGAGAACGGCACGCCCTCGCGCGGGTTGCCGCCGTCCAGCTCGTAAGTGAACAGATCGCGGATGCGTGTGAGCAGATCGGTGGGCAGCGCCGCGATCCAGTCGGCATCTTCCGCCGCCGTGAACATCAGCGTGAAGATCGCCGCCAGGTCGCGGCGATTCGGCGCGGGCGGAATCAGCGACGCTTCGAAGCGCTCGAACAGCGCGCCGAAAAACGCCGAGTGCACCGGCATGCCGGCGTCGCACAGCAGCGAAATGCCGTCGCTCTCGCGCAGCAGCGCGCGCAGAATGCCCGCCACGTTTGCCTTCCACAGCGGGTTGCGATCCAGTACATGCAGCAGATAGCGCAGCCGCGTGTGCTCGGGCTGCCGGCGCGCCTCGTCGGCGAGCGGCTCCTGCGCGACGGGCTGCACCGTCCCGCCGCGATGGATCCAGTGCGCCAGTTCGATCAGCCATTCGCTGCGTTCCGCATATTGAGCGTGCTGATCGGCGATCGCCAGCAGCGCGTCGAGCTGGTGTCCGCTGTTGCGCGACGCGCGCCATTTCTTGACGAAGGTTTGGAGGGAACGGAACATGGGATGCTCAATGCGGACGCTGGGTTATTGACGTCGAGAGGTGCCGCAGGCGTCGCTGCACAGAGCGCGGCGGACGCCCGATGCGCGTCCGCCGCCGCCATACCGGCGGCTCAGCCTTGCGCGCCAGTGTGCGTGCCGGCAAGGCCGCCAACGAGAGTGCCGGCCAAATCGCCGGCCAAACCGCCGGCACCGTCGAGCGCGGCGCTCGGGCCCACCGGCAACGGACAAGGCACGGTCGCCGGGGCGATCCGCGCCGGCACACCGGAGCCGTTTTTCGCCGGCGCAGCGGTGGCGACACGCGGCGCCGCTGCCGCCATGGCCTTGATGCCGGCGGCGATCTGCGTGGAGATCTGCTGCACGATCTGGCGATGGCCGTCGACCAGCGCGTCGTAGCCCGCCGTCACCGGCGTGCTGACGGTGCTGCGGCAGGTCATGACGGTCTCGCTGCGTACCGCACGTACGCTCCACACGGCGTCGATCAAGGCATGCGAGCCTGGCCACGACTCGAAGCGTTGCACGTTGACGCTGACCCGATAGACCGGCGTGCCTTCCGGATACGCGGTGCCGTAGACGTCGATCGTGCCCAGCTGCTGCGTGAGATCGGACGACAACGCGCGGCGGATCTCGTCGCCAGGCAACGAGGCCCAGCGGTCCTGTTCGAGGACCTGCACCTGGGTCGGACCCGTCTGGACCACGAGCTGATTTTTCGCGACCTGCGACGGCACGTCGACTGGCGGCACTTCGATCAGCAGCGCCGGCGCAGCCGTGCTGCGCGCAGTGACGGGCGCAGCGTCGGCGCCCAGGGTGTAGAAGCGGCTCGGCGGCGACGACGAGCACGCCGCAAGCGCCAGCAGTCCGGCACAGGCGCCGAGGTACGCGGCGGCGCGGGCAAGCCCGCGCGGCGAACGGGGGAGCCGGGCAAACATCATGGTTGATCTCCTGGTTTTCCGCGCAACAGCGATTCCGGATGGCGTTCCAGATAGTCCGACAGCGCATTCAAGGACTGCAGCGTGCGGGTCAGTTCCTGCAGCGCCTGGTGCACGTCCGATTGCAACGGCGAGTCCTGCTGCAGCGTCGCCTCTGCCGAGCCGAAGGTCTGCTTGGCGGCCGCCAGCGTGTCGCGGGCCTGCGGCACCACCTCGGTGTTCAGGCGCGTGAACAGCTGATCGGCGTTCTTCAGCGAGTTGTTCAGGTTGGTCCCGATCTGGTCGAACGGCACCTGATCGAGTTTCTTCGCGATGTCGGCCACCTGCAGTTGCAACTCGTCGAGCGTGTTCGGGATGGTCGGCAGCTCGAGCGGATCGCTGTGGACGTCGACCGTGGCGGGCGCGGCCTTCGGGAAGATATCGAGCGCCACATACAACTGGCTCGTAATCAGGTTGCCCGTGCGCAACTGGCCGCGCAAGCCATTCTTGACGAGGCGTTGCAGCAGGTCCTCCCCGGCGACGCTGCCCGGCTCCGGCGCCGACTCGCGGAAACGCTTGCCGAGGCGGTCGGGGTAGAGGTTCATCGTCACCGGCATCGTGAAGTTGCGGGTCTTCGGATCGTAGTCGATGCCGATGTTGGTCACCTGACCCAACACGATGCCGCGGAAATCGACCGTTGCGCCGACCGACAGCCCACGCAGCGACTGGTTGAAATTCATCACCACGCGCAACGGCACGCCGTCCGGCTCGCGCATCGCGTCGGTTTCATCCGAGCCGAGGCGGAAGGTCATGTTTTGCGGCGCCTGCGTACCGACCGCCTGCCCCGGCGGCGACTGGAACGACAGGCCGCCCACCAGCACCGTGGCGAGCGACTGCGTGTTCAGCTTGAAGCCGCTCGAATCGAGCCGCAGATCGACGCCGCTCGCATGCCACCAGCGCGTGTTGACGCCGACATACTGGTCGTACGGCGCGGCGACGAACACCTGCATGGTGACGCCGGTGCCGTCCTTGTCGAGCGAGAAGCCCACCACCTGGCCGACCTGCACGCGCCGGTAGAAAATCGGCGAGCCGATATCGATCGAGCCGAGCGAATCGCCATGCAGCGTGAAGCGGTGGCCCTTCTGGTCACCGGTGATCGGCGGCGGCGTTTCGAGCCCGACGAAATCTTTCTGGCTGTCCTGCGAATGACCGGCGTCCACGCCGATATACGCACCTGAGAGCAGCGTGGTGAGGCCCGAGACGCCGCTCGCGCCGACGCGCGGACGCACCACCCAGAAGCGCGTGTCCTTGACGGCGAAGTTTTCGGCTTCCTTGGTCAACTGCACCTGGATCAGGACGTGCGAAAGATCCTTCGACAGCGTGACGTTCTTCACGAGGCCGATATTGACGTCCTTGTACTTGACCTGGGTCTTGCCGGGTTCGAGGCCTTCGGCATTGCTGAAGCTGATGCTGATCTCCGGTCCCTTTTCGGTCACCGACTTGATGACGAGCGCGATGCCGATCAACGCGGCGATCAGCGGGATCACCCAGACCAGCGACGGCAACCAGTGGCTGCGCGGTTCGATCTCGGGATCGGGCAGGTTGGGTGGCAGCGTGGGTCCGTTCGAATCGTTGCGCGGCGCGCTGGGAGCGGGCGTCGGTCCTTGCGGGCTAGTCATGTTTGAGGTCCTGAGAGTGTTGGGTGCTGCCTTGCGCGTCTTGCGGGCCTGTCACGCGTTTCGCCTTTTTCTTCGCACTGCCGTCCGTGCCTTCCACGGTGTCCCAGATGAGCCGTGGGTCGAATTGCATCGACGCGATCATGGTCAGAATCACCACCGAGCCGAACGCAATCGCACCCGGTCCAGCCGTGATCACGGCGATCGACTTGAAGCGCACCAGCGCGACCGTCAGCGTGACGACGAAGATGTCGAGCATCGACCAGCGGCCGATCCGTTCGACCATGCGGTACAGCTTGGTGCGCTGCATCGGGCGCCAGCGCGAGCGGCGCTGGGCCGTCACGGTGAGCAGCACGAGCACGCTCAGCTTGAGCATCGGCACCATGATGCTGGCAATGAACACGATGATGGCGAGCGGCCAGTCGCCCGAGGTCCAGAAGTAGACGACGCCGCTCATGATCGTGTCGTCTTCCGAGCCGAGCAGCGACGAGGTATGCATCACCGGCAGCAGATTCGCGGGAATATACAGCAAGGCGGCGGCAAGCAGTAGCGCCCAGGTGCGCATCAGGCTGTCCGGGTTGCGCCGGTGCAGCACCGCGCCGCAGCGCTCGCAGTGCTGCGGGGTGATCGAGCGGATGCGCGGGGCGACGCGGCCGCATGCGTGGCAGGAAACCAGGCCCGCGCGCAACGCGGTGACGTATTTCATCGTGCAGTCATCCCTGGTGGGGCGCGGCGGGCTGGCCGGATGCGCTGCCCGTCAGCGTTGCGCCGACCGCGGCGGCCGCGCTGTCGGCGGCTGTGCGCGGCGTGGGCCGGGCGCGCCGCGCGGTCAGTTCGTCGGCGATGTCCCACAAGGTGCGCGGGTCGAACATGACCACCACCGCGAACATCAAGGTGAGCGCGCCGAAGGCGAACAGCGCCGCTTCGGGGATCACGCGGGCGAGGCTCACCATCTTCACGATGGTGATCAGCACGCCGAGCATGAACACCTCGATCATGCCCCACGGCCGCACGAACTGGATGGCCCGCAGCACCTGGTTGAAGCCGGCCGGCACATAGCCCGAGCGGATCGGGATCAGCACATAGAGCAGCGCGACCAGTTCCGTGAGCGGGAACAGCGTGGTCGCGCAAAACACCATCACCGCGACGATCTGCATGTCCTCGTTCCAGAGCGCGACGAGCGCGCCGAACAGCGTGGTTTGCGAGGTAATGCCGTTGGCGTCGAGCTCGAGAATCGGATAGGCCTGCGCGATCAGAAAGGTGAAGAGCGCCGCGAGCGTCATGGCGCTGATGCCGTCCAGCCGCCGATACGCGCTCCGGTACAGGGTCGCGCCGCAACGCGGGCAGCGGGCCACGGAGCGGCTGCCGAGCAGTTGCGGCTTCTTGAAAAGGGTATCGCACTCGTGGCACGCGATCAGGTTGTCATGTTCCATACGGCCGAAGGGCAAAACGACGTGAGCGGGGGCGTGCAACGCAGGCTTGCACGGTAGGGACTGGCGAAAGCCTGGAGCAATAGTACCAAAGGCTTCCTCTCATGCGTATTTGGGCCGGTCCGAGACACACGTCAGACAAGCGTAGAGCTTCGTTAAGCATTCCGACAGGTGATCGGACATTTGCGGGCCCCAATTGTTCAATTGCTTTGTTGCGGCGTATGACAGCGCGCGGCATGCTGCCCGGAACGAGACCTGCCGGCTTTTTCGGCTTGGGGTAGCATGGCGGCCTTGGCGTGTGTCGCGGCAGGCCGGTGATGCCGGCGGCCGCGATCCTACGCGATTCGCATACGGGATGACCGGCCTGCGTTCAACCGGGTTGTCATTCGCTTGCGCCGCTAACCTCTCAGCTTGCGTTGACCTTTCATGGCAATCAAACCTACCTTCGGCGCTCGCGATTCCTACACGCGAACGGCCATCGCGCTTCACTGGCTGATCGCGCTGCTGATTATCTGCGGCTTCGCCCTCGGTTGGGTGATGACCGACATCCCCGGCTTTACGCCCGCCAAGCTGCGCTATTTCTCCTGGCATAAGTGGATCGGCGTGACCGTGTTCGGGCTGTCGGTGCTGCGCATCCTCTGGCGCGCCACTCACGGCGCACCGCCGTTGCCGCGCCGCATGGCCTCGTGGCAACGCACGGCGGCGCATCTGACGCATCTGCTGCTCTACGTGCTGATTATTGCGATTCCGGTATCAGGTTATCTTTATAGCTCCGCCGCCAACGTGCCGGTGGTGTATCTGGGCCTCGTGCCGCTGCCGCGCCTGATCGCGCCGGACCCCGTGCTCAAGGTGCTGCTGAAGAATATTCACATCGCGCTCAACTACACGCTGCTGGTTCTGTTCGTGCTGCATGTGGCCGCGGCGCTCAAGCATCAATGGCTGGACCGCGACGGCCTGCTGTCGCGCATGATCCCTTTCATCAAATAAGGACCCCCATGAAGGTTTCGTTTTATCGCTACATGCTGGCGGCGTTCGCGGCCGCCTCGCTGAGCGCGGCGGGCAGCGCGCTGGCCCAGGTCGATGTCTCGAAGAGCACGATTACCGCGACCTCGAAGCAGATGAACGTGCCGGTCGAAGGCAAGTTCAACAAGTTCACGGCGCAGGTCGCCTTCGACCCGGCGAAGCCGGCCGAGGGCAGCGCGCAGTTCAGCGTCGACGTGGGCAGTTACGATCTGGGCGACGACAGCTACAACGAGCAGGTGCGCGGCAAGGACTGGTTCGACGCGAAGACGTATCCGCAGGCGACCTTCGTCTCGAGCGCGATCGCGCCGGCGGGCGGCAACCGCTTCACGGTGACCGGCAAGCTGACCATCAAGGGCAAGTCGCAGACCGTGGCGGTGCCGGTCACGGTCACCCAGCAGGGGCCCGTGCAGGCCTTCGACGGCTTGCTGCCCATCAAGCGCTCGCAGTTCGATATCGGCACCGGCGAGTGGAAAGACACCTCGGTGGTGGCCGACGACGTCGTCATCAAGTTTCATATCGTTGCAGCACGCAAATGAGGCGTCATGCGGCGACGTCTGCCGCAGCCGCACTGTGAACCCGCACCGAGCGCGGTGCGTTTCTGAAGCCTGAAAGGAGCATGACTTGAAAAAGACTTTGCTGATCGCTGCCGTCGCCTTGACTGCCTCCGTCTCGTTCAGCGCGGTGGCGGCTGATACGTATATGCTCGACCCCACCCACACCTATCCGAGCTTCGCGGCGGACCACCTTGGCGGCCTGTCGGTGTGGCGCGGCAAGTTCGCGAAAAGTTCGGGCACGGTCACGCTCGACCGCGCGGCAAAAACCGGCACGGTCGATGTGACGGTCGACCCGGCTTCGGTCCAGACCGGCGACACCAAGCTCGACGAGCATCTGCAATCTGACGCCTTCTTCGACGTCGCGAAGTATCCGGCGGTCACCTACAAAGGCACGGATATCAAGTTCGACGGCGACAAGCCCGTTGAAGTGATCGGCAGCCTGACCATGCATGGCGTCACCAAGCCGCTGAACCTGACGATCGAGTCGTTCAAGTGCATGCAGCATCCGGTACTCAAGCGCGAAGTGTGCGGCGTGGAAGCGAGCGCCGAATTCAACCGCGCGGACTACGGCATGGACTTCGGCAGCAAGTATGGTTTCAGCATGGAGACCAGGCTGGAAATTCAGGCTGAAGGGATCAAGCAGTAAGAAACGCCGGCATCGGACTGGTTGTGCGCGCAACCAGTCTGGCCGTACAAGGGCGCGATCGATCGCCCTACAACGACAATTCCAAGCGCAACGGAGATCCGCATGAACGCAACGACGTCTGCAAACCTGGCGGCGAGCCGCCCGAATTCGTGGCGCGTGGTGGTAGCCGCGTCGATCGGTAATGCGCTGGAATGGTTCGATCTGGTGGTCTACGGTTTTTTCGCGGTCGTGATCGCCAGGCTGTTTTTCCCCACCGGCAACGACACCGTCTCGTTGCTGCTGACGCTCGGGACCTTCGGCGTGTCGTTCTTCATGCGGCCGCTCGGCGCGATCGTGATTGGCGCCTACGCGGACCGCGCCGGGCGCAAGGCGGCCCTCACGCTGTCGATCCTGCTGATGATGAGCGGCACGCTGATCATCGCCATCCTGCCCACCTACCAGACCATTGGCCTCGCGGCGCCGCTGATCCTCGTGGCGGCGCGCCTGATGCAGGGCTTTTCCGCGGGCGGCGAGTTCGGCAGCGCGACGGCCTTTCTCGCCGAGCACGAGCCCGGCCGGCGCGGATTCTTCGCGAGCTGGCAAGTGGCAAGCCAGGGGCTGACGACGTTGCTGGCGGCCGGCTTCGGGGTGGTGCTGACGGGCAAGCTCTCGGCCGGGCAGATGGCCGCGTGGGGATGGCGCGTGCCGTTCTTCTTCGGATTGCTGATCGGGCCGGTGGCGTGGTACATCCGCACGCGTCTCGACGAGACGCCCGAATTTCTTGCCGCGGAGACGACTACGACACCGTTGCGCGATACGCTTGCGAGCCAGAAGCTGCGTCTCTTGATTGCGATGGGCGTGGTGGTGCTGGGCACGGTCTCCACCTACCTCGTGCTGTTCATGCCGACCTACGGCATCAAGCAACTCGGCCTCGCGCCCTCGGTCGCGTTTGCGGCGATTGCGCTCACCGGTCTGATCCAGATGGTGTTTGCGCCGCTGGTGGGTCATCTCTCGGACCGTCATGGCCGCACCCGGATCATGCTGACGTCGGCGGTGCTGTTGTTCGTGCTGATCTATCCGGCCTTCGTCTACCTCGTTGCTCATCCGAGCTTCGGCACGCTGATCGTCGTGCAGATCGTGCTCGGCTTCCTGATGACCGGTTATTTCGGCGCGTTGCCGGGCTTGCTGTCGGAGATTTTCCCGGTGCAGACGCGCACGACGGGCATGTCCCTGTCGTACAACATCGCGGTGACGATCTTCGGCGGCTTTGGTCCGTTCATCATCACGTGGTTGATCGGCGCCACGGGCTCGAAGGTGGCGCCGAGTTTCTACATGATGTTCGCGGCGGTGCTGAGCCTGATCGCGTTGATCGCGGCGCGGCGGAAGCTGGGTTTTAGCTGAGCGGGCTTTTCACGGCAGGTTTGCGCGGCACGCGGGTAAACGAAAAAGGCCGGTTCGACTGAACCGGCCTTTGTGCTTCTTGCGACGACCCGCGACAGCCTCGAACCTCAGACTTGCGCGCCTGCGTTCGGGTCGCTCGGATCGTGGCGTTCCTTCTTGTCCTTCAGCAGGTCTTCGCGCTTCACGCCGAGCCACATCGCGAGCGCAGCGGCAACGAACACCGACGAATAGATACCGAACAGAATACCGACCGTCAGCGCCAATGCGAAGTAGTGCAGCGTCGGACCGCCGAACAGGAACATCGACAGCACCATCATCTGCGTACAGCCGTGGGTGATGATGGTCCGCGACATCGTGCTGGTGATCGCGTGGTTGATGACTTCGATGACCGTCATCTTGCGTTCGCGGCGGAAGGTTTCGCGAATCCGGTCGAAAATAACCACGGATTCGTTCACCGAGTAGCCGAGCACCGCAAGCACGGCGGCCAGCACCGACAGCGAGAACTCCCACTGGAAGAAGGCGAAGAAGCCAAGAATGATCACCACGTCGTGCAGGTTGGCGATTACGCCGGCCACGGCGTACTTCCATTCGAAGCGGAACGACAGGTAGATCACGATGCCGGCCACCACGCAGGCGAGCGCGAGCAGGCCGTTGGTGACGAGCTCCTTGCCGACCTGCGGGCCAACGAACTCGACGCGCTGCAACTGCACCTGCGCGTCTTCACCCTTCAGCGCGCCCATCACCTGATCGCTCTGTTGAGCGGAGGTCAGGCCGGTCTTGACCGGAAGGCGAATCAGCACGTCACGCGAGGTGCCGAAGTTCTGCACCTGGGCGTCCGGGTAGCCGAGCTTGGCGAGCGTGCCGCGCACCGGTTCGAGCGGCACGGTAGTCGGATACTGGACTTCGATGACCGTGCCGCCGGTGAATTCCACCGACAGGTGCAGCCCGCGATGCAGCAGGAAAAACACGGCAGCGATAAACGTCAGCAGCGAGATTGCGTTGAACACCAACGCGCGCTGCATGAGCGGCAAATCTTTGCGAATGCGGAAAAATTCCATGGTCTTGTTCTCCGGGGCTCAGCGGGATGAACCCGGTTTCTGCGGCGTGTTGCCGGGGCTGTTGCGACGGCGCACCGTCGGCTTGCCGGCGGCGCGCGCCTGGGCCGTGGCCTTCGGCTTGGCAGAGGCGGCGCTCGTGGCCCGTGCCGTGTCGGTGGCGGCGTCTTCGCTGCCCAGATACGCGGCAGCGCCTGCACCTTCAACCGCTGCCGGACGCCAGACCTGACCAATCGCCAGCGACTTCAGCTTCTTCTTGCCGCCGTACCAGAGGTTCACGAGACCGCGCGAGAAGAACACCGCGGAGAACATCGACGTCAGGATGCCGATACAGTGCACGATCGCGAAACCGCGGACCGGACCCGAACCGAACGCGAGCAGCGCCAGACCGGCGATCAGCGTGGTCACGTTCGAGTCGAGAATGGTTGCCCATGCATGCGCGTAACCGTTCTGGATGGCCAGTTGCGCCGGCGCACCGTGACGCAGCTCTTCACGCACGCGCTCGTTGATCAGCACGTTCGCGTCAATGGCCATACCGAGCGCCAGCGCGATAGCGGCGATACCCGGCAAGGTCAGGGTGGCCTGCAACATGGACAGCACGGCGACCAGCAGCAACAGGTTGACCGACAGGCCAATGATCGAGACCACACCGAACAGCATGTAGTACGCCATCATGAAGACGGCGATGGCGGCAAAGCCCCAGATCACCGAGTGGAAGCCCTTCTTGATGTTATCGGCGCCAAGGCTCGGACCGATGGTGCGTTCTTCGATGATGTCCATCGGCGCGGCCAGCGAACCGGCGCGCAGCAGCAGCGCGAGGTCGGCGGCGGCTTGCGGCGTCGGCTGGCCGGTGATCTGGAAGCGGTCGCCCAGTTCGGACTGGATCGTCGCCACGGTCAGCACCTGGCCCTTGCCCTTTTCGAACAGCACCATGGCCATCGGCTTGCCGATGTTGTCGCGCGACACGCTCGCCACGGCGCGGCCACCGGCCGAGTCGAGGCGGAGGTTGACCGACGGACGCTGGTGTTCGTCGAAGCCCGCGGACGCGTCGATGATGCGGTCGCCGGTAAAGATCACCTGCTTTCTCAGCAGCACCGGCACCTTGTTGGCGTCGGTGAACAGTTCGTCGCCCGGCGGCACCGGATCGCCCGGATTCGGATGCGTATTGACCGGGTCGGCGAGGCGCGCTTCGAGCGTCGCCGTGCGGCCAATGATGTCCTTCGCCTTCGCCGTGTCCTGCACGCCCGGCAGTTCGACCACGATGCGGTCGGAGCCTTGCTGCTGGATCACCGGTTCGGCCACGCCGAGTTCGTTGACCCGGTTATGCAGCGTCGTGATGTTCTGCTTGAGCGCCGCATCTTCGACGGTCTTCTGCACCGCCGGCGTGAACGTACCGATCAGCTGATAGCTGCCGTCAGGCGCCGTCTGGGTTGCCCACTGGAGTTCCGTGATGCTGCGCGAGAGCTGCGTGCTCGCCGAGTTCGCGGTGTCCTTGTCGGCGAAGTTGATCACCACCGTCTGGTTGACGCGGTTCACGCCGCCGTCGCGGATGTTGTTGTCGCGCAGCAAGGTGCGCGCGTCCGAGGCGTCGGAATCGAGCTTCTTGTTCAGCGCGCCTGCCATGTCCACCTGCAGCAGGAAGTGCACGCCGCCTCGCAGGTCGAGGCCGAGGTACATCGGCAGCGCGTGCAGGGCGGTCAGCCAGCGCGGCGACGCGCTTTGCAGGTTCAGGGCGACGACGAAGTCAGGATCGGTCGGGTCGCTGTTCAGCGTCTTCGACAGCAAGTCCTTCACGCGCAACTGCGTGTCGGTGTCCGACAGACGCACGCGAATGTTCGCGTTGCTCGACGCGTTGTCGAACGTCACGTCGGAAGCAGTGATCTGATTGGCAGCCAGTGCGGCTTCGATTTGCGACAGCGTCGTCGAATCGAGCTTGACCGTTGCCTTGCCGCTCAACACCTGCACCGCCGGCGCTTCGCCGAAGAAATTGGGCAGCGTGTAGATGAGGCCGATGGCAAGCGCCACGACCATCACGACATATTTCCAGAGGGGGTAACGATTCATGGAGTGGTCCAACGGGAAGGTTGGCTTGGAAGCGATGCGTCCGGCGATGAGCGCGGGGAACACAGCCTGCCTGGTTGCATGGATGACATGACAGGCATTCTGGCTCCAGTTCCGCGAGGCCGCGCCGGACGCGAGAGAGCAGGCCTTACAGCGACTTGATCGTGCCCTTCGGGAGAATCGTCGTGACCGATGCTTTTTGCACGGTGATTTCCGTGCCTTCGGCGATTTCGACGCCCACATACGCGTCGCTAACCTTGGTCACCTTGCCGACGATGCCACCGTTCGTCACCACCTCGTCGCCCTTCGCCATGGCGGAGAGCATGTTGCGATGTTCCTTCTGGCGCTTCATTTGCGGGCGAATCATGATGAAGTACAGCACGCCAAACATCAGGATCAGCGGCAGGAAGCTCATCAGGCTCGATTCTGCACCGCCTGAGCCTTGAGCGAAGGCGTTTGAAATGAACGACACGTTGGTCTCTCCGTTATAACGATCAAAAAAATCAGCCGATTATTCTACCACCGGCATTTGGTACGACGGCGCGGCAAATGGGCTTTCCGATCAAGCTGTTAAAGCTTATTTGGGCCGTCGCGAAATGAAACTGTCGTAGAAACCCTTTAGGCGGCCTGCTCGACCCCTTTGGCCCGGTTCTCGTGGAAGCGTTTGCGGAACGCTTCGAACTCGTGCGCCTCGATGGATGCGCGGATTTCGCCCATCAGTTCGAGGTAGTAATGCAGATTGTGAATCGTGTTGAGCTGCGCGCCAAGAATTTCGCCGACCCGATGCAGATGATGCAGGTAGCCGCGGGTGAAATGCCGGCAGGTGTAGCAGCCGCAGGTTTCGTCGAGCGGGCGCAGCGAGTTCTTGTGGATCGCATTGCGGATCTTGAGGTCGCCAAAGCGCGTGAAGAGCCAGCCGTTGCGGGCGTTGCGGGTGGGCATGACGCAGTCGAACATGTCGACGCCGGCCGCCACGCCGGCCACCAGGTCTTCCGGCGTGCCCACGCCCATCAGGTAGTGCGGCTTGTCGGCCGGCAGCCTGGGGCCGATGTGGTTGAGCACGCGCATCATGTCTTCCTTCGGCTCGCCGACCGACAGGCCGCCGATCGCGAGGCCGTGGAAGTCCATCGCCGCCAGGCCCGCCAGCGATTCGTCGCGCAGGTCTTCGAACATGCCGCCCTGGACGATGCCGAACAGCGCGTTCGGATTACCGAGGCCGTTGAATTCGTCGATGGAGCGCTGGGCCCAGCGCATCGACATGCGCATCGAGTCGGCGGCGTCCTGGTGGGAGGTGGGCACGTTGTTGGTCGCGTACGGCGTGCATTCGTCGAACTGCATGACGATGTCCGAGTTCAGCACCTTCTGGATCTGCATCGACACTTCGGGCGACAGGAACAGCTTGTCGCCGTTGATCGGCGAGGCGAACGTGACGCCATCTTCGGTGATCTTGCGCAGATCGCCCAGTGAAAACACCTGGAAACCGCCGGAATCGGTCAGGATGGGCCTGTTCCAGCCCATGAAACGGTGCAAGCCGCCATGCGCGCCGATCGTCTCGAGCCCCGGACGCAGCCACAGGTGGAACGTGTTGCCGAGGATGATCTGCGCGTGCATTTCTTCGAGCTCGCGCGGCTGGACGGCCTTCACCGTGCCGTAGGTGCCGACCGGCATGAAGATCGGCGTTTCGACCACGCCGTGATTCAGCGTCAGACGGCCGCGGCGCGCCTGGCCGTCGGTGGTGAGCAGCTCGAATTTGAGGCCGTTGGCGGGACGTTCCGCGGGGTTGCCGCCGTGATCGGCGCAGGTTGGGCAAGCGGCGCGGGCGGCGCCTGTATCGTGGGTATGACCGTCGGTCATGGGGACTCCTGTGCCACCGGAGAACAGTCCGGCGCATAACGTGAACGCCGCCGGGCGAGCCGCGGCGGCGGGTAAAGAAAAACAAGGTGCGGCAGACTACCCTGAGCGCCGCCTGGACGGCAAGCGAAGTCAGCCGTCGTTGCGCGTCAGCAGCATCGCGTCGCCGTAGCTGAAGAAGCGATAGCGCTCCTCGATCGCATGCCGGTAAGCCGCGCGGATCGTCTCGATGCCCGCAAACGCCGACACCAGCATCAGCAGCGTCGACTTCGGCAAATGGAAATTCGTCACCAGCCGGTCCACCACGCGGAACCTGTACCCCGGCGTGATGAAGATATCGGTCTCGGCGGCGGTCGCGGCGAGCGGCCGGCCGGCGGCTTCGGCGTCGCGCGCGGCGGCTTCGAGCGCGCGCATCGAGGTCGTGCCCACTGCGATCACGCGGTTGCCGCGCGCCTTCGTCGCGGCGATCCGCTCCACCAGCGTTTGCGGCAACTGATACCACTCGCTATGCATCTTGTGCTCGGCGAGGTTCTCCACCCGCACCGGCTGGAACGTGCCCGCGCCCACGTGCAGCGTCAGTGTGGCGCGCTCCACGCCGCGTGCGTCGAGACGGGCGAGCAGCGCGTCGTCGAAGTGCAGGCCCGCGGTCGGCGCGGCCACCGCGCCCGGATTCCGCGCGAACACCGTCTGGTAACGGGTTTCGTCGGTGGCGTCGGGGTCGTGCTCGATATAGGGCGGCAGCGGCAGGCGGCCGAACTGCTCGATCAGCGTCAGGCAGTCTTCGGGGAAGTGCAGCGTATAGAACGGCTCGACGCGCTCGCCGACCGTCACGTCGAACGCGTCGGCGAGGCGCAGTGTCGTGCCGGGCGCGGGGCTCTTGCTGGCGCGGATCTGCGCGAGCGCCGTGCGCTCGCCGGTCAGCCGTTCGACCAGCACCTCGATCTTGCCGCCGCTGGCCTTCTGGCCGAGGAAGCGCGCCTTCAGGACTTTGGTATCGTTGAACACCAGCAGATCGCCCGGCGCAATGCAGTCGGGCAGTTCCGCGAAGCGGCGGTCAGTGAGGCGCGCGGGCGTAGCGAGGCCGTCTACCTCGAGCAGACGGCTCGCGCTGCGCTCCGGCAAGGCGGTTTGCGCGATCAACTCGGGCGGCAGGTCGAAATCGAAATCGGAAAGCGTGAACATGCGAACGGGCTGGATGCTGGACGTGAAACGAAACGGAATTGGGCCGAAGCCGGGCGGAATTGCACCGAAGCCCCGCGGCGTGCGGCTATGATTGCGGGACGCCGCAGCGGCGCCACACGGCTGGTTCCAGCCGGCGCGCTGCGAGGCCGCGAAACCTTTGAAAGCCGATATTGTACTTGCGAAGCAGCCCATGCCTTTGTCCGACCGCCGTTTGCCCTCTGCTACTGACGAAGTGAGCGCCGAGCCGAAGCGCCCCGCCGCCCGCGGCAAGGGGGGCGAACTGCTCAATGCCGGACCGGGGAAAGAAGCCAAAGCGGCCAAGGTGACCAAGGTCGCCGGGACGGGCGAGACGTCCAGAACACCGAAGACGGCGAAGACATCCAAGGCCGCCAAGACCGCGGACAAGGCCACGCCGGCGCTCGCCAAAACCGTGGACAAGCTCGCCAAACTCGGCCTCACAAGCGACATCAATCTGGTCCTGCATCTGCCGATGCGCTACGAGGACGAGACTTCGCTTACGCCGATCGCGCATCTGTTGCCAGGCGGCATCGCGCAGACCGAAGGCGTGGTGTTCGACAACGAGATCGCCTATCGTCCGCGCCGTCAGTTGCTGGTCAAACTGCGTGACGAAGACGGCGACGAACTGGTGCTGCGCTTTCTGAATTTCTACGGCTCGCAGGTCAAGCAGATGGCGATCGGCGCGCGGCTGCGCGTGCGCGGCGACGTCCGTGGCGGCTTCTTCGGGATGGAGATGGTGCATCCGGCGGTGCGCGTCGTCGACGGCGACACGCCCTTGCCGCAGGCGCTGACGCCTGTCTATCCGAGCACGGCGGGGGTGAGCCAGGCGTATCTGCGCAAAGCCATTGATAACGCGCTGTCGCGCACGGCGTTGCCGGAATTGTTGCCGGAAGCCGTCGCCAGGACGTACTTGCAGCCGCTCGGCGTGCCGCCGCTGATGGAGGCGGTGCGCATGCTGCATCACCCGGGCGTGGATTCCGATGAAACCGCGCTGATGGACGGCACGCACCCCGCCTGGGTGCGGATCAAGTTCGAGGAACTGCTCGCGCAGCAGATGTCGCTCAAGCGCGCGCACGACGAGCGCCGCACTCGCGCGGCGCCGAGCATGCCGCGGCGGACGGCCGACGACCCGGCCTCGCTGGTGGCGCGTCTCCTGAAGGCGCTGCCGTTTTCGCTGACCCGTGCGCAGGAGCGCGTGGGCGGCGAGATCGCGCTGGATCTGACCCAGCCTCACCCGATGCAGCGCCTCTTGCAAGGCGACGTGGGCAGCGGCAAGACCATCGTCGCCGCGCTGGCCGCCGCGCAGGCTATCGACGCCGGTTATCAGGCCGCCCTGATGGCGCCCACCGAAATCCTCGCCGAACAACACGCGCGCAAGCTGCGCGGCTGGCTGGAGCCGCTCGGGGTGAGCGTCGCGTGGCTGGCCGGCAGTCTGAAGACAAAGGAAAAGCGTGCGGCGATCGAAGCCGCGGCGCTCGGCACCGCGCAACTGGTGATCGGCACGCACGCGATCATTCAGGATGCCGTGGAGTTCGCGCGTCTTGGCCTCGTGATCGTCGACGAACAGCACCGTTTCGGCGTCGCGCAGCGGCTCGCGCTGCGCGCCAAGGCGCATCCCCCAGGGGGACTTCCTCCGGGGCGGAACGCGGCGGACGGCGCGAGCGGTTTCCAGCCGCACCAGTTGATGATGTCCGCCACACCGATCCCTCGCACGCTGGCGATGACCTACTACGCGGATCTCGACGTCTCGACCATCGATGAGTTGCCGCCCGGCCGCACGCCGATCCTGACCAAGCTCGTCTCCGACGCGCGCCGCGAGGAGGTGATCGGCCGCGTGCGCGAGGCGGCGCTGACGGGGCGCCAGGTCTACTGGGTGTGTCCGCTGATCGAAGAAAGCGAGACGCTGCAGCTTCAGACCGCCGTCGAAACCTACGAAACGCTGATCGCGGCGTTACCCGAACTGAACGTGGGTCTCGTGCACGGGCGGCTCGCGCCGGCGGAAAAGGCGGCGGTGATGGACGCGTTCACCCGCAACGAGGTGCAGTTGCTGGTGGCGACCACGGTGATCGAAGTGGGTGTGGACGTGCCGAACGCGTCGTTGATGGTGATCGAGCATGCTGAACGCTTCGGCCTCGCGCAGTTGCATCAGTTGCGCGGTCGGGTCGGGCGGGGCAGCGCGGCGTCCGTCTGCGTGCTGCTTTACACCGGACCGCTCTCGATGACGGCCCGCGCCCGTCTGCAAACCATGCGCGAAACCACCGACGGCTTCGAAATCGCCCGCCGCGACCTCGAAATCCGTGGCCCCGGCGAGTTTCTCGGCGCGCGCCAGTCCGGCGCCGCCATGCTGCGGTTTGCCGACCTCGAGCAGGACGGCTGGCTGATCGAGCCGGCGCGCGAAGCGGCGGCGCACCTGCTGCAAGCGCATCCGGACGTCGTCACCCAGCATCTGGCGCGCTGGCTCGGGGCGCGTGAACAGTACCTGAAGGCCTGACAGTCCGAATGCAGGTCCAGCGAAGGTCCGAACGACGGTTCGAAGCGGGCGTGTCGCCGAAGACGTCGAACGTAACGGTGACGGTCGGTAACCTTTACGGGCAATCCCGGGTGCCGGGGGTGGTTGGCGAATTGGCCCCATAGGTGTATAACTGAAACCTATCGAATTCATCGCACTGATTGGTCCCCAATGACGCTCACTGAATTGAAATATATCGTCGCGGTTGCTCGCGAGCGGCATTTTGGCCGCGCGGCCGAGGCGTGTTTCGTCAGCCAGCCGACGCTGTCGGTGGCGATCAAAAAGCTCGAAGACGAGTTGAACGTGCAGATTTTCGAGCGCGGTACGAGCGAAGTCAGTGTCACGCCCATCGGCGAGCAGATCGTCACCCAGGCGCAACGGGTGCTGGAGCAGACGCTTGCCATCAAGGAAATCGCCAAGCAGGGCAAAGACCCGCTGGTTGGGCCGCTGCGCCTTGGCGTGATCTATACGATCGGACCGTACCTGCTGCCCACGCTGGTCAAGCAGATGATCAAGCGCGTCCCGCAGATGCCGTTGATGCTGCAGGAGAATTACACGCTCAAGCTGATCGAGTTGCTCAAGCAGGGCGAGATCGACGTCGCCATCATGGCGCTGCCGTTCCCGGAAACGGGCCTGATGCTGCGCCCGCTCTACGACGAGCCGTTCGTCGTGGCGCTGCCGTCCGGCCATGCCTGGGAACACCGCGCGAAGATCGATCCGGACGACCTCAAGCAGGAAACCATGCTGTTGCTCGGCAGCGGTCATTGTTTCCGCGATCACGTGTTGGGCGTGTGCCCCGAGCTGATGCGCTTCTCGCAGAATGCGGACGGCATCCAGAAGACGTTCGAAGGCTCGTCGCTCGAGACGATTCGCCATATGGTGGCGAGCGGCGTCGGCATCACGGTTCTGCCGCGCATGTCGGTGCATGAAGTGAAGGCGCATGCGGGCGGCATCGATGCGGGGCTGCTCAGCTATGTGGCCTTCGACGAACCGGTGCCGGATCGCCGGGTGGTGCTGGCCTGGCGCAAGAGCTTCACGCGCATGCCCGCCATCGACGCGATCTGCGACGCCATCAACGCCTGCGATCTGCCCGGCGTGAACAAGCTCGATCTGCCCGTCGCGGTGAACTGAGCACGCCTTTCGAGGCAAGGCCGGCGCCGCCGCGGGCGCTGGCCGGCAGCACTTCGGGCCGATAGCGTCGGCCCCTATCGAATAGATAAAATTAATCAAATACTAATTTTCGATAGCATTGTTATAGTTTCCTCCATGGATCACCCGATCCCACAAGACACGGAGGAAGTCATGACCCAGTCTCACGCGCAGCAATCCCAGCCGCTTTCCACCCAACGTACTGTGCCGGTCAATCGCCTTGCTGCGTCGCTGAGCAGCATGCGCACCGTTGCGTTCTCGTTGCTGGTCGACCGCGCGCTGAGCGCCTGAGTCGTCTTCCGGACGGGTGGGCCGCTGCATCGCAAGACCGCGCGCGCAGCCTGCTTTCCTCACAACAACACTACCTCACCAGGAATACACGATGTCTGAAAGCAAACTTACTACCGCGGCCGGCACGCCCGTCGCCGACAACCAGAATTCGATGACCGCCGGCGTCCGTGGCCCGGTCGTACTGCAAGACGTCTGGCTGCTCGAAAAGCTGGCGCACTTCGACCGCGAAGTGATTCCGGAGCGTCGTGTGCACGCCAAAGGCTCGGGCGCGTTCGGCACGCTGAAGGTGACGCAGGACATCTCGCGCTACACGAAGGCCAAGGTGTTCGCTGAGGTCGGCAAGGAAACGCCGCTGTTCATGCGCTTTTCGACGGTAGCAGGCGAGCGCGGCGCCGCCGACGCGGAACGCGACGTGCGCGGCTTCTCGATCAAGTTCTACACGGAAGAGGGCAACTGGGACATCGTCGGCAACAACACGCCGGTGTTTTTCATCCGCGATCCGCTCAAGTTCCCGGACTTCATTCACACGCAAAAGCGCGATCCGTACACGAACCTGCGCAGCAACGTGGCGGCATGGGACTTCTGGTCGCGTCATCCGGAGTCGCTGCACCAGGTGACGATCCTGATGAGCGATCGCGGCATTCCGCAGAACTACCGTCAGATGCACGGCTTCGGCTCGCACACGTTCTCGTTCATCAACGCCAAGGATGAGCGCTTCTGGGTGAAGTTCCACTTCAAGTCGATGCAGGGTATCGAGAATTTCACCGACGCCGAAGCGGCCCAGGTCGTCGCGCAAGACCGTGAAAGCGCGCAGCGCGATCTGGTGGGCAACATCGACAGCGGCAACTTCCCGAGATGGCGCTTCTGCATTCAGGTGATGCCGGAAGCGGATGCGGCGACGTATCGCTACAACCCGTTCGACATCACCAAGGTGTGGCCGTACAAGGACTACCCGCTGATCGACGTCGGCACGATCGAGCTGAACCGCAACGCGCAGAACTACTTCGCGGACGTCGAGCAGGCGGCCTTTACGCCGGCCAACGTGGTGCCGGGCATCGGCTTCTCGCCCGACCGTCTGTTGCAGGGGCGTCTGTTTTCGTACGGCGACACGCAGCGCTATCGCCTCGGGATCAACCACCACCAGATCCCGGTGAATGCTCCGCGTGTGCAGCGTCAGCATTCGTTCCATCGTGACGGTGGGATGCGCACGGACGGCAATCTCGGCGCGACGGTGAACTACGAGCCGAACCGCTTCGGCGACTTCGCGCAGGACCGCAACGCAGCCGAGCCGCCGCTCGCCGCGGGCGTGGTGGACCGCTACGAGCATCGCGAAGACGAGGACTACTACAGCCAGCCGGCCGCGCTGTTCCGGCTGTTCGACGCGGCGCAACGCGAGCGCTTCTTCGGCAACATCGCACGCCATATCAACGGTGTGCCGCAAGAGATCGTCGCGCGTCAGATGGAGCATTTCCGCCGGATCGATCCGGCGTATGCGGAAGGGGTGGCGGCTGCGCTGGCGGCACTCCAGAAGGCTGCGAAGTAAGTATCAAGCGAAGCATGCGCGATGCCGGCTAACGGGGCCGGCAGGTGCTGCAGGCTCAGGCGGTGAAAGCACACCGCCTGGGCCGATCCGATAGTGATGGCGAGCGCATGGGCGTCTTGCCGGTTCGAAGACGAAGCGAAGGAGAACGATCATGGTCCATATGTTGAGTACCGGCAGCGCACGGCTCGCGCGTGACGCACGGATGGTGTTTGGCGGCAACTTCTCGCGCAAGCTGGTCGGGCTCGCCATCGTGACGAGCGGCTATGCGTTGATCGCGTCGCACGCGCTGCAACACCTGTCGGGCCACTAACCCTGACCGACGAAGTTTTTTGCACTTTTCACACGGAGGTTGTCATGTCGCTTCACCCTACGCGCAATACCCTGCCGCAAGAGATTCGGCGCGAGTCTGTGGATCTGCTCGGCCATTCGCTCGTCACCGCGATCGACATGCAGCGGCAGGCGAAGCAGGCGCACTGGAACGTGAAGGGTCCCAACTTCATCGCGCTGCATTTGCTGTTCGACGAGCTTCACACTGCCGCTATCGAGTGGGCCGATCTGAGTGCGGAGCGTCTCGTCGCCCTCGGCGGCACGGCCGACGGCCGGGTCCAGCAGGTGGCGGACAAAACGCCGCTCGAACGGTATTCGCTCGAATGGCAGGACGGCAATGACCACGTGCGCCAGATCGCGGGTGCGCTTGCGAAATACGGACAGCAGATGCTTGCGGCGATCGTCGAGTCGGGTAGCGCTGGAGATCCGACGACATCCGATCTCTTCACCCAGATCTCGCGTGCCGTGGACGAATATTTGTGGAAGGTCGAAGCCCATCACTACGCAAAGTAACGCGAGTGAAGACACAGCCGAGGGCAACGCCCTGGTGGTGTGGGCAACCTCAGGTTGCTGACGGTCTGGCGTTGGTGTGCAACGCGGCTCGCGGGCAGCGGTCGTGCAAAGTTTGCGTATTTGTACGATAAACTGGCGGACGTTCGCAGGTACAGGGTTTGCGCATTGGCGCATCGTGCTCTGCCTGCCGCTTCGCACCACTCGTCAAAAGGAGTCGTCATGGCCAAAAAAGAAACCGTGCAACACGTCAACATTGGTATCAGCGACAAGGATCGCAAGAAGATCGCCGACGGCCTGTCGCATCTGCTCGCCGACACGTACACGCTGTATCTGAAGACCCATAACTTCCACTGGAACGTCACGGGTCCGATGTTCAACACGCTGCACCTGATGTTCGAGACGCAGTACAACGAACTGGCGCTGGCCGTCGATTCGATCGCCGAACGCATCCGTGCGCTGGGCGTGCATGCGCCGGGCAGCTACAAGGAGTTTGCGAAGCTGTCGTCGATCCCGGAAGCGGACGGCGTGCCCGCAGCGGAAGAGATGATTCGCCAGTTGGTGGAAGGCCAGGAAGCCGTGGTGCGCACCGCGCGCGGCATTTTCCCGGCAACGGAAGCCGCCAACGACGAGCCGACCGCCGACCTGCTCACGCAACGCATGCAGACGCACGAAAAGACCGCGTGGATGCTGCGTTCGATGCTGGCTTAAGCGGTAGCGAGCTGAAGTACCGGGCCTCCCTGAACGGGAGGCTTTGTTTTTGGTGGGCCGAACTTAAACCGAAACGGCGCGCCATTGCGCTGCGCGCTTTCGCAGTGCCCCTCGCGCACATACCTTAAAATGTGGCCACCGCCTGCACTTGACGACGCCCGCCCATGTTCGCCCGACTTCCCCTGTTTCTGCGCCTCGTCCGCATGGACAAGCCGATCGGCAGCCTGCTGCTGCTCTGGCCGACACTCAACGCGCTGTGGATTGCGTCGGAAGGGCGTCCATCGCTGTCGCTGCTGGTGATCTTCACGCTGGGCACGATCCTGATGCGCTCGGCCGGTTGCGCCGTCAACGACTATGCCGACCGCGATTTCGACCGCTACGTGAAGCGCACCGAAAACCGGCCGATCACCTCGGGCAAGATCAAGGCGTGGGAAGCGCTGGTGCTGGCCGCGGCGCTCGCGCTGGTGTCGTTTCTGCTGATTCTGCCGCTCAATACGCTGACCAAAGAGCTCTCGGTGGCGGCGCTGTTCGTGGCGGGTTCGTATCCGTTCACCAAGCGTTTCTTCGCGATCCCGCAGGCGTATCTGGGCATCGCCTTCGGGTTCGGCATCCCGATGGCCTTTGCCGCCGTGCAGGGCCATGTGCCGATGCTCGCCTGGCTGATGCTGCTTGCCAACGTGTTCTGGTCGGTGGCGTACGACACGGAATACGCCATGGTCGATCGCGACGACGACATCAAGATCGGCATCCGCACCTCGGCGCTGACCTTCGGCCGCTACGATGTCTTTGCGATCATGCTGTGCTACGCGTTCACGCTCGGCATCTACATTCGTATTGGCTTGACGCTGGGTTTTGGTCCGCTGTATTGGCTCGGCTGGGCCGCGGCCGCGGGCTGCGCGATTTACCACTACACGCTGATCCGCAATCGCGAGCGCATGCCGTGCTTCGCCGCCTTTCGCCATAACAACTGGCTGGGCGGCGCGCTGTTTGTGGGGATTGCGGCGCACTACGCGGCTGCGTCGTTCTGAGGGCGGCGCAGCGCGGCCGCGCAGTCTGCCGGACTGAAGCGGCTAGGTGGTTCGCCGCGGGCCGCTCGATCCCCCTTACAGCTTGCCGAACTCGTCGCCCATTTCCTTGGCACGCGCATCGGCCGCCAGCACGCCGCGCACGATCGCATCCTTGATGCCGCTCGCGTCGAACGAGGCAAGCGCGGCCGCCGTCGTACCGCCTTTCGACGTCACCCGTTCGCGCAACACACCCGGCGGCTCGTCGGATTGCGCAGCCAGTTGTGCGGCGCCGGTGAAGGTTGCGACGGCCAGCGCGCGGCCTTGCGCTTCGTCCATGCCGAGCTGGCGCGCGGCTTCCTGCAGCGCTTCGATGAAGTAGAACACGTAGGCCGGCCCGCTACCCGAGATGGCGGTCACGGCATCGATCTTCGCTTCGTCGTCGAACCAGACGGTCTCGCCCACCGCGCCCAGCACCTGGGCGGCGAGCGCACGGTCTGCTGCGTCGACACTGCCCGTCGCCGTCAGGCCGGCGACGCCCATGCCGATCAGCGCAGGGGTATTGGGCATCACACGCACGATGCGTTGATGGCCGTTGAGCCAGCGCGACAGATTGCTGCTGCGAATCCCCGCGGCAATGCTGATCACCACCTGCCTGTCGCCGAGATGCGGCGCCAGTCCTTCCGCCACCGTCTTGAGAATCTGCGGCTTGACGGCCAGCACGATCGCGTCGAACGGCGCGAGCGCGGCATCCGCGCCGGCGCCCGTGCGAACGCCGAACTGTTGCTCGTTGCGCTTGCGGGCGTCTTCGTTGGGGTCGATCGCGTACAGGTCGGTCGGCGCGACGCCGTGTTTGATCAGGCCGCCGATGATTGCAGCAGCCATGTTGCCGCCGCCGATGAAGGCAATTTTCATGATGATCCGGGAGAGGTCAGTGGGAGTAATCGCGGGCGCCGAAAATCGCCGTGCCGACGCGCACGATCGTCGCGCCTTCGAGCACCGCGGCTTCGAGATCGCCCGACATGCCGATCGACAGCGTATCCAGTTCGAGTCCGTCGGCACGGAGCCGCTCGAACAGTTCGCGTAGCTGGCGATGCGGCGCGCGTTGTGCTTCGATGGTTTCGGCCGGTTCGGGAATCGACATCAGACCGCGCAGGCGCAGTTGCGGCAGGGCGGCGATCGCGTGCGCCGCTTCGGCCGCTTCAGCCGGCGTCACACCGGCTTTCGACGCCTCGCCGCTCACGTTCACCTGCAGGCACACATTGAGCGGTGGCAAATGCGCCGGACGCTGTTCGGCGAGCCGCTGCGCAATCTTCAGCCGGTCGACCGAATGCACCCAGTCGAAATTCTCCGCAACCGGGCGCGTCTTGTTCGATTGCAGCGGCCCGATGAAATGCCATTCGAGCGATGCGCGCAGGTCCGCCAGCGCCTCGATCTTCGTCAACGATTCCTGCACGTAGTTTTCGCCGAACATACGCTGGCCGGCCGCATGCGCGGCGCGCACGTCTTCGGCGGGAAACGTCTTCGACACCGCGAGGAGGGCGACCGAACGCGGGTCGCGTCCCGCGAGTTGCGCGGCGAGGGCAATCCGCTCCAGAACCGCGTGGAGGTTGTGTACGAGATCGGGCATGAGACGTCAGGAGAAATCTGCACAGGGACGATGTACCGGATTATACGGACCCCCGCCGCGCCATCTCGTTCATCACGCGTACAGCATGTGCTCGACGAGTTCGATCCAGTGCGCCACCGGCGTCGAGGTGCCGCTTTGCAGGTGCGCAATGCAACCCACGTTGGCCGAGACGATGACCTGCGGTTCCTGGGCCTGCAGCTTCTCGAGCTTCTGATCGCGCAACGCATACGAGAGCGTGGGCTGCGTCAGCGAATAGGTGCCGGCCGAACCGCAGCACAGATGGCTGTCCGCCGGCAGACGCACTTCGATGCCGAGCGCGGCCAGCACGTGCTCGACCTGGCCGCGCAACTGCTGACCGTGCTGCAGCGTGCAGGGCGGATGGAACGCCACGGTATGGACGGCGCGGCGGCGCGTCACGGCGACGAGCGACTCTTCGAACTCCGGCAGGATCTCGGAGATGTCGCGCGTCAGTCCGACAATGCGCCGCGCTTTCTCGGCATACGCCGGATCGTGGCGCAGCAGGTGCGCGTATTCCTTGACCGTGGCGCCGCAGCCGGAAGCGTTCATCACGATCGCCTCCACGCCCTGTTCGACGTACGGCCACCAGGCGTCGATATTGGCGCGGATATCGTCGAGCGCTTCGTCGTTGTAGCCCAGATGCAGCCGGATCGCGCCGCAGCAGCCGGCTTCGGCGGCGACGATCGTCTCGACGCCGAGCGCATCGAGCACGCGCGCCGTGGCGATGTTGACGTTCGGCATCATGGCCGGCTGCACGCAACCGGCGAGCATCAGCATCTTGCGTTCGTGCTTGGCGACGGGCCACTCGAGCGGGCGCTGGCGCGCCGGCACCTTGTCGCGCAACTTCTTCGGCAAGAATGCGCGCACGTGCTGGCCGAGCCGCATGGCCGGCGTGAATAGCGCGCTGTTCGGCACGAAGCTCGCCAGCACGCGGCGCAGCAGCCGTTGGCCGAAAGGACGGGTCACCTTTTCTTCGGTGATCTTGCGGCCGATTTCCACCAGTCGCCCATACTGCACGCCCGATGGGCAGGTGGTTTCGCAATTGCGGCAGGTCAGGCAGCGATCCAGATGGGTCTGGGTACTGCGCGTCACCTCCGCGCCTTCGACCATCTGCTTGATCAGATAGATGCGCCCGCGCGGTCCGTCCAGCTCGTCGCCGAGCAACTGGTAGGTCGGGCAGGTGGCGGTGCAGAAGCCGCAATGCACGCACTTGCGCAGGATGGCGTCGGCTTCGGCGCCGTCGGGGGTGTGGCGAATGAATTCCGCGAGGTTGGTTTGCATCGCGCCGCTCAGAAGTCGGGGTACAGCCGGCCGCGATTGAAGATGCGGGCTGGGTCAAAAGCGGCTTTCAGGCCACGGTGGATTTTCATCAGCGGGGCGGGCAAGGGTGTGAACACGCCCGCGCTGCGGTCATAGCCGTGACCGGTGCGGAAGATGGTGGCGTGCCCGCCCGCCTGTTTGGCGCTGATGCGCACGGTTTGCGCGTCGGTGTCGGTGATCCACCAGCGCTGGCCGCCGCCCCATTCCATCAACTGGGCGCCCGGCAGTTGCAGCGGCTCGGTGATCGACGGCAGCGCGAGGCGCCACAGGGCGTTCTTCGGTCCAATGGCCGCGAAGAACGGGTCGGTCTGCTCGCGCAGGCCGGCCCAGAAACGTTCGGCTTCGACGGCATCGACCACCTCGCCGCCCAGCGCCGAGCGCGCCGATTTGACGGCCGCTTCGGCGCCGGCGAGACGCACCGCGAGCGTGCCGTTGCGCCACGCGCTCGCGGTGATCGGCAGCGGCCTGCCGCCCCATTCGTTGAGCTTGCGCACGGCGTCGGTGCCGTTCATGTCGAATTTGAGCGTGGCTTCGGCCTTCGGCAACGGCAACACTTTCACCGACAACTCGAGGATCAGGCCGAGGGTGCCGAGCGAACCGGCCAACAGCCGCGAGACGTCGTAACCGGCCACATTTTTTACCACCTGGCCGCCGAAATGGAGCACCTGGCCCTGGCCGTTCATGATGACCGCGCCGAGCACGAAGTCGCGCGCGGCCCCGGCGGACGGGCGACGCGGACCGGCGATGCCGGCCGCGATGCAACCGCCCAGGGTGGCGCTGGGCCCGAAATGGGGCGGCTCGAAGGCGAGCATCTGGGCATGGTCGGCCAGCGCCGCCTCGATTTCCAGCAGCGGCGTGCCGGCGCGTGCGGTGATGACCAGCTCGGCCGGGTCATACGCAATGATGCCGCGATGCGCGCGCGTGTCGAGGATGTCTCCCTCCAGCGTCTGCCCGTACCAGTCCTTGGTGCCGCCGCCGCGAATGCGTAGCGGGCGGCCTTCGGCGGTGGCCGAACGGATGCGTTCGGACCATGCGGCGACGGTGTCGTCCTCTTCCATGGTGTCCTGCTTCGTTGTGTTTCGCTCGATTGTACCTGGCAGAGGCGTGCTGACAACCCGGAGCGGACCCGCATCGGGTTGTCGGTGGATCGGGGGAAGCCGCCTAAAAGCGCGGCAAGTCCGGATGCGGCAACAAGCCGCCGCGCACGTGCATCTTGCCGTACTCGGCGCAGCGCGCTCGCGTAGGGATGCCCTTGTCCGGGTTCAGCAGGCCGGGCGGGTCGAAAGCCCGCTTGACGGCGTGAAACGCATCGCGTTCTTCGGGCGAGAACTGCACGCACATGGAATTGATCTTTTCGATGCCGACGCCATGTTCCCCCGTCACCGTGCCGCCCAATTCGACGCACGTCTCGAGGATGTCCGAGCCGAACGCCTCGGCCCGGTGCCACTCGTCCAGATCGTTGCCGTTGAACAGGATCAGCGGATGCATGTTGCCGTCACCGGCATGGAAAACGTTGATACAGCGCAGCTGGTACTTCTTTTCCATCACCTCGATGCGCGCCAGCAGCGGTCCGATACTGCGACGCGGCACCGTGCCGTCCATGCAGTAGTAGTCCGGGGAGATGCGGCCCGCCGCCGGGAACGCGTTCTTGCGCCCGGACCAGAAGCGCAGGCGTTCGCTTTCGGAGCGCGAAATCTGGATGCGCGTCGCGCCGTGCTCGCGCAGCACGGCCGTCATGCGGACGATTTCGTCGGCCACTTCTTCGGGCGTGCCGTCCGACTCGCATAGCAGGATGGCGGCGGCGTCGAGATCGTAACCGGCGTTGACGAATTCTTCGACGGCGCGCGTCGCCGGCTTGTCCATCATCTCCAGACCGGCCGGAATGATGCCCGCCGCGATGATGCCGGCGACCGCATCGCCGCCTTTCACGACGTCGTCGAAACTCGCCATCACGACCTGCGCGGTCTGCGGCTTGGGGATCAGCTTGACGGTGACTTCGGTGACGATCGCGAACATCCCTTCGCTGCCGATCAGTACCGCCAGCAGGTCGAGCCCGGGCGCGTCGGGCGCGAGCGAGCCGAACTCGACCACTTCGCCTTCCATCGTAATGGCCCGCACCCGCAGCACGTTGTGCACGGTCAGGCCGTATTTCAGGCAGTGCACGCCGCCGGAATTTTCCGACACGTTGCCGCCGATCGTGCAGGCAATCTGCGACGAAGGATCGGGAGCGTAGTAGAGCCCATAGGGCGCGGCGGCTTCAGAAATAGCGAGGTTGCGCACGCCCGGTTGAACCGTAGCGGTACGCGCATATGAATCCACTTCGACGATTTTTCTGAAGCGCGCGAGCGACACCACGACGCCGTGGCGGATCGGCATGGCGCCGCCCGACAGACCCGTGCCGGCGCCGCGCGGCACGATCGGCACATCGAGCCGGTGGCAGATCTGCACGATGCGCTGCACCTGCGATTCGGTTTCCGGCAAGGCAACCGCCAGCGGCAGCCGGCGGTAGGCGGCGAGACCGTCGCACTCGTAGGCGACGGTGTCTTCCTCGCGGTAGAGCAGGCAGTGGGTCGGCAGCACGGCCATCAGTGCCTGCACGACCTCGCGTTGGCGCTGCGCGAGCACTTCAGCCGACAGTTCGGCGGGTGCGTTCATCTTTCGTCTCCTCGTACTCTGTTGCGCCGGGGCGCGGTCATGCCGCGCGAGGTGTGACAGGTGTCAGCGGGCGAGGCTTAAGCGGCCCAGGAGAAAATCTTGCCGGGGTTCATCAGATTGCGTGGGTCAAGCGCGTGCTTGATCGAGCGCATCGTGTCGACGGCGACCTCGCCATGTTCTTCCAGCAGGAAGCCCATCTTGTGCAGACCGACGCCATGTTCGCCCGTGCAGGTGCCGTCCATCCGCAACGCGCGCTGCACGATGCGCTGGTTGAGGCGCTCGGCCTCGACCAGCTCTTCGGGCTTGGCCGGGTCGATCAGGATCGCGACGTGGAAATTGCCGTCGCCCACGTGCCCGACGATCGGGCAAGGCAGCGGCGAGGCCAGCAGATCCTGTTCGGTTTCGACCACGCATTCCGCGAGCCGCGAGATCGGCACGCACACGTCGGTGGTCACGGCGCGGCAGCCGGGCTTCAGTTGCAGCATGGCGAAATAGGCGTTGTGCCGCGCGTTCCACAGACGGCTTCGGTCTTCAGGACGGGTGGCCCATTCGAAGCCTTCGCCTGAGTTCTGCGCGGTGATCTCCTGCACCGTTTCAGCCTGCTCCTTCACGCCGGCTTCGGTGCCGTGGAATTCGAAGAAGAGCGTGGGCGCTTCGCGCAGCGTGAGGTTGGAGTGGCGGTTGATCGAGCGGATGGCGAGCGAATCGACAAACTCCACGCGCGCAATCGGCACGCCCATCTGAATGGTTTCGATGACGGCGCGCACCGCGTCGCCCATCGACGGAAACGTGCACACCGCTGCCGAGACGGCTTCCGGTTGCGGATAGAGCCGCAGGGTGATTTCGGTGATGACGCCGAGCGTGCCTTCCGAGCCGACGAACAGGCGCGTCAGGTCATACCCCGCCGACGACTTGCGGGCTCGCGTGCCGGTCTTGATGACGCGGCCGTCCGCCAGCACGACGGTGAGGCCGAGCACGTTCTCGCGCATCGTGCCGTAGCGCACGGCGTTGGTGCCTGAGGCGCGCGTCGCGGACATGCCGCCGATGCTCGCGTCCGCGCCTGGGTCGATCGGGAAGAACAGGCCCGTGTCGCGCAGCGCTTCGTTCAGTTGCTTGCGCGAGATGCCCGGCTCGACGGTGACGGTGAGGTCTTCCGCGTTGATGGACAGCACCTGATTCATCTCGGACAGATCGATCGACACGCCGCCCTGGACCGCCAGCAGATGGCCTTCCAGCGACGACCCGTTGCCATAAGGGATGATCGGCACATCGTGCTGCCCGCAAAGCCTGACGATGGTCTGCACGTCTTCCGTATTGCGCGCGAACACTACGGCGTCGGGCAATTGCGGGTCGAACGGGGACTCGTCGCGGCCATGGTGGGCGCGCACGGCTTCGGCGGTCGAGACGCGCTCTCCGAAAGCGGACTTGAGCGAGGTGAGCAGTTCGGCGGGGAAGGGACGGCGCAAGGGGGCCGGCGGCGCGGGATGATTCACACGTGTCTCCTGGTGACGGGCATGGCGTCTGTAGCTTCTGATTCATTTTACGCCGATCGTCCGGCGGCCGGCGCCTGGCCGGACGGCCGATCCTATAATGGCGGCGTTATCGGGATGTGCGTGGAAGGAGCGTGGCAGAAGCGTGGAATGCGTTGAATGCGTGCGCCCGGTGAATGGCAGGCGCTTCGGACACTGAAAGGACGGCACATATCATGGGCAACCGCTTGAGCAAGATCGCCACCCGCACCGGCGACGATGGCACCACGGGTCTCGGCGACGGCCGCCGGGTGCGCAAGGACGACTTGCGGATCACGGCGATCGGCGAGGTGGACGAGCTCAATTCGAATCTCGGCGTGCTGCTGTGCGAAACCTTGCCGGACGACGTGCGCTCGGCGCTCACGGCGATCCAGCACGATCTGTTCGATCTGGGCGGCGAGCTGTGCATCCCCGGCCACACGATGATTACTGACAGGCATCTCGGCCAGCTCGACGGATGGCTCGCCGAATACAACGCGACGCTGCCGCCGCTCAAGGAATTCATTTTGCCCGGCGGCTCGCGGCCGGCCGCGCTCGCGCACGTGTGCCGGACGGTGTGCCGGCGCGCCGAGCGCGCCATTGTGGCGCTCGGCCAGAGTGAGACCATCAACGCTGCGCCGCGCCAATACGTCAACCGCCTGTCCGATCTGCTGTTTGTGCTGGCGCGCGTGCTCAATCGGGCGGACGGCGGCAGCGATGTGCTCTGGCAGCATCAGCGCGGCTCGAAGTAAGGCACCTGCATAGACGAGGCGTCCAGCCGGCACGCTGCACTGCGACAAAATGCCGGGGTTTCAGTGTCTCATTAAAGATGTATTGTAAATGCATCTTTAAGCGAGGACATCGCAATGAGCACACTGACAACTGACCAGATTGCCCGCGTCAAAGCCACGGTTCCCGTTCTGGCCGCGCACGGCACGACGATTACCCGGCACTTCTACAAGCGCATGTTTGCGCACCATCCAGAGTTGAAGAACGTCTTCAACCAGACCCACCAGATCAGCGGCAGCCAGCCGGAAACCCTCGCGCGGGCGGTCTACGCCTACGCGGCGAACATCGACAATCTCGGCGTACTTGGCTCAGCCGTCTCGCGGATCACCCACAAGCATGCAAGCCTGAACATCCGCCCGGAGCACTATCCGATCGTGGGACGGCATCTGTTGGGTGCGATCGTCGATGTGCTTGGCGATGCGGTGGACAAGCCGACCCTCGACGCGTGGGAAGCGGCCTATGGGCAACTCGCGGACATCATGATCGGCGCCGAAGCCAGGCTTTATAGCGGCGCCGCATGGACCGGCTTCCGGCCCTTCGTGGTAGCGCGCAAAGAGATCGAGAGCGACGAGATCGCGTCGTTTTATCTGGCGCCTGCGGACGGTTCGCCGGCATGCAGCTTCGAACCCGGCCAGTATCTGAGCGTGAAGCGTTTTGTCGATGAGCTGGGTGTCGATCAACCGCGTCAGTACAGCCTGTCCAACGCACCGAATGGACACTGGTTGCGCATCTCCGTGAAGCGTGAAGCGGGACGTGAAGACACGCCGGCGGGTCATGTGTCGAACCTGCTGCACGATGGTGTCGAGGCCGGCACGATTGTGCATGTCAGCGCGCCGATGGGCGACTTCACGCTCGAGCGCGCCCGGACGACGCCTGTTGTGCTGGTGAGCGGCGGCGTGGGCGTGACGCCGATGATCTCCATGCTGTCGACGCTGCTTGCCGAGCGGAGTCCGCGCCGGGTGACCTTTGTCCATGCGTGCCGTAACGGCCGCGTGCATGCCTTCCGGCAGTGGTTGAACGACACGGTTGCGGCGCATCCGAACGTCGCGCGTGCGGTGTTCTACGAAGCGATTGACGCGACCGACAGGCAAGGCGTGGATTACGACTTCGAGGGCCGTCTCGACCTGACGAAACTCCTCGCGCAGGGCGGCGTGCCCGATGCGGATTACTACATCTGTGGACCGGTTCCGTTCATGCAGGCGCAACGCGACGCGCTGGTGGCGCTCAGTGTGGACGCCGGGCGCATTCATACCGAGGTGTTCGGCTCGGGGACAGTCGAGTAAAAGCCAGGCGCATGATTGAACGCGAGGCAAGCACAGGACAAACGCGAGGCAAACCCCACGCACCGACCCGGCGCGCGTCAGCCGACGGCCAGCGTAACCGGCTTGCCGATCCGGCTCATCATTTCCACCAGTGTGTCGATGGTGAATTTGGCGGTCTTCTTGTTGACCACGTCGGATACCCGCGGGCGCGACACCATCAGGATCTCGGCCGCTTCGGCCTGCTTAAGATGGTGTTCGTCGATCCAGCTGGACAGTTCGGTCATCAACTGTTCCTTCAGCAGCCGCGTGTCGTTGATCTGTTTCTGCGACGCCGCGTGCAGCCGCGCCGCTTCTTCAGGGGCAAATCCGAGCTCAAGGAAGAGGTTGTCTCCCGGCTTGGTTACGTGACGGATTTTGGTGTCGATCGTCATTGCAATACCTTTCTCTCGTTGACTATGGCGCGATACCGCACCTCTGCAATCTCACAGTCATGTCGGCTGGTGGCCTGGGTTTTTTTCTGGAAGCAGTGCAGTACATAAATGGCTTCCTCAAACTTGCTTACGTACATCACCCGGTAAATGCCGTCACTCTCCTTGACGCGGATTTCACGCGTACTTGGGCCGACCGCCGCGAAGGGCTTCCAGTCGTCCGGGTCAAGACCTGCCTGGATTTTGCCCAGTTGAAAGCCGGCTTGCCGACGCGGTTCCTCTAGGAATGCCAGCAGATCGTTGTAGCTGGAGCCTACCCAGCGGATTTCTTTCTCGTTCCCCATGTGTCCCTTGCATGTATAAAATTGTATACCCATCTTCCGGGAAACTCAATACCTTTCCGTTCCCGCCATGGGTACCTACGTTACAGGGATGGGGGGCGCGCCACCATTCGGCCGTTCGGCCAACTAAATGATTCGCAACGGCCTGTGACAGGACGAAAAAAAGCCCGGCTCACCGAGCCGGGCTTGCGATGCTGCCGAGGATTACCGCGCAGCGTGGCCGCTTAATTTCCGCTGCCGCGCGCCACGCGGCGCTGCCTGACTGCTTCGGCGAGGCCTTCCAGCACGGCGATGCTTTCGTCCCAGCCGATGCACGCATCGGTCACGCTCTGACCGTAGGTCAGCTCGCAGCCTTCCTTCAGATCCTGGCGGCCGGCCACGAGGTGCGACTCCACCATCACGCCGACGATCCGCTCGTCGCCGCCGGCAACCTGACGGCCAATGTCCGCGCAGACCGGAATCTGGTTTTCGTGCTTCTTCGAGCTATTGGCGTGGCTCGCGTCGATCATCAGACGTGCCGCGAGGCCGGCCTTGCCGATATCGGCGCACGCTGCGTTGACGCTGTCCGCGTCGTAGTTCGGCGTCTTGCCGCCGCGCAAAATGATGTGGCAGTCCTCATTGCCTGCCGTCGAGACGATCGCCGAATGGCCGCCCTTCGTCACCGACAGGAAATGGTGCGGCTGCGACGCCGCCTTGATGGCGTCGACGGCGATCTTCACATTGCCGTCGGTGCCGTTCTTGAAGCCCACCGGACACGACAGGCCCGACGCCAGTTCGCGATGCACCTGCGACTCCGTCGTGCGTGCACCGATGGCGCCCCACGAGATCAGGTCGGCGATGTATTGCGGGCTGATCATGTCGAGGTATTCGGTGCCGGCCGGCAGGCCGAGTTCGTTGATGCGCAACAGCAGCTCGCGCGCGGTGCGCAAACCTTCGTTGATCTTGAAGCTGTTGTCCATATGCGGGTCGTTGATGAGACCCTTCCAGCCCACCGTCGTACGCGGCTTTTCGAAGTACACCCGCATCACGATTTCGAGCTCGCCGGCGAAGCGCTTGCGTTGCTCGATCAGCCGTCCCGCGTATTCGAGCGCCGCCTTGGTATCGTGGATCGAGCATGGCCCGATGATCACGATCAACCGGTCTTCCATGCCGTGCAGGATGCGGTGCATCGACTGGCGCGAATGGTAGATCAGGTCCGACACCGCTTCTTCGCAGGCGAATTCGCGGATCAGGTGGGCGGGCGGCGTGAGTTCTTTCAATTCTCGAATACGGACATCGTCGGTGTTGTGTGGGGGCATGGTTGTTCTCCAGGATTCAATTCGTAGCGTGAGCAGTGTGTTCGCGCAGGGCGAAAAAAAACCGCCAGACTCGCTGGCGGTTTTTCGGGAATTTCGGGTGCCTTACGTGCACTAACACCCCTCTCGATCCGCCAGCGGTCTGAGATGCCAAAAAAAGTAAAAATAAAACTTGGCGGACATGGCGAAAGTAAGGTCTGTGGCAAAAAAGGGTGAGTGACTTTATAACCCGTGCAGTCCCGGTTGACAACCAGGGGGCTGCGAAAATGCGGATAATCCGCATACTCCGTGCTTAACGTGCGCGAAGTATGCGTCAGATGACGATCAGGCCGTGCCGCCGACCGTCATCTTCTCGATGCGCAGCGTCGGCTGGCCGACGCCCACCGGCACGCTTTGGCCTTCCTTGCCGCAGACGCCCACACCCGAATCCAGCGCCATATCGTTGCCGATCATGGTGACGTACTTGAGCGATTCCGGGCCGCTGCCGATCAGCGTTGCACCCTTGACCGGGTAGGTGACCTTGCCGTTTTCGATCATGTAGGCCTCGGAGGCCGAGAACACGAACTTGCCGTTGGTGATGTCCACCTGGCCGCCGCCGAAGTTCACCGCGTACAGGCCGTTTTTGACCGAGGCGATGATTTCCCGCGGATCCTTGTCGCCGTTCAACATGTAGGTGTTGGTCATGCGCGGCATCGGCAGGGCGGCGTACGATTCGCGGCGCGCGTTGCCGGTCACCGGCATCTTCATCAGGCGTGCGTTCAGCGTGTCCTGGATATAGCCCTTCAGGATGCCGTCCTCGATCAGCGTGGTGCACTGGGTCGGGTTGCCTTCGTCGTCGATGTTGAGCGAACCGCGGCGGTTCGGCAGCGTGCCGTCGTCGACCACGGTGACGCCCTTGGCGGCCACCTGCTCGCCGATGCGTCCGGCGAACGCCGACGAGCCCTTGCGGTTGAAGTCGCCTTCCAGACCATGGCCGATCGCTTCGTGCAGCAACACGCCGGGCCAGCCCGGTCCGAGCACGACCGTCATCGCGCCGGCCGGGGCCGGGCGCGCGTCGAGATTGACCAGCGCGGCATGCACGGCGTCGTCGACGTACTTCGACAGCACGGCGTCGGTGAAATAGCCGTAGTCGAAGCGGCCACCGCCGCCGCCGCTGCCGATCTCGCGGCGGCCGTTCTGCTCGGCGATCACCGTGACGGAGACGCGCACCAGCGGCCGGATGTCGGCGGCCATCGCGCCGTCGCTACGCGCCACCAGCACCACGTCGTATTCGCCGGCCAGACCCGCCATCACCTGGGTGATGCGCGGATCGCGGCTGCGCGCCATCTGTTCGACGCGCTCGAGCAGCTTGACCTTGGCGGTCGCGTCGAGCGAATGCAGCGGATCGGACGGCAGATACAGGTCGCGCCCGGCCACGCCGGTCAGCGACGAGGCCACCTTGATCTTCTGCTTGCCGCCGCCGGCTTTGGCGATCGAGCGGGTGGCGAGGGCCGCCTGGCGGATCGCCTCGGGCGACAGGTCGTCCGAGTAGGCAAACGCGGTCCGGTCGCCTGACACGGCGCGCACGCCCACCCCTTGATCGATGCTGAAGCTGCCTGATTTCACGATGCCTTCTTCAAGGCTCCATGCTTCGCTACGGGTGGCCTGGAAGTACAGGTCCGCGTAGTCGATGCGGTGCGTGAAGATTTCGGCGAGCGTGCGGGTGAGCACGGCTTCGTCGAGGCCGTAAGGCGTGAGGAGCACGTCCTTGGCGGTGGCGAGATTGCGGATACCGGGTTCGATGATATTCATGCGAGGTCTGTTCTGCTCGATACAAAGGGGTTCGGTTGGCGCACGCGCATCGCATACATGGGTGGGCGGCGTCGTACTTTCAATGTCCAGTTCAGCTTTAGCTCGTGAGCACGCGGTGGCGCCAGGCCGGCAGGCTTTGGCGGACCTCGTCGATGCGTGCGCGCTCCAGATTCCCGGCGACGACGCCGGCGCCTTCGTCGCGGACCGCGACGATCTCGCCCCACGGGTCGATCAGCATGCTATGTCCCCACGTGCGGCGGCCGTTCTCGTGCTTGCCGCCTTGCGCCGCGGCGAGCACGTAGCACTGGTTTTCGACGGCGCGGGCGCGCAGCAGCATTTCCCAGTGCGCGGCGCCGGTCGTATAGGTGAAGGCCGAGGGCACCACGATCAGCGCGCAATCGCCCATGCGGCGATACAGCTCCGGAAAGCGCAAATCGTAGCAGACCGACAGGCCGACCCGTCCGAACGGCGCGTTGAAGGTGCGAACTTCCTCGCCAGGCCGGATGGTGCGCGCCTCGTCGAACGATTCTTCGCCTTTTTCGAAATTGAACAGGTGAATCTTGTCGTAGCGGGCCGCTTCTTCGCCCTGTGGATTGAAAACCAGCGTGGTATTGAGGACGCGGCTGGCTTCCGGCGCGGTGATCGGCAGCGTGCCGCCGATCACCCAGACGCCGTGGCGGCGCGCCGCATCCGCCAGAAAACGCTGGATCGGGCCGTCTCCGTAGGGTTCGCGTACGTTGAGTTTGTCCGTGTCCTTGAAGCCCATGAAACAGAAGTATTCGGGCAGCAGGACGAGTTGCGCACCGTCGGCCGCGGCCTCGGCGATCAGGCGTTCCGCCTCGGCCAGATTGCGCTCGCGATCCGGCGTGCTGACCATTTGCAGGGCGGCGACGCGGCAGGACAGGGCAGGGGAAGTTGGGTGGGCGTGGTGTTCGCTCATGGGCGTTTCGAAAGACTCCCGGCAGTGAGCAGGCTGGCGCGAACTGCGGGCGCTGCCTGTGTCGATCAAGGGCGTACCGTTGCCGGTCCGGCGCCGCGAGTATCGTCAGACGGCACTCACGGTGGTCAATGCGGGGTGGCTCAATGCGCTTCCACGGTCGAAGCCGGCAGGTCCATCTTACCTCGATCGCTGCGCACCCGCTCGACATGCGGTTTCGACCACGAACCGGTGATTGCATAGTCCAGCGCGAAGGCTTTTGAAATCGACTTGGACAGCGCGAAATCGGCGACCAGTGCGGCGAGACCGAACAGCGGATTGATCACGGTGGCGGCGACCACGCCGGCGCCGGCGCTGATCGTCGGCACGATATGCACATGCAGGTCCTGGGTTTCCTGCGCGAGGTCGACCGAGCCGGTCATCTCGGCGCGGGCCGGCGCCGTGACCATCTGGAAGTTCTCCGTGCGGCCGATGCCGTCGCTGATCTGCCCGGTGCCCTTGACGCTTTCGAACGGCAGGCCCTCGCCGATCACGTCGCGGAAATTCAGCGTCGCAAAGCGCGCGAGACTTTGCAGGCTCAACACGCCCAGCAGCTTGGCGACGCCCGGATCGACCTTGAGGATCTGGCCGTGCTGCAGGTCGACCGCGAGGTTGCCGTTCAGCGTCGGGTAGTCGATGCGGGTCGGGCCGCCGCGCCAGACCACCTTACCCGACAGCGTGCCGCTGCCGCCCTTGAGCGTGCGCGGCTGGCCGGCCCGTTCGAGCAGGGCGCCGGCATCCTTGATGTCGAGCTTGAAATCGAACACGGTGCGCTTCGGCGTGTCTTCGTCGGCATTGGCGCCGAGGCGCGTCGAAGTGCGCCAGTTGGCCGTCGCGGTCAGGGTGGCGGCCGGATTGCTGATGTCGAGCTTGTCCAGTTGCCAGACCGGGACGCCGTCTTCCTCGAAATTGTGCGCGTCGACTTCCAGGCTGCCTATGTTGTGGTCGCGCACGATCAGCTCGTTCACCACCAGATCGATCGACGGCATGTTCTGCGCCGGCGCCGAGATCGCCTGGCCGAGCAGGTCGTTTTCGGTGGCGGACGGAATCACGAGACGGGCGAGGCGGGCCTGCAGCGTGCCGGGCGAGCCCTTGACGGGACCGGGCAGCCAGGCGAGGTGCCCGGACACCTGATTCGAGGCGACGTTGGCCTGCCAGTTGCCGTTGTCACGCGACGCGCCGACGATCACGCTTTCCCAGTGGCGCTTGAGCAGCGTCAGCATGCCGATGTGCACGGCAAAGCGGTTCGGCAGGAACTGCGTCAGCGCCGGATTGGGCGCGCTGGTGGCCGACGCCGAAGCCGAAGCCGACGCAGCGGGCGCAGCCGCAGCTTCCTTGCTGCGCATCTGGTTGACGAACGCGCGCCACTGGTCGGCGTCGAAACTGTCGATGTCGACCGCGGCGATCACCCCTTCGGTCGGCAGTTCGGCCGGCTTGTTGACACCCACCGCGCCGACCACCACCGTCGGCGGTTGCCCTGGCGTATGGCGCAGCAGATAGGTGGCGGCGATCGGGCCGAACCGCAGGTCGGCGCGCTGCAGGCCGGCGTCGCTTGCCGGGACGGCCGGCTTGAAGGTGAAGTGCAGCGGCATCGGCTGACCGACCGGCTTGTTGAACGGCGCGGGGAAGTCGAGCGCGAGGCCGCTCAGGTCGGAGTTCGCGGTAACGTCGGGCAGGCGCCCTTTCGCGCCGCTCACGCTCAGGTCGTAGGGCGCGCTGCCGCTCATGCGCGTGAGCACTTGCGCGGCCGGACCGTGCAGGTTCAGGCCGCGTGCGGCATCGACGGCAATGTGGCCGTTCAGGTCGAGCGCATAGCTGCCGTTGTTCTTGACCCCGCCGTTGGCGTGGACGTCGCCGCCGAGGAACTGGCCGGAGAGCCGGTCGAGCTGGGCGGTGTGTTCGGTGAAGCGAACCTTGCCGGTGAGTTGCGACAAGGGCGGCACGTTGTCCATGCTCAGCCGGTTGTTCTGGAAGCCCAGCGCGCCCTCGACGGCGATATGCGGCTTCGGCGTGCGCGGCACGGTCAGCTTCAGCGCGAGCGACGCGGGGCCGTCGGCGCGTACCTTCTCGCCGACGTGCTTCGACAGGCCGCCGAGCGCGCTCGCATTGACGTAATCGATCATGTCGGCGAGCGGGCCATGGCCGTCGCCGCTGATCACGAGGGGCGAGGCCTTGGTGCCCAGGTCGTCGATCTTGCCGCCGACCTTGGTGAGCGCGATGCGCTTGTAACGGGCGCGATCGACATCGAAGCGCAGCACGTTCTCTTTCAGCTCGAAGGTGCCGTCGATGCCGTCCAGCGCCGGCCACACGTTCGGCGTCACGCCGTCCTTCATCAGGCGCGGCGGATACGGCGAGGGGTCGAACTTGCCGCCCTTGAAGGGCGCGACGATATGGAACACACCGGCACTCGGATCGCGCGAGTAGGGGAACCTGGTGAGGTCGCCATGCACCTCGATGACCGCGCCGCGCGACATGCCGGCCTGCAGCCCGTGACCGAGGTAAGTGCGCAGTTTCTCGCTGATGCTGGTGGGCAGGTAGCGGACGATGCGCGTGACCTGGGCGTGATCGAACTGGGCCTTCAGATCGAGCGAGCCACGGCCGTGGCCGGGGTTGCTGTAGTCGGCGGTGACCTTTGCGGCGGTGTCCGCGTTGGTCACGCTCAGTTCCGGGACGGTGATCGCAAACGCCTTATGCGCCTCGCCCGGCGCCGCCGGCTTGACGGTCCAGTTGCCGCGCCCCTGCAGGCGGTCGAACTTGAGGCGCGGGTCGTCGAACACGCCCGGCAGCGTGAGCGCCACATTGTTGGTGTCGATCGTCATCGAGCCGTGGGTTTCGTCGGCATCGACGCTGCCCCACAGGTTCTCGACCCCGGGCAAGCCGGCTCGCGGGTGACCGAGCGGGGTCAAGCCCGGCGGCGGTTCCTGGGCCGCCACGCTGATGCCCTGCAGGTCCGCCTTGAAACGGTAGCGCACGATCGGTTCGGCGCCGCTTGCGTTATGTTCGGTGGCCGCTTCGCCGGAGTTCGGCGTGGCCCGTTCGACCTCGATCAGATAGTTCGCCACCAGCCCGCGCGGATTGAAGCGCACCAGCTCGTTGAGCAGGTGTCCGGAGAGCGGCAGCGCGCGGCTGAATTCGGCGAGGATCCCGAGGTCGACGCGGTCGCCGGTCACGCTGATCAACTGGCCGTGCTGCAGGGAAGCCCTGCGGTAGTGGCCGGTCAGCGTCGTCAAGGCGAGCGTGCGGGTGAGCGGCGTGCCGTCGTCGAGCGGCGGCTGGCCCAGTTCGGCGTGCAGGTGGTTCAGTTGCAGCGTGTAGTCGCCCGTCTCCGCCACCTCGACTTTCCACGAGAAACTGGCGGTCGGCACGTCGAGGCGCGGCTGGGTTGGACGCACCCGCATCGAGACGTTGGTGCCGGCCAGCTCGCCGCTCGCCGATTTCATGCGGCCCTGCGCAAACTCGATCCAGATGGCGTTGTCGACCCGGCCCGCGAAGGTCTCGATCGGGAAGTCGATGTAGTGCGCAAGGGCGGGCAGGTCGACCGGGCCGGTGGACACGTACGCCTGGCCGGTCCAGTTGATCGGCTTGCCGATCGCCGAGAGCGGCGCGTGCTTGAATTGCGCGCGGAAGTCGAGCGGACCGTGCAGCACGCTGCCGTCCGGCGGCGCCTGCAGCGCCAGGTGGTGGTCGTAGCCGTCGTTGAGGATGGCGAGCCGGATGTTCTGCAGCGCCAGTTCCGGCGCGTCGTGACTCGCGTCCTTCCACCGCAGCGTGCCGCCGCGCAGCACGATGGCCTGCTGGCGCAGCAGCCACGTGGTGAAGGTGTCGTTGCCCGTGTGCCGGCTCGGCATCGTGACGCCGGCGACCGATAGCGCGCCGTCGCTGCCGCGCGCGATCAGCACGTCGGGCTGATCGACGATCAGGCTCGAGAGGATCGGCTTGAGTTGCCACAGCGAACTCCACGACACCGTGGCGGTGGCGTGCGGGATCGCGAGCCCGACCTTGCCGTCATGGTCGCGAATGGTCAGATTGGTGACGTCGATGCCAGGCTGAAAACCGGTCCAGTGCGGCGCCAGTTTGCCGATGCTGAGTTGCGCGTGGATTTTCTCGGATACGAGTGCTTCGATGCGCGGCCGGAACGCGTCGACCCGTGGCAGCAAGCCGTAGCGCAGCCCCATGAAGAGCGCCGCCGCGATGAAGTAGATGACCAGCGCAATGGCCGCCAGCACCCTCAGGGTGTGACGCAGCACCACATGGTCGCCGCCGCGCACTGGCCTGACTTGTCCGGGTTCGTGTGGCGCGGCGGATTCGTTTCGCTCGGACATGCTGCGGCGGGGGTGGGCGTATGGTAGTTTTGCGGTCTGACGACGAAATGTAACACACGGGCCAGCCGCGACGAATATCCGTCAAAGCCTGTGCCCATGCCGCCTCGCGACCTGCGCGACGCGCTTCAAGGCTCCGTGATGAGACGGATGACGCAACAAGCGATCCAGACCTTTGATGACTGACGCCACACTCCTGAGTTCCAGCTATTCACACTATGCGGCGCGCGCGCTGGCGGCCCGTCCTGAACTGGCGGAGCGCATTGCGGCGCTGGCTGCCGCGCCGTTGACGCGCGAGCGGATCGAAGCCCGCTTCGACGCGTTGTGCGCCGCGCAGGCCGGCCCTGCCGGCGGCGCGTTGACCGAGGACGGGCTCAAGCGGGCGTTGCGCCAGTTGCGCACCGAGGTGTTCTGCGCCGTGATGGAGCGCGACCTGACGGGTCATGCGGACGTCGCCGAAGTGACCGGTGCGATGACCGATCTGGCTGAAACGACCATCCAGCGGGCGCTGGCGGTGCTCTCCGCCGATCTCGAAGTGCTGTACGGCGAGCCGCGCGACCCGCAGGGCGAGCGCCTGACGCTCGGCGTGGTCGGCATGGGCAAGCTGGGTGGGCGTGAGCTGAACGTGTCATCGGATATCGACCTGATCTTCCTCTATGAAGAGGACGGCGAAACCGCCGGCGGCCAGCGCTCGCCGATTGCCACGCAGGACTTCTTTACCCGCCTCGGCAAACGCCTGATCGCCGCGCTGGCCGAAGTCACCGCCGATGGCTATGTGTTTCGCGTCGACATGCGCTTGCGGCCGAATGGCGATTCGGGACCGCTCGTGTGTAGTCTTGGCATGCTCGAAGAGTATTTTTACGTGCAGGGCCGAGAGTGGGAGCGCTATGCCTGGATCAAGGGGCGGCTCGTATCCGAGCGCGGCAGCGACGCCGCGCGCCGGCTGTCGAAGCAGCTCGATGCAATCGTTCTGCCGTTCATCTACCGCCGCTATCTGGACTTCGGCGTGATCAGCGCGATCCGTGCGCTGCATCTGCAGATCCGCCAGGAAGCGCAACGCCGCGCCTCGATGCGGCCCGACAAGGCCGACGACATCAAGCTCGGCCGCGGCGGCATTCGCGAGATCGAATTCAGCGCGCAGGTGTTCCAGTTGATTCGTGGCGGGCAGGATGCGGGTTTCCGCGTGCGGCCGACGCTCGCCGTGCTGCGCCACGCGGCGGCGCACGGCCTGCTTGCGCCGACCGTGTGCGTGAAGCTTTCGCAGGCCTATCGTTTTTTGCGCGAGCTCGAACACCGCTTGCAATATCGCAACGACGCGCAGACGCACGCGATGCCGGTCGACCCGGAGGAGCGCGCGGCGCTGGCGCAGGCCATGGGCTTCGACGACTATGCGGCGCTGATGGTGAAACTCGAGGCGCACCGCGAGCTGGTCGAACAGCAGTTCGATCAGATCTTCGCCGACAAGGTGACGGGCCGCGACGGCTGCGGCGCGCCGGAGGACGGCGCGGCGGTGTGGGTGTGGAGCAGCGCGCTGGCCGACGATAGCGCGGACGTTGCCTTGCAGGCGCGCCTCGTCGAGCTTGGCATTGCCGAGCCGGCCGAACTGCTCGCGCGGCTGCGCGCCCTCTGGCAATCGTCGCGTTACGCGGGGCTCGCCGAGCGCAGCCGGCAGCGCTTCGACATCGTGGCGCAACGCGCGCTCGAAGCCGCGCGCACGCTGGAGCCGCCGGCGCGGCGCGGCGATACGGTGGCGCGCTTCTTCGACCTGCTCGAAGCCGTGAGTCGCCGCGGCGCCTATCTGGCGCTGCTCACCGAGTATCCGCAAGCGCTGCACCGGGTCCTGTCGGTGCTGGGCGCCTCGCACTGGGCGGCCGGCTATCTGATCCGCCATCCGCAACTGCTCGACGAACTGCTGGACGACGAAGCGATTGCGAGCCCGTTCGACTGGCCCGAATTCAAGCGCACCCTGCGCTTGCGGCTCGCCGCGGCGGACGGCGTCGAACAGCAGATGGATCTGTTGCGCCATGCCCATCAGGCCGAAGTGTTCCGCATTCTGCTGATCGATCTGGCCGGCAAGCTGAGCGTCGAACATGTGAGCGACCGGCTCTCGGAGCTCGCGGATGCCGTGCTCGACGTCACGCTCGAAGCCGTCTGGAACCAGTTGGCCCGACGCCACCGCGAGGTGCCGCGCTTTGCGGTTATCGCGTACGGGAAGCTGGGCGGCAAGGAGTTGGGCTACGCGTCGGACCTCGACCTGATCTTCCTCTACGACGACGCCGACGAGAACGCAGCGGAGATCTACGCCATGTACACGCGGCGCCTGATCACCTGTCTGACGATGGCCACGGGCGCGGGCACGCTGTTCGACGTCGACCTGCGGCTGCGGCCGAATGGCGAGTCGGGGCTGCTCGTCACGGATCTGGACGCGTTCAGGCGTTACCAGTTGCGCGAAGGCGACGCGGCGAATACCGCATGGGTCTGGGAGCACCAGGCGCTGTCGCGGGCGCGCTATTGCGCGGGCGACGCCGAGATCGGCGCGAAGTTCGAGGCGATCCGCGAGCAGGTTCTGACCACTCCGCGCGAGGCAGGGCCGCTCGCGCGTGAGATCGTCGAGATGCGCGAGCGGGTGGAGGCCGGGCATCCGAACCGGACCCAACTGTTCGATCTGAAGCACGATCGCGGCGGGATGGTGGATATCGAGTTCACCGTTCAATACTGGGTGCTGCTGCACGCGGCGCGCGATCCGGAGTTGATCCGCAATACCGGCAATATCGCGCTGCTACGCGAGGTGTCGCGCTTCGGGATGATGAGCGAGGAGGAAGCCGAGACGGTGGGCGCGGCGTATCGCACTTACCGCAAGTTGCAGCACAAGCTGAGGCTCGACGGCATGGAGAAGGCGCGCGTCGAGCCGGCCGCCGTCGAAGCGGAGCGCCAGGCGGTGCTGGCGTTGTGGCAACGGGTGTTCGGGTGAGGGTTGGGGCCTGGCCGGCTCGGGGCTCGGGGCGCTGAAGGCTTGGAGCGTGCTGTGCGGATTTGCTCGGTGAAACCTGTGAATACGGGCGAGGGGCCGCTCTGGCTCTGGTAGTGGGACGGCCCGCAGTGTATCGGGGCGCCTCGCCGTGGTGTCGGCACGGCCCGCAGCCCCTGTGTGATGGCGTCTCTTACGCTGCCAGCATTTCCTTGGCGTGCTTGCGCGTCGTGGCGGTGATCTCCAGCCCGCCGAGCATGCGCGCTACTTCTTCGACCCGGCTTGCCTTGTCGAGCGGCGTGACGCTGCTGACCGTCCCACCCTTGCCGTTGGCGGCTTTTGCCACCTGGAAGTGATGGTCGCCGCGCGCGGCGACCTGCGGCAAATGGGTCACGCACAGCACCTGGCGGGCGCGGCCGAGCTGGTGCAGCAAGCGTCCGACCACCTCCGCGACGCCACCGCCGATGCCGGTGTCCACTTCGTCGAAGATCAGTGTGGGGGTGGGGCTGGCGGCGCTGGCGATCACGGCGAGCGCAAGGCTGATCCGCGCCAGCTCGCCACCCGAGGCGACTTTGGCGAGCGGCCGCAGCGGCACGCCCGCGTGGCCCGCCACCCGGAACTCGACCTGTTCCAGCCCGTGCGGGCCTCCATCCGGCAGTGCCATGAGGGCGACTTCGAAGCTGCCGCCTTTCATCGACAGTTCCTGCATGCCCGTGGTGACCGCCGAGCCCAGTGCCTTGGCGGCCTTGGCGCGTGCTTTCGATAGCTGCCTGGCCTCGGCGAGATAGGCTTCCTTCGCTTTGACTTCGGCGGCATGCAGGCTGTCCAGATCCGCGGCGGCATCGAGAGCGGCCAGTTGCGCGCGACGCGCGGCGTGTTCCTCCGGCAGCGTCTGCGGCTGCAAGCGGAATTTGCGGGCGGCCGAATGGAGCGCGTCGACGCGCTTCTCGATCTGGGCAAGGCGCTCGGGATCGAGCTCCAGCCGCTGCGCATAGTGACTCAGCGAATACGCCGCTTCCTGCAACTGGATCTCGGCGGGTTCAAGGGCGGCGAGGGCGTCGTTCAGCGCCGGATCGATTTCCGCGAGGTCGCGTACCTTGGAGACGATCGAGGCGAGATGCGTGATCATCGCCTCGTCCGACTCGGATAGCGCAGTGAGCGCACCCTGGACGCCGTCGATCAGGTTGGCCGAATGCGACAGGCGGTTGTGTTCGGCGTTGACCTCTTCCCATTCGCCCGGCTGCGGGGCGAGCTTGTCGAGCTCGGCCAACTGCCATGCGAGGCGTTCGCGCTCGAGTTGCAACTCGCGGTCGCGCGTCCTGGCGAGTTCGATGGCTTGCACCTTGTCGCGCCAGTTGCGCCAGGCGCGGCCCACGGCGCCTGCCTTGTCGATCAGTCCGGCGTGGGTGTCGAACAGCTCGCGCTGGGCGTCCGGGCGCATCAGCAACTGGTGGGCGTGCTGGCCGTGAATGTCGACCAGCATTTCGCCGACCTCGCGCAGTTGTGCGAGCGTCGCCGCCGTGCCGTTGATGAAGGCGCGCGAGCGGCCGTTCGCGTCGACCACGCGTCGCAGCATGACGGTCCTGCCGTGCGGGTCGTCGGCTCCTGCGGCGGCGGCCGAGGCCAGCGCCTGCTGGTCGAGCCAGTGCTCGAGCTGCGCATGGGTTTCGAATTCCGCAGTGATGTCGGCCCGTGCCTCACCGGTACGTACGACGCTCGCGTCGGCACGGGCGCCGAGCGCCAATGCCAGGGCGTCGATCAGGATCGACTTGCCGGCGCCTGTTTCGCCTGAAAAAACCGTAAAGCCGCTGTCGAATTCAAGATCGAGCGCGGCGACGATGACGAAGTCGCGTATCGAGAGGTGGCGAAGCATGGGGTCGTCTGGTGGGCGTGGGTTACCGGCTGGGGCGATCCGCTCAGGGCTTGATGTCGTCTTCGTGCGACGGGTATTCGTTCCAGTGAAGTTTCTTGCGCAGCGTCGCGTAATAGCTATGGCCGACCGGATGCAGCAGCGGCACGGTGTGGCGCGAGCGGCGAACTTCGATGGTGTCGTTGTGTTCGAGCGCGGTGAACGACTGCATGTCGAAATTGACGTTCACGTCCCGCCCCGCCACGATCTGGATGCTGACCTTGGAGTCGTCCGGCAGCACGATAGGCCGGTTCGACAGCGCGTGCGGCGCGATCGGCACCAGCACGATGCCTTGCAACTGCGGATGCAGGATCGGCCCCGACGAGGACAGCGCATAGGCCGTCGAGCCGGTCGGCGTGGCGACGATCAGCCCGTCCGAGCGCTGGTTGTACATGAAGCGGCCGTCGACCGAAACGTGCAGTTCCGCCATCCCCGAGAAGCCGCTGCGGTTCACCACCACGTCGTTGAACGCCAGCGCGTGGTAGATCGGGCTGCCGTCGCGCATGATGCGCGCCTCGAGCAGGGTGCGCTCTTCGCGCTCGAAGTGGCCGCTGAGCATCAGCGGGACGATTTCCTGCATGTCGGAAATCGGGATGTCGGTGATAAAGCCGACGCGCCCATGGTTGATGCCGATCAGCGGCGTGCGGTACGGCGCGAGCTGGCGGCCGATGCCGAGCATCGTGCCGTCGCCGCCGAGCACCACGGCGACGTCGGCGCGCGCGCCGATCTCCGCGGGGCGCAGGGCCGGGTAATCGGTGATGCCGATCTCCGCGGCGGTGTCCGCTTCGAACACCACGTCGAAGCCGCGCCTGGCGATGCACGAGGCGAGCGCGGTCAGAGGCTCGCCGATGCCTGGCGTATTGTTGCGCCCGACTAGCGCAACGGTCTTGAACTGGCTGGTAACTTGCATGCCGGCATTACACCATAGGTGGGGACTGAAAAGAACCGTCCGGGCCACACGGGCGCCCGGCCTGGGCGGGGCGCTGCCTTACCTGCCAGGTCCGCGGGGAGACCCGCGCGGAACCGAGTGGTATTGTTAGCGCTCGCGGTTGTTGCGTCATTAAGCTAAAATTTTCCGTCATGCTAGATCCTCGCGCACAAACCCTCCTCAAAACGCTGATCGAGCGCTATATCGCCGAGGGTCAGCCGGTCGGCTCGCGCACATTGTCCCGCTATTCCGGCCTCGAACTGAGCCCGGCGACCATCCGCAACGTGATGTCCGATCTGGAGGAGCTGGGGCTCGTAATCAGTCCGCATACTTCGGCGGGCCGCATTCCGACGCCGCGTGGCTACCGCCTTTTCGTCGACACCATGCTCACGGTCGAGTCCGCCGCGGACGAAGAAGCCGTCACCCGTACCGTCAAGACCACCTTGCAGGCGGGCGAGCCGCAGAAGATCGTGGCGGCGGCGGCCAGCGTGCTGTCCAGCCTGTCGCAGTTTGCCGGCGTGGTGCTGACGCCGCGGCGCAGCCATGTGTTCAAGCAGATCGAGTTCATGCGCCTGTCGGACAAGCGCATTCTGCTGATCATCGTCACGCCCGAGGGCGACGTGCAGAACCGCATCATGGCGACGCAGCGCGACTTTTCGCCGTCGCAACTGGTGGAAGCCTCCAATTACATCAACGCACACTTCGCCGGCCTGTCCTTCGACGAGGTGCGCCGACGCCTGCGCGAAGAGATCGACGAACTGCGCGGCGACATGACTACGCTGATGCACGCGGCCGTCACCGCCAGCACCGACGAAGCCGACACCGGCGAGACCGTATTGATTTCCGGCGAGCGCAATCTGCTCGAAGTGGCCGACCTGTCTTCCGACATGGCGCGGCTGCGCAAGCTGTTTGATGTATTCGACCAAAAGACCAGCCTCCTTCAGTTACTCGACGTGTCGAGTCACGCCCAGGGCGTGCAGATTTTCATTGGCGGCGAGTCGAATCTCGTGCCGATCGAAGAAATGAGCGTGGTGACCGCACCGTATGAAGTGAACGGCAAGATCGTCGGCACGCTCGGCGTGATCGGACCGACGCGGATGGCCTATAACCGCGTGATCCCGATCGTCGACATTACGGCGCGTCTGCTTTCGTTGACGCTGAGCCAGCAATAGCAACCGCCTGTCGCCAGGCGCGGCGGCCGATGCCATTGCGACTGCCACTGCCTGCAACCGACCGCCGGTCAACGTCCGCAACGTCATGCCGGTAATGATGCCTGGCGGCGCGGAGCTTGCCAATTGGCCGAATGGCCAGGTATCGGCGGCGGATCGCGCCGCTATAATGAGTTTCACCTGAATCGATTTCCCGCCTTAAGCGGTTAGCCCTGTTGCCTATGCGTTTCGACCTCGAGCGGCCATCTCAGCCCGCCACAGCCCATCGTGTTGCGGTGTTGCTGATCAATCTGGGCACGCCCGACGCTCCAACGCCGAAGGCCGTGCGGCGCTACCTCGCGCAGTTTTTGTCGGACCCACGGGTGGTCGAGATTCCCGCCGCCGTCTGGCAGGTCATCTTGCGGCTCCTGATCCTGCCGTTTCGCGGGCGCTCGTCGGCGCGCAAGTATGCCGCGGTGTGGACGCCGGAAGGCTCGCCGTTGCGCGTGTTCACCGAGAAGCAGGTGGAAGGGTTGCGGCATCTGCTGCAGGCGAACGACTACACGGTGCTCGTCGACTACGCCATGCGCTATGGCATGCCGGGCATTCCGGACATGCTGAACCAGCTCAAGCTGGCCGGTGCGGAACGTGTGCTGCTCGTGCCGATGTATCCGCAATACTCGTCGTCGACCACCGCCACGGCTTTCGACGCCGCATTTGCGGCGCTTGGGCGCATGCGCAACCAGCTGGAAATCCGCACCGTCCGCCAATATGCGGATCATCCGGCCTATATCGCGGCGCTGGCGGCGCAGGTGCACCAGTATTGGCACGCTCACGGCCGTCCGGATTTCGCAGCAGGCGACAAGCTGGTGCTGAGCTTCCACGGTGTGCCCAAGCGCACGCTCGATCTGGGCGATCCGTATCACGACCAGTGTCAGCAAACCGGGGCGCTGCTGATGCAGGCGCTTGAGCTGACATCGGTCGAATGCCGCATTACGTTTCAGTCGCGCTTCGGCAAGGCCGAATGGCTGCAGCCCTACACCGCGCCGACGCTCAAGGAACTGGGCGCCGCGGGTGTCCGTCGGGCCGACGTGTTTTGTCCGGGTTTTACCGCTGACTGCCTCGAAACGATCGAGGAAATCGGCATGGAGGTTCGCGACGAGTTCGTTCACGCCGGCGGCAAGGAGTTTCACCGGATTCCTTGCCTGAACGCCTCGCAGGCGTGGATTGCCGCGCTTGGTGAGATCGTCGCGCAGAATCTGCAGGGCTGGCCGGTGCAGGCGGCTTCGCTGCAAGGGGTGGTGGAGGCGTGAGGCCTTGTTTCAACGCGCTTAGGGAACGCGCTTAGGGCGCCGGACTGATCGATGAACTACAGGATTTCAACCGAACCGGGTGCGCGTCTGCGCATCGACAAATGGCTTTGGGCTGCACGCTTCTTCAAGACGCGCTCGCTGGCGGCGGATGCCGTCGATAAAGGCCATGTGCGTATCGGCGGGGCCACGGTCAAGCCGGCAAAGGACGTGCGGGTCGGCGATCTCGTTGAAGTCGAGATCGAAAGGATCGTTTGGCAGGTCGAGGTGCTGGGCATGTGCGATGTGCGCGGGCCCGCCAGCGTGGCGCAAACGCTTTACGCGGAAACCGAGGACAGCAAGGTAAAGCGGCAGGTGGAACAGGAGCGGCGCAAGACGTATCGCGAACCGGCGGCCGCCTTGCACGGGCGTCCTACCAAGCGCGACCGGCGCACTATCGACAAACTTTCAGGTGGGGATTGAACAGCTGTTCCATTGTGGCATGCACGCCGCCATACTCGGTCGTGCTGTCGTTGACGGCCCCGGACATGCAGATGGTCGTGGTTCCCGCGATGAGCACCAAGGCGACCACGGATATTGCGAAGGTCAGTTTCACGGTACTCCCCCGAAAGGTGCTGAACGAACGCGCGTAGTGAGTGAATTGAAGTGGTATATACCGGGCTAGGGTAAACGTGCCTTTTCCGGCGGACATCTGCAGTTTAGGTCAGTCCTCGACCCCACTCAATCTCATTCTCATGAAGTCAGAGTAATGGTTGTAACCAGGCATTTCTCCCGCACTGCTGCGGTGCAAAAAGGTCGTTTTGACCGCTTGAAATCGTGCTTTAGGTCCCCAACTTATCGAACGATGAGCGGTGGTCTGTGTCGTGTTTTTGCAACGCGCGAACGAGCCCCCGCGAACACCATGCGGCCGCCCTTGGCTTTAACTTTCTAACGACTTTCAGCGACATGGAAAACACGCAAGAGAACCCGACGAGCCAGAATCCCACGCCCGCCGAAGAAGCCGCGCGCCAGGCCGCCGAGGCCGCCGCGCTTCAGCCCGACGCGAACCCGGCTGATGCTGCGCCGGGCGCTGCCGCGCCGGCCGGCGTCGAGGCCGCGCTGGCCGAAGCGCAAGCGAAGATTGCCGAGCTGCAGGAGAGCTTCCTGCGTGCGAAGGCCGAGACCGAAAACGTGCGCCGCCGTGCGCAGGAAGACGTCACCAAGGCCCACAAGTTTGCGATCGAAAGCTTTGCCGAGCATCTGCTGCCGGTGGTCGACAGTCTCGAGGCCGCCGTTGCCCACTCGTCGGACGACCTGCAGAAGGTCCGCGAAGGCGTCGAGCTGACGCTGCGTCAGTTGAACGGGGCGCTCGAGAAAGGTCGCGTGGCCGCGATCAATCCTCCGGCCGGCGAGAAGTTCGACCCGCATCGTCACCAGGCTATTTCCATGGTGCCGGCCGAGCAGGAGCCGAACACGGTCGTTTCCGTGCTGCAAAAGGGCTATGTGATTGCCGACCGCGTGCTGCGTCCGGCGCTCGTCACCGTCGCACAGCCGAAGTAAGCGCCCGGTTGCGTTTAAGAGCCGCCAAGGCCGGCACGCCGTTACTATGGCCAACCTTCCCGTCGACGCCACGGCTTTTGCCGTGTTCGAGATGCAGGAACTGAGCGCGGAGTCGTTCGACGCCGGACTCGAGGCGGCCGGCGATGAGCTGGCGGTGGTGTTCTTCTGGGGGCTGGACTGCTTTAACTGTGAAATAGCGAAGAAGGCGATGCTGGCGCAGCCCGAGGCGATTCGCGCGCTCGGGCTCAAATGGTTTCACAGCAACGTCTACGCGCACCGCGAGCTGGGCCGCCGCTTCATGTTGCACGGCGTGCCGACGTGGTTCTTCTTTCACCATGGCAAGCGGCTTGGCCGGGCAACCGGCTGGCACGGCCTCGGGCAGTTCGAGGCAGCGGTGGCAGCCGCGCGGGAGAAGGTGCGGGCGAAGCTTGCCTCGCCAATCCCGAAGCAGCAGGAGATTGAAAAAAATTAAAGACCGCATTGCATTCAAGGTCTTGAAAACGATGCGGACGCACTTATGTTGAGTGCAGGTATGAATTGAAGGCGGCGTGCCTTGCCGCCAGATGGGCACAAGGCACTTTCCGCAGCGATCAAAGTCAGGAGATTAGTAAAAATGGGCAAAATCATCGGCATCGACCTCGGCACGACCAACTCGTGCGTGGCGATCATGGAAGGCAATTCGGTCAAGGTGATCGAGAACTCGGAAGGTGCGCGCACCACGCCGTCGATCATCGCTTACATGGAAGACGGCGAAATTCTCGTCGGCGCGCCTGCGAAGCGTCAGTCGGTCACGAACCCGAGGAACACGCTGTACGCGGTCAAACGCCTGATCGGCCGCCGCTTCGAAGAAAAAGAAGTGCAGAAAGACATCGGCCTGATGCCGTACAAGATCGTCAAGGCCGACAACGGTGACGCCTGGGTCGAAGTGCGCGACCAGAAGCTCGCTCCGCCGCAAATCTCGGCGGAAGTGCTGCGCAAGATGAAAAAGACCGCTGAAGACTACCTCGGCGAGCCGGTCACCGAAGCGGTGATCACGGTTCCCGCGTACTTCAACGACAGCCAGCGCCAGGCTACCAAAGACGCAGGCCGCATCGCCGGTCTGGAAGTCAAGCGCATCATCAACGAACCGACCGCAGCTGCGCTCGCGTTCGGCCTCGACAAGGCAGAAAAGGGCGACCGCAAGATTGCCGTGTATGACCTCGGCGGCGGTACGTTCGACGTGTCGATCATCGAAATCGCCGACGTTGACGGCGAAATGCAGTTTGAAGTGCTCTCGACGAACGGCGATACGTTCCTCGGCGGCGAAGACTTCGACCAGCGCATCATCGACTACATCATCGGCGAGTTCAAGAAAGAGCAAGGCGTCGACCTGTCGAAGGACGTACTCGCGCTGCAACGCCTGAAGGAATCGGCTGAAAAGGCGAAGATCGAACTGTCGTCCAGCCAGCAGACCGAAATCAACCTGCCGTACATCACGGCAGACGCGTCGGGTCCGAAGCACTTGAACCTGAAAATCACGCGTGCGAAGCTCGAAGCGCTGGTGGAAGAACTGATCGAACGCACCATCGAACCGTGCCGTCTGGCGATCAAGGACGCGGGCGTGAAGGTTGGCGAAATCGACGACGTGATTCTCGTCGGCGGTATGACCCGTATGCCGAAGGTGCAGGAAAAGGTTAAGGAATTCTTCGGCAAGGAACCGCGCCGTGACGTGAACCCGGACGAAGCCGTGGCCGTGGGCGCCGCGATTCAGGGCCAGGTGTTGTCCGGTGATCGCAAGGACGTTCTGCTGCTCGACGTGACCCCGCTGTCGCTCGGTATCGAAACGCTCGGCGGCGTGATGACGAAGATGATCAACAAGAACACCACGATCCCGACGAAGCACGCGCAAGTGTATTCGACGGCGGACGACAACCAGGGCGCCGTCACGATCAAGGTGTTCCAGGGCGAACGCGAAATGGCAGCCGGCAACAAGCTGCTGGGCGAGTTCAACCTCGAAGGCATTCCGCCGGCCCCGCGCGGCGTGCCGCAGATCGAAGTGAGCTTCGACATCGACGCGAACGGCATCCTGCACGTCGGCGCGAAAGACAAGGCCACCGGCAAGGAAAACCGCATCGTCATCAAGGCGAACTCGGGTCTGTCGGAAGCCGAAATCGAAAAGATGGTGAAGGACGCAGAAGCGAACGCGGAAGAAGATCACAAGCTGCGTGAGCTGGCCGATGCCCGCAACCAGGGCGACGCGCTGGTGCACAGCACGAAGAAGGCGCTCACCGAATACGGCGACAAGCTGGAAGCGGCTGAGAAGGAAAAGATCGAAGCCTCGCTGAAGGACCTCGAAGACACGCTGAAGAGCGGTTCGAGCGACAAGGCGGCGATCGAAGCCAAGATCGAAGTCGTGGCAACGGCCTCGCAGAAGCTCGGCGAAAAGATGTACGCCGACATGCAGGCTGCCCAGGGTGCAGCAGGCGCTGCGGCCGGTGCCGCGGGTGCCGCAGGCGGTGCCTCGGCCGGAGGCGCGAGCCAGCCGGAAGACGACGTGGTCGACGCCGAGTTCAAGGAAGTCAAGAAGGACTAAAGCCAGGTCGCCATTTGACCGTAAAGCCGCACACAGCAATGTGTGCGGCTCGGCTGCAAAACGGTCTGCACCCGTCTCCGGGGGCATGAACCTGCAAAGCGGTTATCGCGCCTGGTGAGCCTTTTGGGCTCTCCGGGCACATTTGTTTTATGGAGGGCGTTGCTCAAATCGTGCAAACGAGGAGCGAGCAGCGGCCGGACGAGTCGTGAGACTCCAGCATTCAAGAGGAGCCGCCGCGCCTTGCTGCGCGGAGGGCGTTGAACCGATATGGCGAAACGGGATTACTACGAGGTTCTGGGCGTCGCAAAGAACGCGAGCGACGACGAAATCAAGAAGGCTTATCGCAAGCTTGCGATGAAGCATCACCCTGACCGCAATCCGGGCAACAAGGATGCGGAAGAGCATTTCAAAGAGGTGAAGGAAGCCTATGAAATGCTGTCGGACTCGCAGAAGCGCGGCGCGTACGACCAATACGGCCATGCGGGTGTCGACCCGAACATGGGCGGCGCCGGCGCCCAGGGCTTCGGCGGCTTTGCCGATGCATTCGGCGATATTTTCGGCGACATCTTCGGCCAGGCGGCCGGCGGCGCCGCACGCGGCGGCGGCGGCCGTGCCGGTCCGCAGGTCTATCGTGGCGCCGATCTGCGCTATAGCATGGAAATCACGCTGGAACAGGCCGCGCACGGTTACGACACGCAGATTCGCGTACCGAGCTGGGTATCGTGTGAAATCTGTCATGGTTCGGGCGCAAAGCCCGGCACCAAGCCCGAAACCTGCCCGACCTGTAACGGCTCGGGTTCGGTGCGGATGTCGCAGGGCTTTTTCAGCATCCAGCAGACTTGCCCGAAGTGCCATGGCACCGGCAGTCACATTCCCGATCCCTGCTTGCACTGCCACGGCGCGGGCAAGGTGAAGGAAACCAAGACGCTGGAAGTGAAGATTCCGGCAGGCATCGACGACGGCATGCGGATCCGCTCGGCCGGCAACGGCGAGCCGGGCATCAACGGCGGTCCGTCGGGCGACCTGTACGTCGAGATTCATATCAAGCAGCACTCGGTGTTCGAGCGCGACGGCGACGACCTGCATTGCCAGATGCCGATTCCGTTCACCACGGCAGCACTCGGCGGCGAGATCGAAGTGCCGACGCTGGCGGGCCGCGCGAGCTTCACCGTGCCCGAAGGCACCCAGTCGGGCAAGACGTTCCGTCTGCGCGGCAAGGGCATCAAGGGGCTGCGTTCGAGCATCGCCGGCGATCTGTACGTGCATGTCCAGGTTGAGACGCCGGTCAAGCTCACCGAGCCGCAGCGCGAGTTGTTGCAGCAGTTCGAGAAGTCGCTGGTCGAGGGTGGCGCGCGTCATAGCCCGCAAAGCAAGAGCTGGTTCGATCGCGTGAAGAGCTTCTTCGATTAATCGCAGTCTGAAGTTGGCGGCAGGCAAGATGGTGGATGATCGCGGCGCCGTGTTCGCATTGCTCGACGATTGCGACGCGACGGCGGCGCGCCGCTCGAGCCGTCTGTACACGGCGTTTGTGCACGAAAGGGTTTGCGCCGGCGCGGCGTCGCTCGAGGCAGTGTGCGAAGCGGTGGCGGCCGACCTGCGCGGCGGCCTGCATGCCGTTGTGCTGGGCGATTATGAGTTCGGCCGTCAGCTTGTACTGGAGGAGCGTGTATCTGGGACGTCGCGGCTCGCCTTGACCGAACGGAACATCTCCGGGGGCGGCGTACCACCGTCCGGTGCTGAATCACTCCAGTCGTATAAAACGCAGCGTGGCGATGCCACGCTGCGTTTTTTATTGTTCGAACGATGCGCGAAGCTTTCGCGTGACGAAGCCGATGCATGGCTGGCGCAGCTCGACGGCGACGCGGCACAGCCGTCGGTGGCGGGAACGGCCGGCGTTCGCGCGAGCGTCGATCCGGCGCAATTCGAAGCGGCGATCGGCGCGATTCACGACGCGCTGCGTATCGGCGATACCTATCAGGTCAACTACACATACCGGCTCGACTTCGACGTGTTCGGTACTCCGGCTGCGCTATACCGGCGTCTGCGGGCCCGGCAGCCGGTGCCGTATGGCGCGTTGATCGCGTTGCCGGGCGAGCGCTGGGTGCTGTCGTGCTCGCCGGAGCTATTTGTGGAGAAAGCGGGCGCGACGTTGCGTGCGCGGCCGATGAAGGGCACCGCGCCGCGGGCGCCTGACGATCCCATTGCCGACCGCCACGCAGCGGAGTTTCTCGCCAACGACCCGAAAAACCGGGCCGAGAACGTCATGATCGTCGATCTGCTGCGCAACGATCTGTCGCGCGTCGCCGAGACCGGCTCGGTCAAGGTGCCGGCGCTCTTCTCCGTCGAGCCGTACGCGTCCGTCTGGCAGATGACGTCGACGGTGGAAGCGCGGTTACGCGCGCGGACGTCGTTCGCCGAGGTGTTGCGCGCGCTGTTCCCGTGCGGATCGATCACCGGCGCGCCGAAGCATCGTACGATGCAGTTGATCGAGACGCTCGAGAGTACGCCGCGCGGCCTGTACACCGGCGCGATAGGCTGGCTCGATGCGGCGGATTCGACAGGCACCTGCGGCGACTTCTGCCTGTCCGTCGCGATCCGCACGCTGACGCTCGACGCCCCCGCAAGCAGCGGCCACGCGCGTCGCGGCAGCATGGGCGTCGGCGCAGGGATCGTACTGGACAGCGTCGCTGCCGACGAACATGCGGAGTGCCAATTGAAAGCCCGCTTCCTGACCGACGCCGATCCCGGTTTCGAGCTGTTCGAAACCATGCACGCAACGCGCGAGGCCGGCGTCCGGCACCTTGCGCGCCATCTCGCGCGGCTTGCGGCGAGCGCCACGTGGTTCGGCTTCGGATTCGACGAAATGGAGTTGCGTGCGCGTCTCGACGCACAGTGCCATGCATTGCCGCCGCAGACACCGCACCGCGTCAGGTTGGCCCTCGCCAGGAGCGGCGCGGTACAGATCAGCGCTGCGCCGCTGATACCGTTGCAAGACGGCGAAGTGGGTGTGCTGCTCGCACCGGATCACGGTTTTGCCGCGACCGACACGAGCGACGCGTTGCTGCATCACAAGACCACTCGCCGCGCCGAATACGACCGCGGCTGGCGCAGCGCGGAGGCGCTCGGCGCGTTCGACACGCTGTTTTTCAACGAGCGTGGCGAACTGACCGAAGGCGGTCGCTCGAATGTGTTCGTCAAGCTGGCGGGGCGCTGGTGGACCCCGCCGTTATCGTCGGGCGTGCTGCCTGGTGTGATGCGAGGCGTGCTGCTGGAAGATGCCGCGTTGGGCGCCGCAGAGCGCGTGCTGACGCGGGACGACGTATTGAATGCCGAGGCGCTTCTAGTCTGCAACGCGTTGCGGGGCGCGTTGCCGGCGCGTCTTGCCGGATGAGACCGTATGTGGCCGGATGAGACCGGATGAGACCGGATTAACCACCCACCATCCGGCCGCACACCCCAAACGCCCAGTTCAGAACGTATGTTCCGGGCCCGGAAACGAGCTGTCCTTCACCGCCCGCACATAGGCCTCGACGGCCGCAAAAATACTCGGCTGGCCCTGCATGAAATCCTTCACGAAGCGCGGCCGCTTGCCGGGGAAAATCCCAAGCATGTCGTGCAACACCAGCACCTGACCCGAGCAATCCACGCCCGCGCCGATGCCGATGGTCGGAATCCGCAACTGCTTGGTAGCTTCGGCGCCGAGCAGCGTCGGAATCGCTTCTATCACGATCAACTGGGCACCGGCGTCCTGCACGGCACGCGCGTCGCGCAGCAACTGGCTCGCACCCGCTTCCGTCTTGCCCTGCACCTTGAAGCCGCCGAACGCATGCACCGACTGCGGTGTGAGGCCCACGTGCGCGCACACCGGCACCGCCCGCTCGACCAGAAAGCGCACCGTATCGGCCAGCCATTCGCCACCTTCCAGCTTGACCATCTGGGCGCCCGCGCGCATCAGCTCCACCGAGCTGGCGAAGGCCGCCTCAGGCGTGCCGTAGGTGCCGAACGGCAGATCGGCGACGACCAGCGCCGACGGCCGCGCCCGAGCCACGCAGGTAGTGTGATAGGCGATCTCAGCGAGCGTGACCGGCAGCGTCGTCGTCTGGCCTTGCAGCACGTTACCGAGCGAGTCGCCGATCAGCAGCACGTCGACGCCCGCGCGATCCAGCAGCGCAGCGAAGCTCGCGTCGTAACAGGTGAGCATGGCGATCTTCTCGCCCGCATCGCGCATTGCCTGCAGTTTCGGGACGGTAATGGCGTTCCGGCTCGTTTCCTGCAAATAGCTCATGGGGTATTCCGTTGGAAAAAGAAGAGGGCGCCGTCGCTCAGAGCGACGTGCCTTTGACAAAGAATTCCTTGCGCCCGCGCATCGTCCCGATGCGTTCGACGAGCAGTGCAAGGTCCGCGTCCGAGTCGAGCGGGTTCAGATGTTCGGCGTTGACCGTCAGCACCGGCGTGCGGTCGTAGTGATAGAAGAACTCGTTGTACGCGTCGCACAGGGCGTGCAGGTACGCGTCGGAGATCTGCAATTCCATCGGCACCGCGCGCTTCTGAATGCGCGCAAACAGCACCTCCGGACTGGCTTGCAGGTACACGACGAAATCCGGTGCCGGCGCCGCGCCCGGATTGCCACCCACCGCACCGCGCGGCGCTTGCGCATCGATCCGCGCCGAGAGCGCGCGATACAACTGCCACTCGTCTTCAGGCAGCGTCAGGCGCGCGAAGATCTCGTTTTTCTGCGTCATGAAATCGGCGATCAGCGGCGTGCCGGCAGCATGAATCGCCGCGACTTCCTGGGCCTGCTGCGCGCGCTGCAGCGCGAAGTGCAGTTGTGCAGGCAGGGCGTAGCGGGCGGTGTCGCGATAGAAGCGTTCGAGAAACGGGTTGTCTTGCGGCCGTTCGAACAACGGATGCATCGACCAGCGTTCGGCAAGGCGCCGCGCCAGCGAAGTCTTGCCGACACCGATCGGCCCTTCGATCGCGATGTAGCGGAACGGCGGGCGCAGCTGCGGCGCTGTGACCGTCAGCGGAGTGGCGTTCATGAGCAACGGCCCTTGGTGGTGCTGGTGCTGTCGTTGCTGCCGCCGAGCGCGTTGAGCACCGGGCACTGGCAGGGCGATTTCATTCTTTCGATGCGCTGGTCGGCGACGGCGGCAAGGAAGGCGTCGGCGCGGCCACGTTGGGGAATTGTCAAATCCGGAGCGAGTTCGGTCAGCGGCACCAGCACGAAGGCGCGTTCGGTGAGTCGCGGATGCGGCACGATCAGATCGGGTTCGTCGATTGAGTGATCGCCGTAAAGCAGGATGTCGAGATCGAGCGTGCGGGGTGCGTTGCGAAACGGCCGCTCGCGGCCGAAGTGCGATTCGATCTTGTGGCACAGCGCCAGAAGATGCCGCACCGGCAGGGTCGTTTCGAGCTTCACGACACAGTTGTAGTAGTCGTCGCCACCGGCGTCGATCGGGGCGGTGCGATACAGGCTCGACTTGGCGAGCACGGTGATGGTGTGCTGTTGGGCCAGGCACACCACCGCGTCTTTCAGGGTCTGGCGCGCATCCCCGAGATTCGCGCCGAGGCCGAGATAAGCAACCGTCATGGCATAACTTCCTGCGACTATCGTTCGACGGCCAGAAGCCTGGCCGCGTCAGTCTTCGTGCGAGCCGCCCTGGCTCACGTCGTCTGCTGCGCGGTCGACTGTCGTGCCGCCCTCCATTCCGTCGCCCGGCTGGCGGTTCCTGGCGCCACTGCTGCGCCTCCGCCGTTTTTTGGGGCTTCGGTCCTTCCCGCCTTGCGTGAGCAATGTCTCGCGCGCGGCAGCGTCTCCGTCGATGAACTCCGTCCACCACGTACCGACCGACTCATCGAGTTCGCCCGATTCGCAGCGCAACAGGAGGAAATCATACCCCGCTCTAAATCTTTGGTGTTCCATCAGCTTCAGCGCACCGCGGCCCGAGCGTTTTTCGAGGCGCAACTGCAGGCCCCAGATCTCGCGCATGTCCGACGAGAAGCGCTTGTGGATGGCGAGTTTCTCGGTCTGCATGTCGAGCACGTCGTCCATTGCGCGGTGCAGCGCGGGCACCGGATAGTCGCCCTGCGCCTCGAAGGCCTGCCAGCGTTGCTGCACGTCGTGCCACAGCAGCGTGGCGAACAGGAAGCCCGGCGAGACCGGTTTGCCGGCGCGCACGCGGTTGTCCGTGTTGGTGAGCGCGAGCGTGATGAATTTCTCGCCGTGCGGCTGCTCGAGCACCACGTCGAGCAATGGCAGCAGGCCGTGATGCAGGCCTTCCTGGCGCAGACGCGTCAGGCAGGCGAGCGCGTGGCCCGACAGCATCAGCTTGAGCATTTCGTCGAACAGACGCGCGGCCGGCACGTTGTTGATCAGGTCGGCCATTTCCTTGATCGGCGCGCGTGTGGCGTCTTCGATCTCAAAGCCGAGCTTGGCGGCAAACCGCACCACCCGCAACATGCGCACCGGATCTTCGCGATAGCGCGTGGCCGGGTCGCCGATCATCCGCAGCAAGCGGGCGCGCATGTCGGCCATGCCGTTGTGATAATCCAGCACGGTTTGCGTGGCCGGATCGTAGTACATCGCATTGATCGTGAAGTCGCGGCGGGTGGCGTCTTCGTGCTGCTCGCCCCAGACGTTGTCGCGCAGCACGCGGCCACTGGCGTCGACGGCGTGGGTGCGGCGGTCGAGCTCGTCGCGCTTCAGGCGCCGCGGCGGAGCGGCGTCGGCCGCGGGCGGATCGACCAGCGCACGGAACGTCGAGGTTTCGATGATTTCCTGGCCGAACTGCACGTGCACGATCTGAAACCGCCGGCCGATGATGCGCGCGCGGCGGAACAGCTTCTGCACCTGTTCGGGGGTGGCGTCGGTGGCGACGTCGAAGTCTTTCGGCGCGATGCCGAGCAGCAGGTCGCGCACCGCGCCGCCGACGATAAACGCCCGGTGGCCCGCCTGCTGCAGTCCTTCGGTGACGCGAATGGCGTTCCGCGAGATCAGCGCCGGGTTGATGCCGTGGACGTCCGCGGGAATGATGACGGGCACGTCCGGATCGCGCGCCGCGGGCTTGCCGGTGTCGCGCGCCGTCTTGCGGCGCGGCTTGGCGGCGTTGCGCTCGCGGTCGTGCCCGGCGCTTGCGCGGGCGGCTTCGTCTGCTTCGGAGGGTGCGGTGTCGTCAGCGGGTGCCGGATCCTGTCCGAACAGTTTGCGGATAAATTTTTTGATCACGTGGGTTGAAAGAGTTCGAGGATGCGCCAGCCGTTTGCCTGCGCGTGAGCGCGTAGCGTGTCGTCCGGGTTGGTCGCGATCGGGTCAGTGACCTTTTGGAGCAGCGGGATGTCGTTGTGCGAATCGCTGTAGAAATAGCTGCGCTCGAAATCCGACCATGTCTTGCCGAGCGAAGCGAGCCATGCCTCGGTACGGACGATCTTGCCTTCCTTGTAGCTGGGCGTGCCGGTGGGACGGCCGGTGTAGTCGGAGTGCGGCTGGCCGTCCACGGTTTCAGCTTCGCAGGCGATCAGCTTGTCGACACCGAAGACGGCGGCGATCGGGCCGGTGATGAATTCGTTGGTGGCGGTGACCACGCAGCACAGGTCGCCGGCATCGCGGTGCCGGCGTACCAGCTCGAGCGCGGCCGGCACGATGGCGGGTTTGATCACCTCGTGCATGTACATCTGGTGGAACTCGGCCAGTTGCGCGCGCGAATACTTTGCGAGCGGCGTCAGCATGGCGATAAGGTAGGCGTGAATGTCCAGCTTGCCGGCCTTGTAGTCGGCAAAGAAGCGATCGTTTTCACGCGCGAAGCTGTCGGCGTCGACCATGCCGTGCTTCACCATGAAGCGGCCCCATTCGTGGTCGCTGTCGGTGGGGATGAGGGTGTGGTCGAGGTCGAAGAGAGCGAGATTAGCCATGGGGGCCCATTTTACTTGAAGCGGGTGAAACGGTTGCCGTTCTCAGTTCTTCGGTGCCTGCAGGCGACGCCAGCATCGTGCGCAAGAGCGGCAGCGTGACCGCGCGCTTCTGTTCGAGCGAGAAGCGGTCGAGCGCGTCCAGCAACGCCATCAGGCTCGGCATGTCGCGCCGGAAGTGGGTGAGCAGGTAGGCCGGCACGTCGTCGGCGAGCGCGATGCCGCGTTCGCGGGCGGCGTGCTTGAGCACGGCGGCCTTGCCTTCGTCGGCCAGCGGCGCGAGGTGGAATACGAGGCCCCAGCCGAGCCGCGTGCGCAGGTCCTCGCGCACGGCGAGCCCGATGGGCGCCGCGTTGCCCGCGGCCACCAGCGCGCTGGTGGGATGCGCCCGCACTTCGTTGAACAGGTTGAACGCGGCGATCTGCTGCGCGCCGGACAGGCCGTCGCAGTCGTCGATGGCGTACAGCGCGACGCGCGGGTCGAAGGCAAAGGCTGCAAGACTGCTTTGCGGGCTGACAAAGCGGGCGTGCCCGGGCTGTGCCTCGTGGATCAGCGCCTGCAGCAGATGGGTCCGGCCGCTGCCGCTTTCGCCCCACACGTAGAAGGTACGATCGGCCACCGGACCGGCGGCGAGCGCGCCTTCCAGCTCGCGCAGCCGCGTGACCAGCTCGGCGTTGGCGCCGGCGAAGAAGTTGTCGAATGTCGATGGCGGCGGGGTGCCGAGATCGAGCGTCAGTTGACGAAGCACAGTAGTGGAAGCCGGAAATGGGGGCGGCCAGGAGCCGGTTCGCTCATGGTCAGTTCTTGTAAAGCGTGCTCGACAGATAGCCTTGCCGCAATTCGCGCAGGGCTACCGAGAGGATTGCGCTGACGGGGAGCGCGAGCAGCACGCCGAAAAAGCCGAACAGTTGACCGAACGCGAGCAGGGCGAAGATCACGGCGAGCGGGTGCAGGCCGATCCGTTCGCCGACGAGGCGTGGCGTCAGGAAAAAACTCTCGAGAATCTGCCCGACCCCGTAAATGACGGCGACCGCGCCGAAGCCGTACCAGTCGCCGAACTGCAGCAGCGCGGCGAGCAGCGCCAGCGCGAGGCCGGTGGCGTAACCGATGTACGGAATGAACACGGCCACGCCGGTGAAAATGCCGACCGGCAGCGCGATCTCGAAGCCGGCGATGCTCAGTGCGACGGCGTAAAACACGGCAAGCACGGCCATCACGAGCAACTGGCCGCGCAGGTATTGCGACAGCATCTGGTCCATGTCGTGGGCGAGCTGCACGGTCTTGTCGAGCCAGCGGCGCGGCACGAAACCTTCGGCGCGCGCGAGCATGCGGTTCCAGTCGTAAAGCAGATAGAACAGAACGAGCGGTACGAGCACGACGTTGCCGATCACGGTGATCATTACGTTACTGCTGGTGCGAAGGTAGGTCCAGGCGTACAGCGCGATGGTTTGCGCGCTGCCTTCGAGCTGGCCGGTGACGAGGTCGCGAATGCTGGCGAAATCGAGCGAATCGGCGAGGCCTAGCAGCGCGAGCTTGGGCTGCAGCCATGCGCTGACGTGGGCGAACAGTACGGGCACCTGCTGCTTGAGCTGCGGGCCTTCTTTCTGGATCACCAGCAGCACCAGCAGGATCATGAGGGTCAGGGCGATGGTGAACAGCAGCATCATCAGCAGGGCGGCGAGGCTGCGCGGCACGCGGCGCCGTACCATCCACGCCACGCCGGGCTGCAGGATGTAGGCGAGGATGGCGCCGAGCAGGAACGGCGTGAGGACCGGACTGAGCAGCCACAGCAGGATGCCGAGGCCGAGCGCGATGGCGACCCAGATGAAAGCCTGGCGCTGATACGGCGTAAGAAATGACGAGTTTTGCTGCAAAGTGCGGTTCCCAGATGATTGGCGCAGGGGAAAGTCCAGCCAACTGGCCGGCAACTCTGTATGGGACCCGAGTAAGCGCTGAAGCGCCAACTCGGGTCGGCATCGGGTAAAATCGCATTTTACCGACCTTCGAGCTCTTCCCCATGAATCAACCGAAATCCGCCCAGCATTCAACCGATTCGGCCCAAGGTCTGTCGTATCGCGACGCCGGCGTGGACATCGACGCGGGCGACGCCCTTGTCGACGCGATCAAGCCCTTTGCCAAAAAGACGATGCGCGACGGCGTGCTGGGTGGCATCGGCGGGTTTGGCGCGCTTTTCGAGGTGCCGAAGAAATACCGCGAACCGGTGCTGGTCTCGGGCACGGACGGCGTCGGCACCAAGCTGAAGCTGGCGTTTCATCTGAACAAGCATGACACGGTGGGCCAGGATCTGGTGGCGATGAGCGTCAACGACATCCTGGTGCAGGGTGCTGAGCCGCTGTTTTTCCTCGATTACTTTGCTTGCGGCAAGCTGGATGTCGGCACGGCCTCGACGGTCGTGAAGGGCATCGCGCAGGGTTGCGAGCTGGCTGGCTGCGCGCTGATTGGCGGCGAGACGGCGGAAATGCCGGGCATGTACCCTGACGGCGAATACGATCTGGCCGGTTTTGCGGTGGGCGCGGTCGAAAAGAGCAAGATCATTGACGGTAGCACGATTGTCCCGGGCGACGTAGTACTGGGTCTGGCTTCGAGTGGCATCCATTCGAATGGGTTCTCGCTGGTGCGCAAGATTATTGAGCGGGCGCAGCCGGATCTGAACGCTGACTTTGATGGGCGGTCGTTGGCGGATGCGTTGATGGCGCCTACGCATATCTATGTGAAGCCTTTGCTTTCGCTGATGGAGCAGGTGTCGGTGAAGGGGATGGCGCATATCACCGGCGGTGGGCTGGTGGAGAATATTCCGCGCGTTTTGCGTGATGGGTTGACTGCCGAGCTGGATCATCGGGCCTGGCCGCTGCCGCCGTTGTTCTCGTGGTTGCAGAAGCATGGTGGCGTGGCTGATGCTGAGATGCACCGTGTGTTTAATTGCGGCATCGGGATGGTTGTTGTTGTTGCTGCTGCGGATGCTGATAAGGCTATTGGTTTGCTGGCTGCCGCCGGGGAGCAGGTTTGGGCGATCGGGGCTGTGCGGAAGTCGCTTGAGGGTGAGGCGCAGACTGTAGTGGTTTGAGGTTTTTTTTGTCCTTCCGGACGGGGTTTTGCCTGCGGCGCCTTGTTGTTGGTTGTTTGCCTATGGCGTTGGCCTCTCCTTGCATTCTTATCGGTCTATTTGCGTCGCCCCTGTGCGGGGCGGCACCTACTTTCTTTGCCGCCGCAAAGAAAGCGGGCTGCAACCGCCAGCCCGTAGTGAGCCATCCCAGTCTGCATCCGGGAACGGCCCAACACAAGATCCTTCCTCGCACCATCCACGTTAGTGACAAGGCTGTCATCCGTTCCAGCGTTGCGCTGCGCGCCCCGCCGTCGGGTATGGCGCCTCCTGCGGATTCTGTAGGTATTCTAACTATCCTGGCTTGTCGCCGTTGGGGCGGGGCGCTTTGCATGCGAGCGTCCCCGGTACCTCGTCGGCTCGACCTTCTTCCGGTTCCCATGGCAAACGGGGTTCCCTTGCAGACCCATCCGCGACGCACGTAGTGCGGAGTGGGGTGGATGAGTGCTGTGTCACGAACGTGGGAAATGCGAGGGCGGCCCTCGTCTCGGACCACTCCGGATATGTAAAAGATGTGGACACCTAAGAGCTAGCGGTGTGAGCCCGCTTTCTTTGCTTACTTTCTTTGCGGCGGCAAAGAAAGTAAGTGCCGCCCCGCACAGGGGCAACGCAAATAGACCGCTAAGAATGCAAGGAAAGGCCAACACCCGAAGAAGACAGCCAAAACCAAGGCGCCGCAGGCAAAACCCCGGTCAGAAAGGACAAAAAAAACATCAGCCAGCAATAACCCCTTCAACAACCTGCAAAACCCGCTCAGTAGCGTCCGGAGCACAACAATCAACCACAACCCGTTCCGGCATACTCCGCAGCCACGTAAGCTGCCTCTTACACAACTGCCGAGTAGCAAAAACCCCCTTATCACGCATGGTCGAAAAATCACCCCCCCCATCGAGATACTCCCAAACCTGCCGATACCCCACACACCGCATCGACGCCAACCCAGGATGCAAATCCCCGCGCGCCCGCAACCGCTCCACCTCCTCCACCAACCCGCCCGCCAGCATGGCATCAAACCGCGCCGCGATCCGCGCATGCAACACGCCGCGATCCGAAGGCTCCTGCGCCACCGGCACAAACCGCCACGGCAACGCCGCATCGTCAGTACGCGTAGGCGCTGCCAACAAGGCCGACATCGGCTGCCCCGTCACCATGAACACCTCCAGCGCCCGCTGAATCCGCTGCGAATCGTTCGGCGCCAGACGCGCAGCCGTCACCGCATCCACCGCAGCCAGCCGCGCATGCAAGGCCGGCCAGCCGTCCCGCAAGGCATCCGCATCAAGCGCCGCGCGGATCTCAGGATCAGCCGTCGGCAGGTCGTTCAGGCCCTGCGTCAACGCCTTGTAGTACAGCATCGTCCCGCCAACCAGCAACGGTACCCGCCCCCGCGCGGAAATCTCCCCCACCAGCCGCAAGGTGTCCGTGCGAAATTCAGCCGCCGAATAAGCATCGGCAGGGTCGACGATATCGATCAGATGGTGCCGCACCCGCGCCCGTTCCTCCGCAGTCGGCTTGGCCGTCCCAATGTCCATCTCCCGATACACCAGCGCCGAATCCACGCTAATGATCTCCACCGGCCTGCGCGCAGCCAGCGCAAGCGCCGCCGCGGTCTTGCCCGAGGCAGTCGGGCCCAGTATGCAGGCAATCGGTGTGGGGGTAGGTTGCGTCATGACCGGCATGTCCGCGGCGCGAGTGGCGCGTACGGAACGAATGGCGTGAGTGGTGTGAGTGGTGCGCGCGATCGCAGCAGCCTTCTCGCGATGCGCGCGCTCATTGACCACGCATGAACAGTCGGTCGAGGTCGGACAGCGTCAGTTGATACCACGTCGGGCGTCCGTGATTGCACTGGTCCGCGCGTTCGGTCGCTTCCATCTGGCGCAGCAGCGCGTTCATTTCATCCAGCGTCAGCCGCCGGTTCGCGCGCACCGCGTGGTGGCAGGCCAGCGTGCCGAGCAGTTCGTGCTGCCGTTCGGTCAGCACCCGCGAGCCGCCGTAAGCGTGCAGATCGGTCAGCACGGCACGGGCCAGGGCCTGCAGGTCGGCGTCCTTGAGCAGCGCCGGCACCGCGCGAATCGCCAGCGTGGTCGGAGACAGCACCGCAAGGTCGAAGCCGAGCGCGTCGAGCGTGTCGCGCTCTTCCTCCACCGTGCCGATCTCGACCGGGTCGGCCTGCATCGACAGAGGAATCAGCAACGGCTGCACCGCAATCGCCCGGTCAGCCAGCGCGTTCTTGAACTGCTCGTACAGAATCCGTTCGTGTGCCGCATGCATGTCGACAATCACCAGGCCCTGCGCGTTCTGCGCCAGCACATAGATGCCGTGAATCTGGCCGAGCGCGAAGCCGAGCGGCTGTTCGTCCGACGCATGAAACGACGGGCCGCCTGACGCCGATCCCGGCGGCGCGAAGAACGACGGCGCCTCGGCGGCCGAATCGCGCGCCTCCAGCGTGGTCGCGCCCTGCGCGGTGCCGATGCCGTTATCCTTGCGCCCGAACAGCGCGTCGTAAAGGGCCAACGGTTGCGCGACCGGCAGCGTGCCCTGCGTCATACGCGCCTGACGCAGCCAGGTGTTGCCCGCCTGGGCGCCGCCAAACCCGCCGCCGGCATTCCCTCCAGCACCCGCCATGCCGCCTGCGAAGGCCCCACCGCCTGCGCTTCCACCGCCGATGCCACCGGCACCGCTGATCCCGCCTGTGCTCGCCAGACCGCCGAGCGGCGTGGCCGCAAACGACGCCGGACTGCCCGCGACCGGTTCGAGATGCGCCGCGTGGCCGCCTGCCGTGGCTTCCGGCGAGGCGCCCGCATGCCGCGCCAGAGCCCGCTGCACGGCATGGAAGACAAACTGGTGGATCGAGCGCGAATCGCGAAAGCGCACCTCGATCTTCGACGGATGCACGTTCACGTCGACACCCTCGGGCGGCAGATCGAGAAACAGCACATACGACGGGTAGCGCTCGCCGTGCAGTACGTCCTCGTATGCGGCGCGCACGGCATGAGTCAGCAGCTTGTCGCGCACGAAGCGCCCGTTGACGAAGAAATACTGCTGGTCGGCGCGGCCGCGGCTCGCGGTCGGCAGGCCGGCGCAGCCATAGACGGCCAGCGGCCCGGCCGATTCGTCGAGCGGCAGATGGGCGGTGGCAAAGGTCTCGCCCATGATCTTTGCGACGCGCGTGGCCGGTTCCGACGCGTTCCAGTGCTCGACCGCACGGCCGTTATGCAGCACCGAAATCGCCACGTCCGGCCGCGCCAGCGCCGCGCGGCGGATCATCTCGAGGCAGTGGCCGAGTTCGGTCTGCTCGCTTTTCAGGAATTTACGGCGCGCTGGCGTGTTGAAGTACAGTTCGCGCACTTCGATGGTCGTTCCTTGGGTGCCGGCCGCGGGGCTCAGCACGCCGGTTTGCGCTTCGATGCGCACCGCGTGGGGGGCGTCGGCCGTGCGGCTCGTGACGAACAGCTCCGACACCGAGGCAATCGACGCCAGCGCCTCGCCCCGAAACCCGAGCGTGCCGACCGCTTCGAGCTCGGCGAGCGAGCGGATCTTGCTGGTCGCGTGGCGCATCAGCGCGAGTGAGAGTTCGGCTTCGGGAATGCCGCAGCCGTCGTCGGTGATCGAAATGCGCTTGACCCCGCCTTCGTCGAGCAGGATGCGCAACGTCTGCGCGCCGGCGTCCAGCGCGTTCTCCAGCAACTCCTTAACGACCGAGGCCGGCCGTTCGACCACTTCGCCGGCGGCGATCTGGCTGATCAGCAGGTCGGGCAAGGGCTGGATCGCCCGCAATGGACGTAGGACTGGCGCCACAGGTTGGCTGGCGGCGTCGACGGGCGGTTCGGAGAATTCGGACATGGCGAAATTATAGCGATTCGTGGCGAACCGGCTGGTGAGCATCGGAATCCGGCGGTTGGCTCAAGCCGTCGCTGCGGACAACCGGCGGCGGGTGTGCGTCCGCGTACGCAGTTTTTTTATCGCAGCCGGGCACTTTCGGTATCATGGCGCGGTCAATTTCGGCGCCTTCGGGCGCTCGGATCGTTGCCCATTTCACCATGTCATGACGGCGCGCCGCTTCCGCCGTTCACGCCACTCGCTCAATAAGGGACGCTTTTGGACACGCTGCTGCAGTTCGTGAATCTTGTTTTGCATATCGACAAGTTTCTGGGAGTCTTCATTCAACAATACGGCGCGTGGGTCTACGCCGTGCTGTTTCTGATCGTGTTTTGCGAAACCGGGCTGGTCGTTCTGCCGTTTCTGCCGGGCGACTCGCTGCTGTTCATCGGCGGCGCGTTCTGCGCGAGCGGCGAAATGAACCTCGGTCTGCTGATCGTGCTGTTGCTCGTGGCCGCAGTGGGGGGCAATACGCTCAACTATCTGATCGGCAAGGCGATCGGACCCAAGGTGTTCAATTCGCATATTCCGGTGCTCGAGCGCTTCCTCGATCGCGCAGCGCTGCAGAAAACCCACAATTTCTACGAGAAGCACGGCGGCAAGACCATCGTGCTCGCGCGTTTCATTCCGGTGGTGCGCACCTTCGCGCCGTTCGTCGCCGGCGCGTCGCAGATGACCTTGAGCCGCTTCCAGCTGTTCAACTTCGTGGGCGCGCTGTTCTGGGTGCTGCTGCTGGTGCTGCTGGGCTACTTCTTCGGCAACATCCCGTTCATTCGCCAGTACCTGAACGTGATCGTGCTGGTGGGGATTGGCGCGGCGGTCGTGCCGGTGGTGCTCGGCGCGCTGTGGAAGATGCTGCGCAAGCCGGCGGCTGCGAAGTCTGGGCCCGGCAGCCGGTAAGCAGTCAGCAAGCCGCCTGCGCGCGGCGATCGGGCCCGTCGTCAGGGCCCTGCAAACACAAGCGGCGCCGCGAGATATCGCGGCGCCGCTTTTTTTCGCCCTCGGCGAGCGACGCAAATGGCCCTGCCGGCCCTCCGCGCAGGGCGGGCCGGTAGGGGAGAGGCGTGGGTTCGCTAGGTCGCGGCGCGGCGCACCAATGGAGTTTCCGGTGTCGGGTAGCCCGCTTCGCGAAAGGTTTCGATGATGGCGCGGTTGGTGTCGAAATAGACCTGCCAGTAGTTGTTCGTATGCGTGTAGGGACGCACGCACAGCAAGGGCCCCTCCGGCGTGAACGACAGCACCTCGATATCCGGCGCCGGACTGTCCGCAACGTTAGGAATCTTGACGACGGCGGCTCGCAACCGGTTGGCCGCATCGAGCGGGTCCACTCCGTTGGCGATCTTCGCCGTCAGCTCGACGCGGCGCACCGGCAGCGCGCTGTAGTTCGAGATCGTGTCCGAGAAGATCTTGTTGTTGCCGACGATCGTCGTGACATTGTCCGGCGTGATGATCGTGGTGCCGAACAGGCCCAGCTCCTGGACGGTGCCGGTTACGCCGCCGGCCATCACGAAGTCGCCGACCTTGAAGGGGCGCAACACCTGCATGAAGATGCCGGCCGCGAAGTGGGCGAGCAAGCCGCCCCATGCTGTGCCGATGGCGAGACCGAGGCCTGCGAGCAGCGCCGCGAACGAGGTGGTCTGGACTCCGAAGACCTGCAGGATCGCAAGGATCAGCAGCAGGTTCAGCAAGGCACCGAGGATCGAGCCGAGGTAGTGCGCGAGGGTAGGGTCGACGCGCCCGTTGCGCGAGAGCAGCTTGCGCAGCAGGCCGGTGATGACCCCGATCACCCAGCGGCCGACAATCCATAGGACAATCGCGCCGAGAACTTTGGTGCCGAGGTCGATGCCTCGCGTCATCAGGAAGATGCGTACGGTTTCGAGATTCAAAATGCCCTCGCTCAAGTCGGTTGCGTGTGACGGATGACGAACTGCTTCGATTCAACACAGCGCCTGCAATGCCCGACGACGGGCGCGATCTCTCACTCTCGGTCTTCGCCAGTTATAGCTGACGGCTCGCGCCTGCGCAAGGACCATTCCTGTCAGGTATGCGAAATGTATCGGTGGTATTAACGGCGTATGCAATTCGCGCTATCGTTCCCCGCGGAATTGCTTTCAGCGAAATGGCTTTCAACGAAATTGTCTTTAACGATTTGATGAGGCAGACCATGGTCCCGAACAGAGACATTCATTTCATCCCGGCAAAGCTCACGGCATTGCGGCCCACGCAGATGACGGTGGGCTATCGCGAGGTCGCGCTCAAGCGGGCTCACTGGAAGACGCTGAACAAGAAGGAGCGCAGCGCCGCGATCGATGCGCACTCGTTTCCTGCGGTGCTCGGGCCGGAGCACTGTTACTACATCGTCGACCATCATCACCTTGGCCGGGCGTTGCTCGAAGAGGGCGTCAAGGAAGTGAAGGTGATGGTGCTCAAAGACCTGTCGTGGCTCGATTTCACCATTTTCTGGCGCATGATGGAGCACAACCAGTGGGTCCATCCATTTGGGGCAGACGGCTCGCGCTACGACTACGAACATCTGCCGAAGGTGGTCACCGAAATGAGCGACGACCCTTATCGCAGTCTCGCCGGCGAGCTGCGCAATGCGGGCGGCTATGCGAAGGACGCCACGCCGTTCAGCGAGTTCCTGTGGGCCGACTTCCTGCGGCCGCGAGTGTCCGCGAGCAAGATTGCGAAGAACTTTGCAAAGGCGCTCGACCAGGCAAAGACCCTCGCCCATACCCCCGAGGCGCGTTACCTGCCAGGCTGGTCCGGGGTGATCGCGACGCCGGCTTGACGACTTGACGGAGGATTGGCTGCGTGGGCGCCGCGTGCTCCGGTTGCGGGATGGCGCGCGGCGGGGCGCCAAGGCCACGCTATGGCGGCGTCACTGGACGGGTATCACATCGGCAGATGCGACTCGCTGTATGGCGAGGTGTGGATCACCAGCGCGTGACCGGCTTTGGCCTTTTCCATGCGGATGCGCGTGCATCGTGCGAAGTAAAGCGCCAACGCGCAAGCAAGCGTATAGGAGCAGGCACGCTCGACGAACGCGCTCGGCGTGCTGAATTGTCCATAGCGGCTCGCCGCATCGGCGAACACGAGAAAGGTCAGCGTGGCATCGAACACCAGGGCTGTTGCTGCCAGCAGGACGTAGATATAACCGCCGTTTAACGCGAGGTCGGGCCTGGCCAGATTGCACAGATGACACGCGATCAGCAGCGTCGCAAGAATCGCGAGGTTCGTGGCCAGGTCGAACAGAAAGTTGCTCATGATGTTGGAATGAAAGCGCGGGTGTTGTTGTTGGCTTTCCCCGTGCGCGCTTCAGCAGGCTGAAGCAACACGTTATCGGCAAGCCGGGCGCGATCATCACACGTCTTTACATCTCAATAAATTCGAATGTTCGGACTCCGATTGAGTCGATTGAAGGGGTGCTGTCAGTGTCTCTGTTGATGGAGTGGGATAGTCCGACCAAAGGCTGGCTGCATTCTGTAGGAACGGCGGCTGGCGGCATCACGCTGAGTGACTCAGCGCTCCGTCGACCCACGCAACGAGATTTGTCCGCTGCGCGTTATTGATGAATGGCGCTGTCGACAATGGTGGCGAGACGCTGGCCCAGGGTGGGCGAGTTGAGTTGCTGATATTTGGAGAACGCGCCCGTGCTGATGGCCCGGATCTCGTCCGCTGGCAGGAGCCAGATCTTTTCGAGCTCGGTCGTCAGCGCCTCGACTCCGCCGTCGCGTCGGTAGAGGAACCCCGTGGCGTTGTCTTCCACGTATTCGGGCTCGGGCCCCATGTGCGAAGCCGGTTGGTCGTGGATCAGCGGTGGCAGGCTCAGGCCGAACATGTGGACCACGCTCAGACCCGCGTCGCCGGGATAACAGCCTATCCGGCAGGCGCGGCTGATCGAGGCGATCTCGCTATCGTCGAACACCGCGCCGTGCCACACCAGGTAAGGACGGTCCGCATAGGTACGCTGCAGCCGCTCGCCGTGTTTGCCGTCGCCTACCAGGTGCAGCACGATGTCGTGGCCTTTTCGGCGCAATGATTCGACTGCCTCGATCAGGCATTCGACTTTCGAACCGTCGCGCATGCGCCCCAGAAACATCACGCCTTGCTCGTTGCCGGACTTCTCGGTTGGCCTGACGGTATGGGAGACGCGCAACGAATTGTCTGCGACGACCAGCTTCGAGCTCGGGCAACCGATGCGCGCGAGCGACAGCTTCGACCCTTCGGAATAGCACACATAGCGCGTGCAGAGTGCAACCGCGGCGCGGTAGCGGAGTTTGCGCATCAGGCTCGGCTGCGCGTTGCGGTAGAGCCCCTGGCCATGAATGATCACCGGCACGCCGAGCGCCCTGCCGGCCAGCAGCGCGAGCCATAGCGACAGATACCGCATGTCGGCAAAGATCAGGACGGCAGCGGGACGCACGCGGACGATCTGTCCGAAGACCCGTGTCTGAAGCTTGACTCGCTCGGAAAAGATACGGGTGATGCCGGTCACCACGAATTCGTCGCAAGTGGGCGTTTCGCGCGAAAACCCGCGCGGGTCGACTTCCGGCGAACTGGCAAATACTCGCACCTTGAATGCCCGGTTCAGGGAGTCGACAACCTCGACGCGATAACGCGTGACGAGCGGTTGCACGTAAAACACCGTCAGTTTCTCATGCGACGTTGCGCATCCAGGCTCCAGCGGTGTATCGCTCATCGTTTGTCCTCGCCATGTTTGTGGGGCAGCCCGACACTTGAGGCAACTACCGTCTTCTCGCCGGGCAAGCTGGGTGCACCCGTGCAGACTGCGATGCTGCCCGGTTGCATTCGATTCTCCCGACGATTGAAATGCTAGCAGCGTAAGAACTGGCTTACGACTTGTGAGCGGAGAGAGGCGAACGTTAGGCGTGCTTTGACTGGATGGTGTAATAAAACCGAGAGATATCAGTATTCCGTACTGCAAATGGCGTTCTGATTAAGGGGAAATTCGGAAAATACGACCGCGCCCGCAGATATGGCTGATCGCTTGCGAGCTGGACGGATCGTCGTTTCATACGTCATTCGTGTGGCGCGATGCGTAAGGCAGTGCGCGTCGCACGACCACGGCGCTCAAAGAGAACCCAGTCCGTTGCGTGGGGGCGTGCCGTGCTGTGGACTATCTCGCAGGTCGACCATGGCGTCATACACCTTCGTGTAGACGTCGTACAGCGGCGCGTCCACTACCGCTTCCCTGAACTTGCCGTAGTTGATGTGGAAGACATGCGCGGCAATGGTGTCCGCGACGATCCGGCGCGGGATGAACGCGCGGAACGGATAGACGTGGCCAGGCGATGTCACCACCTCGAAGCCCTGGCCGAACACCGTTTCAATATCTCCGGCCCGGCTTGCCCGCACGGTCAGCGAGGACGTATCGGCGGGGTTGCTGACTATCGACAGAAATGCATTCGAGAGCAAAAGCCGCATCAAAACCTCCATGGTCGTATTGGGCAGGTCGGTGGTTTGCAGCCACTCGGGATATTCAAACCTTATCCATTCGAAAATTGGAAAGATCTTTGAGAGCGTGTATGCAATACGATGACAAGCAACGGGAATGACGGCTACTTTGCTGCTGCGTGATTTGTCGCGAACTGGGGGTGTTTTTTCAAGCGCAAGCGCATTCCTTCGCTTACCCAAAGACCGGGTAAGTTCGCCGTTTGCGTATTTCTATGGGGTGGCTCAGAGGACGGGCTCGATTGGCGGAGACAGTTAGCCGGTCTCAAGCGACGTTTGTTACTGTGGACTTAAATCTGACATAAGAAAACGTTTCAAAAATATGTATGAATGGAATACGGATAGCTACGGCATGCCATATTGGCAAGGTTGGCGCGCGACGATAGTGTTTCAAACCTTGACGGCTGACAGTGCCCCATTATCGAGGCACGCCGTGATTCGCCTAGAACGCTCGCATGCCTTCGAATGGATTCCAACCCTGGCTGCCTTTTACCTCTTTCAGGTAGTAGGCGTAGTTGACACACAAGGCAAAGACGAAGGCGATCGCGATATTGAGGCCGGTATCGACGGGCCGCGGAATATCGATGCCGGTGACGGCCGAGAAGATGACTTCCACGACGGCGATCGCAAGCGCGATGGCAAGCAACGACAGCCCCTTCTTCCACAGACCGAGTGCGAAAAAATAGAATGGGCCGAAGAAGAAGGCGAGGAAACTGAAATTGATGAGCCGTCTTTTGCCGCGCGGCAGCGCCTTGAAGGCCGCACGAAACTCGGCAGACGCGGGCGATCCGTAGGCGTCGAAGAATTCAAAGCGTTCGCGCCACTTCGGTTTGATATCGGCTACGTTGGACGTACTCAAGATAGTTTGTCTCCATAAGAGGATGGCGCAAGCGGCGCTTGGGCGGACGGACGGCTAAGGTGTGTCGTTACTGCTGGCATGCCACGATGCCGCCCGCAATCGCATTCGCGAGCTTGGCAATCGTGTCAGGATTCTGCAGACGCGGTTCTTCGTCCGGATTCGCAATGACGCCTGCTTCAACCAGCACCGCCGGCATCGGCGCTGTCTTGAGCACGACCAGATCGTCGAAGCGGTGAATGCCGAGTCGCCGGTCTATCAACGGACGGTTCTCGCCCTTGATAGGCGTGGCGTGATACAGCGAAGGCGTTTCGCCCGCCGCGAGCAGTTTCTCGCCAATTGCCTTCGCACAGACGAGGCTTTCCTGATAGTGCGGATTGCGCTCGGAAACGAAGATCGAGTACCCCTTGAACTCACGGCGTCGTCCTGCATCGATCCATGCCTGCTGCAGCGAGTCGTGATGAATCGAGATGAAGAAGTTGGCGTCCGGCTTCGCATTGGGCCGATCCGCAAGCGCGATCTCGCGGCTGTCCGTGCCCGTGCGTGTCACGCTATAACCCTCTGCCTGGAGATCGCGAGCAACCGCCGCACTTAGATCGAGGTTGTAAAGATGCTCGACACGCCCGCTCGCGCCGGTGGCGCCAGGACGAGCCGGTGTGTGCCCCGCGTCGACGATAACCGAGACCGCATGGCAGGGTATTGCGGACAACGCGAGTACAAAAGGAATCAGTGCTGAACGCAGGAATCGGGTCACGTTATTTCGCCGGAATGGTGAGGTTTGACACGGTGAAGTCGTGAACGATTTCACGGATATTCAAAATGCATTGAGGCTGAAAAGCAGGCATCGTTTGGGCGTTTAGTGTATCTAAATCTCACGATCTATAGGCGCGAAAATGCGATTCATATTGCATGGAGATTGGCGTTGTCGCTTCTAAGCCGCGGCCATTATCGCGACAATAGGCGCGCGCCTGGTTAGACTCCACGACACGTTAAGCGCCACTCAAAAAATGAAGAATTTCCGGTGTTTTCTCGCGCATGCTGCGCGGCTGACAGAGGGCCGGATTCTTCGCCAGCACGGTCTGCACCTTCGCGGCCAGGCCGTCGAAGCCGCAGCGCATATCCGTAAATCCGGCGGCAACCCAGATGCGCGTGTTTGCCAGCGGACCAATCATCGGATCAGGCACTGGATCACCACGCGCAGCGTGTCGGGATCGACGCTCCCTTCAACGTGTACCTCGCCCCGTGGCAACTGGATTCGGATCGTGCCGGACGCCTGTGCCGAAGGCGTCGATGCATCCGGTTCGGCCGCGCCGCTGTCACTGGCCTCATTCACGGTGACCGGCAGCAAGGCGCATTCGCGACCGTTCACGCCAAGGCGTCCATCCAGATACTGCTTGCGCCAGTCGAACAGCTGATTCGCGTTCACTTCGTGACTGCGTGCAATCTCCGCCACCGAACGTCCACTGGATAACGTCTCTTCGACGATCTGGCGTTTCTCGTCCACGGTACGCCGGCGATACTTCCGGGCGACTTTGACTTCGGTGAATTCAGTCACTGTGTCCATGATTCCTTTGTGGACACAGTCACATTTGTGCCCCCGGAAAGCATGGCGTCGCCTTCATCAGGCGTCTATACGGTCAGGGTCGGACGGTTACTGTTTGACGTTTGTTTTGGCAAGCTCTCCAGGCCGAGCCGCTGCAAAGAGCATTGCCTTCACTAACTGCCGAATGTCTTCGGTGCATGCGGCGACGAAAGCGAGGCGTTGCTCGCTTGGCAGGAACGATCGGCGCCCGCGGCCGACGTCCTTGAATTTTGAGACCGTTTTCCAGCCGGCATCCGTCGCAACCAGCCGGTCGTGCAACGCGAGATTCAAAGCCGCTTTCAATGATGCAAGATTGCGGTTTGCGCTGTCTTTGGCACGGCGCAAATCGTCTTCGTCTTCGGCGCCTTCTTCGATCGAGTCGATCTGGTTCGCCAGCCAGTCTTTCAGATGCTAGGTACGCAGTTTGGAAAGGTCGATTTTCGCGATTTTGTCGTCGTAGACGGGCCACGGCGGACGCCAAGAGTCGCGATTTGGCCGCCTTCGCGGTGGATTCGGACGAAGCCAAACAGTGGATGGAAGGCGGCGACTCGCGCGCTGAACTACAGGTTGTGGGTGGCGCGCTCATCGGTGGTCTCGGGGGCGGCAGCGTGTTCACGGCTGTGGGTGGGGGGCTTGGCGCAGGGCTGTCATCGAAAAGCGCCGACCAGACCAGGGCTGTCGCCGATGCAGTGACGGATGCGACCGGCTCGTCGCTGGTGGGCAACATCAGCAGCAATATCCTCGCCGGGGTAGGTGGCGCGCTGGTTGGGGGCACGGCGGGGGCTGCAGCGGCCTCGAACGTCGACCTCTACAACCGGAATAATGACCTCGGCAATGATCAGGCGAAAAAGGATCTGGCAGCATCGCAGAACGTGATCGCTTCCTACCTGCAGAACAACCTGCCCTCGTGGATTACCGGCCCGCTCGATTCGGCAAACAAGACGGTGGACGGCTGGGCAGCCCAGTTTAAAGCGAAGATGGACGGCGATGCTCTGGCGATAATGTCTCAACCTCCCACGACACAGATGGCTAGGGGCGCTGCGAACGGTCTGTCTGCGGGCGTGGTTGAGGGTGGCGAGCCGCCGGCACCGAGTGCGGGAGGCGTGCTGGTAAATTCGTCGAGACAGGCTGCGAATGCTGTATCAGGTACGCCGAATGCCGTATCGGGTACCCCGGGGTATGTGCCCGACAACACGACCCTTTCAAAGGGTTCGGACAACAGCACTCCAAGTCCCGTGCTATCAGATGACCCCTATAATCCGTCGAATGTGGACGCGCGGGTGAAACCCACGTATCAGACTAACCCGGCGCACGATACAAGCAGTCCGCTGTACAACCCTAATAAGACACCAGAGCCGGCAGACGCTCAAAGTGCATACGAAGATGGTGCAGTGCTTGGGGGTATGGGAACTTGGTATGCCCAAGGGGAGACTGGCTACTATCAATATTTCTCGGACAGCGCCGGAACGGTCCATTTCAGTGGCACGATTCCGGCCTCGAAGGTTCCTCCGAGTGTTCTAAAAATCTTGGGGAAATGAGGATGCTATACGGCGACAAAGCAAGGTTTGGGATCGAGTTTGAACTAAACGGGCATTCGGGCGGCGCGTGGATGTTTGGCAAATTCTGCTATTGGATCGGCGGTGCACAAGTCGGGGATTACGATGAAGGGACTTCCTTGCGCGACGTCCTGTTTTCAATGCGATACATAATTGGCGACGCCGGCAAGCGTACCGCACCGTCTCTGGCACTTCGCGACGAAAAAGAGATTTTCCGCGTTATTCAGGAATCTCTGAACGAAAGTGGCCTCGATCTATCAAGTCTGATTCCTGCTGATTCCATGCCAGCGTGCTTTGACATTTGCCCACACGTCGACATCTTCAATGCTTGGCATATCTACTTGGTGGATGCGCAAGAGCTTTCGAAGATTGTGTATTCGGTCGATGGCGAAAACAACGTAATGAAGGTCGAGTTAGGGCTAGGGGAATTCGATCGCGTCGCATCCACTGTCTACCGCGAATTGGATAGCCTATTAGAAACTTCCCAGTGACCAGTTAGAAACACCGGGCTATGCGCCGGACAATGCCACGTTGAATAGTGGTGGGAACGATTCAGGCGATTCTGGTTCGTCTACTTCGGCCAACTCCGGTGGAAACAATACGGGATCGGGTACATCGCCTGGTGCCACAAGCAGTGGCAATATGAGCGATATTTTGCTGCCGAATGGTCAGCCGGTCGGTTTTGTGAAGCCGGGTGCTGGCCAGAATATTCAGACGGTCACGTCCGAGCAATTTGCCCAAATTGAATCGCAACTAATGCAGGGTTCCACGCCCATCTCAGCTCCTTCAAGCTACAGCGGGACTTACTACCAAATGTCGGATGGTTCAGTCTTTGGTATCAGAACAAGTAAGTCTAGCGGTACCACCATAGACGTGATTAAGAGCAATAATCCCAGTTTGCCATCTGGATTTAAGGTGCATCAACAATGAACCTCGACGCTAAACACAAGCTCTACGGCCATACCGTTGCCGAGCACATTCGAACGGTTCCAGACGAACTGCCCGTCGATGCGGTTGGGTTGTGGCAGATCGTCCCAGCCGGACGTGATGGATTTGATTTGAGGGGTAGTGAGCTCGCTGAGTTTGTACATCGATGCGTACTTGCCTTATTAGAGCGAGGCGCGAAGCCCGTTGTGGGTGGCGGCGGCACCGAGTACGACTGGATACTTCAATCACAATATGGCGAGGCAAACGAAGAAGTCGCGAACGCGATAGTGAATGAGTGGATTGCTTTGGGCTCTGTCGATCCGGATCCCGGCGGTTTGTGGTTCGCGTTGCCATCGCCATATGTCGGACGGGAAAAATAGATGTTTCTGAGCAAATGCAGGATAGGGCCGTGTCGGTTTTTACTAGGCCAGAGCGCGACGATACAGACCCGGCTTCGGCCTGATTTGTTCTCTATGGCATCCGCGAGTATCGCTGCGTTGTGATCTGGTTTGTGCAATCCTTGATGGTTGTGCGTGCGGGATCACATGGCTAGAAAAACTGCGTGGCGACTTCCCTGCGGAAGTCCTCCGCGATGCATTTATTTCGAAGTCTGCATCGCGCTCGGTGGCCACTCGGAGGCAAAATCCCGTTTTGGTGAACTGCTGCATATCGGGTGTCGTGCGGTGGAGTTCCCTAAATGTTGCGCGGTCTACTACCGGCGCCTCGCCTCTCTTCAGAACGCCTGATGCAATAGAAAAATCAAGATGAATTCCATAAAAGCAAAGGCGCTGCGCAATCGACTGGCGCTCTGCCCGGGTCCAGTTCGCTGCGAAACTTGGGAGGCTGGGCATTTGGAATATCACGGAAAAATGAGAGGGGACAAAAGCCATCGGACGGCAGGAGAAAGGCGTGGTCGGGTGGCTATGGCGAAGAACATCAGTAAACTCTTCGGATGAACATCATCTCCCCACACACCCAGCGCCTTCTCGCGTTGTCGTTCCTCAAGGGTACCGTAGCGCAAGATCACGGGCGGTCGATATTAACTGTCGCGCTACGAGACCTGACTCCCACAACCGTGGCGCATATATAGCGCACGGGCTTGGCCGATAAGCCGAGAGCGCAATCCTTCGACAGGTTTTGGGAATCGCTCTAGCTATTGGGTACGTGAAGGGGCAGACAATAAATCGTTGATGTCAAAACGCGCTAACGCCGGGCGGTTGACATGGTTCGATGTTGACCCAGAATGCCTACACAGCGCCTACATGAAGCCGTAAACGGACAAAGGGTTACAGGCCTTACGCCTGTAACCCTTTGGTTTTCTTGGTAGGCCGTACGGGATTCGAACCTGTGACCAACGGATTAAAAGTCCGCTGCTCTACCAGCTGAGCTAACGACCCAAAAGAGAAGCGGGATTATAGCGATAAGCCTTCGATCCTGTCAACCCATCCAGCGCCGCGCCACAAAACGAAAAGCCCAAGGCATCGACTGCCCTGGGCTTCCCGGCGAGAGGCGCGCGTGGCGTTTCATCCGACACTACGCGTTTACTGCTACCTGTAAAACTACTTGATTTGCGACAACTTGCTTTGTGCCGACTGTGCGACGTCCGAGCTGCCGTATTGCGCGACGATCTGCTCGAGGGTCTTCTTGGCCGCAGCCTTCTGACCTTGTTCGAGCTGATTGTTGGCAATCGCGAGCATCGCTTCCGGCGCACGCGGATGCTGCGGGTAATTCTTCACGACGCCTTCCCAGGTCGCCGTCGAGCCCTTGTAGTCGCGCAGTGCATACAGCGCGTTGCCGAGCCAGTACTGCGCGGTCGGCTGATAGGGGCTCTGCGGATACTTGGCGATGAAGCTGCGGAACGAGGCCGCCGCGTTCTTGAAGTCGCCGTTGCGGAACTGCGTTGAAGCCGCATTGAACGCGTCCGTCTCGCCCGGCTGTACCGTGCCTTCCACACCGTCGACCGTCTGCTGCTGCGGTTCAAATTTCTTGAGCCGCGTGTCGAGATCGGTGTAGTAGTCCTTCTGCTGCTTCTGCACCGTGGCAAGCTGGTTGGCCATGTCCTCGTTCTGCCCGCGCAGCGTCGCGACCTGCTGGTTGAGCTGGTCGAGGCGGTTGGACTGATCGAGGATGGTCCGCTGTGCGGCCGACAATTGGCTCGACAGGCTATCGGTCTTGGTACGCAGATCGAGAATCGCCTGACGGGCCTGGTCGTCGTCGAACATGCCGGCGTGAGCCGGCGCGGCCATCAAGGCCGAGCCCGCCACGCAGGCGGCTGCAGCAAAGCGCAGCCAGGAGAAACGTTGCGTCATACGGCTCATCACCTATTACTGTTGGTAGACGAGGTCGGCGCGGCGGTTTTGTGCCCACGACGCTTCGTCATGACCGTCGGCCATCGGCTTTTCCTTGCCGAGGCTCACGGCTTCCATTTGCGAATCCGGCACGCCAAGCAGCGACAGTGCGCGACGCACAGCTTCAGCACGCTTCTGGCCGAGTGCCAGGTTGTACTCGCTCGTGCCGCGTTCGTCGGTGTTGCCCTGGATCAGTACGTGACGTTCCGGATGTGCCTTCAGGTAACGGGCGTGTTGACCCAGCAGCGACTGGTATTCGTCCTTGACCGAGTAGCTGTCGAAGTCGAAGTAGACGCTACGCTTGGCGAGCGGGCTGTTCGGATCGTTCAGCTCGTCCACGTTCACCTGTGCGACTGCATTCGGGTTCGGTTGCGTGGCGACAGCACCGCCCTTATTGGCGTTGTCGTCGAGCTTGACGCCCGAGTGACATGCAGCGAGTGCACCGACCAGCAATGCGGCAAATACGATACGAAGTTTGGACATCATTGTTACTCTCCTTGTGTGTTATTGCATAAACGGGCCCCAGGACGGCTCGCGAACGATGCCGCCCTGAACGGACAGGACCTGCCGAGTGCGACCATCGGTCGATACTGCGGCCAACACGCCACGGCCGTTCACCTGTGTGGCGTAAAGAATGTACTGACCATTCGCCGCGAAGCTGGGCGATTCGTCATGTGTTGTATCGGTCAGGCCGGTTGCCGAGCCGGACTGCAAGTCCTGGACGTACAGCTTGAAGGCCCCGCCTACACGCGAGATGTAGGCCAGTTGCTTGCCGTCCGGGCTCACGCGCGGGCTGGTGTTGTAGTTGCCCGTGAACGTGACGCGCTGAGCCGCGCCTGCGCTTTCGCCCTGCGCCGGCATCTTGTAGATCTGCGGTTGACCGCCGCGGTCGCTGGTGAAATAGATCCACTGTCCGTCAGGAGAGTAGTTGGGTTCGGTGTCGATCGAGGTGCCTTGAGTCAGCCGGCGCAGGCCGCTGCCGTCAGCGTTGACGGCGAAAATCTGCGTGTTGCCGGTGCGCGAAAGCGCCACTGCCAGCGTGCGTCCATCCGGCGACCAGGCCGGCGCGCTGTTGTTGCCCTTCTGGTCCGATACGACGATACGACGGCCCGTGGGCAGATCGTGGATGTAGACGATGGGCTTCTTCTTTTCGAACGATACGTAGGCCACCTTCGTGCCGTCAGGCGACCACGCCGGCGAGATGATCGGCTCGGGGCTCGACAGCGCGATGTGCGCGTCCTGGCCGTCCGAATCGGAAATCTGCAACTGGTAGCGGTTGCCGGTCTTGATCACATAAGACAGACGCGTGGCGAACACGCCGCGATCGCCCAGCAGCTTGGCGTAGATGTAGTCCGCCACCTTGTGGGCGCTCATCCGCAGGCCGCTTTCGGGGCTGACGAGGACGAGGCCGCCGAGGCTCTCGCCCTTGACCGTGTCGTACAGCTTGAAGCGCACTTCGTATTGGCCGTTGGGCAGGCGGTTCACGCTGCCGGCCACGAACGCGTTGGCGCCCTTGGCCTTCCAGCTGCCGAGGTCGACCGAATCCGTTTCCGCCACCGGCGTGCTGCCGGCGTCGATATTGGTGAATTTGCCGCTGCGCTGCAGATCCTGGCGCACGATCGTGCTGACCTGTTGCGGCGAGCTCGCTTCATTGGCGAAATTCGCCGTTGCGATGGGGAACTGGGTGGAGCCGACGCCCGTGACGAGGACGTTGAGTTGCGCGTGCGCAGCGCCGCCGGCCGCAATCAGGCACGACGCCACCAAAGTCCGCAGGCCTAGCTTGGTCATCAAAGTCATGCTGTATGGATTCCCAAAAAATCAGATTTCTAACACGGTATGACAGCAGACAGACCCGGAAACGTTCAATTCGTTCCCGGGCGCGCCACGCTGGGCGGGGCGCATGGGCTGCTGTCAACCTGCTGGTCGCAAGGTGATCTTGAAGCTCGACGGCGTTTTTCCATCCACGTCGACCGGCATCGGATCGGACGCCCGGACCGCCCGCTCAGCGGCTGCATCCCATTGGGGATTGCTGCTGGGACGGGTCACCGTCACGTCCAGCAGCGTGCCGGTGGGTGAGCAACGCACGGAAATTTCGGTTTCCAGGCCTTGCGTGTCGCCCGACCATACGATGTTGGGCCGCACGCGCCGCCTGACCTTGTCCGCGTAGCCCGGCGAGGTTGACGTGCCACCCGAGCCAGTGCCTGTGCCGCTCTTCGCAAGACCGTTGCCGGTAGAGCCTTCACCGCCGGCCATACCCTGCATCTGCGCGAGCCGCGCCCGACGTTCCTGGTCGACCTTCTTCGCTTGCGCTGCATCGGCCGCCGCCTTGGCTGCCTTCGCCTTCTGCGCATCGGCCTTCTTCTGCGCGTCCGCCTGGGCCTGCTTCTGCTGGTCTTCCTGTTGTTGCTGCTTCAACTGATCCTGCTTTTGCTGGTCGGCGAGTTGCTGTTGCTTGAGCTTGTCAGCCTGTTGCTGCTGCTGTTGCTTCAGCTTGGCTGCCGCGGCCTTCTGGGCGGCCAGTTGCGCAGCCTGGTCGGCCGCGAGCTGCTGCTGGCGCTTCGCCTCGGCTTCCTGCTGCGCTTGCAATTGCTGCTGGCGTTGTTGTTCGGCGAGCTGCGCCTGGCGGGCGGCTTCCTGCTGCTGACGCTTCTTTTCCTGCAGCGCAATATCGGCCTGCTCGTCAGGCAGCGGCGGGGCAGGGGCCACCGGCACCGGGGGAGGCGGGGGCGGCTGGGGCGTCGTTACCTCGGGTACGTCCGTCCACAGTTCGGCTTCGGCGCCGGCCGGCGTGCTGTTTTGCCATTGAATGCCGTGGTACAGGAAGAACCCGAGCAGCACGTGCATCACCAGCGCGAGCACAAAGGCTCGCCAGGTGCCGCGTTCACGCGGTGGCTGGAGCGGGCGGGCGGAATTCTTGCGGATCATTGCGATTTGACGAGCAAGCCAACGCGCTTGACGCCGCGAGCCTTGAGGTCGGACATCACGTTCATCACGGCTTCGTACTTCACCGTCTTGTCAGCGGCGATCACCACCGGTTGATCCGGATGCGACTGCTCGCGGTCGGTGACGAAGCTGTCCAGATCCGCGCGCGTCATGTCTTCCTGCTGCATGGCGCCATTGTCGTCTTTATATTTGACGTTCATGTTGCCATCTGCGCGGATATTGACGACAACCGGGGGTGTTTGCTGTTGCGGCGCAGCGCCGCCGACAGTAGGCAGATTGACGATCGACGGTGCGACGAGCGGCGCGGTCACCATGAAGATCACGAGCAGCACGAGCATCACGTCGATATACGGCACGACGTTGATGTCGGCCATCGCGCGGCGCGAACGGCCGCCGCGCATACTGGAGGAGCGACTGGAGGAACCGGCCATCGTGGACTCCTTAGTGCGCCTGACGTTGCAGGATGTTCGAGAATTCTTCGATGAAGGTCTCGAAGCGGATCGCCAGACGGTCGATGTCGTGCGCGTAACGGTTGTAGGCGACCACCGCCGGAATGGCGGCGAACAGACCGATGGCCGTTGCAGTCAGCGCTTCGGCGATGCCGGGCGCGACGTTGGCGAGCGTGGCTTGCTGGACGTTGGCGAGGCCGCGGAACGCGTTCATGATCCCCCACACGGTGCCGAACAGACCGATGTACGGGCTGACCGAACCCACCGAGGCGAGGAACGACAGATTGGCCTCTAGCACGTCCATCTCGCGCTGGAACGCTGCGCGCATGGCGCGGCGTGCGCCGTCGAGGATCAGGCCCGGGTCGTTGAGACGCTTTTCCTTGCCCTTGAGGAACTCGCGCATGCCGGATTCGAAGATCCGTTCGAGTGCGCCGATCGTGTGACGGTTGTTCGCTGCGCTTTGATACAGCGCCTGCAGGTCGCCACCGGACCAGAAATCGCGTTCGAAGCGTTCAGTTTGCGCGCGCGCCCGGCGGATCGCAAACCACTTGCGGAAGATAAACGTCCACGACAGCAGCGACAGCAACAGCAACAGTGCCATCACTGCCTGCGCCAGCAGGCTCGCATTAAGAACGAGAGAAATGATCGATAGATCTTGTGTAGTGTTCATATAGGTTCGCTGTAACGTCCCGAAAGGGGGCGTCCGGCTGCAAGGTCCGTCGAAGCTTTCCGTGGGGAAACCGGAAGCATCGGCAAACCGCGGGCCGAACCATGCTTTGTGTTGCTTGATCGATACGAGTTCACTGGCCCCGTAACAACGATGTTCAGGCGTTGTCCGTTGACACGTTGGGCGCAGTAAGCTTCGGCCCGCGCCGCAATGCGGCGAGAACCTGTGCTGGAATGGCGGCAGGACGCAGCGCTACCCGGTCGACACAGCCGACCCGAATGCTTCCGGTAGCAAGCAGCGTGCCGTCACGCCAGGCCTCCTGCGAGAAATCGACCGACGCGCGGCCAATTCGTTCAGGGCGGCTGACAATTTTCACGAGATCGTCAAGCCGGGCCGGCGCACGATAGTCGACTGCAGTGCTGCGTACGATGAACAATGCACCTGTCTCTTCCGCGAGGCGATCCTGCTCGACGCCGCACGCGCGGAGCCATTCGGTGCGCGCCCGCTCGAAAAACTTCAAATAGTTCGCGTAGAACACGATGCCGCCGGCGTCGGTATCTTCGTAGTACACGCGAATTGGCCAGGTGAAGCCGATTTCGGCGCCGGACTCGCTGGGGGACATATTCATGCGGCGCATTTTACCGGAACGCACACCCCGGCGTTATTTTCGGGGCGGCGCTCCGGCTCAAGGCGTTCAACCGCGATGCACCGAGAGCCCCGCGAACGACTGCGCAACCGGCATCAGTTCGATCGTGTTGACGTTGACGTGTGCCGGGCGCGTCGCGGTCCAGTAGATCGCGTCGGCGATGTCTTCGGCCGTCAGCGGCTGCACGTTCTGGTAGACGTTAGCAGCCTTCTGGTCGTCGCCGCGAAAGCGTACGTTCGAGAACTCCGTGCCGCCGCACAGGCCCGGTTCGACGTCGGTCACGCGCAGCGGCGTGCCGGCCAGATCGGCGCGCAGGTTCAGGCTGAACTGGCGCACGAATGCCTTGGTGGCGCCATACACGTTGCCGCCCGCGTAAGGCCAGTTGGCGGCCGCTGAGCCGAGGTTGAACACGTGGCCGCGCTGGCGCTCGACCATCCCCGGCAGCAGCGCGTGGGTGACCTGTACGAGTCCGGTGCAGTTGGTGTCGATCATGGTTCGCCAGTCGTCGAGGTTAGCTCGCTGCGCCGGCTCGAGGCCGAGCGCGAGGCCCGCGTTGTTGACCAGCACGTCGATGGCGGCGAACGTTTCCGGCAGCGCGGCGGGCACGGCCGCGACGGCGGCGCTGTCGCGCACGTCGAGTTCGAACGGCAGAAGGGCCTCGCCTAGTTCGTCGGCAAGCGCTTGCAAACGATCCTTGCGGCGCGCGGTGGCGACGACGCGATGGCCGCCCTTGACGAAAGTGCGGGCGATGGCGGCGCCGAATCCGGCGGACGCCCCGGTGACGAAGACGATCATTGCGGTTTCCTGGTCGGGAGGGGGGAAAGTTGCCAAGCCTACTTCCATTGCGGCGCTGCGGCAAGAATGACCCTGGTCCCAGCGGACTACCGTCAGGCGGGCGGACTGGCTGGGGACGGTCGGCGCGCGGACCGTGGCCGGATCGGGCGCACCGGAGTGGGCATGCAGGGCGCCGGCGGCTCCTGCCTGTGTGCCGTTTTCATCAGATGTTTGCGACCGGCTGGCGAGAGCCGCTGCCTCTCCGATTCCGGGCGGGACGCCGATGATGCGACGACCGGCTGTGACGCTCGTGAACGGGGTTTGCGCCGTGGCCGTGAGCCTGGCGGAGACGCGGTTGCCTATTCGGGGCGCTTCCAATACACTAACGCGCTCATCCCTGCGTGACTGGCGATAGAACCAAACAGGTTCAAGGTGGAGCGACCCACCGTGAAGCGCAGGGTGCCGTTTTGCCGTTCGCCTGGGCAGCCGTGATCCGCGCGCATTCATCTGCGCCGCCGGTGGCTGTCCTGCCTCGCGTGTGCGGCCCATCTTCATCCGCCACGTCAGGGCTGGCCCAGCCGCCAGCAGCGCCGCGTACCCACTACGCTTTCTGCACGAAATTCGGCGCGAGATCCGGTCAACCTGAACACACTCAACGGAACCCGTATGTTTGATAGAGCCCAAAGCACCATCGCCAACGTCGATCCCGAACTCTGGAAGGCGATCGAGCAGGAAAACCGCCGTCAGGAAGATCACATCGAACTGATCGCGTCGGAAAACTACACGAGCCCGGCCGTGATGGCTGCGCAAGGCTCGCAGCTCACCAACAAGTACGCCGAAGGTTATCCGGGCAAGCGCTACTACGGCGGTTGCGAGTACGTGGACATCGTCGAGCAGCTCGCGATCGACCGCGTGAAGGAACTGTTCGGCGCCGAAGCCGCAAACGTGCAACCGAACTCGGGTTCGCAGGCGAATCAGGGTGTGTTCTTCGCCATGCTCAAGCCGGGCGACACCATCATGGGCATGAGCCTCGCCCACGGCGGCCACCTGACGCACGGCTCGCCCGTGAACATGTCGGGCAAGTGGTTCAACGTCGTCAGCTACGGCCTGAACGAAGCGGAAGATATCGACTACGAAGCCGCTGAAAAGCTCGCTCAGGAACATAGGCCGAAGCTGATCGTCGCGGGCGCGTCGGCGTTCGCGCTGCGCATCGACTTCGAACGTCTGTCGAAGATCGCGAAGTCGGTGGGCGCCTATTTCATGGTGGACATGGCGCACTACGCGGGTCTCGTTGCGGCGGGCGTCTATCCGAACCCGGTGCCGCACTCCGACTTCGTGACCACGACCACCCACAAGAGCCTGCGCGGTCCGCGCGGCGGCGTGATCCTGATGAAGGCCGAGTTCGAAAAGCAGATCAACTCGGCTATCTTCCCGGGCATCCAGGGTGGTCCGCTGATGCACGTGATTGCCGGTAAGGCTGTTGCGTTCAAGGAAGCGCTGTCGCCTGAATTCAAGGAATACCAGCAAAAGGTCGTGGATAACGCTCGCGTGCTGGCGGAAACGCTTGTCAAGCGCGGTCTGCGTATCGTTTCGGGCCGCACCGAAAGCCACGTGATGCTGGTCGACCTGCGTGCGAAGCACATCACCGGCAAGGCCGCTGAAGCGGCGCTCGGCGCGGCGCACATCACGGTCAACAAGAACGCGATCCCGAACGATCCGGAAAAGCCGTTTGTCACGAGCGGCGTGCGCCTGGGCTCGCCTGCCATGACCACGCGCGGTTTCGGCGTGAAGGAAGCCGAGCAGGTAGGTAACCTGATCGCCGACGTGCTGGACAACCCGGAAGACGCCGCGACGATCGAACGCGTCCGCACGCAGGTCTCCGAGTTGACCAAGCGCTTCCCGGTCTACAAGTAAGCGACGATGCGCTGCCCCTTCTGCCGGCACGACGATACGCAGGTCGTGGACTCCCGCGTATCCGAGGACGGCGCCGCGATTCGCCGGCGCCGCCGCTGCCCGGCCTGCGACAAACGTTTCACGACGTATGAGCGGGTCGAGCTGGCGTTGCCGTCGGTCGTCAAGAAGGATGGCAGCCGCACTGAATTCGATCGCCGCAAGATTGTCGCGAGCATGCAACTGGCGCTGAGAAAGCGCCCGGTTGCTGCGGACGCGGTCGACGCGGCGGTCGCCCGCATCGAATATCAGTTGCTGGGCAGTGGCGAACGCGAAGTGCGCAGTGAGCGTCTTGGCGAACTCGTGATGAACGAGTTGCGCGAGCTCGACACGATTGCCTACGTCCGTTTTGCCTCGGTGTACCGCCGCTTCGAAGACGTGTCTGAATTCGAAGACGTCATTGAAGAATTTCGCCGTGCGGCCACGCCGCCCAAGCCGCCCCGTAAGCGCTGATTGTTCTCGTAATAGCATCGGTATTCCCTTTCTGTATGCGTCACGCCGACATTGTTGCCGGTGACGCCGCACGCTCGCTACCTGGCCGTTCGGCCGATTGTCGACACGCTCCTGCCTGAGTAAATTGGTTGCATTCTTTCGAAGCTAAGGAATGCAGATGAAGCAGGATGCCGAATTGCCGCGTGTGCGTCGCCGCGGTTTCACGTTGATCGAAACGCTAGTGGTGGTCGCCGTTCTGGCTGTCACTGCGGTGATGGCGACGCCGTCGCTGGTTGCCTGGCGCATGCGCGATCAGGTCGATGCACGAGCCCGGGCGCTGCTGTCGACGCTGTCCTACGCCCGCAGCGAGGCGGTTCGGCGCGGCGTGCGCGTGACGGTGTGCCGCGTCGATGCGGCGCGCCACTGTCTGGCCTCGGGGCAAGCGTGCCGCGTGGGAGTCGCGGACTGGTCGTGCGGCTGGGCGGTGATGGTCGAGCGCGGTGGAATGTCCACGGTATTGCGCGCGCAAACCGAACTCGCGGCAGTGAGTATTGCCGGGACGCAGACCAACCTTACCTTCACACCGCCCGCGGGGCAGTTGATCGGCAGCTTTCGCAGCTTCGACATCGCACCGCATGTGCCTTCGCAGGTCACGCGCGGCGAGCCTTGGCGGCGCTGCATCCGCATCGCTGCGGGCGGACGGCCGCGCATTGCGGACGGTGCTTGTGGAGCGACGTCATGAAAACCATCCGAGTCGAACAGTCATGCGGCGCATCGCTGATCGAGGTCATGCTCGCAGTCGCGCTGACCGCAGTCACGGCCCTCGGTCTGATTGCTTCGCAGTTGTGGATCGCGCGCGAGGCGCGTGCCGCAGCGTCGCGCGAACATGCAGCTCTCGTGGCTGATGCCGTAGCCGAGGCCTCACGCGCGCCGACCGGCGGCGACGTTGTCCTGCGGCAATGGAGCGCCCGTGCGGCGAGTCTGCTGCCCCAGGGCGATGCGTCGGTCAGCGAGCGCGGCGGCGGGGTTTCGTTCGCCCGCGTCACATGGTCGGCAGCGGCCACTTTGCGAACGCCGGGCGAGATTATCGACAAGCCCGAATCGTGCGGCGATCTGGCGCTCTCCGCCAACCGCTCGTGCGTCGCCCTGGCGTTCGCGAAATGAAGCCGCGTGAGATTCATCCGCGCAGGCGGATTCGAGCGCGCGGGCATACGCTCGTCGAGCTGGTCATCGCCGTGGCGCTGGGGCTCGTCGTCACCGTGGGCGCCGTCTCCCTGTACCGTTCGCAGCGCGCGGCGTTTGGCCGTGCAGACGATACTACCCAGATTCGCGAAGCCGGCCTGACGGCGCTCACCTTGATCGGTCAGCAAATCCAGATGACCGGCTTTGTGCCGGCCGACCTGCCGCAGCCGCAGCCGCAACAGAAACCCACGCTGTTCGGATGCTCTGCCGCGCGGCCGACAGGGACCGACGACAACCCCACTTGCGAAGCGCTGACAAGCCGATCGGATGGCATCGCGATTCGCTACGTTGGCGACAACGTTTCCACGTGGCCTTCGTCCACGGGACAGCCAACCGACTGTCTGGGCCAGGCCGTGAGCGTCGGGAATGCGGCTTACGGTGCGGGTCGCGTGATGATCGTCAATCGCTTCTTCGCGAAGCTCAGCGCCTCGACGGGCGAGTCCGAGCTGTATTGCGACGGCAATGGCAAATCCGGTTCCGCGCAGCCGTTGGTGGAGGGCGTTGAACGGCTGCGCGCCAGGTACTGGCTAGCCGGCGCGCAGACCGCGCTCGATGCATCGGCGCTCGCGCCTGATCAATGGGCGAATGTCGTCGCCGTGGACCTGTGCGTCCTGGTGCGCGGTGCGCCTCAGGGGCGGCGCTCACGCTACGTCGATTGCGACGGCGCGAACGTCGCAGGAACAGACTTGCGCGCGCGCCAGGCATTCTGGCGGCGCGTGGCGATCCGCAATAACGAGGTGAGTGCGTCATGAAGACCGCACCTCACATCCGTGGCGCCGCCTTACCCATCGTTCTGCTGATCTCGTCGATGATGCTGATCACTTCCGCCGCCTGGTTCGAAACCTCCCTGGCAGCGGCGCGTGTGTCCGCCAATCTTCGCGACACCCTGCAAGCCTTCCATGCCGCCGATTCGGCGCTTACCCTGTGCGCCCGAGCCGTCGCAGCAGGTACGGCGCGCGTCGCAAGCGCAGTGGCTAGCGAACCAACCGGATGGAGACTCGAATCGACCTTCACAGCCGGCGCCGTCACGCCCATCGCCGTGTGGCCGGGCTCAGCCATGGCGCCGCAATGCCTGGCCGAAGCCTGGCGCCCGAGCACGCGTCCCGAGGTCAGCGCTTACCTGCTGACGGCGCGCGGCTTCGGCCGCACCCAGGAGTCGCAAGCCTGGGTGCAACTGGAGCTGGTCGTGGCCGGCAGCACGACCGAGCAACACTGGCGGCGGGTTACCGCCAGGCCGTTTTGAAGGCGCATCGGCATGAGGTCGCAAGCATCGGCGTTCACGCTGCTCGAACTGGTCATCGCGTTGGCGATCGGCGCCATCCTGGTGGTGTACGCGGTCCCCTCGTATCGCAGTCATGTCGCGCGTTCGCATCGGATCGACGCGGCATCGGCGCTGTATCGCGCGGCGCAGTTTGTCGAAGCGGGGGCCGCCGGAGAAGTGAGCTCAGGGATGAGTTCCGCAGTAAGCCCCGCAGTGAGCCCCGCAGTAAGTCCCTTACCCAGCGGACTCGACCAGGCGCCGCCCTTCGGCACACCCGTCTACCGGCTGCGCGCCTTACCTGCTGACGAAACGAACGGCGGCTACGCGGTGGAAGCGCAGCCTCTAGAGACAGGCCCGATGCGCGACGATGCCTGCGGCACCTTCACGCTCGACGCAACGGGTCTACGGGGAAATCGCACCGCGGATGGCGCCAACGCGCCGGATTCAAACATATGCTGGAACACTCAGTAACCGCTGTCCTGCGCCGCGGCTTCGCCTTTGGTCCGGCCCGAGTCGCTCTTCATCTGCTGCCAGATGCGATAGGCTTCCCACGCGGCGAGTCCCAGACTGCCCCATTTCAACACCGGCTTGGCGGTGGCCGCGACCGTGGCGCGCAACGGTTTGGCAAGCAGCATCGAAACAATCGAGCTGACCAGCGGGTACTCCTTGAGCAGCGCGCTGATCCCCGCTGTCGCGCCGCGCGCCTTGTTCCAGCGCATGCCGCCGGCAAAGCCCGGCACGATGAACTTGATCCAACTGAAGTGCGTGACGGCCTGACGCAACTCAACCGCGGCCTGCGCGAGTTCCATACGCTCGACTTCCGAGCGCACCAGCAGCAATTCCTTGCGCAGTGCACGCAGGTGCGGCGCGCTCAGGTCGCGGGCGGCCGGGCGCTTGTTGCGGAAGGCGGTATCGGGGTGTCGAGAACTCATGGTGTCGGGCGCAAGGGGTGGTCGAACGGGCAAGCGGCGCCAGCGGCCGTGCCCGGGCCTGTGTCACGGTTTGCGAAATATCTCGCGGTCCTTCTCGAACTCGGCCAGCGTGGCTTCGAACACCATCGGTGCACTGTGCAAGCCACTGCGCGCCTTGATCGCGCAGACCAGTGCCGCGATCGCATAGACCGCCGTAATACCGGCCAGCGCCTGCCACCGGTAGGTATCCCAGAACGCGATGGCGACCAGCGCCGTGAGCGCGATCAAGGCCATCGTGGCGAGCATCATCGCCGCGAGTCCGAGAAACAGGACGCCCAGCAGGCGGTCCTTTTCCTCGGCCAGTTCGATACCCACCAGTTCAAGCCGCGTTTGCAGGATCGCAAATACGGAACTGAGGATGCGGCGCAAGGGACTGTGATCCGCGCGCTGCGATTGATTGTCGATCGTCATGGCTTGGGCGCTTGCGCGTGAGATGCGCCAGAAGAAGCGGACCGGTCAGGCACGCACCGGTCAACCCGTGTCGGCGGCGTGCCGGAAAAACCGCCCGGCAACGCCAGCTGTTTTTACTTGCGATTGATCAGCAGGCCGACCAGTACGCCCACACCTGCGGCGATGCCGATCGAAGCCCAAGGATGCTCGTGCACGTAGTCATCCGTTGCACGGGCGGCCTTCTTGCCTTTCTCGACCACCACGACCTGCACATCAGCAGCCTTCTCCTTCGCCTGTTTCAGGCGCGACAGCGCCGTTTCACGCAATTCGGAAGCGCGTTCGCCGGTGGCGCTCGCGGCCTGTTTCAGCAGGTCTTCAGCGTCCGCGAGGACGGTTTTGATATCCGACATCAATCTCTCCTTGTTGACTTCCGACATTTACAGCTCCCATCTCGTATGGCATGCGTGAATCGTAACCAAAGAAACGTCACGTGGCGAGCGCAGCGGGTTAGCGCACGACAACGCACGATCCGTTCCCGGCCAATCCACGACCGGTTAGCGACCGCCTCACCCGGCGGTCAAACGGCATACCGCGATCATGATGGAGTTGATCTGTCCCGCAAAGTTTCCTCCATTCCGATGAAAATTACAAAAACTCATAAAGTTGTGACGCGATGTTCGTTCGCGGTGTACGCGCGCTCCCGTATGCTCTAAATTTGCGGGGTACCGTAGGCGCCAGCCTGAACGGACCGTCCGAACATACAAAGGAGCAGCATCATGAGTCTACGTCTTGGCGACATCGCACCGGATTTCGAGCAGGAATCGAGCATTGGCCGCATCAAGTTCCATGAGTGGCTGGGCGATAGCTGGGGCGTGTTGTTCTCCCATCCGGCGGACTTCACGCCTGTATGCACGACCGAGCTTGGCCTGACGGCAAAACTCGCCGGCGAATTCGAAAAGCGCAATGTGAAGACGATTGCCCTGTCGGTGGACAGCGCAGAGTCGCACAAGGAATGGATCAAGGACATCAACGAGACGCAGGCCGCCAACGTCGGCTTCCCGATTCTCGCCGATGGCGACCGCAAGGTCTCGGAGCTGTACGACATGATCCACCCGAATGCGAGCGAAACCTTCACGGTCCGCTCGCTGTTCGTGATCGATCCGAAGAAGAAGGTTCGTCTGACCATCACCTACCCGGCCAGCACGGGCCGCAACTTCGACGAAGTGCTGCGCGTGATCGACTCGCTCCAGCTCACCGATAATTACCAGGTCGCCACGCCGGGCAACTGGAAGCACGGCGACGACGTGGTGATCGTGCCGTCGCTGAAGGACGAGGAAGTGATCAAGCAGAAATTCCCGAAGGGCTACAAGGCGCTGCGTCCGTATCTGCGCCTGACGCCGCAGCCGAACAAGTAAGCGAAGCAGCAAGCCGCGGCAGCAAGCCGAAGCGCTGCCGCAATGCAAAAGGCCAACCGCACGGGTTGGCCTTTTTCTTTCCACCGCCTCGGAACGTTCAGGAAATCAGAAGAACGCCTGAATGCCCGTTTGCGCGCGTCCGAGAATCAGCGCGTGAATGTCATGCGTGCCTTCGTAGGTATTGACGACCTCGAGGTTCACCAGGTGCCGCGCAATCCCGAACTCATCCGAGATGCCGTTGCCGCCGAGCATGTCGCGGGCAAGACGCGCAATCTCGAGCGACTTGCCGCACGAGTTGCGCTTCATGATGGAGGTGATTTCGACCGCGGCCGTGCCTTCGTCCTTCATGCGGCCGAGGCGCAGCACGCCTTGCAGGCCGAGGGTGATTTCGGTCTGCATGTCGGCGAGCTTCTTCTGGATCAACTGGTTGGCGGCGAGCGGCCGGCCGAACTGCTTGCGGTCGAGCACGTATTGACGCGCCGTATGCCAGCAGGCCTCGGCGGCGCCGAGCGCACCCCAGGCAATGCCGTAGCGCGCCGAGTTCAGGCAGGTGAAGGGGCCTTTGAGGCCGCTCACCTTCGGCAGCATGTTTTCTTCCGGCACGAACACTTCGTCCATCACGACCTCGCCCGTGATCGAGGCGCGCAGGCCCACCTTGCTGTGGATCGTCGGTGCGGACAGGCCTTTCCAGCCTTTCTCCAGAATGAAGCCGCGGATCGCGTCCTTGCCGTTTTCTTCGAGCTTGGCCCAGACGACGAACACGTCGGCGATCGGCGAGTTGGTGATCCACATCTTCGCGCCCGACAGCGAGAAGCCGCCGTCGACCTTCTTCGCCCGCGTAACCATGCTGCCCGGATCGGAGCCGTGGTTCGGCTCGGTCAGGCCGAAGCAGCCGATCCATTCGCCGGTGGCGAGCTTCGGCAGGTACTTGTCTTTTTGCGCATCCGAGCCGAATTCGTAGATCGGCACCATCACCAGCGACGACTGCACCGACATCATCGAGCGGTAGCCGGAATCGACGCGCTCCACTTCGCGTGCGATCAAGCCGTAGGCCACGTAGTTCAGACCGGGACCGCCGTATTGCTCGGGAATGGTCGGGCCGAGCAGGCCAAGTTCGCCCATTTCGCGGAAGATCTCGATGTCGGTCTTCTCATGCCGGAACGCCTCGAGCACGCGCGGTTGCAGCCGGTCTTGCGCGTAGGCCGCCGCGGCGTCGCGCACCATGCGCTCATCTTCGGTGAGTTGCTGATCGAGCAACAGAGGATCTTCCCAGTGAAACTGCGCGGCGTCGGCCATGATGCGTATCTCCTGAATCGAATCTGATGTGTCTGGTGTTGACTTGAAGTGCTTGACTTGAGTTCCGCTATGCGAAACAATGTTTTGCAAATCAGCCCCGAGTGTATCACCCGATGACGCCTGCATCTACTCCCCTCGAACCCTTGGACGAGCGCAAGTTTGTCGTCGCGCTGGCCCGCGGCCTTGACCTGCTGCGCGCGTTCCGGCCCGGCGAGACGATGCTGGGCAACCGCGATTTCGTCGAGCGCACCGGCTTGCCGAAGGCCACCGTCAATCGTCTGGCTTATACGCTGACGGTGCTCGGCTACCTGCGTCTTGACGAGTCGCTCGGCAAATATGCGCTCGATGCGGGGGTGCTGTCACTCGGCTTCGCGCTGCTCTCGGGCACCGACACGCTCGAACTGGCGCGGCCGCATATGCGCACGTTCGCGCGCGAGGTGGGGGCGGCGGTGTCGTTGGGATGCCGTGACGGGCTCGACATGATTTATCTGGACACGATCCGCAGCGAGACGGCGTTGACGCTCGGTCTCGCGTCGGGTTCGAAGCTGTCCATGCTGACGAGTTCGATGGGCCGCGCGTATCTCGCGGTGCAAGCGCTCGACGTGCGTGCCGCGTTGATGGCGGAGTTGAAGAAGGCGGCCGGCAAAGAGGGCGCGACGCTGGTGGCGGACGCGGAGAAGGAGATCGCGGCGTTCGCGCTCGAACGCTGCTGCTATTCGTTTCGCGACTGGCACGACGATGTGAACGCGGTCGCCGTACCGTTTCGCGAGCCGCGCGAAGGGCGCTGGCTGGTGCTCAGTTGCAGCGGGCCGGCGTCGTCAATGGGGGAAGAGGTGTTTCGTGAGAGCGTCGCGCCGCGGCTGAAGGCGTTGGCGCGGCGCCTCGGCGACGCCGGTTGAACCCGGGTAGATTGAAGGCCTGATTGCACGCCTGATTACCGGCGACTTCCTCTGCCGTGCACGTCAAACCGTGCCGTTGTGACTATGCACCGCAAACAGCGGCCCTTGCACGAAGCGCACGTCGTACTGCTGCAGCAAGTCGAACTGCGCTTCGCTCGCGACGCGGTTGAAGATCAACGGTATGCGCAAGCGATTCGCATAGCCCACTAGCGGCTTTACCATGGCGTCGCGCAAGGCGAGGCCGGCATCCATCTTGATGAAGTCGAGCCGCGCCATGTCGGAGACCGAGAGGATCTGGCCGGCGTTCGGCAGATTTCCCGCCACCTTGAAGCCATAGCGCTGGTAGCTCTTCGTCAGATAGCCGAGGAAGGTGCGGTGTGCGACCGCGGCAGCCGGCAATTCAATCACGATGCGCGACGGATTGAGTCCGAACGACACCAGCACCGTCGAGAAGTGCCGGCCATGGTCGTACTTCACGCTCTTCAGCAAGCGTTCGTGAACCCGCAGGAACAACAGCCCATGGCGCTGCGCGCCGAAAAAATTGATCGCATGCAGCGCGCGCGACATGCGGTCCAGCGTGACCAGTTGCGGGTCGTCCTCGATGCGGTCGAACGGGTCGTAGGGTTCGCCGTCGAGGCGCACCGTCACCGCCTGAAATCCCAGTTCGTCGCCGAAACGATCCACGCTCTCCGGTGCGGCCGACAGCGACTGGGCAAGCGCATGCACGCTGATATCGAAGATCGGCTCATAGGCGCTGGCGAGTTCCAGCCCTTCGAAACGGGCCAGTGCGCTGTCGTGATAGATGCCTTCGCCCAACGCCAGATGCTGGCCGAGAAACGGATGGTCGGCAGCACGGGCGACGAGTTCGGGAACAGTCTGCGGGATCATGTGTGGTGGTGGTGGCGCGTCGTGCGCGCATCGAAAGGCGGCTTTGGCCGCATCTTTCGATGGTAGCAGTCCGCACCGCCGTCACATGAACAAAATGCTGATAACCATATCGGGGTTCCTACGGATGATTCAGGGTTAACGTTAATTTCACTATTCGTAATTCGTTTTACCATTCGTAAATCGCAGAATGGCGGCGGTGGTGGGTGCGCTTGTGCCGCCTGCGCCACGCTTGCCCCCAGGAACCCGGTCAGGATGAGGAGACGACTCGATGAATGCCCACCCAAGCTCCGCCCACGCCAGTGCGGACAACCCCACCGGCAACCCCGCGCGGCCCGACATCGAGCCGGGCTATCAATCGGGCTACCAGTCGGGCTTTGCCAACGAATTCGCCACCGAAGCGTTGCCGGGCGCGCTGCCGCAAGGTCGCAACTCGCCGCAGCGGGCCGCTTACGGCCTGTACGCGGAGCAACTGTCGGGCACGGCCTTCACCGCGCCGCGTAGTCACAACCGCCGCTCGTGGCTTTACCGGATCCGGCCGGCGGCAGTGCATCAGCCGTTCACGGCGCTGCCGTCGCATCGTCTGGTGGCGAACTTCCATGACGTGCCGCCGACCCCGCCCAACCAGTTGCGCTGGGATCCGCTGCCGATGCCCGCCGAGCCGACCGATTTCATCGACGGCTGGGTGACGATGGCCGGCAACGGTTCGGCCGAGGCCATGAGCGGCTGCGCGATCCACCTGTACGCGGCCAACCGTTCGATGCAGGACCGCTTCTTCTACAGCGCCGACGGCGAACTGCTGATCGTGCCGCAGGAAGGGCGGCTGCACATCGCCACCGAACTCGGGCGGCTGGACGTGGAGCCGTTCGAGATCGCGGTGATCCCGCGTGGCGTACGCTTTGCCGTGACGCTGCCCGATGGCGCCGCGCGCGGTTATATCTGCGAGAACTTCGGCGCCTTGCTGCGGCTGCCGGACCTCGGGCCGATCGGCTCGAACGGTCTCGCCAATCCGCGCGACTTCCTCACGCCGCACGCGGCCTACGAAGACCGCGAAGGCGCGTTCGAACTGATCGCCAAGCTCAACGGCAATCTGTGGCGCGCGGACATCGGCCACTCGCCGCTCGACGTGGTCGCGTGGCACGGCAACTACGCGCCGTACAAGTACGACCTGCGCCGCTTCAATACGATCGGCTCGATCAGTTTCGATCATCCCGATCCGTCGATCTTCCTCGTGCTGCATTCGCCGAGCGACACGCCGGGCGTCGACACGATCGACTTCGTGATCTTCCCGCCGCGCTGGCTCGCCGCCGAAGATACCTTCCGGCCACCCTGGTTCCATCGCAACGTGGCGAGCGAATTCATGGGACTGGTGCACGGCGTCTACGACGCGAAGGCCGAGGGTTTCGTGCCGGGCGGCGCGAGCCTGCACAACTGCATGTCGGGCCACGGCCCGGACGCGGGTACCTTCGAGAAGGCGTCGCACAGCGATACCTCGAAACCGCACAAGGTCGGCGACACCATGGCGTTCATGTTCGAAACCCGCACGCTGATCAAGCCGACCCGCTTTGCCCTCGAAACCGCGCAATTGCAGGCGCACTACTACGAGTGCTGGCAAGGTCTCAAGAAACACTTCAACCCGGAGCAACGATGAGCGCAGCGAGCGATCTTCAGGCGACGCTCGATGCGTCGCGCAAAAGCTGGATCGAAGCGGCGAACGATCCCGCCTGTGATTTTTCGGTCCAGAACCTGCCGTTCGGCGTGTTCAGCGATACACGCCATGCGGCGCGGCGGGTGGGCGTGGCGATTGGCGACAGCATCGTCGACCTTGCGGTCTTGCAGGCGAGCGGGCTGCTGCGTCTACCGGATGCCGGCGCAGGTGCAGGGGTAAGCGCAAGCGCACCGGTTTTCGCCCGCGACACGCTGAACGATTTCATCGCCCTCGGACGCGATGCCTGGCGCAGCGTGCGTATCCAGTTGAGCCAGTTGCTGGCCCGCGAAAGCGCCACACTGCGCGACGATGCCGCCCTGCGCGAACGCGCGCTGGTATCTCAGGCAAGCGCCACGCTGCATCTGCCGCTGCAGATTCCCGGCTACACGGATTTCTATTCGTCGAAGGAGCATGCGACGAACGTCGGTTCGATGTTCCGTGATCCTAAGAATGCGCTGCTGCCGAACTGGTCGGAGATGCCGATCGGCTACAACGGCCGGGCCTCGTCAGTGGTGGTGAGCGGCACGCCGGTGCGGCGGCCGAACGGCCAGCTCAAGCTGCCGGACCAGGAGCGCCCGGTGTTCGGTGCATGCCGCAAGCTGGATATCGAACTGGAGACCGGCTTTATCGTCGGACGCGGCAATGCGCTCGGCGAGCCGATTGCCTGCGCCGATGCGGAGGCGCATATCTTCGGCATGGTGCTGCTTAACGACTGGAGCGCACGCGACATCCAGCAGTGGGAGTACGTGCCGCTCGGGCCGTTCAACGCGAAGAGCTTTGCGACCACGATCTCCCCGTGGATCGTCACGCTCGATGCGCTGGAGCCGTTCCGCGTCGCGCAACCGGTGCAGGAGCCGCAACCTCTCGCGTATCTGCGGCATGACGGCGCGCATGCGTTCGATATCGCGCTTGAAGTCACGCTACGCCCGCTGCGCGCGCAACAGGCGACGACCATCGCCCGCACCAATTTCCGGCACATGTACTGGACGATGGCGCAGCAACTCGCGCATCACACCGTGTCGGGCTGCAATACGCGAGTGGGCGACCTGATGGGTTCGGGGACGATCAGCGGGCCTGCCGCAGACTCGTACGGCAGCTTGCTTGAGCTGACATGGAACGGCAAGAATCCGCTGGAGTTGAAGGAGGGTGGAACGCGCGCCTTCATCGAAGACGGCGATGAATTGACGCTTGCCGGATGGTGCCAGGGCGAAGGCTACCGGGTCGGTTTCGGCGCATGCAGCGGCGAGATTCTGCCGGCGCAGCGTTAAAGTCGCAGGCGCACTTACGGGCGCGGGCCCCTGGCCCCACCGCTCGCTCACTGCAGCGCCTGCATCGCCCCACGCCGCTTTTCCCACCACACCGCCACCAGAAACGCGAGCGCACTCGCCAGCAGCACGCCGATCATCGCGTCATCGCCCACGCTTTTCATCAACGCCCCCGCGAGCAACGGACCGCCGAAACTCGCGGCGCTCCACGACGCGCCGACCAGCGAGCTGGCCGATACCAGGGCCACGCCGCGAAAGCGCTCGCCGCATGCCACCAGCGAGAGCGTGTAGATCGACCCCGCCGCCGCGCCCAGCACATACAGCAGCGGCCAGCATAGCCACGGCGACGCGATCGCCCACGGCAGCAGCGGCAACAGCACCACGACCACCACGGCCGCGCCGATATGCACGCGCTCGCGGCCAAGGCGGTCGGCGAGCCAGCCGATCGGAAACTGCATGGTCGTATCGCCGAGCAGCAGGGCGGAGGCGAACAGCACGGCCACCTCGCCGGAGATGCCGTGCGCCATCGCAAAGAGCGGCATCAGCGACAGCGCGATGGTGTCGAACAGCGCGAAGAAGCCGGTACCGATCACGAGCGCCGGCATCTGCGGCAGCACGTGCCGCCAGTTATCGTGCGCTTGCGGCTCGCCGCTGGAGACGGGCGTCGAGCGGATGGCCGCGAGTGCCGGCAGCGCCAGCATGAAGAGCGCGCCGCACAGCAGAAAGCGCCAGGCGGTGAAGTCGGCGATCTGGCTCACCAGCACCGGGCCGGCCATCTGGAACAACGTGAAGTTCGTCGCATAGATGGCGACGACGCGGCCGCGCGTCGCATCGTCGGCGAGCTGGTTGACCCATGCTTCGCCGATCGTGAAGAGCAGCATCAACGCGGCGCCGCAGAGGATGCGCAGCACGCCCCAGACCCACAGGTTCGAACTCATCTGCATCGACGCCGTGGCCAGGCCCACGACCAGCACCGCGCCGACGATCACCTGGCGGCCGCCGAAGCGCGCCGCGATCCAGCCGGCCAGCGGCACCACGAGCAGGCCGCCGCCCGCTTGCGCGGCGCTCAGCAGGCCGACCACGTCGGTGCCGTAGCCGGCCTGGGTCAAGGCAAGCGCAGTGAGAGGAAGGGTCGCGCCGCTGCCGAGTCCGACCACGGCGACGCTGAGGATGAGTGCGAGAAAATCGCGTGTGTAGATGACTTTCATCGGGCGAGATGCTACACCGCCCGTCTGTCATGCGCATCCCGGCAAGGCGCCGCCGGCGTCGACAGGCAGGCTTAGCCGGTGACGGCGACGCTCTGCGTGCGGCGTCCCATCTGCACCGACCACAGCGTCAAGGCGAGCGCGCCGGCAGCCGCCGCAACGCCGACCCACGGCAGCGTGGTGAGCGGCGCGCCTGCGCTGATGACCATGCCGCCAAGCCATGCACCGCTGGCGTTACCCAGATTGAAGGCGCCCTGGTTGAGCGTCGAGGCGAGATTCGGCGCATGGCTCGCGCGATCGACGATCAGCATTTGCAGCGGCGGCACGATCGCAAAAGCGAGCACGCCCCACACGAAGATCGTGATCATCGCGGGCACGGCCGCGTGCATGGTGCCGGCAAAGATCGTGAGGATCACGACGATGGCGAGCAGGAACGCGATCAGCGACGGCATCAGACGCCAGTCGGCCAGCTTGCCGCCAAGTGTGCTGCCCACGGTCAGGCCGAGACCGAACAGCAGCAGCACCAGCGTCACCGCATGCGGCGTGAAGCCGGTGACGTCTTCGAGAATCGGCGTGATGTAGGTGAAGGTGGAGAAGAGGCTGGTCGATGCCAGCACGCTGATGCCGAGCACCATCAATACCTGTGGGTTCTTCAGCACGGTGAACTCGTGCACGAGACTGGCCTTCTGCATTTCGATCTTCGCGGGCAGACACGCCGCCAACGCCGCTGCCGCCAGTACGCCGATGACGGTGACGGCCCAGAACGTGGCGCGCCAGCCTACTGCCTGGCCAAGCGCGGTGCCGAGCGGCACGCCGAGTACGTTGGCGAGCGTGAGGCCGGTGAACATCAGGGCAATGGCTTGGGCACGCCGGTTCGGCGCGACGAGCCCCGCCGCGACCACCGAGCCGATGCCGAAGAACGCGCCGTGGCAAAACGCCGTGACGATGCGCGCGGCCATCAGCACGCCATAGTTGGGCGCGACGGCACACAGCAGATTGCCGACGATAAACACGCCGATCAGATTCATCAGCGCTTTCTTGCGCGGCATGTTGGCCACTGCGATGGCGACGATCGGCGCACCGATTGTCACGCCCAGCGCGTACGCCGATACCAGCATGCCGGCGGCGGGGATCGAGACGGCCAGATCGCGAGCCACATCGGGCAGCAAGCCCATGATGACGAATTCAGTGGTACCGATTCCAAACGCGGCTACGGCGAGGGCAAGCAAAGGCAAAGGCATGATGGGGGAGATCGGTACGAAGTCCGCGCGATGCGCGCGTGGCCGGCGCGCGTTTCGGAACGAGAGCGCGGGCGTCGGCAGGGCAAGCAAGTAAGGGATTGTACCTAAGCCAAAACGGTGCTGCTGGCGAGCGCTCAGGGTGTTGTTTTTCGCTCAATAAAGCGCAGCGCGCCCGCTACGCCCTCGGCGAAGACTGCCTGATAACCGCCCGCGCCCTCGCGACGCAAGGCCTCCGGCAGGTCGTCGAGCGGGCTGTTTTCGAGTGCGGAGCGACGGTCCGCCAGCAAGGCGCCCTGCGGAAACGCGGCGAGTTCCGCGGCCAGCCGCTCGGCCGCCGCCCGCGCCGTACCCGGCGGCACGACGCGATTGGCGAGGCCGAACGCGAGGGCTTCGTGCGCGTCGAGCGCACGGCCGGTCAGGATCAGGTCCAGCGCGCGCGACAGGCCGATCAGCCGTGGCAGCCGGATCGTGCCGCCGTCGATCAGCGGAATGCCGACGCGCCGGCAGAAGACGCCGAGCACCGCGTCTTCCTCGACCACTCGCAGGTCGCACATCGCGGCCAGTTCGAGACCGCCCGCAACGGCGTAGCCGGCAATCGCGGCGATCACCGGCTTCGTGAACGGCATGCGCGTCGGACCCATCGGACCGGGGCCGCTGCCATCGGCGTGCAGTTCGTTGCGGCGCGTGTCGTCTGCGAGCGCGCTGAGATCGGCGCCCGCGCAGAAAGTGCCGCCCGCGCCGAACAGCACCGCTGCGCGCCAGCTTGGTTCGGCTTCGAAGCGTCGGAACGCGGCGGATAGTGCGTCGGCAGTTGGACGGTCGACCGCGTTGCGCCGCGCTGGCCGCTCGAGCACGATCGTCGCCACGGTTTCGCTTGCTTCAATTCTCACGTGGTCGCCAAATTCTTCGGGTGTCATCGCCATCTCCGCGGGCTGTCCAGATCGCCAGCTATTTGCTATGCGCGCTGATTATTGCTCGACGCTGTCACATATACTTCACGAGGGAACCGTAGCGTAAGCGCTTTTTTAGCATGCCGGCTTCGTACGCCGGCACATCGAGTCTGCACTTGTTATTGTCCATGTCATCACCCACGCCGACTCTCGAATCGCCTCTGGCGGAGCCCATCTGGATCGTGCCTTTGCACGAACACCCGTGGTACGACCACGTTCGTCTGAAGCGCGTCTTCATTGCCGACGGCACCCGTCATCAGGTTGTGCTGGTCGACGCCCGCAAATTGCTCGACTGCGCGAATCGCGACAATACCGACTACGTCCTGAAGCCCGTCAACGAGTGGCATACGGGCAAGGTGCGCGGCATTCGCGAGTTTCTCGATCCCGCCAACCCGCGCATTCCGCAGATGCCTTATGTGACCGTTTCGACGCGCCGCGCGCCGGGTCTGATGGGCTGGTTTGGACTCGAACACGAAGGCGTCGTGGCGTTTCGCAACGGCCAGCATCGCGCGCGCTATCTGGCCGATGCCGGCGCTCGCTGGTTTCCGGTCGAGGTGCACGAGCGCGAAGTGGCGTTGCTGCGCGAAGTGTGCGGCGCGGCCGACGATGCGCGCACCGCGATTCGTCAGACCATGGATCGGGCGCCTTAGCCGCGTCCTTGCCCGGCTGCGTTGCGGCTGAGCGTGGGCGGTGCCTTCGCTGCACCCTGGCCGTTGTTCTAGCCGCGCACGGACACCCTGTTGCGCGGCGTGCCGCCATGCCACGCCGCCACATTGCCGAGCGTGGTCTGCGCGATTTCGTTCATCGCCTCGCGGGTGAAGAACGCCTGGTGAGCGGTGACGATCACGTTCGGGAACATCAGCAGACGCGCCAGCACGTCGTCCTGGAGCGGCAGGTTCGAATGATCCTCGAAGAACAGGCCGCCTTCTTCCTCGTAGACGTCGAGCCCCAGGTTGCCGAGCTGCCCGCTCTTGAGTGCGCCGATCAGCGCATTGCTTTCGACCAGCCCGCCGCGTCCCGTATTGATCAGCATCGAGCCGCGCTTCATTTTGGCGAGTGCGCGTTCGTCGATCAGATGGTAGGTGTCCGGCACCAGCGGGCAGTGCAGGCTGACGACGTCGCTTTCGGCGAGCAGCGTATCGAGCGGCACGTAGCGTGCGCCGAGCGCGAGCAGATCCTGCGCGGGCGTGCCGGGGTCGTAGGCGAGCACCTGCATGCCGAAGCCCGCCATGATGCGGCCGAAAACACGGCCGATCATGCCGGTGCCGATCACACCCACGGTCCTGCCGTGCAGATCGAAGCCGAGCAAGCCGTTGAGCGAGAAGTCGCCTTCGCGCGTGCGCGCGGCCGCTCTCGGCAAGCGCCGGTTCAGCGCGAGAATCAATCCCACCGCATGTTCGGCCACCGCGTGCGGCGAATAGGCCGGCACGCGCACCACCGTCACGCCGAGCCGCTGGGCGGCCGCCAGATCGACGTGATTGAAGCCGGCCGAGCGCAACGCAATCAGGCGTGTGCCGCCTGCGTGCAGGCGCTCGAGCACCGCTGCGTCCGCGCAGTCGTTGACGAACGGACAGACCACCTCGAAGCCCTCTGCCAGCACAGCGGTTTCGGCGTCGAGGTGCGATTCCTGAAAGTGCAGGTCGTAGCGGTAGGTTGCGTTCGCTTCGTTAAACGTTTCGCTGTCGTACTGACGGCTACTGAACAGGATCATGCGCATGAGGTGCTCCGCAGACGGTATGCCGATAGTTTAAGCGTCCCGTAGCGCATGCAGGCTGGTGCTCATCTCGCCGGCCACCGATAGCGGTGTTTGCGCCGCTGCCGGCACGGCGGCGGCGTCCGCGCTCGCAACGCTCCGGCTGAAATGCTCGAGCGTATGGTTGACGAAGGTGCGCGTTTTGGCCGGCAGGAACTGGCGATTCGGATAGACGATCGACACCTTGAGGTCCGGGTCGTCGACCCGGTGATCGTCCATGATGCGTGTCAGGGTGCCCGCTGCCAGGTCGTCGGCCACCATTTGCCACGGCAGGATCGCGACGCCCATGCCGGCCAGCACGCCCAGCCGCAGCATCATCGCGCTGTTGACGGAGTAGACCGGTTGCAGCGTGACCTCTTCGGTGCGCCGGCCCGGTCCGGTGAAATGCCAGGTGCTGTTGGGCTGCTCCGCCGGCAGCGCGATGAACGCGTGCAGGGCGAGTTGTTCCGGCGTGTGCGGCACACCTTGCTCCGCGAGATAGCCGGGCGCGGCGCATACCACCAGCGCATGCGTGCCGATAGGCCGTTCGACCAGATCCTGGCTGGGCGCGACGAAGCCGGTGACGAGGCCGACGTCGTAACCGTCCTCGATCAGATCCACATGCCGGTCGGTCAGTGTGAGCCGCACCTTGACCTTCGGGTATTGGCGGCGGAAACCGTCGAGCAGCGGGGTCAGCGAGAGCAGCGAGAGCGCACCGGAGGCGACGAGCCGCAGCGTGCCGCCCGGCTCGGACTCGCTGTCGGCAAGGGCGTTTTCCAGCCGATCGAGTTCTTCGAGCAGCCCGCGGCAACCTTCGAGGTAGCGTGTGCCGGCCTCCGTCAGGGCGAGATTGCGGGTGGTGCGATTGATCAGCCGCGTTTTCAGATGGGCTTCGAGCGTGGCGATGGAGCGCGTGACGAGCGCATTCGATACCGCGAGTTGTTGCGCGGCGCGGCGGAAACTTTCCGTTTCGGCCACCCGGACGAAAACTCGCATTGCGTGAATCTGGTTCATTGGAATTCGCCTCATGTGCTAGAAAAACCGCGAGGGTGAGACTTGCTGCGGCATAACGAACGGCCGAATCAGCAATCGTCCGGACCAGGGGTGCTGCGACTACTGTGGAAAATCATATTGACTATTACGACGAATTACAATATTTATTGATCAGACTTGTCGAATTCGGGTTTGGGAATTTTCCGACTTGTCTGTAGGGTAATAGGTATTGACCGAATCGGCATGATTCGGGACGCAATGTATTGACCCATGACCCAAATAACCTGACTTTTTATGGTACCTGGGCAACTCAACGAGGAAGCAATGCGCTTATGCAATCCGACTCGAATGGCGGGCCGTCGCCACGCTGCGACATGGAGTCTCAGGTTCCGGGTCCCGGTCTCGCCTCGTCCGAGTGCAATAAATCCTTAATCCTTAATTCAATGACGCATATCGCATTGCGGCAATGTGCCGCTTGTCGCACCCGGAAGGATTGCCAGGAATTGGCTTTTTAGAAATTTCAAGGCGATTTTTTCTCACGATTGTTATAAATCAACGGTAAAGCGGCAACCCAGAACATGATCGGCGAATTGCTCAGGTCGCAACCGGAAATCGCGCTGTTCGCGAGCCTTGCTTTAGGCTATTTCATTGGCTCATTCAAGATTGGACCGATCCAGCTTGGCGGGGTCTGCGGCACGTTGATCGTGGCGTTGCTATTGGGCCAAACCGGCGCCCGGCTTGCGCCCGACCTGAAAAACATTGCCTTCGCCCTGTTTATTTTTGCGCTCGGTTTCACCGGCGGCCCGCAGTTCTTCGCCAATATCGGCCGGGGCTGGCGCTACGGCTTGCTGTCGATTGTCGAAATCGTTTCGGTGCTGCTGCTCGTGATGACCGCGGTGTTCGCGCTGCGTCTCGATGCCGGCACGGCGGCCGGCCTGCTGGCGGGCGCCGCGACGGAGTCGGCGGTGATCGGCACGGCGTCGGAATCCATTGGCAGGCTGGGCCTCGCCGAGGCCGAAACCGCGCGTCTGCAGGCCAACATCGTGACGGCCTATAGCGTCAGCTACCTGTTCGGCCTGATCACCATCGTGCTGTTTACCAGCCAGTTCGCGCCGCTGCTGCTGCGCGTCAATTTGCGCGAGGAAGCCGAGCGCGTGTGGCGCAAGCTGGGCGGCGACGGCGCGCTCGACGAAGGCCAGCGCATGGGCGCGCCTGCGCTGGTGAGCCGGGTGTTTCGCGTCGGCCCGGCGGCGGGGCTCGCGATCGAAGCGCTCGAACAGCGCTATGGCTGCAACCTGACGGTCGAGCAGGTGGACCGGGACGGCGCGCGTTTGGCGCTCGAACCGCATCTGCTGCTGGCTGCCGGCGATATCGCACTGGTCGCCGGGCGGCGCGAGGCGGTGGTGGCGGCCGGCCCGGCAATCGGCACGGAAGTATCCGACGCGCGCTTCGGCGCGCTGGCCGCCGAGCGCGTGAACGTGGTCCTGACGCGGCGCGAGGCGCACGGCATGACCGTCGCGCAGTTGCGCGAACAGGCCACGCCGGAACAAGGGCGCGGCGTCTATATCGCTGCCGTGACGCGCCTGGAGACGACGGTGCCGGCCTTGCCGGGCACCGAACTGAACCGCGGCGATGTGCTGACCCTCGTCGGCGCCAAGGCCGACGTGGAACGCGGCGCGCGCCAGCTTGGTTACGTGCTGCCCGCGACCCAGAAGACCGATTTCGTTTATCTCGGGCTGGGGGTGTTGCTCGGCATGGCCATTGGGCATCTGGGCGGCCGCATCGGCGGCGTTTCGATTGCGCTCGGCACCGGCGGCGGTTGCCTGCTGTCGGGGCTGCTGTTCGGCTGGATCCGCTCGCGCCATCCGCTGATCGGCTCGCTGCCTTCCGCCGCCGCGCAAATCCTGAAGGACTTCGGCCTTGCGACGTTTATCGCCGCGGTCGGCCTGTCGGCGGGGCCGGACGCGATCAGGCTGGTGCGCGAGTACGGCATCGCGTTGCCGGTCGTCGGGATTCTCATGGTGCTGATTCCAGGGCTGCTGTCGCTGTGGATCGGCCGTATGTTTCTCAAGCTCGAAACCCCCATGCTGCTCGGCGCGATTGCCGGGCAGCAGTGCAGCACGCCGGCTATCAGCGCGCTCGTCGGCGTGACCGGCAATTCGACGCCGGTCATCGGTTACACGATCACCTATGCGCTTTCCAACATCCTGCTGCCGTTGATGGGGCCAGTGGTGGTGGGGTTGGCCGGCAAGTTCGGCTAGGCGCTGCGGCAGGACGGCAGCAATACCACAGAGACCGCACGCAGACCGGACGCCGCGCGGCTCGACAAAACGACAGGACAGGGGCGAGACAGAGGTCGCACAGGGCTTGACGCAGTCAGGGCCGCGGACGGGAGTGCCACGACGTCCGCCGGCAATTACACCGGGCAGTACGATCACTCATCACAGCGAGGGCACGATGGACTGGCTACATAGCATTTTTCATAAGTCACCTGAGATCGCGTTATTTCTCTCTCTGGCAGTCGGCTATTACGTCGGCCAGATCAATTTCGGCAAATTCCAGCTAGGCGGGGTGGGCGGCTCGCTACTTGCCGCTGTCGTGATCAGCCAGTTCGGCGTCACCATAGACAATGGCGTGAAGTCGGTGATGTTCGCCGTCTTCATTTACGCGGTCGGTTACGACTCGGGACCGGGCTTCTTCAACTCGCTCAACCGCAAGACGCTGCGTGAAATCGCCATGGCGATCTTCCTTGCGGTGTCCGCGCTGATCACTGTGGTGGTGTGCGCGAAGCTGTTCCACCTCAACAAGGGACTCGCGGCAGGACTGGCCGGCGGCGCGCTGACGCAGTCGGCGATCATCGGCACGGCGGGCGACGCGATCGCGCGACTCAGCCTGCCCGCCGACGAGATCAAGTCGTTGCAGTCCGACGTGGCCATCGCTTATGCGGTGACCTATGTGTTCGGCTCGCTCGGGGCGATCATCGTCTGCGTGAACATCCTGCCGAAGTTCATGGGGCAGGGCTTGCGAGAGGCGTCGATCGAGGCGGAGAAGGAGCTGTCTGCCGGTTCGTCGTCGTCGCTGGGAGCGGGGCAAATTCGTGCGTTGCCCGAACTGGTGGGGCGTGCCTACAAGATCGACGTAAGCGCCGGAAAAACGGTCAAGGCAGTCGAGACGCAGCATCAGGACATGTTGACCATCGAGCGCATCAGGCGCGACGGTCAGAACCTCGAGCCGACACCCGATCTGACGTTGCAACTCAACGACGAAGTGCTGGTGATCGGCCGCCGCGAAGCTGTGGTCGCATTCGGCGCGAACGGCAGTGAGATCGCCAACGTGGACGACATTGGCGTCGTGATGCAGACCCGCGAAGGCGTGTTCACCCGCAAAGGCATGAACCATACGACGATCGCCGCTGCACGCGAAGTCGTGGATCGCGACGTGCGTCATGGCGTGTATATCCAGGGCGCGAAGCGTGCCGGCCAGCCGCTGCCCATCCTGCCGGAGACCAAGCTCGAACACGGCGACGTGATCACCTTCTACGGCTCGCCGAAAGACACCAAGCGTGCCGTGGATGCGGCCGGCTACGAGCTGCCGTACAGCAACAAGACCGACTTCATCTACATGGGTGTGGGTCTGGTGCTCGGGCTGCTGATCGGCCTGATCGTGGTGAATGTGGCGGGGATTCCGCTCACGCTCGGCTCGGGCGGCGGCTGCCTGCTCGCCGGCCTGCTGTTCGGCTGGATGCGCGGCAAGCATCCCATGTACGGCGTGTTGCCGTCGGCGGCCTCGCAGTTGCTGAAAGACTTCGGGTTGGCTGCGTTCGTCGCGGTGGTGGGCCTGAACTCCGGCCTGCAGGCCGTGGTGACGGTCAAGCAGAGCGGCATGACGATCTTCCTGCTGGGCGTGTTCGTCACGCTGTTCCCGCTGCTGCTGACGATGCTGTTCGGCCGCTATGTCCTCGGCTACAAGAACGCCGCGATTCTGGCCGGCGCGCTGTCCGGTTCGCGCAGCGCGAACCCGGCTTTCGGCGGCGTGCTCGACAAGGCGGAAAGCGCCGTGCCCACCGTGCCGTTCGCGATTACCTATGCGATTGCGAATGTGGCGCTGACGCTGCTCGGGCCGCTTGTCGTGGGTCTTGTCTAACGCAGAGCCGGTCTCATAAGGCTCGATTCGCCACTCTCATTCCTTCACGCCGGCGCTGCCGCAGGAGCGCCCGCCGCCGGCGTATCTCACCCTTGCAATGGAGAATGCATCATGGCAAAAGGCAAAAGCGAAACCGAACAGGACAAGCTGGCAGCACTCAGCCCGTTCGAACTGAAGGATGAACTGATCAAGGCCGCTGGCGGCGGGGCGGTCGAGCGCGCCGCCAACGTTTCGATGCTCAACGCCGGCCGCGGCAACCCGAACTTTCTGGCGACCATCCCGCGCCATGGTTTCTGGCAACTGGGCCTGTTCGCGATGCGCGAATCGGAGCGCTCGTTCGCCTACATGCCGGAGGGCGTGGGCGGTTTCCCACGCCGCGAGGGGCTCACGGAACGCTTCGACCTGTTCCTGCGCGAAAACAAAGGTGTGCCAGGCATCGACTTCCTGCGCGGCGCCATCTCGTACGTGCGCGACCAACTGGGTCTTTCGGCGGGCGACTTCCTGTACGAGATGTGCGAAGGCATCCTCGCTTCGAACTATCCGGTGCCGGACCGCATGCTCAAGCTCTCGGAGATCATTGTCGGCCAGTATTTGCGCCGCGAGATGATCGGCAAGCATCCGTTTGTCGGCGAGTTCGACATCTTCGCAGTGGAAGGCGGCACTGCGGCGATGACCTACATCTTCAACACGATGCGCGAAAACCGGCTCATCAAGCCGGGCGATACGATCGCGCTCGGCATGCCGATCTTCACGCCGTACATCGAGATTCCGCGTCTGAACGACTATCAGCTCAATGTCGTGAATCTCGAAGCGACGGTGGAAAGCGGCTGGCAGTATTCGAAGAAGGAACTCGACAAGCTGCGCGATCCGAAGGTGAAGGCGTTCTTCCTCGTCAATCCGAGCAATCCGCCCTCGGTGAAGATCAATGACGAGAGCCTTGAATATATCGCCGACATCGTCAAGGAGCGCCCGGACCTGATCCTGCTCACCGACGACGTGTACGGCACCTTCGCCGACGAATTCGTGTCGCTGTTCGCGCTGGCGCCGAAGAACACGATTCTCGTGTACTCCTATTCGAAGTACTTCGGGGCGACCGGCTGGCGTCTCGGCACGATCGCCACGCATCGCGACAACGTGCTCGACAAGCTGCTGGCCGAGTTGCCGAAGGACGTGAAGAAGGAGTTGCACACGCGGTACGAGTCGATCACCACGGAACCGGACAAGCTGAAGTTCATCGACCGTCTGGTGGCGGACAGCCGCACTGTCGCGCTGAATCACACGGCCGGTCTATCGACGCCGCAGCAGGTGCAGATGGTGCTGTTCTCGCTGTTCTCGTTGATGGATACGCCGGATGCTTACAAGAACGCGTTGAAGCGGCTGATTCGCAAGCGCAAGCAGGCGTTGTACGAGGAGGTGGGCATCTCCTTCGAGGACGACGATCCGAATCAGGTCGACTACTACACGATTCTCGACATCGAGTTTCTCGGCGAGCGCATGTTCGGCCGCAAGTTCGTGGAATGGCTGCTCAAGAATACGGAGCCGAGCGAGTTGCTGTTCCGCCTCGCGCGCGAGGCACGCGTGGTGCTGTTGCCGGGCAAGGGCTTCGGCACGCAGCATCCGTCGGGCCGGGTGTCGCTCGCCAACCTCAACGAGTCCGACTATCGCCAGATTGGCCGTGCAATGCGCAAGCTGATCGAGGAGTACGTCGAACGTTACAACAAGGAAACCGGCAGCAAGCTGGACAGGCATGCGGTGAAGTGAAGACCTGGCGGGCGGCTAGCGTGATATGCGAGTCGCCCGCCAGGCCCGCCCCGATCCAGGCGCACCCGTACGGCCGTGGTCGGGCCGTGCGGGCTCTTGCTGGGTAGCGGCTTCTTCACAAGTCGCAGTCTGGAAGGGGAATATTGCCGATCCACTCAACCTCGCCCAGTCCGTTGATCACGCACGTCTGACCGATCAGCACATCGTAAGAGAGGCCGACTTCGCGAAGTTGCGCCTCGCTGAGCCAACCGCTCGCCCAGCCGATCGACGCCCAGTACTGAACCGACGCATGCTCGACGCCCAGTTCGCCGACCGCGCTCACCACCCCGAAACGTTTGTCTGCCCGATAGTCCGCGGGGCGCGCGGCTTTGTCGTCGTTGGTTCTCCATTCTTCAATGAAGTGGTCGTAACGATCCGCATGCAATGCGATGAATCCGTAGCTGCCGGCGTCTGCGAAAACTGCTTCGAGAAAGGCCTTGCGCGCGCCGTCGGCCCCCATCGCCTGACACAAGGTACCGAGAAGGGCCGCGTTAAGGTGCGAGGCCGACTTGTTGAAGTAGTCGGATAAGCCCGCCACTCTCCACCTTGGCGAGGGCTTGCCGCTGACCGTGGGTGTGACCCATTCCATGCGGATGCCGCGTGCTTCCCAGGCAAAGAAATCCATCATCAGGCGTTCCAGGTCATCCGCGAATAGCCATTCGTCCGGCAGCAGACCTGGACCTTGCTCGTCGAATTGATCGCCAACGCAATTAATGGCAAACCTCGGCCGCCCGATCCGGTTTACGTACGCTTCGAACTGACTGGAATTCGTCAAAACAGAACGGAATACTTTTGTGCATTGCGAAGATGCGCTGATCACGGGTAAACCTCCATGTGACGATGCTTGATATCCCACAAGAGAGCCGGCGGCATATTGCATTAAAAAATGAATTAAACGGCTGTTAAATTTTTATGCTAATTAAAAAGTGCGAGTCGTTTGAAAGCAGAGAGACTGGATTTCGCGCGGAGTTGCCTGTGGAACGTGGCGTTCGTCAATGACGAGTGCATGGTTTCAGGCAACAAAAGAGCCATGCTCGGGTTCGAGCGGCTCGTTCAACATGCGCGTCAAATGCGCTTGACACTGATCTGATGATATACAAAAATTGGCTGGAATGGAAAGCGGGTCTGGCAATTTTCACGGGTGGCAGGTTGTGGTGCGATGCGGCAGGCGAGTCCGTAAAATGCCATTCCGATCATTGCGGCCGGTTAAATAGTGAAGTCGCCCGGATTCGTTTATGTTGTCGTTGTCTGCGAGATCGTATTGATTGAATAAAGTCGAAGAGGGGTTAATCGAAGTAAACATAGGTATTCGCGAATAGGCAACTCATCCCCGGAGTCCCAGGGCGGCACGCATGGTACGGAACCGTCCTGAACCTCCGGGTTCGAGGCGCCTGCCTGGAGGGCACGGTCATGAACATCGAACAGACGAACACTGAAGCGCTTACGCTGCTGCGCGTACTGCGAGCGTGGACGCGGACGCCCGACGAAGAGCCGGACGAGGGGCGCGGGCATCCTTTGTATCCGTGCAACGTCCCGAGGCACAACGGCTGTTATGACGAGCGTCCGCTCTGGCTTGCGATCGAAAAACTTCTCGACGAGAACGGCTACGAGTGACGCGGAGTAGCCTTCATGACCAGCCTCGATCCGAAGTGGAATACCCGTCGCAGCGGGCGAGGAGACGGGCCGTTCATCACGGCCAGGCCATGCTGTCAAAAAACTTGCACAATCGGCCGGATCGGTGAATGATCGCTGGTCAACGTATAAGCGGCCTCGCCAGCGTCACAGTTGGCGAGGCCGCTTGCACCTCCGGCACCTTGACTTCCTCCGTACCGATCATGTCCACCACTACTTCCACACCCGTTCCCTGTCCGGACGTCGAATCGCTCGACGCCATCCTCCCCGAAGAACCGCTGTTGATGATGGGCGCCGGCCCGGTGCCGATTCCCGCCGCTGTCGCCAAGGCCAATACGGTGGTGATCAATCACCTTGGCAGCACGATGGTGAAGGTGATCGGTCAGGTGAAGACCATGGCGCGTTACGTGTTCCAGACCCGCTCCAAGTGGGTGCTCGGCGTGGCGGGCCCAGGCTCGGCGGCGATGGAAATGGCGATCTCCAATCTGGCCTGGACGGGCACGCGTGTGCTCAGCATCAAGAATGGCTTTTTCAGCGAACGGATGGCGGAGATGGGCCGGCGCGTCGGCGCCGAGGTGGCGACGCTCGACGTAGCGGATCGCACGGTGGCGAGTCTTGATCAGGTGGCCGAAGCGATCCGCCGCGAGCGGCCGGAGATCGTCACGATCGTGCAGGGCGAGACCTCCAACACGGTGGTGAATCATCATCTGAAAGACATTGCGGCGCTGGCGAAGGCGGCGGGCGCGCTGGTGATCGTCGACGCCGTGTGCACGCTCAGCACGATGCCGCTGGAAATGGACGCGTGGGGTATCGACGCGGTGATTACCGGCGGCCAGAAAGGACTGTCGTCGATTCCCGGCGTGTCCCTGATCGCGTTCTCGGATGCCGCATGGGAGCGGGTGAAGCGCCGCACGGCGCCGAATGCGCACTGGTGTCTCGACGCGTCGCTGGCGGAGAATTTCTGGCACAACGCGGGCTATCACTACACGGCGCCGGTGTCGGGCGTGTTGGCCTTGCATGAGGCGCTGCGCCTCGTGTGCGCGGAGACGCTCGAGAAGCGCTTCGCGCGGCATCTGAAGTGTTCCGTGGCGCTGCAGGAAGGCATCACGGCGCTCGGTCTGCAGCTCTACACACCGCAGGCGTGCCGGCTGAACTCGGTGGTCGGCATCGAGGTTCCGCAGGGCCTGAGCCCCGGCGATATCTGCGGGCACATCTCGCGGCATCATCAGGTGGAGATATCGGGCTCGTTTGGTTTGCCGATCGTGCGGATCGGGCAGATGGGCGAGCAATGCCGCGAACACAACCTGTTCCGGACGCTGCATGCGCTGGGCCGGACCGTACTGGATCTGGGTGTGGCCGTCGATTTGCCCGCGGGTGTGGCGGCGTTGGAAAAGTCGCTGTCGGGCGGGGCGCGTAGCGTGACGGCGCGCTAGTTGCGCGGCGCGGTGTCTCCTGGGTGCGAGCCGGCCGCTGAGGCCGGCTCGCCGGCGGGCGGTGCGGTACGTTCGCGGCTGTTCACATCGCCCGGCCGCGACATTGTCCCCATTTGAGCGTCTGATCGCCGCAGATGCCGTCACTTTTTTGGAATAGAGCTTCAACCTGCGACTGCAGGTCACGTGCCAAGCCTGCGTTTCCTTACTATTATTACAACTGAAGGATGACGCAAATCAAAGGCTAATTGGGCAACAGTGATTTCTCATGTGAGGTCTCACGCCCCGCCTGTAAAGGGGGTACGAAATGAGCAACACCATCTACGACGAACGTCTTGAGTTACTGCGGACGATTTCCACCGACATCCTCGGCATCGATCAGCTCGAGCAGACCGGCAAGCTGACGAAGGACCTGCGCATTGTCCACATCGAGGATCTGACCCATGCGCTCGAAGCCGCCTACGATGCGGGCCTGATGGTGGGGCATCGCGTGGCGCGCGGCGGCAATGACGACACCCGCTCGATCGACGAAGTTTTCTTTCCTTGAGCGGCGCGAGGCTGCCCGGTACGGCCGGTCGGCCACTCCGGGCGGAACAGGGTTGGCCCGTCAGGTCGCGGCCGGCGCGTTCGGTACGCGGGCGTTGCGCAGATACAGCATGGTCGACAGCACCACCGCGGCCGCGGAGGCCGCCGCCGCAAACAGGAACACCGAGCCGTAGCCGAACGCACCTGCGATATAGCCGGCGAGCGGTCCGGTAATCCCCAGCGACAGATCCAGAAACACCGAGTACGCGGACAACGCCGCACCGCGGCTGGCCGGCGGCACGAGGCCGACCGCTTCGACGCCGAGCGCCGGAAACACGAGGGCAAAGCCGAAGCCGGTCAACGCGGCGCCGGCCAGCGCGAAGTGCGGCTCGGGCGCGAGCCAGAGCATCAGCAAGCCCACGCATTCAAACGAAAACGACGCAATCGCCACCCGAAAACCGCCATACGTCTTGATGGTATTGGCGAACAGCAGGCGCGCGCCGATAAACAGCGTGCCGAACACGGTCAGCGACAGGGCTGCGTTCGGCCAATGCCGCGCAGCGTAGAACAGCGTGATGAAGGTCGCGATCGAGCCGAAGCCGGCCGAACCGAGCGCGAGTCCGATGCCGTGCGGCAGCACGCGCATGAACACGCTGCGATACGACATGCGTTCGCCATGTACGACAGGCACCGGCGCGATGTGCCGCGCGAGGTAGTAGCCAAGCGCAGCCAGTGCGATCACCACGATGCCGAGCGCCGCATAGCCGACCAGATGCGCAATCGCCACGCCGAGCGGCGCACCGATCGCCAGCGCGCCGTAAGTGGCAATGCCGTTCCACGAGATCACGCGTGCGTTGTGCGACACCCCCACGCGGCCGATCCCCCACAGAATGGCGCCGGTCCCGCACAGGCTCTCGCCGAAACCGAGCACCAGCCGGCTCAACACCAGCAGCGTCAGGCTGAGACCCGGCCAGTGTCCGCACAGCACGGCGAGCAGCAGCATCACGCCGCTCGTGCCGCAGCCGATCAGTCCAATGGCGACGGTCCGCTTCGGACCGAGCGTGTCGGCCGAGCGGCCGGCCAGCGCGCGCGAGGCGAGGGTGGCCAGGTACTGCACGCTGATCGCCGCCCCGGCGACGATCGCGCTGAAGCCCAGGTCGTCGTGGACATAGCCAGGCAGCACCGCGAGCGGAATGCCGATGGTCAGATAACAAATAAACGTGAAAAAAACGACCGGAATGATCTGCAGGGTGGTCGCAAATTCGCTGCGCGGTGTAGCGGTGTCGGCGGACATGGGGAAAACGAGACTTGAAATCGGCGGGAAGGCGTGATTTTCCCATGGAACCGATTCCCTTGCAGGACTTGCTTAATACTTTTTGCGCCAAAAATACGGTGCCGGATCGATATAAAGGACGGATTTCGGTGTCGCTTCACGCGCCGGGCTCGCTTAGATGGCGAACGAGGTGGCTAGATTGCGGTATTTTGATAATAAATACTGCAATTTAACGCACCTCATATAAGCGCGCTTCGCTCCAAACCTGTCTCCTTATCGTCCCAACGATATGTCCCGCATGTGCCCTTCGCTATGGGTTGCAGATATTGACGGTGATAGCGTTCGAATCGTCACCGCAGCATTGTCCCCACGGACAGAACAACTCAAGAGTAAGAGACATGACCCAGCCGATTCGCTTCTACCACCGCAACGCGATCCGCGAGATCGCGAATGCGCCCGTCACCCGCACCGTGCTGCAGTACCTGCGTGAAGATGCCCACTGCACCGGCACCAAGGAAGGGTGCGCCGAAGGCGACTGCGGCGCGTGCACGGTCGTGGTCGGCGAGCGCGACGAAGCGGGCGGCGTGAACTTCAAGGCGGTCAACGCCTGCATCCAGTTCCTGCCTACCCTGGACGGCAAGGCGCTGTTCACGGTCGAGGACCTGCGCCAGCCGGACGGCTCGCTGCATCCGGTGCAGGAGGCGATGGTCGAATGCCACGGCTCGCAGTGCGGGTTCTGCACGCCGGGTTTCGTGATGTCGATGTGGTCGCTGTACGAAAAGCACGGCCACGAACAGAGCTGCGCCAACAGGACGGTGCCCTCGCGCGACGACATCAGCAATGCCCTGACCGGCAACCTGTGCCGCTGCACCGGCTACCGGCCGATCGTCGACGCGGCGGTACGCATGTTCGAAGCGCCGGCTCCGATGGCGCCGGTCGACCTCGCCGCGCTGTCGGCGAAGCTCGCCACGCTCAAGCGCGGCGAGACCTTCCACTACGAATTCGCCGGCCAGCAGTTCGACGCGCCGCGTACGGTCGCCGCGCTCGCGCAGATCAAGGCGGCCCAACCGGCCACCCGCATCCTCGCCGGCAGCACCGATATCGGCCTGTGGGTCACCAAGCAGATGCGCGAGCTGGGCAATATCGTCTATGTCGGCCAGATCGAAGCCTTGCGGCGCATCGAGGTCTCCGACGAGTGGATCGAGATCGGCGCGGGCGTGAGCGTCGAGGCGGCCTACGAGGAGATCGCGAAGCACTATCCCGAACTGACGGAGATGTGGAAGCGCTTCGCCTCGCTGCCGATCCGCAACGCCGGCACGCTCGGCGGCAACATTGCCAACGGCTCGCCGATCGGCGATTCGATGCCCGGCCTGATCGCACTCGGCGCGCATGTGGTGGTGCGCGGCGGCGAGATCGAACGCGAAATGCCGCTCGAAGACCTGTACCTCGCGTATCAGAAGAAGGACATGGCCGAGCACGAGTTCGTCGTCGGACTGAAGGTGCCTACGCGCACCGGCGTGCGCCAGAACCTGCAGTTCCGCACCTATAAGCTCTCGAAGCGCTTCGATTCGGATATCTCGGCAGTGTGCGCGGCGTTCTCGTTCATTGCCGACGGCGACACGATCCGCGAACCGCGCATTGCTTTCGGTGGCATGGCCGCGACCTCGAAGCGCGCGACGCACGCTGAAACCGTGCTGCGTGACGCCGAATGGCACGAAGCCACCGCGCAGGCGGCGATGATCGCGCTCGGCAACGACTACGCGCCATTGAGCGACATGCGCGCCACCAGCAACTATCGCCTCGAGGCGGCGAAGAACACGCTGTATCGCTTCTGGCTGGAGACCCGGCCGCACAATCCGCTGCCCAAATCCGCGCTCGACGTGCGCGCGGTGCAGGCCGCCTGCGCGAACGCCTGACCCAGTCAACCGGATACGGAGAACCACTCGAATGAATCAGCAAGCAGAACCGTTCCTGAAAGACGTTCAGGACTTCGACGATTTCACCCAGGTACACATCTCGCGGCCGCATGAGTCCGCGCATCTGCACGTGAGCGGCCGCGCCACCTACACCGACGACATTCCGGTGCTCGCCGGCACGCTGCACGCGGCGCTCGGCCTCTCGCCGAAAGCGCATGCGAAGATCGTCTCGATGTCGCTCGACAAGGTGCGCGCGACGCCCGGCGTGGTCGCCGTCTTCACGGCGCAGGACATCCCGGGCGTGAACGACGTCGGCCCGATCATCCATGGCGACGATCCGATCCTCGCGGACGGTGTGGTGCAGTATGTCGGTCAGCCGATGTTCATCGTCGTCGCGATTTCGCATGAAGCAGCGCGGCTCGCCGCGCGCCGCGCCGAAACCGTCTTCGAAGAGCTGCCGGCGATTCTCACCGCGCAGCAGGCCCGCGCCGCGAATCAGCACGTGTTGCCGCCCATGAAGCTCGCTCGCGGCGACGCCGGCGCGAAGATCGCGCGTGCGGCCCATCATGACGCCGGCGAAATGCTGCTCGGCGGCCAGGAGCAGTTCTATCTGGAAGGACAGATTTCGTACGCAGTGCCGAAGGACGACGACGGCATGCACGTCTACTGTTCAACTCAGCACCCGACCGAAATGCAGCACCTGGTGGCGCACGCATTGCACGTGCCGTCGCACAACGTGCTGGTCGAATGCCGCCGGATGGGCGGCGGCTTCGGCGGCAAGGAATCGCAATCGGGCCTGTTCGCCTGCTGCGCGGCGATTGCCGCGTGGAAGCTGCTGTGTCCGGTGAAACTGCGCCCGGACCGCGACGACGACATGATGGTCACCGGCAAGCGCCACGATTTCCACTACACCTACGAAGTCGGCTATGACGACAAGGGTGTGATCGAAGGTGTGAACGTGGACATGACTTCGCGCTGCGGCTTCTCCGCCGACCTGTCAGGTCCCGTGATGACGCGGGCGCTGTGCCACTTCGACAACGCGTACTGGCTCTCGGACGTGACGATCGACGGCTTCTGCGGCAAGACCAACACGCAGTCGAATACGGCGTTCCGTGGTTTCGGCGGTCCGCAAGGCGCGTTCGCGATCGAATACATCATGGACAACGTCGCGCGTTCGCTGGGCGAAGATTCGCTCGACGTGCGCCGTCGCAATCTGTACGGCAAGACCGAGCGCAATCAGACGCCGTATGGCCAGGTCGTCGAAGACAACGTGATCCACGAGTTGATCGACGAACTCGAAGCGACCAGCGAATACCGTGCGCGTCGCGAGTCGATTCGCGAGTTCAATGCGAACAACGAAGTGCTGAAGAAGGGGATGGCGCTCACGCCGGTGAAGTTCGGCATTGCGTTCAACGTCACCCACTTCAACCAGGCCGGCGCGCTGGTGCACATCTACACCGACGGTTCGGTGCTGGTGAATCACGGCGGCACAGAGATGGGCCAGGGGCTCAACACGAAGGTTGCGCAGGTGGTCGCGCATGAACTCGGCATCAGCTTCAACCGAGTACGTGTCACGGCAACCGACACCAGCAAGGTGGCGAATACCTCGGCCACGGCGGCCTCGACCGGCTCCGATCTGAACGGCAAGGCCGCACAGGACGCCGCGCGCCAGTTGCGCGAGCGCCTTGCCGCTTTTGCCGCCGATCGTTACGGCGCGGGCGAGGTGAGCGCCGCCAGCGTGCGCTTCGGTCACGACCGCGTGGCCGTGGGCGACGCCGTGGTGCCGTTCGAAGAGATCATCGCCAAGGCGTATCTTGCCCGCGTGCAGTTGTGGTCCGACGGTTTCTATGCAACGCCGAAGCTGTACTGGGATCAGTCGAAGCTGCAGGGTCGGCCGTTCTACTACTACTCATATGGCGCGGCGGTGGCGGAGGTCGTGATCGACACGCTGACCGGCGAAATGCGCGTGCTGCGCGCCGATGCGCTGCATGACGTGGGCGATTCGCTGAATCCGGCACTCGATGTCGGGCAGGTGGAAGGGGCCTTCATTCAGGGCATGGGTTGGCTCACGACCGAAGAGCTGTGGTGGAACCCCGGTGGCAAGCTGATGACGCATGCGCCATCCACCTACAAGATCCCAACCGTCAACGATACGCCGCCGGACTTCCGCGTCAGGCTGTTCAAGAACAAAAATGCTGAAGACAGCATCCACCGTTCGAAGGCCACGGGCGAGCCGCCGCTGCTGCTGCCGTTCTCGGTGTTCTTCGCAGTCCGTGATGCGGTGGCGAGCGTGGGCGACTACAAGGTCAATCCGCCGCTCAACGCACCCGCGACGAGCGAAGAGATCCTGAAAGCGGTTGCGGCCGTGCGCGCCGCTACGGCCGCACCGCGTCAATAACCGAAGCGCTACCGGAATGCCCGCCATGGACCTGTCTTCTTTCGTTCAGATCGGCCGGCGCAGCAGCCATGCTGTGTCGCGTCCGGCACCGATGCATATCGTGCTGTTCGGCGCGGGTCACGTCGGTCATGCGCTGATTGCCTTGCTGGGGAGCCTGCCGTGCGTCGTGCAATGGGTCGACGAGCGCGACGAGCTGTTCCCCGACGAAGTCCCGGCCAACGTGCAGGTCGAGGCCACCGACACGCCCGAGGCGATCGTCGACACCGCACCGGCGGGCGCGTACTTCCTCGTGATGACGCACAACCATGCGCTCGATTTCTCGCTCGCCGCGCGCATCATGCGACGGCGCGATTTCACCTACTTCGGGATGATCGGCTCGAAGACCAAGCGCGTGAAGTTCGAGCGGCGGTTGATCGAACGTGGGGTGGATCTGGAGCGGCTGGTAGAGATGACCTGCCCGATTGGCGTGGGCGGTATCGTCGACAAGGCGCCGCAATCCATCGCAGTGGCCGTGTGCGCCGAGTTGCTGCAGGTGCGCTCGCGAGAGGCGGCGCGGCCGACGGCGTCGATGGCGCGCGAGGTCTGCGCAAGCGTTTGAGTTCGCGTAGCGGCGTGCTTTTACGCCGCTTCTGTTCCGGCCGCCTTCCCCGTGGCATTCCCCACCGCGCCCGGCTTCTTCACGCGCCGCGCCTTTTGCGCCACCAGGCGCTCCGACACCTGCGACATCAAGGTCCGCAACCAGCCGACATCGCTCGGCCGATCCGGTTGCGGATGCCATAACTGGTAGCACCGGATACGCGGAAACGGAATCGGCACATCGACCACCGCGAGCGGCAGCATGTTCGCGTAGTGCATCGCGAAGCGGCGCGTCGTCGTGAAGATCAGATCCGATTGCAGCAGCGTTTGCGGCACGAGGCCGAAGTAGGGCAGCGTCGTCACGATGCGCCGCTCGGCGCCCGCCCGTGCAAAGCCGATATCGATCGCGCCGCTGCTGGCGCCGCTGTACGGCGTCGGCGCGAGATGCGGGGCCGCCAGATAGGTCTCCCGCGTCAGCGGCGCCTGCGCGAGCGGATGGTCGGCGCGCATCAGACACACCACCGTATCCGCGAACAGGTCGCTTTTCTCGAAGCGCGTATCAGGCTTCGGCCAGTTGCCGATCACGAGGTCCAGTTCACCGGCTTCGAGCGCGGCGGCGTGGTCGAGCGTGGGGTTCAGCGAATCGATTTCCAGACGCGCGTGCGGCGCCGCTTCGCGGAACTGCGCGATCACGGTGGGCATGAAGAAATCGTTCAGATAGTCGGGCGCGGCGATCCGGAAGGTGCGGCGCGAGCGGCCCGCGTCGAAGTCGCCATGGGGTGTCGCGACAAAATCCACCTCGCGCAGCACGCATTGCGCCGACGGCAGCAGCGATGCGCCGTATTCCGTGGGCACCATGCCGGACTTGCCGCGCACGAGGATCGGGTCGTTCAGCGTCTCGCGCAGCTTGCGCAGCGCGGTGCTGATGGCGGGCTGGGTCTGGTTCAGGCGCTGCGCCGTCTGCGTGACGCTGCGCTCGACGAGCAGCGTGCGCAGCACGCGCACGAGCCAGATATCGAGGGAGGCGGCAGTGTCGTCCATGGATCAGGTGCGCGGATCAGACTCGGGAGAGGCGTCGTTCGGAGCCCCCACCCAGGCGGCTCGCGGAGCGGGGCGCGAAGTGCATAACCTTAGGCCTGTTTGCCGTGCGGCCGCCATAGCGGACGCGGTATGGCCGGGATCACAGGGCGGCCAGGGCATGGGTGGCGTGCATGGTGGCGCCATGCCGCTTCGATGCGCGGCGAAGGCGCTGACATCGGGCTTTCAGCTCGACTCGCCTTGGCCTCCTGGCTATTCCGTTCTTCAACCCTTCAGCCCGGACGGCAGCGAACTGATCCGCTTCACTTCCTTCGACTCGAGCCAGTTCGGCGTGCGCGCGCAGTACAGCACCATCGGCAGCGCGTCTTCGCCCCAGAACAGCTGATCGTTGAGCCAGAAGGTCGGCACGCCGAACACACCCAGCGCGATCGCATCGGCGGTGTTGCGGCGCAATTGTGCCTTGACCTCTTCTTGCTGGATCAGCTCGGGACCGTCCGGCAAGCCGACCCGTTCGCACAGTTCGGCGAACGCTTCGTCGCTCGACGGATCGCGTCCCTCGCGCCAGATGAAGCGGAAAATCTCCCGCACGCAGTTGATGTCCGCCTTGGCCGCGACGGCGAGCAGCAGCGGCCTCGTCGAATCGAACGGATGGGCCGGCGGCATCTTGAACGGGATGCCGAGCTGATCCGCGCGAAACAGCGCGTGACGGTACATGAACACGCGCTTGGCGGCCACGCCGTAGGCGGGGCGCTGGCCCCAGTGCTGATAGAGATCGTTCAATACAACCGGTGTGACGACGAACGGAAAGCCCGGCCATTTATCGTGTTGCTCGAGCAACAGGTACGTGAACGGCGAGACGAAGTCGTAAAACCACAACGGTTGCGTGGCGTCGATGCCATCGGTCATAAATGTCTCCCGGATTGCTCGGATCTGGACGGAGCGATTGCGCACGCGCGTCTGTTACACGCGTCTGCTAAACCATCCAGATTGTCGTGATCTTACGCGGAGGCGGGGTCCCGTGCAGTCCGCATTATCTTCAGTGCTTGCTGAAGTGCTGGGCGCTCAGGCCGTTTCCGAGCTTTCGTTGGGCACGGATGGCCGGGCCGCGTCCAATGGCGGCTCACCGCCGTGCGTGAGCCGATCGCGCACGAAGCCGATATGCTCGCGCAGCACATAGAACTGGTCGGCGTAGGCGAGCGGCATTTTCAGTCCGTTAACCGACTCCTCGATCGCATCGAGCCGCTCGATCAGCGTCACGCGCTCCTCGGCCGAGGTCTCGCTGAGCGCGCTGCGCTCGATGGCGATCAGCGCGCCGTACCAGCGGTAGATGCGCGACTTTACGCGCCACGCATACAGCGACGGCACCAGCCGCAGCGCCGGCACCAGCACCACGATCAGCGGCACCACGACCACCAGCAGACGGTCGGCGAGACTTGCGATCCAGAACGGCAGGATCCGGTACAGAAAGCTCTTGCCCGACTTGTAGTAGCGCGCGGCGTCGTCGCTGATCGGGAAATCGTGTGCGAGCGGCGCCGGGAACTCGCCGGCATGCTGCATCACGTTGGCCTTGCCGTGTACTTCGCGGGCCGCGTCGATCAGCAGATCGGAGAGCGCCGGATGCAGCGAGTCGCGCGCCACCAGTTCTTCGGTCGGCGCGACCATCTGGATCGGCGCCGACGGCAGGTTCTTGCCGAGATCGAAGGCGCCCATCGGCAGATGGATCTGCGTCAGGTAGGGGAAGCGCCGGGCATAGGCTTCGGCCTGGGTGAAATTGTAGAACTGCACGTTGGGCGTGCGGTACAGCTTGCCCATCACCGGCGGCTGGGCGGAATCGCCGGTCAGGAAGGCCGCGTCGACCTGGCCCGACACCAGCGCCTCAGCCGCATCGTCGCCGGACAGCGGCAGCAGTTTGGTGGCGCCGCCCGGCTCGATGCCGTTGGCCTTCAGCAGCGCCAGCGCCAGCTGGCGCGTGCCGCTGCCCTCTGCGCCGATCGCGAGGCGCTGACCCTTGAACTCCGACAGCCGGGTCACGGTGGCGCCGTGGTAGAAGATCGCGAGCGGCACATAAGCCACGCTGCCGAGCGATATCAGGCCGTCCGGCACCGGGCCGGCCGCCACGCCGTCCTGCACGAAGCCGACGTCGACCTTGCTATGCGGATCGGCCAGGCGCTGCAGGTTCTCGGCGGAGCCCTCGGAGGGCAGCACGTTGAGCGTGATGCGGTTGCGCGCAAGAATGGCCTTGTACTTTTGCGCGGCATTCCAGAACGAACTGCCTTGAGGACCGGTGGTGATCGTCAGGGTGTCGGGCGGCGCGGGCTGGATCAGGCGCACGGCGACCCAGATGGCGGCGGCGGCGATCAACAGGATCGGACCGAACGACACCGCCAGATCGCGCCAGGAGATCGCCACAAAACGGGCGACGAGGCGGGCAGGTTTGCGGCCGGTGGAAGACTTCATGGGATGACGTGACGGCGACGATGGTTCGGTGAATGGAGCGGCTTCAGGCCGGCGGCGAGCCGCGTCGTGGTGCGCGGGGGCCGCCCGTCCGGCTCGACGAAACCTCTGCCGGCCTCTCTCCGGAGGCCGGGCGGCCGCGCCAGGCGGCTTACTCGCGCCGATGGTACATGAGATTGACGCGGTGGCGGCAGGCGCGGTGCGGGTGCGGTTCCATAAACCCGTAACAAATCGTGAACCGCGCGTGAACCGCGCGCGGAACCCCACGCGAACCGCGCAGGAACCCTGCTTGAAACCCCGCGCCAACCCCGCAGGAACCCGGCGGGGACCCAACATGAAGGCCGGCGTCCTGCGCTAAACCCTTTGCGCTTCTGGCGCGCGTAGATTAAATTGTGCATCGCTGCTGCGATTCAACGTTTGCGCAGCGCGACCCGGCACGACAAAGTAGAACCGGGCGCGTTGGCGGACTTCGCGGCTCGTCGGCTGGGCGTCGCAATGCGATGGCTCGGGCCGGCCTCTCTCGCCTCTCGCACACCGTGTCGAAGCCTCAAATCGGCCGTGGCCCAGCCGCGCGTATGCGTGCGCCGCAACGGCCGCCCGAAGTCGTAACGAAGCCGCTTGTTAGATGCGGTCATAACCGAAGTAAACAGGAGAAATCATGAAATCGGTCGATTTTCTGAAGGCGCTGGGTGGTGTGGTGGCGGTGGTTGTCGCGTGCAACACGTACGCGCAGTCAAGCGATGCAACGGGCACGACGGGCGCCGCACCGGCCGCTCCGAGCGCCAAGACGGTCAAGAAAGCGGACCGTACACTGGGTCGCAAAGTGCGCAGCGCGCTGGCCAAGGCTCAGGGTATCGACGTGTCGAGCATCGCTGTGCGCTCGCGTGGCGGCGCAGTGACGCTGACGGGCTCGGTGCCTGACCAGGGTCAGGTCGACAAGGCCGGCGAAGTCGCCAAGGGTGTCGACGGCGTGACGTCGGTGTCGAACAAGCTGACGGTGGTTCTGCCGAACTGATCGGCCGCGGCGCGTGCGCCGCAGTGTCTGGAACGGGCTCCGGCGTTTCGCCGGGGCCCGTTCTGCTTTGGGGACCGGGGCGACGCAGTAGAGGACGCCGCGAAGCTGGCCGATGCGAGCGATATGCGCGGTGCGCTATGACACACAAATTTCGCGGGTTGAGGCGTACTGTAAGGGCTTGGAACCGGAGTGAACCCGGAGTGAACCGAAATGGACACCACGCAACAGCGCTATACGGACCTGCCGATCGGCGATCGGGCAGCCTTCGAACTGGTGTGCGCGCGGCACGGCTTCGCGCCGGCGCACTTTGAGATCACCGGGTCGGCGGATCCGGACGATATCGACCATCACCGCCGGCTCGTGACCGTGCGGCGCGGCGGCTGGGCCCAGTCGTATCGTGCCGACGAGGCCGGCTACTGGGTGCGGCAGTTCGAAACCGACCTGACCTGCCGGTTTTTCAAGTAGCGGGCGGGCGCAGGTCGGGCCGCAAGGCGCGGCGGCCCGCGCCTCAGGACATCACCAGTTTCACGCCGACCAGCGTCAGCGTGGCGGCGAGGATGTTGCGCAGCAGCGCATCCGGCGCCCGCGCAGATAGGTAACTGCCGATCGCAATGCCCGGCAGCGAGCCCACCAGCAGGGACAGCAGCATCGACCAGTCGATCGAGCCGAGCAGCCAGTGGCCGGCGCCGGCGAGTAGCGTCAGCGGCACGGCATGGGCGATGTCCGAGCCGACGATCCGCGTCGTGGGCAGCCGCGGGTACAGCAGCAACAGCACCGTCACGCCGATCGCCCCCGCGCCCACCGAAGTCAGCGATACCAACACCCCCAGCACCGCCCCCGTCAGTACGGTCAAGCCGAGCGTGCGGCCCTGGGTGAGCGAGCTCTCGCGGCCCGCGCCGAGTTTGGCGAGTTGCGGCCGGAACACCAGCGCCACCGACGTGATCAGCAAGGCCGCGCCCAGCACGATCTGGATCAGCCGGCTCGCGCCCGGCGTATCCATGCCATAGCGGTGCAGCAGGATCAGCGTGACGGTGGCCGCGGGGACGCTGCCGGCGGCAAGCCGCGTGGTCACCTGCCAGTCCACCGATCCCTTCAGGCCGTGCACCAGCGTGCCGGTCGCCTTGGTAGCGGCGGCGTACAGCAGGTCGGTGCCGACCGCGGTGGCGGGGTGGATCTTGAACAGCAGAACCAGGATCGGCGTCATCAGCGAGCCGCCGCCGACGCCCGTCAGTCCGACGAGGAAGCCGACGAACAGGCCGGAGAACGAATACAGGAGTTCGATATGGGGGAGTGCCATGGGGCGGACCGCTACCGGTCGTATGGGGTTGCGAACCGCATCCTCGAGCCTGGCGCGTCCCACGGCAGAGGTGGGATTCGCGGCGCGAACCGGTGCGGCAAAGGCGCTATTGTCGCAAAACTGGCGGGTCAGCGTGTCCGCTGCTTTCACGGAGCCATCGGCATGGCACCGATCCCCCATCGGGGTGATATCTGCTGATAAGGGGTCCATGCAAAATCAATCTTCGCACATGGTGCATGGATCCCTTTCAGGAGAGTGGAGATGAGCAAGAAAGTTGCCGAGATCATTGTGGAGACCCTCGCTGCAGCCGGCGTCAAACATTGCTACGGAATCGTGGGCGACACGCTGAATCTCATCGCCCACCACATCAACGAGAGCGAGATCGAGTGGGTCCATGTGCGTCACGAGGAGGCAGGCGCGTTCGCCGCCGAAGGCGAAGCCATGTTGACCGGCAACCTGACGGCCGTCGCCGGAAGCTGCGGCCCCGGCAGTCTTCACTTCATTAACGGCCTGGTGGACGCCAACCGCAATCGGGCGCCGGTTATCCTCATCGCCACCCAGGTGGCGAGCGAGGAACTCGGCTTCAACTTTCCGCAAGAGGTCGACTTCAAGGCGATCTACGGCTCGTGCAGCGTGTTCTGCGACATGATCATTACGCCGGAGCAGGCGCGCCGCAAGACGGTGATCGCCTGTCAGACCGCCATTGCGAAGGGTGGGGTGGCCGTGCTGATCGTGCCGGTCGACATTGCCCACGCCAGTGCGAACGACAACGTCCCGTATTCCGTGCACACGAACGTGCCGATGGTCCGGCCGAGCGACGCCGACCTCGACCGCGTTGCCGAGATCCTCAATTCGGGCGACAAGATTGCGATCTATGGCGGTTCGGGATGCCGCGGCGCCCACGCTGAAATTCTCGCGGTCGCCGAGCGGCTCAAGGCGCCGATTGCGCACACGTCCCGCGCCAAGGACGTGCTCGAGCACGACAACCCGTACAACGTCGGCATGACCGGGATTATCGGCGGCGAAGCGGGCTATCTGGCGGTCTCCGAATGCGAGACCTTGCTACTGCTCGGCGCCGACTTCGCGTGGCGGCAGTTCTATCCGGAGAAGGCCAAAATCGTCCAGATCGATCTTGCGCCCGATCATCTCGGCCGCCGCCATCCGGTCACGCTCGGGCTGGTGGGCGATATCAAGTCCACCATGGAGGCATTGCTGCCACGCCTCAAGCCGCGCACGTCGACCGAGTTCCGCGACAAGCTCGTCGCACGGCATGCTCAGGCGCTCGAAACCCACCGCTCCAAGGCTGTGGCCTCGGACCGCGGGACGATTCCACCCATCTATCTGACCGAGCTGATCAACCGCCACGCAACGGACGATGCGATCTTCTGCGCCGACGACGGCACGCCCACGGTGTGGCTCTATCGGCACATCGAGACGAATGGAAAACGCCGGGTGTTTTCGAGTCTGCTGCACGGCACGATGGCGGCGGCCATGCCGATGGCATTGGGCCTGCAAAAGTGCCAACCGGGCCGCCAGGTGATTGCAATGTCCGGCGACGGCGGTATCGCCATGCTGTTCGGCGAGCTAATGACGATCGTGCAGGAGAAGCTGCCCATCAAGGTGGTGGTGTTCGATAACGGCAAGCTGGGATTTATCGACATCGAGCAGAAGTCCGAAGGCATGCTGCCGCTCTATACGGGCCTGCAAAACCCCGACTTCGGCAAGGTCGCGGAAGTGATCGGACTGTGGGGGCGCACGGTGACGAAATCCGACGAGCTCGAAGACGCTGTCGTCGCCTGGCTGAACGAGCCCGGTCCCGCGCTGCTCAACGTCAAGGTGGATACGATGACGCTCGTGATGCCGCCGAAGATCGAGTGGGGCGCGGCGTACGGGATGGTCCTGTATTCGGCGAAAGCCCTGCTGCAGGGGCAGTCCGCCGACGTGTTCGCGATGATCCGCGAAAACTTATAGGACTGGCCCGCATTGAGGCGTCGCGACCATGGACATGGGACTCATCAACGGCAGTGCCGACGATCAGCGGTGGTTGCACATGCTGGCCTTGCTTGCCCCGGTGTCGTCGCCCTGGGCCGAGCGGGATGCCGAAGCTCGCCTGGCTTCGACGGCACGGCATGGCAAAGGTCGGGACTCCAGACGAAACGCTGCCTGCGTAGAGATACTGGAGCGTCTTTCACCCACTTCGATCGTGATTTCCTGGGCCGACGCGACGTCAGGCCGGTATGGCGAGCAGACCTGGAATTTGCGTACGGCTCGTCGTAAGGGCGTGTGTTCGGTGAGTGGCGAACCCATTTTGCCGGGGGCCCCGGTCTATCGCCCGAACGTGCGGCAAAGCAGTGCGAGCAACACCCATCAGTCGATTTCGGCGGCGGCGATTGCACGGCTGGAAAGAGGAGAACCCGCTCGCCTGACGGCGGGGGTGTTGACTGCTGCACAGCGCGGTTGAGCGTGACTAATTCAATGAACTCGCGTGTGGCGTTCATGTGCGCTGCTCGCCACACGCGTTGCCGAATCGAACTGCGATTCGGCTGGGTCCTTAGCCTGAGTCCTTATCGATCTTGGCTTAATGCTTCTTGGTTGTGGACGACGAAGCCGGCGTCACCCGAATGGGTGGCGCGCCCGAAGGCAACGTGGCCGGCGCGGACTTTTTGTCCTGCTTCGGTTTCTTGACTTCGCGATTGCTGCGCATTTGACCTTTTGCCATGACAAGACTCCCGTTTGCATGTGTGCCCGGCGAAATGTCCGAGCCTCCACTCAGTGTGCGCTGAATTGTCTGCGCTGTCGCGCAACATTTGCGCCAGCAAGCCGGACGTTGTCCCGCACCGCTTGCCTCGCTTCAACATCGAGTCTTGAGGATGGGGTTCATCCCACCTTATTGCGCGGTATTGAGTCGCTAACGCGCGCGAATATCCTTCATCCGCCAATTGGCCGAAATCGCCGATTGATCTTTGTGCGCAAGCCAGTCATATTTTGCGCGTGCCGCGCTCAACAGGCGGACATGTCTGTTCTCGCAACGTGAGTGGCGGTTCGGCCAATGCTTAGTGATATCACTTCCGATCAGCCCGATTTCACACAGTGCCGGCACTGTGGTGCGACCTTAGCCACCCGTTTGCTGTCCTGTCCTTCTTGTGGCGCCAACCAGGCCGACTCGCTCGACCCGCTCGGCTGGTTGCCACCGAAGTCCTCGTCGGCGACAGCCCGCCTGCCAGCCCCTGCTGCCTCCATCAAACCGCAACTCGCCGCGCCCGCTGCGTGGAACACGCCCGCAGGCGCTGAGGACGACCGCTTTTACGCCAGGCACGATCCGTGGGGCGGGCCGGGGCGAGTTCGCCGGCTGCCGGGTGTGGTGTTGGTCTTGCTGTCGGGGTTGGCGTTGCTGGTTGTAGCTGGGGTGGCGTACTTTGGATTGCGGTCGGGTCGCGAGGTGGGCAATGTGGCGCCGAAAGCCGTGTTCGGCTCGGTCACGACTAGTCAGAGCGCGGCCGTGCAAGCCTCAGGCGTGCGCAGTCCTGGCGTGCAGAGTTCGGCGGTACAAACCTCAACCGCGCAGACTTCGACCCAACAAACCGCTACTACCCAAGCCTCGACTACCCAAGCCGCTCAGGTCACAAACCCTGCTGCCACTAAGCCATCCACGGCTCCCAAGCCAGCCGCCGCGCCCAAGCCAACCACCGCTCCCAAGCCTGCCGAAGCGCTCGCGGCGACGCCTCATCACGCAACGCCTCCCGCACCTCCAACAGCTCCAACGCCTGCAACGAAGCGCGACATCGCAGGCAACCAGAACCCGACGCGCCCCGATGTACAGGCGGATGTCACGAGGAATCTGCAAATCGCCCGCGCGATGCTGCAGCGGGACAACCTGTCCGCTGCTGACTCACGGCTCGCGGCGGTCCTCAACGTCCAGCCGAAGAACCGCGATGCACTCGGCATGCGCGCCGACCTGAGCGCGCGCGAACAGCAACGCGACGCCGCGCTCGATGTCGCGCGCGGTTGCGAATACATGAGCCGCTGGACCTGTGCCTGGCACAATGCCGGCAGCGCGCTGGTGATCGACTCGGGCAGCGCGGACGCGAAGCGTATCGTCGCCGAGGCGATGCATGAGGCCCAGACGGAGCGCAGACCGGCGACGGCGCCCAGCGCCGAGGCGCCACACGAGCCGGCGTCGCCGCCTGCTCCGCATCATTGAATGCGTGTTCTTGGGAAATGGGAAAGGTTGGACCGTTGCTAACGAAGCAGATCGGCCCTCAAGACCGCGTGTCGTCTCCGGAAGTCGGCGGGGGGCTCAAGCTTCAAGGCTTCCTTTCCGCCGGCTCATCCGCCGGCTTCTCCGGCAGCGGCTGATCGAGGCCCGGTTCGACGGGCGTGGGAATAGCGTCGCCAATCGGTTTGGAGACCGGAGTCGCAGGTTCGTCAGCGGGTTGCTCGGGGTCCTTCTCTGCATCGCGGGGCGCGCTCGTCACGTTGATCTCCCTGGCAGGAGTGGAGGTATGGAACGAGCAGCAATCCCTGTTCCACCGTCCCCAACTACGTGGCGGACCCGGCCCGAGCCGCCCACTCAGACCCGCCCGGACAACGGATCGACCCCAACCTAATCCGACTTCTGCGCGACCTGCAACTCACCCCATGTCACCAGGATCTTCTGAATGCTCCGCGCATACGCGTCGCGCAGCTTCGGCGACTCCGAGTGATACGCACCGATCGCGCGCCAGGTGTTGCCGTACTTCACCATCTTTTGCTTGAGCAGCCAGGCCGCCACATACACGTTCACGCACGGATCGGTGAGGGCGCGATGGGGGACGCCCTCGCGGGCGAGATCGCCGAAATGGATGGAGTTGATCTGCAACTGGCCGACGTCGATCGAGCCGTTCGCGTTGCGATTGATCGCGCTCGCGTCGCCCTTCGATTCGAACCATGCCACGGCGCGCAGCACCGAAGGGTTGACCCCCTGGTAGGCGGCGGCCTGGTTAAAGCAATCCTCCGCGTGCGCGGCGCCGCACAACAGCGACAGGACGAGGGCTGCGTAGGCATGCCGCACGGCATGGCCCGCATGGGTGGCCCGGCGGCGTGCAGCCGCCGGAGCGATGGGTTGTTCGTTCGACACGGCTGAAGCCTCCGCGTGCTGGCGATGGGTGATGGAGCCCGGTGTGGCGTGGGCGCTTTGCGGTTACTCGGGAATGACGGGTGATGCGGGTAATGCAGGTCAATGCGAGTTGATGCGGGTTGAAGCCGGCGTGCCGGCGCTACTTGGCAAGCGCGAGATCGAGCTGCTTTTCGATGCCGCCGAGGTACGCATGCGAGGCATCCGAGACCACAAGGTGCGCAGTCGGCGGCACCCATTTCCGGTCCTGGGTGCGGACCTTCTTTTTCTTGCTCGACGGTTTGACGGGCGGCTCGTCGTCGTCATCGGTGGCGGGCGGCAGCATGGCGAGGGTCGGCAGCGGCGGATACACCTTGTCCGCCGCAGCCGCCGCGGGCGGTATGGACGCCACGGTCACGGCTGCCCCGGGCTGCACGTCGCTGCCCGGCTGGCCCGCAAACGCGGACGTCGCCAGCAGCAGGCTGGTTGTCAGTAAGGTCAGGCGATACATAAACTCGGCTTCCTTATTGCGTGGGCTTGATCGATACGCTGTACGGCTGATTCGCACCGGCCGTCAGGTTATCGAGGCTCAGCCGGACGGCATGTTGGGCCGGCACGCCTCGCCAGATGGCCTGGTTGAGGTACGGCAGGTCCTGCCCCAGCGCCGTCACGAGAATAGTGGTCGGCTGTTTTTGCGCTGCAGCAAGCGCGCCCGCTTTGGCGAGCACGGCGGTCAGTTGCGGATCGCGTGCGCCGAGTGCATCCGGCGGAATCGTGAAGCTCATGATCTCGTTGCTGACCGGCGGCTTCGGCGCTTGCGTGGCGGTCACCGGAGGCATTTGCGCGCATCCGGCCAATGCGAGAAGGGCCACGAAAAACCATAGCTGCTTCACAAGAGGCTCCCTTAAGTGTCGTCGACGCTATGAACGCGTTTTCGGCAGGCTTAGGCGGGAACTTGATATGCAGAACGCAAACGTTTGGCAAAAAAGAAAACGTATCTCAAGATTGGCCGTGAGGCGTGAGTCAACGGCTTGCCGGCCCGCGTCAGGAAGTAAAGTTGCCCTGCACGGTCGTGCGGGTCAGCGGGCGCTTTTACCTGGTGGGCGGTGCCGAAAGATCAGACAATAACGGCGTAGCCATTGCGTGCGCACACACCGTTTTTAATGCAACGTCCACCGGAGGAAACGTGAACGACACCGCCAGGGAGCTTGCGGCCAAGCTCATCAGAAACTTCAACGAGGTCGAATTGAATGCCGAAGTCCGGGCGCCGCTTTACGAAACGCTGTGCACCCGGCTGGCGTCGGGGACGGCGGCACAGAAACTCGGTGCTTCGATCGATATCGTCGCGCCGGGCAAGTGCTCATGTCCCTATCACTTTCATTATGCGCAGGAGGAGATGTTCGTGATCCTCGATGGCGAAGGCACGTTGAGAGTGGCGGGCGAGTTGCTGCCGATCCGTGGTGGCGACGTCATTTTCATTCCGCCTGGTCCGCAATATCCGCATCAGATCGTCAACTCATCCGAGGCGCCGTTGAAGTATCTGTCCATCAGCACGCGCGACGATCCGGAGGTGGTTGAGTATCCCGATTCCGGCAAGTACCAGGCTATCGTGCGCGGCGCACGCGGTGGGCTGTTCACCGCGATTCAGCGCAAGGAAAATTCGCTCGATTACTGGGACGCCGAGCCGTGAGCGCCGAGGTTGGTTGAGCGCGCAACCATTGCGCGCGAATATTGATCACGCCAACACGATACGGGGATCGCCTATAGAATGCGCCGTCCGCGCAACCTTGGCGGGAATGATCTTCCGCCAAAAGGAGTGCGGCTTGAATCTGAAACAAACAGTTAGAAAAGCGCGGCCAACCGATCTGCCGATGGTCTACAAGGGCGAGCTCCATTACATCCAGACCATCGAACCCGAGCACGAGCAGCGCTGGAAGGATGCCATGCATTCCCACTTGCGACAGTGGACCTCCGCACTCGAGCGCATGTTCGTCGTCGAGCAGGACGGTGTGCCGGTGGGATATTGCTTCTGGGAAGCGATCGACGGCGCAGCCTGTCTCGCCTCGATCTATGTAGTGAACGAGTGTCGTCAACGCGGTCTCGGCCGTCTGCTGCTCGATCAGTATATTGACGATGCGCGTGCGCGCGGTTTTGCGAAACTGACCTTGAGCGTGTTCCTCGGCAACCCGGCGCGCTTCCTCTACGAGTCCGCGGGTTTTCAATGCGTGAGGACCGGTGCGGAATACCTCGACTACGAATATCCGCATGTCGTGCCGACGAACGCAGCACCTTAACGCGCGCTTACAGAAGATGTGTTCTGCATAACGCAGCGCGCCTTGCCGGACGGCAGGGCGCGCTGAGCCTCGCCTCTATGAGATTTATGCAAACGCCTATTGGCGAGGAATAGAATGGTGGCCCCGCGTTAAGGAAACCATCCATGTCCCTCTCGCAAGAAGCCAATCCTCTACTCGAAGAATGGCAAACACCTTACGGTTTACCGCCGTTCGATCGCATTCTCCCCGAGCATTTCTCACCCGCCTTCGATGCCGCGATGCTGCAGCATAAGCGCGAGATCGAAGCCGTTGCCACACTCGCTGACGCACCCACTTTCAATAATTGCGTAGCCGCGTTCGATGCGTGCGGCGAATGGCTGAACCGCATCGAAATGGTGTTCTACAACCTCGCGTCAAGCGAGACTTCGCCCGCGTTGCAGGCGATCGAGCGCGAGTTGTCGCCGCGTCTGGCGGCGCATTCGAGCGCGGTCTACCAGAACGAAGCGTTGTTCGCGCGACTCCATGCGCTCTATGAAAAGCGCAACAGTCTCGGCTTGACGACCGAGCAACTGCGTTTGCTCGAACGTTTTCATCTGGACTTCGAGCTCGCCGGCGCCACGCTCGCCGAGCAGGACAAAGCGCGTTTCGCGGCGATCGTCGAGGAACTGGCTGCGCTGTCCACGCAGTTCTCGCAGAACGTGCTTGCCGACGAGTCGTCTTTCGCCTTGACGCTCGCCACGCCCGACGAGCGTGCCGGCCTGCCGCCGTTCGTTCTGGACGCGGCCTTGCAGGCGGCGAGCGAACGCGGTCTGCCGGAAGGCACGCATGTGATTACGCTGTCGCCGTCGCTCGCGGAGCCGTTTCTGACGTTCTCCGAGCGGCGCGATCTGCGCGAGCAGGTCTGGCGCGCGCGCGGCGCACGTGGTGCCCAGGCCGGCGAGCACGACAACCGCCCGCTGGCGGCGCGGATCGTGGCGCTGCGCCAGGAGCAAGCGGCATTGCTGGGCTATGCGACCTATGCCGAGTACAAGCTGGCCGATCGCATGGCGCCTTCCGTGGCGGCTGTGGACGAACTGCTGCAGCGTGCCTGGAAGCCTGCCATCAGCAAGGCGAAGCACGACCGCGAGCGCCTGAATGCGCTAGCGGTGGAGCTCGGCCAGCCGACGCCGATTGCCGCATGGGACTGGCGCTATCTGTCGGAGAAGGTGCGGCAGAAAAACTTTGCCATCGACGATGCGCAGGTCAAGCCGTACTTCTCGCTCGACGCGATGTTGACCGCGATGTTCGATTGCGCCTCGCGGCTCTTCGGCGTGCGTTTCAAGGAACGTCACGGCATTCCGCTCTATCACCCGGACGCGCGTCTATGGGAAGTGATGGACTCCGAAGGAAAAATGATCGGCGTGTTCATCGGCGACAACTTCGCGCGGCAGACCAAGCGCAGCGGTGCGTGGATGAGCCTCTTGCGCTCGCAGTCGGGCCGCAACGGCGGCACGTTGCCGATCGTGCTGAACAACAACAACTTCGCCAAGGGTTCGCCGGCGCTGTTGAGCTTCGACGATATCCGCACGCTGTTTCACGAGTTCGGTCATGGGCTGCACGGCCTGATGTCGAACGTGCAGTATGAGCGCCTGGCGGGTACCAACGTGCTCAGGGACTTCGTGGAACTGCCGTCGCAATTGTTCGAGAACTGGGCGCGGGAGCGTGAAGTGCTGTTGCGTCATGCGCGTCACGTCGAAACCGGCGAGCCGATTCCGGCGGAACTGCTCGAACGTTTGCAGGCGGCGAGCCGCTTCAATCAGGCCTTCACCACCGTGCAGTATGTCGGCCCGGCGCTGCTCGATATGGCCTTGCACGCGCGCACCGACAACACGCCCGTGGATATCGCGCAGTTCCAGGCCGAGCAGGCTGCGCGGCTTGGTGTGCCTGAGGATATCGGCATGCGTCACTACCTGCCGCATTTCCAGCACCTGTTCTCGGGCGACAGCTACGCGGCGGGTTACTACGTCTACATGTGGGCCGAGGTGCTGGAGGCGGATGGCTACGCCGCCTTCGAGGAGGCCGGCGATCCGTTCGACCGCGCCACCGCCGAGCGTCTGCTGAAGTGGATCTACAGCGTGGGCAACTCGATCGATCCGGCGACGGCCTTTAGAAGCTTCCGCGGGCGCGATCCGTCGGTCGAGCCGATGCTGGAAAAACGCGGCTTGCTGGAAACCTCCGCGCTGGGCTGACGCAGCGCGTAGTGTCATGTTGGAACGGTCGGGCGCATCTACCGGGTGCGCCCGACCGTTGACCGTATACCCGCACCTGCCGGTCGTCCCCCTCGCACGACGAAATTTGTCGTGTTCAAATCACTACCCTTCCGTTTCTTACAATACCGCCCGGGCCCGATTGCCCGCGTGGCGCGCAAGGCACTGTTTCGGCGCTTGACGAAACGCGGGCGAGTCCCGCCGGACGTCGAATCGTCGGGCCGGCCCGCGCGTCCAGGATGGCTCAACATCGCCGAAAGCCGCGCCGCACGGCGCTTTCACTGGCTCGGCGAGGTGCATGCGGGAGGCCGGAAAGGTGCCGGATCGGCATGGTCGACCTCACCCGAATCCCGGCCGTTATGTCAAGGTCCGGAAGCGTATTCTGGTAAACACGCCTATACTCACGGGCGCGCCTTAAAAGTAGTCCGTGGGCCGCGCCGGTCCGGTGCGCATGGGTCTGCCGTTCCGACCGTGCCGCCTTGCCAGCCCAGCGCGACCAACGCTCTGTCTATCACTTCATCAAGCAACGCATCAGCTATGTCTACAACGCCGAAGATCATCTACACCCTCACCGACGAAGCGCCGGCTCTGGCGACTTACTCGCTGCTCCCGATTGTGAAGGCTTTCACGCGCTCATCGGACGTCGCCGTCGAAACGCGCGACATCTCGCTGGCCGGCCGGATCATCGCCGCGTTCCCGGATTATCTGACGGCGGAACAAAAGGGGGCCGACGATCTCGCCGAACTGGGCGCGCTGACTACCCGTCCGGAAGCGAACATCGTCAAGCTGCCGAACATCAGCGCGTCGGTGCCGCAATTGAAGGCTGCGATCGCCGAGCTGCGCGATCAGGGCTACAAGCTGCCGTCCTATCCGGACGTCGCCACGACGGACGAAGAGAAGGACGTCAAGGCGCGCTACGACAAGATCAAGGGCAGCGCCGTGAACCCGGTGCTGCGCGAAGGCAATTCGGATCGCCGCGCGCCGCTGTCGGTCAAGAACTACGCGCGCAAGCATCCGCACAAAATGGGTGCATGGAGCGCGGCTTCGAAGTCGCACGTCGCACATATGAATAGCGGCGATTTCTACGGCAGCGAAAAATCGGCGCTGATCGGCGCAGCCGGCAGCGTGAAGATCGAACTGACGGCCGCTGACGGCAGCAAGACGGTCCTGAAGGAAAAGACGGCGGTGAAGGCCGGCGAGATTATCGACGCGTCGGTGCTGAGCAAGAAGGCGCTGAGCAGCTTCATCGAAGCGCAGATCGCCGATGCGAAGGCTAACAACGTGCTGTTCTCGGTGCACCTGAAGGCCACCATGATGAAGGTCTCGGACCCGATCATCTTCGGTATCGTGGTCTCGGTGTTCTATAAGGACGTGCTGGCGAAGCACGCGGATGCGCTGGCGAAGGTCGGCTTCAATCCGAACAACGGTATCGGCGACCTGTATGCGCGCCTGAAGGATCTGCCCGAGCAAACGCGCGAAGCGATCGAAGCGGATATCAAGGCCCAATACGAACAACGCCCGCATCTGGCGATGGTCAACTCGGACAAGGGCATCACGAGCCTGCACGTGCCGAGCGACGTGATCGTCGACGCATCGATGCCCGCCATGATTCGCGAGTCCGGCAAGATGTGGGGCGCCGACGGCGCGCTGCACGACGCCAAGGCCGTGATTCCGGACCGTTGCTATGCCGACGTGTATCAGGCTGTGATCGAAGACTGCAAGAAGCACGGCGCATTCGATCCGGTGACGATGGGCAGCGTGCCGAACGTCGGCCTGATGGCGCAAGCCGCGGAAGAATACGGTTCACACGACAAGACGTTCCAGATCAAGACGAACGGCGTGGTCCGCGTGACGGACGAAGCCGGCACGGTGCTGCTCGAGCAGGCCGTTGAGGAAGGCGACATCTGGCGCATGTGCCAGACCAAGGATGCGCCGGTGCAGGACTGGGTCAAGCTGGCCGTGAACCGCGCCCGCGCGACCGGCACGCCGGCGGTGTTCTGGCTGGACGCGGCGCGTGCGCACGACGCCCAGATCATCAAGAAGGTTGAGCAATACCTGAAGGACCATGACACGAACGGTCTGGATCTGCGCATCCTGACGCCGGTCGAAGCCACGAAGTTCTCGATCGAACGCATTCGTGCGGGCAAGGACACGATCTCGGTCACCGGCAACGTGCTGCGCGACTACCTGACCGACCTGTTCCCGATCATGGAACTGGGCACCAGCGCGAAGATGCTGTCGATCGTCCCGTTGATGGCCGGCGGCGGCATGTTCGAAACCGGCGCGGGCGGTTCGGCGCCGAAGCACGTGCAGCAGCTCGTCGAAGAAGGCTTCCTGCGTTGGGACTCGCTGGGTGAATTCCTCGCGCTCGCCGCTTCGCTCGAACACCTGAGCAACGCGTACCACAACCCGAAGGCACAGGTTCTGGCCAAGACGCTGGATCAGGCAACGGGCAAGTTCCTCGACAACGACAAGTCGCCGGCACGCAAGGTGGGCGGTATCGACAACCGCGGCAGCCACTTCTACCTGGCGACGTATTGGGCCGAGGCGCTGGCCGCGCAAAACGACGACGCTGAATTGAAGGCACAGTTCGCCGGTGTGGCGAAGGCGCTGGCCGAGAACGAAGCGAAGATTGTCGAAGAGCTGGCGGCTGCGCAAGGCAAGCCGGTGGACATCGGCGGTTACTACCGCCCGAACGTCGAGCTGACGAGCCAGGCCATGCGTCCGAGCGCTACGCTCAACAAGATCGTGGATGCGGTTGCGTAAGGAAGCTGACGTCAATGAACTGACGTCAACGAGCTTGCGTCAATAAGCTTCGGTTAAAACGCCGCGGGCGGGTTGCAAGGTGGGGTCGTTAAGCCCTGCCTTGCAACCCGCCCGCGGCGCATTTGCGCGTGGATTCACTCAGACGTGCACGATTTCCCAGTCGGCGATCTTCTCCGGTATTTCAAGCGTCGAAGTATCGGATTCGGACAGATGCGGACAGCACACGCCGCGTGCGAGGTCGTCGGCGGCCTGCTGGGGGCTGTCAAACGCCCCAAGCGTTTCGTTGCCGAACGATGCTTCCCAGCCGTCCTTGCCGGGCAAAATGTAGAACGATCCTTCCGTCGAGCCAAAGCGAAAGCCTTTCATTTTTTCTCTCCCGATCATCATAAAAAATGCGATTCCGTGGCTGACCTGCGTGCGGGACGCGGGCCGGTTCAAAAGCAGGCTTTGCGGATCGGTTGCGGTAGGCCGCTCGATCCAGCCGCTCAGAACGCCAGCTCATGTAAAAGAGTCTACGTCAGCGAGCCGCCGGGAAAGCGTTGGTGGTGTGATCGTTCAGATAAAAAATAATGTTATAAAACAGTAACTTATTGAGTTTGTTCCGGATGGTGGAATGTGGGACGGCATTGCGAAACGGGTGCTTTGTGCCATGCACCACGATTTTTTGTAGTGCAGCGACTCATGCCACATCGTGAAATTTCCCGATATTTGGCCGTTTGGTGCGGCGTGGCGCCGGCGGTAGCGCCACGCCACGCAAACCGATCACCCCGCCGCGCCGTAGAACACATCCAAAGTCGGGAAGGCCGCTGCGCCGCGCAGACAGTCCCACAGATAGATCGCGAAGCCGAGGTCGCCCGTCCACAGCGAGTAGCGCAATTGCCCGTGCGTTGCTTCATCGGCCTCGGTCTGTGCGATGCCGTGCATCGCGAAGGCCTGGGCTCGCTCAAGCCACTTGATGTCTCCCGTGCGCTGGTAAAGGCAGAGAAACGCATAGCCATTGCCGCCCGTGCCGTGACACAGGTTGGATCCTTTGGTGAGCGGTCCCGCTGCCCAGACTGCCTCGCCTGCCGCGAGCAGCAGCGGGTCCAGCTCGCGGCTCGGCAAATGCGCCACGCAAACGATGAACCCCGGCGCACCGTGACACAACTGCATGAGCATGGTCGGCTTGCGGCCTTCGGGCGGCGTTAGGAATGCCGGCCAGTTGGCCGCGCCGCCTTCAAGCGTCGCGGTCCGTTGCAGTGTGTTGACGATACGGCTTTCCCATTCGCTCCAACTGGCGGCGTCGAGCAGATGCCGGCCGCGTATCAGCGGCAGTGCGGTGCCGACGAAACCGTGGACGCCGTCGAGGAAGGTCCACTCCTTCTCATACAGATCCTGGGTCCAGTAATGACAGCCGCGCTCTTCCGACCACTTCAGTTCGGCCGCGAGTTGGCCGGCGGTCCGGCGAAACAGTTCGGCCCAGCGTTCGTCGTGGGTGCGCTCATGGAGCAACGACGCGGCCAGCAGCGTGCCGGGCGAGCCCCACATGAGTTCGCGGGTGGGGTTGTCGATATTGCCGGCGATCAGTCCGGCGAGCTGGTCGGCAAGCGCTTCGCTGGGCGCGCGTCCGTACGCGAGCATCAGCCAGGGCGTTTCGCCCATCATCCACGCGCCGAAGGAGGTGTTGTGATCCGCTTCGAGCCACGCGCGATTCAACGCTTGCAATGACGCGGCATGCGCCAGCGGATCGCGTTCGAGTTCGACTGCGCCGACGGCTGCGAGGTAATCGAGTGCCCAGACCACGCCGCATGCGCCGTGATAGAGCGGCGTGAGCGGCTCGCGCGGATTGTCTTCGCCGTCGCCGTCGTTGGGATGCGTGGGCCACAGTCCATCCACGTTCATGTGCGCCTCGGTCTGCCTGACGATCCGCGTGATGAACTGGCGCACCCGGGTCTCATCCCATGCGGTCGTTTGCAGCGGTTCGTGACGGGCCGGATTGAAAAGCATGCATACCTCGCGTTGGAATGGGAGAGTGTGGCCGCCGTGTGAGGGCGTTGTCGTTCGGCTCTATGCACGGCGAATCGGATGTTGCATTGCACGCTCGATAAGCGCGCAAATCAGCTTGCGCAAGGCGTCATGCTGTCCGATCATCTAGCCCTTGCGCCCTTGGCCGATCCCGATGATGCCTCAGGACGCAAGCGTTGTCGAAAGGCACGATAGACAAATATTCCGGGTATGGCGACGTTGTCGCAAGACACAGAAACGGAGTCGAGACATGAGCTATGTGTTGTATTACTCGCCAGGTGCGGCCAGCATGGCCGTGCACTGGATGCTGATCGAAGCGGGCATTCCGTTCGAGGCACGCCTCATCGACATCGACACCGGCGCCCAGCACGACCCCGAGTATCGGCGGCTGAATCCGGCGGGGCGCGTGCCGACGCTGATCGTCGACGGCGTGCCGCGTCACGAGTCCGCCGCCTTGCTGATGCTGCTGGCCGAGCGCCATCCCACGGCCGGTCTTGCACCCGCACCGGGTTCGCCCGATCGCGCCGAGTGGTTCGAGTGGATGGTCTTCTTTGCCAACACACTGCTGCCCGCGATGCGCGACTGGTTTTACGCCGATAGCGACGGCGACCCGGCCGGCGCACAAGCGGTCCGTGCACTTGCGGAGCGTCGCATCGAAGAAGCGTGGGAGCGCCTCGGCGCAACGCTTGCCGACGGCCGTGCCTTCCTCGTAGGCGGCCGGCTCAGCACCGCGGACTTCCTCGCCCTGATGCTGATGCGCTGGACCCGCAACATGCCGCGCAAGGCCACAAGCCGGGAGAACCTCATGCCCTACATCATCCGCGTGCGCGCCTTGCCGTCGTTCATCGAACTCAATGCAAGAGAAGGCCTGAGCGACTGGAGCAATCCGGTGGGCCAGGCTTAGCAGCATCTCGTACTTCTGGAAGCGCGAATGACACCAACAAAGACTTTCCTGGCCATCTCTCTCGCAGTTGCAGTACTCGCCTCATCCACGGCCGCGCAAGCGGTTGAGGGTCCACCCGTTGCAGCGGTGCGGCCCGTGACAAATACCTACTTCGGTACGGCCGTTGTCGACAACTACCGCTACATGGAGAATCTGAAGGACCCCGAAGTCCAGCGCTGGATGAAAGCGCAAGCGCGCTACACGCGCAAGGTGCTCGATGCGATTCCCGGCCGCGCTGCCCTCGCGCAACGCATCCTCGCGCTGGGCGGCAAGGACCTGCACCGCGATCAGTTCACGCGCCGCGGCCAGCGCCTCTTTTACGAAGTGATGGAGCCGGGCGCCAATCTGCCCAGGCTCGCGTATCGCGACGGCATCGATGGCGCGGAACATATTCTGGTGGACCCGGCGAAGCTCGCCAAAGACAGCGCGCATCATGTCTCGCTCGACTGGTTTTCGCCCTCCTGGGATGGCCGCTATGTGGCCTATGGGGTCTCGGAAGGCGGCTCGGAAGAAAGCGTGCTGCATGTCGTCGATCTGAGCACCGGCAAGACGCTCGCGGAGCGCATCGATCGCACAAGCGGCTGCGTCGTCTCCTGGCGCAACGATAACCGCTCGTTCTTCTACCTGCGCTATCCGAAGGCCGGCCCCGACACGCCGCCGTCGCAAACCGAGTACAACGCGGTGACGTTCGTCCACGTGCTCGGCGAGCATCCCGACGGCAATGCGGACCAGGCGGTGTTCGGCAAAGGCGTATCGGCGAGCCTCGACGTGCCGGAAGGACAGGGTACTTACGTGCTGCTCGCGCCGGATTCGCCGTATGCGGTAGCCGTCGCGAACCGCAACATGGACAACGCACCCAATACGTTTTACGTGGTGCCGCTCGCGCAGATCGACGGTGCTCAGACACCGTGGCAAAAAATCGCCGCGCCCGAAGACGGCGTGATCGATGTGCGCCTGCGCGGCGACCGGTTGTACTTCATGTCGCAGAAGGGCGCGTCGCGTTTTCAGATCCTCTCGATGCCGCTCGATCGTCCGGATCTCGCGCATGCCGAGGTGGTGGTGCCGGAAGGCGCCAACGTGATCGACTCGTTCGATCTCGCCGGCGACGCCATCTATCTCGCCGAGCGTGCGGGCGCGAGTTTCCAGCTCCAGCGCGTATCGCTAGACGGTAAGGATAGCCAGGCAATCGGTTTGCCGTTTGCGGGCAGCGTCGCCAGTTTGACGGTCGACCCGCGTGAGCCCGGCGTCATGTTCAATCTGCAGGGCTGGGTCAAGGCACCGCGCGAACTCGCCTACGACCCGCAGACCCACGCTGCGATCGACACCGGACTGATCCCGCCGGCGAAGACCGAGTCGGACGAGATCGAGGCGCACGATGAATTCGCCACCAGCTACGACGGCACGCGCATTCCGGTGTCGATCATCGCGCGCAAGGACGTGACGCGCGACGGCTCGCATCCTGCCCTGGTGATCGGCTACGGCAGCTATGGCGATTCCATGGACCCGTACTACGACGCAACATGGCAGGCGTGGCTCGCGCACGGCGGCATCGTCGCGGTGACGCATATACGCGGCGGCGGCGAATATGGCGAGGCGTGGCATCGGGCCGGTCAGAAGCTCACCAAGATCAACACGCTGCTCGACTTCAACGCGAGCGCGCAATACCTGATCGATCAGCACTACACACAGTCGAAGTACCTGGTGGCGAACGCCGCCAGCGCGGGCGGCATCGTGATGGGCGGCGCGCTGGAGATCGATCCGGGACTGTTCCATGTGATCCTCGACGACGTCGGCGATTCCGATACCCTGCGCGGCGAGACCGAGCCTAACGGACCGCCGAACGTGCCCGAGTTTGGTTCGACCTCGACGGAAAGCGGCTTTCACGGTCTGTACTCGACGAGCGCCTATGCGCACGTGCAGGACGGCACGCCCTATCCGGCGGTGATGTTTACCACCGGCGCCAACGATCCGCGCGTGGCGTCGTGGCACATGCTGAAGATGGCGGCGCGCGTGCAGGCGGCGACCAGCAGCGGACGCCCGGTGCTGTTGCGGGTCGACTACGACGCGGGTCATGGGATCGGCTCCAGTCTCTCGCAAGCGGCCGACCAGCTCGCCGACGAGTGGTCGTTCGCGCTGTGGCAGATGGGCGAGCCGGGTTTTCAGCCGGAGCCGAAACCGAAACCGTAGCCGTAGCCGTAGCACACACGTCGAGCGGGCGTGGCGGGGTTCACGTCCGCGATTTTTGACTCTCTAGCCGGGCTGCCGCAAGTCGCGTTAATCTTGCGGCGCCTCGTATCTTTGGAAGCTCGAATGAAACCAACCCAGTCTTTCACGGCCGTCACGCTTGCTGCTGTCCTGCTCGCCGCCTCCGCTGCGGCGCATGCCGCCGACGCTCCGCCGGTGGCGCCTGTGCGTCCGGTGACGGATACCTACTTCGGTACGCCGGTCGTCGACAATTACCGCTACATGGAGAACCTGAAGGACCCCGAAGTGCAGAGCTGGATGAAAGCGCAGGCGGATTACACACGCAAGGTGCTCGATGCGATTCCCGGCCGCGCCGCGCTTGCGCAACGCATCGATGCGCTGACGGGTAACGACCTGCATCGCGGCGACTTCAGGCGGCGCGGCGAGCGCATCTTCTACCAGGTGCGGGAGCCGGGCGCCAATCTGCCCAAGCTCGCTTACCGCGACGGCGTCAACGGCGAGGAACACATTCTGGTGGACCCGGCCAAGCTGGCGAAAGACAGCGCCCACCACTCCGCGCTGGACTGGTATTCGCCTTCATGGGATGGCCGTTACGTGGCGTATGGCATCTCCGAAGGCGGCTCGGAAAACAGCGTGCTGCATGTGATCGACACGCAGTCGGGCAGCGATACCGCCGAAGTCATCGACCGTGCCGGCGACGACGTCGTCTCATGGCGCAACGACAACCGCTCGTTCTTCTATCTGCGCTATCCGAAGCCGGGGCCGGACACGCCGCTGGCGAAGAGCAAGTACAACGCCGTGACCTATCTCCACGTGCTCGGCCAGAATCCCAACGGCGAGGGCGACGAGGCCGTGTTTGGCCGCGGCGTGTCGGCGAAGCTCGAGGTGGCGGAAGGTCAGGCGACCTATGTGTTGCTGTCGCCGGATTCGCCCTATGCGGTTGCGGTGGTGAATCACAACATGGATGACAACCCCAACATCTTCTATGTGGCGAGACTCGATCAGATACATGGTGCGGACACGCCCTGGCAAAAATTTGCGGAAACCGCAGACGGCGTGACGGACGTGCATCTGCACGGCGACCGCCTGTATCTGCTGTCGGAGAAGGGTGCTTCGCGCTTCCAGATTCTTTCGCTGCCGGCCGCGCATCCGGATCTCGCGCATGCGGACGTCGTCGTGCCGGAGGGCCCGAACGTGATCGACGCTTTCGTGCTGGCTAACGATGCGATGTATGTCGGCGAACGTGCGGGTGCGAGCTTCCAGCTAAAGCGGGTGTCCTTCGACGGCAAGGAGAGCCAGGACATCGCGTTGCCCTTCGGCGGCACGGTGGCGAGCTTGACGACGGATCCGCGCGAGCCGGGCGTCATGTTCAACCTGCAGGGCTGGGTGAAGGCGCCGCGTGAGTTCGCCTACGATCCGAAGAGCAACGCCGCGACCGATACGGGGCTGATTCCGCCGGCGAAGTCCGAGTCGGCCGATGTCGAAGCGCACGACGAGTTTGCTATCAGCTATGACGGCACGCGCATTCCGGTGTCGATCATCGCGCAGAAGGGCGTGAAACGCGACGGCTCGCATCCGACGGTTGTGTTCGGCTACGGCAGCTACGGGGTGTCGATCGATCCGGCGTATCGTCCCGCGTGGCAAGCGTGGCTCGCGCAGGGCGGCATCATCGCGGTGTCGCATATGCGCGGCGGCGGCGAATATGGCGATGCCTGGCACCGTGCCGGCCAGAAGCTCTGGAAGATCAACACCTTGCTCGATTTCAACGCGAGCGCGCAGTACATGATCGATCAGCACTACACGCAGTCGAAGTATCTGGCGGCGAACAGCGCCAGCGCGGGTGGCTTCGTGATGGGCGGCGCGATGGAGATCAACCCGGGCCTGTTCCGCGTCGTGATGGACGACGTGGGCCTGTCCGATGCGCTGCGCTTCGAGACGGAACCCAATGGACCGCCGAACGTGCCGGAGATGGGCTCGTCATCGGATGAGGCGGGCTTTCATGCGCTCTACGGCATGAGCGCCTACACGCACATTCATGACGGCACGCCGTATCCTGCGATCATCTTCACGACCGGCGCCAACGATCCGCGCGTCTCGTCGTGGCACATGCTGAAGATGGCGGCGCGGATGCAGGCGGCGACGAGCAGCGGGCGGCCGGTGCTGTTGCGCATCGACTACGACGCGGGTCACGGCTTCGGTTCGAGCGTGTCGCAGTACGCCAACCTGCTCGCCGACGAGTGGGCATTCGCGCTGTGGCAGATGGGCGAGCCGGGTTTTCAGCCGAAGCGTTAATTAAGGCGGTGCGCGACTGGGTGTTGCGGGGTGGATGCCCGGTCGCGGGACAGCAGCGTTTGACGTTTGCGTCGAGCGCGTGCCCTCAAGGTGCGAGCGGACGAGCCGATATAGCAGGGTAGAAAGCATTCCGCTTAGACCTTTCTACCCACCTCGCTACGCCTTGTCCTCAGCCAATTTACCGTCCACGCATAGTGCCGTGAGGCGCTACACCACCGTGCGGATCGCGATTTTCTCGATGATCCTGCAGTCCGCTCTGTCACTCGTGTCGTTCGCGAGCTTCGTGCGGGCGTACCGGCATGCGTCGGCGTCGCTTTACGCCGCCTATCCTGTCGCGCAGCGCTGGCTGTGGCTGATTGCGCTGCTGTGGTCGCTGGTCACGCTGATCTCCGGCCTCGCGCTGCTGCGCGGTCGCGGCTGGGGACGCGTGTCGTACGCGTGCGCGGCATGCCTGGCACTCCTTGCGTATTTCATCGTGGCGCCGTGGCCGCTTGCGTTGTGCGCGGTGCCTGTTGCCGCAGCGACGACAGCGGTGTTGTTCAGCCGTGCGGGCACGCACTATCTGCGCGACGACGCGGCGCGGCACAACGCCGCCTCGGGATGGCGCGCGCGCTTCGCCACGCTGTGCTTCGTACTGTCGAGCACGCTGCTCTACCTGACCCACCTCACCATGTGCACGACGGCGGGCTGGATCGTGCGCGTGCTGCCCGGCTGGCCGGCCTGGACTACGCTGATCGCATCGGCCGTGTTGATCGCTGTCGGGGCGCTCCTGTCGCAGAAGGGTTCGCGCGTGTGGCGCAGCGGTGTTGCGCTGATGGTGTTCGTTGTCGTCGACGCTTTCGCGCTGCTCGGATATCTGCCCTATGCGCCGGCACTCGCGCGTTATCTGGGCCCGGCTTACCGTCCCTATGACATGCTGTGGGGCGTCGCGATTGCCTTGACGTCGATCATCGGCGCGCTCGCTTTGACGATGCTGCAGATGAGCCGTGTGCCGCGTCCGAGGGCGCCGCTGACGATGCCCGACTATCTGTAGCGCGGCGGCCTCGTGACAGCGCATCTCACTCAACACGCATTCGCCTGGTACCGCTCCGTGACCCGACCGAACTTTATCGCCACGTTGCGCCCCGTTTGTTCAAGTGCGCTTCTCATTGCCGGCGTGCTTTCACTCTACGCGCCGCACGTATTCGCCGATATCAAAAGCGCCGAGCAGGCGATGCAGCAACAGCGCTTTGCCGATGCGCAGGCCGAACTGCAGCCGCTTGCCAAGGCCGGCAACGCGCAAGCGCAGGTGGACCTCGGCACGCTCCTCATGCTCGGTCAAGGGTTGCCTCGCGACGACGCGGCGGCACTCGCCCTGTTCAACCAGGCCGCGAAGGCGGGCGATCCGCTGGGCGACCTTGGACTCGCGTCGTTTTATGTGCTGCGGCAGCCGGGTCCGCAAAGCTATGCCAGGGCGGAAGCGCTCTACCGCAAGCACGCGCTGGAAGGCAACGCAATGGCGCAGGCTGGACTAGGCGGCTTGTATCTGACAGGGGTCGGCACAGGGTTTCGCGCAGGCTTATACGGGCATCGGCCGGCTTTACGCCGCGGGTCTCGGCGTGAAGGCCGACGGTGCGCAAGCCTATAACTGGCTTCGCAAAGGCGCGGATCGCGGCGATGGGGCGGCCTATGACGAACTGGGCAGCCTGTTCTATAAAGGCATCGACGGCAAGCCGGACTACAAGGCCTCGATGACCTGGTATGCGAAAGCTGCCGCGCTGGGCGACCCGGTGGGTCAAGCAGGGGTGGGCTATCTCTACGAGCATGGCGCCGGCGTGCCGAAGGACGATGCCCAGGCGTTGGCGTGGTATCGCAAGGCGGCGAATAGCGGCTATACGGAATCGGAAATCTCGGTGGGGCGCTTCTACATGCTCGGACGTGGGGTGGCCGAAGACAACGCCGAGGGCATGCGCTGGATGCTGCGCGCGGCGCAGCAGGGCGACGCGAACGCACAAGGCATTGTGGGCAGCGTGTACCAGCACGGAAAGTATGCGACGCTCGACTACGCCGCGGCGCTCAAGTGGCTGACGCTCGGCGCCCGTGGCGGCAATAACAAGGCGCAGTACGACCTGGGCTGGACCTACCTGATGGGTACGGGTGTGAGCCGTGACTTGCGACGCGGTTGTGCGTGGCTGGTGGTTTCGGCAGCAAATGGTTACGCGCTTGCGAAGACGTCGTTGGCGGAGGGCAGGACCGGCGTCTCGTTCGATCAGCGCAAGCAGGCCGAACGGGCCGCCGCTGCATGGCAACCGGGCCGCGACGTGGTATTGACTGACGAACCGCCGGGGTATGTCGGGTTGAGCGCGTTCAATCTGAACGCGCCGTTCTTGCCGGGATACTGAGTGAGGTGAAGGGCGAGCCCGCTTGAGGGGAGCCCTGGACGCTTCGGATGCCGTGGACGCTGCCAGCGCCACTAACGCCACTAACGCAACGCCACTTCTCGGACCGGCCTGCGAAATCGAGGCCGGCCCGCTCAACCAACTTCTTAAACGCTAACGCTCACGCGCTTCGGCGTCACCACCGACACCACGAACGTCACCACGATATTCGCTGCCAGCGCAATCAGGCCGATATACAGCGGATACGTCGCATCGCCCAGATGCAGCGCGAACACCGGCTTCAGGCCTTGCGAAATCGCCAGCCCGGTCCCCAGCACGATCCCCACCAGCCAGCCGAGGAACAGCCCCGGCGTATTCAGGCGGCGCGTGTACAGCGAGAACACGATGGCCGGGAAAATCTGCAGGATCCACACGCCGCCGAGCAACTGCAGATCGATCGCGTACTGCGTGGGCAGGAACACGATGAACAGCAGCGCGCCGAACTTCACCGCCAGCGAGACGATCTTCGCCGTCGAGGCTTCGGCGCTGGATGACATATCCGGCGAGACGATCGGACGCCACAGATTGCGCGTGAACAGGTTAGCGGCGCCAATCGACATGATGGCGGCCGGCACCAGCGCGCTGATCGCAATCGCCGCCGCGGCAAAGCCGACGAACCACGACGGGAACAGCGTACCGAACAGCGCCGGCACGACATCCGAAGCGGACTTCACATGCACGCCGGCTGCAATCGCCATATAGCCGAGCAGCGCGATCAGGCCGAGCAGCAGCGTGTACGCCGGGAGGAAGATGGCGTTCTTGCGCACCGTTGCCGCGGACGACGACGACAGCACCGCCGTCATCGTATGCGGATACATGAACGCGGCCAGCGCGGAGCCGAGCGCGAGCGACGCATACGCGGTGAACTGGGTCGGCTTCAGGATGATGCCGGTCGCGCCGCCCTTGGCCTTGAAATACGTATCGGCTGCATCGAACACATGCGCGTAGCCGCCGAGTTTCGCTGGAATCAGCCATACTGCCGCGATTACGACAATGTAGATCATGATGTCCTTGACGAAGGCGATCATCGCCGGCGCCCGCAGGCCGCTGGTGTAGGTGTAGAGCGCGAGGATCACGAACGCGACGATCAGCGGCAGTTCGCCGTCCACGCCGAGGCCCTTGATCACCACCTGCATGCCCACCAGTTGCAGCGCGATATACGGCATGGTCGCGACAATGCCCGTGAGCGCCACCGCAGCCGGGAACCACTTGCCGCCGTATTCGCCCTGCACGTAGTCGGCTGCCGTGATGTGATTTTTCGCATGGGCGATCTGCCATAGCTTCGGCATCACTGCGAACACGAACGGATACACGATGATCGTATAAGGCAGCGCAAAGAAGCCATAGGCGCCCACCGAATACACCAGCGCCGGCACGGCGATCACGGTATAGGCGGTATAGAAATCGCCGCCCACCAGGAACCACGAAATCACCACGCCGAATTGCCGGCCGCCGAGGCCCCACTCATGCAACTGCGTGAGGTCGCCTGCTTTCCAGCGCGCCGCGAAGAAACCCACCACGGTAACCAGCAGGAAGAAGAAAATGAAAACGGCCATTGCGACCGGGTTGACTGGAATCGATCCGCTCATTTGAGACCTCGGTACACGACGTAGATCAGCAGCGACGTGAGCGGGACCCACAGGAACTGATACCAGTAGAAGAACGGAAAGCCGGCGAACGAAGGACGCGTGTCGTTATAGAACGGCAGCCATAACAGGGCGATATACGGAAGCAGCAAGATGAGCCATAGCCATGAACGGCCGGCCGGATGAGTGGTCTCCACGAATTTCTCCTTAGGTTTGAAACTGAAACGCCATATATTTATAGGAATGGTCGATCGTCGGCGCATGCATTGCTACGCGCCGCACGGCGCGGCGCATCGACGAATGCGGGCGGCGTCCTGGGCGTGTAGTATTCGCTTTCGTCTGCCTCCTTACAAGCGCACAACTACGTAAGCACGCTACGTACAATTACGTAGACCGCCCATCCGTCCTTTCAGCGATGAAACTCAAAGCGAAGATCTTCCTGCTCGCCATCGTACCGTTTCTGGCCGCTATTGCCGGGATCGAAATCGGTGTTCGCCAGGAGGCGACGGCGCTCGCCGGGACGCAGCATGCGACGATGCAGGCCGCCTATCTGGCGAGCAAGGAGATCGAACTCAAGCACTACGTCGAACTGGCGACGAGCACCATCGAGCCACTTTACGACGCCTCGCGCGATAACGCACGGGACGACGCAATGTTGCGCAGCCGCGCGCTCGCCGCGCTGGAGAAGATGGATTTCGGTAAGGACGGCTATTTCTTTGTGTACGACATGCATGGCCGCTCGCTGATGCATCCGCGCGAGCCGGATCTTGTGGGCCGCGATCTGTGGACCATGCGCGACCCGCAAGGCGCGCTGGTGATCCAGCAGTTGATCGCTGCGGCGGCGCGCGGCGGCGGCTATGTGCGCTATGTGTGGCATCGCCCGTCGACGGGCAAGCTCGAGCCGAAGCTCGGCTATGTCGTGCCGCTCGAGCGCTGGGGCTGGCTGGTCGGCACCGGCATCTATCTGGACGACGTCGATACGACGCTCGCGAGCATCGACCAGCGCGCGTCGGCCAACATCGAGCGCACGATGATGTGGATCGACGCGATCGCGCTGACCGGGCTGGGCGTGATTGCGCTGTGCGCGCTGGTGCTGAACGTCAGCGAGTCGCGCAGCGCCGATGCGAAGTTGAAGCGGCTCGCGCAGCAGGTGGTCGAGTCGCAGGAAAAGGAGCGGGCGCGGCTGTCGCGCGAACTGCACGACGGTATCAGCCAGATGATGGTGTCGGTGAAGCTGCTGCTCGAATCGGCGCTGATGCGCTTCGAGCGCGGCGAGGCGCGCGTGCCGGCGGCGGAGGCCGCGCTGGCCACGAGCCTCGCGCGCCTCGGCGATACGCTGCGCGAAGTGCGCCGCATCTCGCATGCGCTGCGGCCGGCCATGCTCGACGACCTCGGGCTTGCCGCGGCGCTCCAGCAACTCACGCGTGAACTGAGCGAGCAGGCCGGGATCGAAATCGGCTTCACGCAGATCGCCCACACCCATGCCGCCGTGTTGCCCGATGCCGTCAACACGGTGGTGTTCCGGATCGCCCAGGAAGCGCTGACCAACATCGTGCGGCATGCGCGGGCCTCGCGCGCGTCGCTGTCGCTCGAGGTGTCGGCCAGCGCCGTCACCTTGTCGATTGCGGATAACGGCTGCGGCTTCGATGTGCAGCGCGCGCTGGCCGATCCGCGTGGCGGCATCGGCCTGCGCAACATGCGCGAGCGGCTCGATACGTTGGGCGGTAGCTTGTCTCTGGTGTCGCAGCCGGGTCATACGAATGTGACGGCGCATGTGCCGGTCGGGGCACGTGCACAGGCTCCGCAAACCTTGCAGGAAAACTCGCTATGAACGACGCGCCGTCCCGTGCAGCCCGGCTGATTCTGGTCGACGATCATCCTTTGGTGCGCGACGGCTTGCGCGCGCGGCTCGAAGCGGTGCCGAATCTCGAGGTGGTTGGCGAAGCGGGCGGCGCGGATGACGCGCTGGCGCTCGCGGCCGAGCAAAATCCCGATCTCGCGCTGATGGATGTCGGCATGAGCGGGATGAACGGCATCGCGCTCGCCGGTGTGTTCCATGAGCGGTTTCCGGCGATCCGGGTGTTGATGCTGTCGATGCACGACAACATCGAGTATCTGACGCAGGCGGTGCGGGCCGGTGCGAGCGGTTACGTGCTGAAGGATTCGCCCGCGACGGAGATTGTTCAGGCGATTGCCGCGGTACTCGATGGGCGCACGTTCTTCAGTGCGGGGCTCGGGGAGCGGATGATCCAGGCTTCGGCCATGCCAACGCCCGTTGAGCAATTGACGCCACGCGAGCGGGACATTCTCGATGCGCTCGCGGAAGGACTCTCCAGCAAACAGATTGCACAACGTAATGGCTTGTCCGTGCGCACGGTGGAGACCCACCGGCTCAATATGAAACGCAAGCTCGAGATTGAAGGGCAGGCGGAGCTGATCAAGTTCGCCGTGGAGAATCGGCGTAAGCGTTAGAAGCGGCATTGAAGCGGCGGAACCGGTATATTTCCTCCGATCAATGTTTCCACCTGCGCCGCCTCAACTAGTCGAAACTTAGCATGCAGCCTATCCTCCTCGACGTGCCGGACGTCCTTCGTACCTCGCGCCTGACCATTCGCTGTCCGAAGCCGGGCGACGGTCCGCAGGTCTACGAGGCGGTAGTCGATGCGCTCGCCGAGTTGCGGCAGTTTCCGGCGTCGTTGCCGTGGGCGGTCTACGAACCCTCCATCGAAGGATCCGAGGCGTTTGCGCGCACGGGATTTTCGAACTTCGCGGCGCGCCGTGACTTTCCATTCGTCATGCTATTGCGCGGCACGCAGACGGTGGTCGGCTGCGGTGGTATCCACGAGCCGCGCTGGGAGATTCCCGCCTTCGAGGTGGGCTGGTGGGGCCGCACGCCGTATCTTGGCCAAGGTCTGATCAGCGAAGGCGTCGAGGCGATGCTCGGCTTCGCTTTCTCGGCTCTCGGCGCACGCCGCGTCGAAGCCTTCACCGACGATCTCAACGACAGAAGCTGCAGGCTTTGCGAGCGGCTCGGCATGGATTACGAGGGCACGCTGCGTCATTCGCGGGCGGCGCCGGACGGACAGCTTCGCAACACCCGGGTCTACGCGCGGACCCGCTGAAATAAGGGTGTGGGAGCGTATCGGCGCCGCGGCTGTGCGGGCAAAATACTCGCTACGATGGGCTTGTGCGGCGAGTCACCCTTTGCCGGCAACCGGGTAGACGGGGAGCGTCCTTCGGGCAGAAGCCGGAGCGCCGCCGGGCGAACGTGAAGCGCCTGTGACAAATCGACACAAATATAGACGAACGATCCACAGATCGATCGTGTCATTCCGTTTACGATCCGACATTACCGGTTCCGAACCTCGCGCGAAACGCGCAGCGCTATCCTGATGAGGCTGAGGCCGTCGCACCTCAAAGCGTTTTGCGACCGGCCGGTCCACCCGTGCAGGTAGTTAGGCATACCGATAGAGTGATATTCGATGCGTCTGCAAATATTTGAGGAATGGCTGTGAGTCTGAATCTGTCATCCAGAGGGCCAGCGTACACGGCACGCGAAATTCGACAGGGCGTGCCGCTCAGCTACGTCAGCGAAAAGTTGTCGCACGCCATCATCGATACGCACGCGGCCGGCGTGGCTCACCCGGAAGCGCGCAAGCGTCTCGCCCACGTGATGTATTCGCAAACCAAGGCGTTTCTCGCGCTGCATAACGTACTGGCGGTAGCCGACACACCCGGCTTGCCGGAGCTGCTGCTGGAGATGGACCGGCATGAGTTGCATAGCTGGATCGCTACGGTCGTCAAGCATGGGGACGTGCTGGGGACCAGCGAGGTCTGACGACCGGACCCCTCTCAGAGGAAGCGGCTAAACAACCGGTCGCATTCCCGTTTGACCACGCCGTAGCATTCGCAGGCGTGCGCTTCAAGGGCCGGCCGGTCGAGTACCTCGATGACGCCGTGCCGGTAGCGGATCACACCGTCGCCCTGTAACTTGGCCGCCGCTTCGGCCACCCCCGCGCGCCGCACGCCCAGCATGTTCGCGATCAACTCCTGGGTCATACGAATCTCGTTCGATTCGACCCGGTCGAGCGTCAACAGCAGCCAGCGGCAGAATTGCTGCGCAATCGAATGATGGCGGTTGCAGACGGCGGTCTGCGCAATCTGCGTAATCAGTGTTTGTGTGTAGCGCAGAAACAGATGCTGGACCGCGCCGCCGCGCGCAAACTCCTGGCGCACGACATCGCCGCTCAGCCTGTAAGCCTCGCCCGCGCTTTGCACAATGGCGCGGCTCGGTATGGTCTCGCCGCCCATGAACATGGTGACGCCGAGCAGGCCGTCTTTCCCGACCACGGCGATTTCCGCCGACGCGCCATTTTCCATGACATGCAGCATCGACACGACCGCTGTGGTCGGCAGGTAGATGTGGCTCAGACGATCCCCCGACTCGTAGACGACATGCCCCAAGGGTAGCGACACCGGTGACAGGTGCGGGGTGAGACGCTCGCGCTCCTCGGCCGGCAGAGCTGCCAGCAGCCGGTTGGTCTCGGGTTTGTGCTGGCCCACCTGGATAGGCTGCACTTCTTCTTCAACGACTTGCGCGCCACGCGTGACCCGCTGTGCGAGCAACAGATGCTGCGCAATCATATGATCGCGGCTCTTCTCCGGCACCAGGCTCAGCACGGCCGAACGGAGGTCGGCATAGCCGAGCACGTCGAGCAGCTTGAGCTTGGTCAGCGTACCGAGGTCGCTTTTGCCGGTCCGCCAGGCCGAAATCTGCGCGCGCGTCAGGCCGAGGCTCTCCGCCAGTTGGGCGTCGCTACCGAACTGGCCCTTCGCTTTTACTTCATCGAATAGGGCGTTCCAATCGTTCATGGTGTTCGATAGTTAGAATGGTGTCAAATTCACTTGACGCGCGCTGAGTCGAATGAAAGAATCAAAAATTGGCTAAATCTGTCAAATTCATTCGACATTTATATCATAGCTGCGCACGTCTCGCGGAGACGCGATAGGGCTCACCATTTTCGACGGGCGCCTGCGCTCTCGAGGCCTGCCACATGAGCGAATTCTCCTCCATCCGTTTGCCCGTCGCATTACATGCGCTTGCCTCGGACGCTATTGTTTCCGACGCACTGGATGGCGAGCAATTTGCCGCCCGGCAAATGGAGTTCGTCAAGGATCTGTTCGGCTACGTCGCTTACCTGCGCGAACGCTCGCGTGCAACGCCGGTTGCCGACGCTTTCCTCGCGACCTTCGTCAATCTTCTGGAAGCGCTGGAGTTAAATGCGCCCGGCGAAGCACAGGCGTGTGCCATCCAGCTTCAGCAGATTATCCCGGTCATCTTTCCCGGTTCGACGGCATTCGCGAATTCGATCGCGCCCCATGCTGTCACGCCGGCGATCGAGACCGACGGTGCGGAGTAAGTCGGGAGAACACGCGTCGCGCTAGCGGCGCAAGTGGAGCGAAGAGTGATGCGCAGCGCGGCGATCGGTTCGCGCCATTCGATACGGACTCCGAACGTTAAAGGCTCAGAGGTACCAGACGAGTATCGCCAGCACGACCGTGAACAAGCCCCCGATCGATACGCCGCCCCAGATCAGAAGATCGTCGCCGCTGATTTTCCGGGTGCGGAGATTGCGCGTTGCCGCCTGGACAGGGCGTCCAGGATTTCCCCGTCGTGTGCGCATTGATATGACCCGTCGCGTTTCTTCATTCTTTCAGCCAGACGGTCTCGACGTCAAGTCAATTTGACATTGTGCCTCGCCGTGCTGCGGCGCCCCGTCAAGTTATGCAGACGTAAACGACCGTAACCGATTCTGTAACTTTAATAATATGCATCGGTTCTAGACTGCTGCTGGTTCGGAAGGCGGTGATGCATTTCCGGGCGGGCAAGCGTTCTCCCATCATTGGGCGCGTTATCCGGATTGACCTATGTGGCCGGCTGTACCGCCAATCTCTAGCGTAGCGTTGGTTCTTTCGCCAGCAATCGGTGATTCGCTGCTGATGATGACGATTGCGCGCAATCTGCAGCAAAGCGGTATTGCGGTCACGGTGTTCGGCCGGCAGATCCATGCGTTGCGCGACTGGTTTCCGGATGTCGCAACAGAAGACGACCTGAGCGCCGGCGATCTCGCGGCAAGGCTGGGCGGCTTCGACCGCGTTATCCAGATGCATCGAAACAAGCCGTTCGCTGGCCTCGAGCAGGCCCATCCGCGCGTGATCCTGCTCGATCACATTTGCCGGGTGCGATCGTCGCATTCGATGGCGGACCGGCTCGCACGTTTTTGCCAGGACGAGTTCGGTCTGGCGAGCGCGCACAAGAGCAACGGCATGACGGCGCCTGCCGGACTGCAACACAGGAAGTACCCGCTGCGCGTGGCGATTCACCCCACCGCCAGCACTGCCGACAAGTGCTGGCTGCCTTCGCGTTTCATCCGCCTTGCCATCAAACTGCGCGAACTGGGCTTCAGTCCGGAGTTCGTCGTCGCCCCGCAAGAGCGCGCCGACTGGATTCACATCGAACGTCTTGGCCTCGCGCTGCCCGACCTGGGTTCGCTCGACAACGTCGCCGCGTGGGTTTTCGAATCCGGCTGGTTTATCGGCAACGACTCGGGAATCGGCCATCTGGCGTCGAGCCTGCATATTCCCACGCTGTCGCTGTTCATGCGCCGCGGCATTGCGCATACCTGGCGGCCGGACTGGGGGGCGGGGCAGGTGCTGATCGGCAGCACTTTTCTGCCCACCGGATTTCTGAAAGAGCGTTACTGGAAATACATGTTGTCCGTCAGGCAGGTCTCTCGCGCGTTCGACCAGATGCGCGCCAATCCAAGCTTCGCATGACCCCCGCGCTCCCTCAACCTTGCCCGGACCCTGTCCGGTGCAACCGCATGCCTTTTCCCCAGACACCATGAACGCTCAATGCCAGGCCGTCTTCCTTCATACCGGTTACAGAACGGCCGGAACGTGGTTATGGTCATGCTTTCGCAAGCTCGACAACGTCACCGCCTACTACGAGCCCTTGCACGAAATGCTGGCGACGATCGACACGGACAAGTTGGCGAGCAGTACGGCTAATAGCTGGCGTTCGGGTCACCCGGCGCTGGAGGCGCCGTACTTTGCCGAGTTCGCTCACCTGCTGGGCCCGCAGGGGCGCGGTATCCCCGGCTACGACGCGGTGTTCTCGATCGACCGCCTCGACGGCCAAACCCCGGAGGCCGCCGAACGTCTCGAGGCCTATGTGCGCGGTCTCATGCGCAGCGCGCACGACCAGGGCCGCGTGCCGGTCCTCAAGTTCTGCCGCTCGCTAGGCCGCCTGCAGTGGTTCCGCGCTACCTTTCCCGATGCCGTGCATATCGTGGTCGAGAAAAATCCGATCTCGCAGTGGCAGTCGTGCTGGCAATTGTTCGCCGCGCATCGCAATCCGCACTTTGTCGCCGTGCCGTTTGTGGTGCTGGCGTTGAACCGGCACGTGCCGCTCGTCCAGCAGACCATGGCTGCGCTGGGCGTCGTGCTGCCGCCGCCGACCGGCGATGCGCAAGCACAGACGGTCGAAGCGTGTCTCGCCGTCTATAAGGAACACATTGCGGCGATCACGCCGCTGCAGGCCTACCGGGCCTTTCTCGCGCACTGGCTGTTGACGCTAAGAGACGCGGCGACGCACGCCCATGCGATCTTCGACTGCGATCTGGCGGGCCATTCACCGGCATATATCGCGGGCGCCGAACAGTGGATCGGTGAGCTCACCGGCCTCAAGCCGTCGTTCGGCAGCGCGCGCCGCGAAGAGGCGGCCGAACGCAGCGTGGGCTTCGATGCCGTCGAAGGATTGCAGGTCCACCTGGAAGCCCTGGATTTCGCGCGGACCCTGGCGGGCAGCGAGAGCGTCGACGCCGATGCGCTGGTGCTCTGGACCAGCAAGCTGGCCCAGGCCACCCAGGTGATGGCGTTCGGCGCGGCGGCGAACTGGCCGCAGCCGCAGGTATCGGCGGGGCGCGCCACCCGGATGGTGGATGTCGCGCTGATCGACGGTGTGGGCATTGATGAGATCTTGCTGAGCGAACTCGCCTCGACACGCGCGGCATTGGCCGAGGTCAGGAGCGAGTTGGCACGCCTGCACAAATCGCCGCTGTTGCGCCTGATCAAACGCGTACGCAAGCTGCGTGCGTCAAAACTCTTGCGCCGCGTGCGCCGTGACGGCAAGCTGCCTACCACTGGCCATCCAACTTGAGAGCGCGCAATGGTAGAACGTCACATGGTGTCGACCGCATTTGAAATTCCCGGGTACACGGTCGAGCAGTCGCTCGGTATCGCGCGGGGGATCATTGTCCGTTCGCGTTCGGTGGTGGGTTCGATCGGTGCGTCGCTGCAGACGATTTTCGGCGGCAACATCTCCCTCTATACGTCGCTGTGCGAGCGCGCCCGGGAAGACGCGTATGAGCGCATGCTGGCGCAGGCAGTTGGGTTCGGCGCTAACGGCATTGTGGGGATGCGCTACGACGCGACTGAAGTGGCCCCTGGCGTGACGGAAGTGCTGTGCTATGGAACGGCGGTTTTGGCGCGGCCGGCCGCCGCGTAACAAGCACGAGCGCAAGTACAGGCACGAGGGACGCGCCGCGCCAAAACCGGCGCGGCATCCTGCGCCCGGCTTCAGGTCGCGCCTCCGGGAATCAGCCGCGGTTTGGTCAACGTGTACGTGATCTGCCCGAAGATCGTGCTGAGGCTGGCGGTGCCGCCCGTCGCATTGGAGCAGGTGTCCGAGTAGAAATAAGCCGAACTGGTCGCGATCGACGCCATCGTGGCGCACGGCGAAAGACTGTCCGAGCCGTCGCTGCAGGTGGACGAGGCCGACTCGCCGCCGATATACGCGACCGTATAGATCAGCGTCCCCGCCGTCTTGGCTGCGCCCGCATCGTTGATGGCGGTCTGGCATTCCTGGTTATAGGTACTGCTAAAGGTACTGCCCAACTGGGCTTTGCTGGATGTCGCGTCGCCGTCGCTCAGCAGCACGATGACATTCTGTCCCGCCGGGTTCTGCGATGCCGAAAGCGTGCTCAAGGCGCTTTGCGCCTGGGTGATCGCGTCGCCGTAGAACGTGCCGAGACCGCCTATCGCCGAGAGGCCGCCGCAACTGCCGCCCCCCAGCGCCTGCACCACGCCGGAACTCGTATTCGCCGAACCGCTGCTGCTCAGAAAGCCCGAAGACGGCGAAGCGATCTGGTACCCCGCCAGCGTTGAACTGGCACCCGAAGCAATGGCGGAATAACTACTGCCGGTGCCGGGCTGCGTTTTCGAACAGGAGAAGTTGTAGGTGGAGGACATGGGTGGAAACACCATCAGGCCGACGTTGTCCCCGGCGTTGGTCAGCCCCGTCAGTAGCTGAAGGGCGCCGGCCTTCGCGCAATTTCCCCGGGTCTGCGCCACACCTTTGGCGTTCTTGCAGTTGCTGTCCGTCGTATTCATCGACGCGGTGGTGTCGAGAATGATCATCACGTTGTATTGGGCCGCCTGGGTGCCGCCGCCCGCGCCCGCCTTCGAGGTGGCCGAGATCGTCGACGACTTGATGCCGATGGCCCGCGCGAAGAACGTCGGCACGCTGGCCTGCTGCGTCACCTGTATGCCGTTGTAGCCCGAGACCGCCTGCGCATAGGGCAAGGTCACGCTCGCCAGCTTGAGCCCCTGAATCGACGTGCTCGTGACCGTGACATTGCCCGGCAGCGTGTTGCTCGTGCTGGCGGTTTGCCCCGCGGCATAGTTCTGTGCATTGCCCGAGGCGGTTGCCCAGCTCTTGGTCCACAGATCCATCGCGCCGGCAAGCGCGGCCGCGTCGGTGGCGGCCTGCAGACGCCGCTGGCTGAACATCAGATAGCCGACATCCACGGCGACGGCCGTGAACGCCAGCAGCGCGATCAACGACAGCGCGACGATGACGGACACGGAGCCGCGTTGTCCGGCGCGCGCGCGGTGGCGTGCAAGAGTCTTGTTCATGTTGGTCCTCCGGCCAGGCGGATGGCTTGTTGGGTTCATTGCACACGCTCCACCATCGTTGAGTTCAGGGAGCCGGGCATGCCGATCAGCCCGGCCAACGTGCCCTTGAAGAGTGCGGAAAACGAGCTGTAGGTGACGGTGACGGTCGCCGGAGAACTCGCGGCGGCCGACAGCGCGGTCGCGCAATCCGAATCGCTCGTGCACTGCGTTCCGTTGACGTAGGTCGTGATCGAGAGATTCCCCGAGTTCAGATAAGCGGCCGAGCTCACCACCTGCGTCTTGGTGGCGGTATACGGTGTGGCGGTGCCGCGTTGCGCCGCGAAGTAGCGCGCGCCTGACGAGGCCGCGTTGGTCACCATCACGTAGTTGCCGAGCAACCAGCCGAACTGCGCGATGCCGAGCACGATGACCAGCAACGGCGGCGCGAGCAGCGCGAATTCGACCGCGGCAATGCCGCGTTGCCGTTGCCGCGGCGCGGCCTTGCGCGCGTGTGCCGGCGTGGACGCTGCCGGTCGCGACGAGGTCCACTTCCTGAGACGCACGGTGCCGGTGTTCATTGCACGATCTCCGTCATGGTGGCGCTCAACGACGAGGGCATCATCGACTTGAGGCTGTATAAGGCACCCTTGTACGGCGCGCTGAACGCATAGCTGAGCGACACGCTGGCCTGCGTCCCCGTCGCGGGCGGCTGGGTTTGGGTGCCGAGCGCGCTGGCGCAGGCCGAGTCGCTGGTACAGGTCGCGCCGCCCACCTTGATGGTGATCGACAAGGTGTTCTTCAGCGTCGACGTTGCGGCCAGCACGGCCGCTTCGGTGTCGCTATAGGGCGTGGTATAGCCGCGTTCGGAGGCGAGCAGATGCGCGCCTACCGAGGCGGCATCCGTCAGCATGAGGTAGTTGTTCATCAACCAGCTGAACTGGACCGCGCCGAACAGCACGAGGAACAGGACCGGCAAGACGAGTGCGAACTCGACCACTGTTGCACCGCGTTGACGTTCACGTTTCATAGGTCCTCCGTGTTGTGTCGTAGCGCTTTCAGGCGCCTGCCATGCCGGGCAGCAGGACCCGATAGATGTGAATGAACGCCGGTCCCAGCAACACCACGAGGAGGGCAGGGAAGATGCAGAACATCAGCGGGAACAGCAGCTTCAGCCCGATTTTCGCGGCCTGCTCTTCGGCGCGCATGCGGCGCCGCGTGCGCAGCGTGTCGGACAGCACCCTGAGCGACGCGCCGATACTCGTGCCGAAGCGCTCCGACTGAATCAGCAGCGTGCAGAACGAATCGATATCGTCGACGCCGGTACGCAGCGCGAAGTTGCGCAGCGCCTTGTCCTTGGTAAAACCCGAGCGCATTTCGAGCAGCATCAGATCGAGCTCGCTTGCCACGACCGGGCTGCTGATGCGGATTTCCGCGGACACCTTCATCAGCGCGGCATCGAGACTCAGGCCCGCTTCGACGCATACCGTGAGCAGGTCCACCGCGTCGGGAAAGTCTTCGAACAGTGTGCGTTTGCGCCATGCAATGCGGCGCGCCAGCACGAGGTTCGGCAGGTAGTAGCCGATGCCGCCCAACGCGAACAGCACCACCGAGAATTCGTAGGTGTCTTGCGCCACCGAGGTGTGAACCAGCCACAGCATGGCCGACAGCGGCAAGACGATCGCGAGAGCGGTCTTGGCCAGGAAGTAGACGGGCGCGGCGCCCGGCGCACGCCATCCCGCGTTCATGAGCCGCACGCGCAGCGAGGAACTTTCCCAGCCTTCCTTAGGGATCGACAACTGGGAGATGGGCCTCGAGATGTCCGCGAGTTTTTCGAGCCAATCGCTGCCCGACGACTCGTCGCGCTCGGGCGTAGCGGCGGCGGGCGCGGCATTCGCGCCGCCGGCCTGCTCGATCCGTTGGCGCATGTCGCGCGGCGCGAAGGCATGCATCGCAAAGAATGCCGCGCCGCACACGATGGCGAACACGCCGAACAGCATCAACATGTGCATCGGATCTGGCGTTTGCATGGTATCCCCCAACTATTCTATTAACGGTCAGTACTGCGATTAAACGGGTGTGCCGCTACACGCGCATCCTGACGATGTGGCGCATCCAGAACATACCGAACACCATGGAGCCGAGTACGGTATAGAGCAGTTTCAGGCCGGCCGGGTCTTGCCACAGCACGTCGAGAAAGCCCGGATTGATCGTCATCATGATGGCGGCCGTGCCGAACGGCAGCAGCCCCAGAATCCATGCCGACAGCTTGCCCTCGGCAGACAGCACGCGAACCTTGTCGAACAGCTTGAAGCGTTCGCGAATCAGCGCGGTGATGCCGTCGAGCAGTTCGGCGAGATTGCCGCCGGTCTCGCGCTGGATCAGCACGGCAATCACCAGGTAGCGCAGGTCGCGGATCGGCACACGGGTGGCGAGATTCAGCAAGGCGTCGTTGAGCGAGATGCCGTAGTTGATTTCGTCGAACGTGATGCGGAATTCACTGCTCATCGGCTCGGCGAATTCCGTGCCGACCATGCCGATTGCGCCGGTGAACGCATGCCCCGAACGCAGCGCGCGGGCGAGCATGTCGCAGACGTCCGGAAACTGCCGGTCGAGCTTGCGCAGCCGTCTGCCGCGCCGGAAGCGCACATACAGCAGCGGCACCACGGCGCTCGCCAGCGCGGCGGCGAGCGCGATCAGCAGCGGCACGCCGGCGAACAGCAGAATGGCGAGCGCGAGGGGCGGCAGGGTGGCGCAGGTGCCGAGCAGACGCCCGACCGTCCAGCCGACGCCGGACTGCTGCAGAAAGAGGTCGATCGCATGCACGCGCGGCAGGTACATCAAGCCCTTGTCGAGCAGCGACGACTCGCTCAGGAGACGCTGCTTGAGGATCGAGAGGCGTTCGCCGTCGAGGTGCCCACCGGCCGACACCGCGCGAATACGCGATTCGATGCGCCGTGCGGCGGGCCCGTGACGGCTGTTCCACCACTCGTACACGCCTTCGATGGACAGCACGATGGCGGCGAACAGCAGAACGATGGATGCATAGAAGATCGGGGCCATGCCAGTCTCCAGACGCTAAGGGTGCGGGTGCGGGTGCGCTTGCTGCCCGCGCGGTTCAGGCGGTGTCGAAGTGCCGTGTCGGGTCGTAAATGCGCTCGGGCAGGGCCACGCCGAACGCCTGCAGACGCTCGGAGAATTTCGGCCGCACGCCGGTCGCGCAGAAATGTCCCTGCACGTTGCCCTTCGAATCGACGCCGGAGCGCCGGAACGTGAAGATTTCCTGCATGTTGATCATGTCGCCCTCCATGCCGGTCAGCTCCGAGATGCTGATGATCTTGCGGCGGCCATCGGTCAGGCGGGTGGCCTGCACGACCACCGAGATCGCCGAGGCGATCTGCTGGCGCATCGTCTTGGTCGGCAACGACAGGCCGCCCATGCTGATCATGTTTTCGAGGCGCGTGAGGGCGTCGCGCGGGGTGTTGGCGTGGATCGTGGCGAGCGAGCCTTCATGGCCCGTGTTCATGGCGTTGAGCATGTCGAGGGCTTCGTCGCCGCGCACTTCGCCGAGGATGATGCGGTCGGGGCGCATGCGCAGCGCGTTGCGAACGAGGGTGCGCTGCGTGATCTCGCCGCGTCCTTCGATATTCGGCGGGCGCGTTTCGAGCCGCAGCACATGCTCCTGCCGCAGTTGCAGTTCCGCGGCATCTTCGATCGTGACGATGCGCTCGTCGGCCGGAATGAAGCCGGACAGGATGTTCAGGAGCGTGGTCTTGCCGCTGCCGGTGCCGCCCGAGACGAGGATGTTGACCTTGGCGCGGGCGAGGCCGTCGAGCACTTCCGCCATGGGCGGCGTCAAGGTCTGCAGTTCGATCAGGTCCGAGACCTGCAGCGGCGTGACCGCGAAACGCCGGATCGACAGCAGAGGGCCATCCACCGCGGACGGCGGGATGATGGCGTTGACCCGCGAGCCGTCGGGCAGGCGCGCGTCGACCATCGGGCACGATTCGTCGATGCGCCGCCCCACGCGCGAGACGATTTTCTCGATCACCTTCATCAGATGCGCGTCGTCGTAGAACGTGACGTCGGTCGGCTCGAGCCGGCCGCGGCGTTCGACGTAGGTGTGGCGATACGTGTTGACCAGGATGTCGGAGACGGTCGGGTCGCGCAGCAGCAGTTCGAGCGGACCGAAGCCGAACATTTCGTCATGCACGTCGACTACCAGCTGCTTGCGTTCGAGGTCGTTGGCCGGGGCTTTCTGCTCGTCGAGAATGCGGCCGATCAGCGCGGCGATTTCCTGGCGCACCTGGTCGGGCGGCATGCGCGAGAGCCGCTCCAGTTCGACGCGTTCGAGCACCGCCAGATGGATCTCGCGTTTGAGCTTCTGATAGGCGGCCCGCATCATGCTGCCCTGGGCGCCGCTCATCTCGGAGCGTTCGACGAAGGGCTGGACACGTTGGGCGGTGATCTGCTCACGAAGCGACATGATGATTCCCCTGTTGGTCCTATTGCATTTCAAGGTTCGGTGCCGGGTGGCGGCCGAGCATGCGCGCGAACAGCGACTCGCTCTTCGGCCGCTCGGCCCCGCTGTTCGACGCGCCGCCGGCGATGTTGTCGGCCAGCGTCTGCAGGCTGCGCGACACGCCGCTCTTGCGGCCCGTCTTCGAGACCGGCACGCCCTGGTTGATCGCCTCGGATACGGCCGCGACGTCGTCCGGAATCACCTGGTAGGGGCGCATGCCGAGCACCTGTTCCATCGCGGCGCGGGCCCGTTCCTCGTGACGCGAGTAGCGGTTGAGCAGCAGCCGCGTGCGTTCCGCCGCGTAGCCGAGCGAGCCGAGAATCTCCTGGAGCCGGCGGCCGGCGCGCACGTGCGGCATGGTGGCCTGCAGGACGATGTGAATCTGGTCGCTGCGGTCGAGCGCCAGCATCGAGATCGGATTGATGGTCTGGCCGAGGTCGAAGATCACGAAGTCGTAGCGCGGCGCAGCCACGCCGAGGATCCATTCGAGCCGGTCTTCCTTGATCTCGGCGGCTTTCACCGGATCGCCGGCGCCGGCGAGGATATGGAAGGTGTCGCTGACGTGCAGCACGCTCGCGTCGAAGAACGCCACGTCCATGCGATCGATCTGCGAACACAGTTGCGGCAGCGTCGACGGCGGCGTTTCTCCGGTCACGAGGAAGGCGGCATCGGCGAACAACTGGTTGAGGTCGATCATCAGCACGCGTTTTTGCCGCGCGCCGGCAATCATGTCCGCGACGTTCGCAGCGATGAAGCTGGTGCCCACGCCGCCCTTGCACGACATGAACGAGACGATCTCGGTGGTGTGCGTGTGGGTCTTGAGGCGCTGCGCTTCGAGGCGCACCAGTGCGTCGGCCAGCGCGCGGCGCTCGAGCGGCCAGTTCAGCACATCGCGAAAGCCGGCGCGCATCGCGGCGATCAAGGTCTCAGGCGAAGCATCGGGCGTGAGCAGGATGCACGAGAGGTGCTTGTGCTTCTGGCACAACTGCGCCACCACGGGCAGCTCGGCATCCTGGGTCGACGCCGCATCAACGATCAGGACATCGAAGGCATCGAGGCTGTCGCCGCGCTCGACCAGCAGCGAAGGACTGTCGGCGGCGCGAGTGGTGCGGTAGTCGCCGCATTCGCCGAGCACGTGCACGACCTGGGAGAGGCGCGCCGCGTCTTTCGAGGTGATGAGGATGTCGATCATGATCGTCTGCGCCACGCTGTCTGAGGTTATTGGCCGCTGCCGCCACTGCTGCCGCTGCTCACGCCGATCACGAACGGATTGGTGTTCGTGGCCGGTTGCGAGAACGACTTGTCGTACTGGGTCATCGCGGAGGCAGCGGATTTACCGTCGATGCCGTCGGGCGAGGCGGTGTGCTCGGCGGCTTGCGGATCGATGATCTGCGCCTGGGTGGCGGCTCTTTCGGCCTCGCCGAAATGCGCGTCCCAGATCGGCGTGCTGGTCATGCAGCCGCCGAGTGCGGCGAACACCGGGACGATCAGCGCGGCGCGAGCCGCGCAGAGGAGGGTGGTGAGTTTCATGGAATTCCCCTTTACGTCACATCAGTGAGCGGGCGCGGCGTTGGTGCTGCCCGCGTTGGCAAGGTCCTGCGGTGCAGTGAGTGCGGCCTGCGGTGCGGCGCTCGTGTTCACCGGCGGTTGCGTTGCAGGTGCTGCGGGCGTTACGTTGGCGGGAGCGCTCACCGGTGCCGGCACGGGTGCATTGCCCGTTGCAGGCGCATCCATCCTCGGCGTCGCCGCGCGGCCTTCCATGTTGCCGGTCGCGTAGATGTCGGCGTCCTTGGGCTGCGTGAAGCTGTCGGTCGGCAGCGGCACGTTGGCGGTGCGTTGCGGCCTCACGAGATGCGGCGTGATGATGAACACCAGTTCGGTGCGATCCTGCTGGAACGACGTGCTGCGAAACAGCGCACCGAGCACCGGCACTTCGCCGATCCCCGGCAGCGCCTTCAGCGCGCCGCTGATGTTGTTGCTGATCAGCCCGCCGATCGCGAAGGTCTCGCCGTCGCTCATCTGCACGGTGGTCGAGGCGCGGCGTGTGGTGATGAGCGGCAGGATCGTCGTGCCGCTGATGTTGGTGGCGGAGAGCGTCACGCCGGTGGGCGAGAGTTCCGACACTTCGGGCGCGACCTTCAGGTTGATGCGGCCGTTGCCGAGCACGGTCGGCGTGAATTTGAGGCCGACGCCGAAGTCTTCCTGCTGCAGCACGATCGAGGTGGCTCCCGTGCTGCTGCTCTGCGGCACCGGGATGAACACTTCGCCGCCGGCGAGGAAGGTGGCTTCCTGACCGCTGATTGTCACCAGATTCGGTTCGGCGAGAATCTTCACGAGGTTGTCGGTCTTTTGCGCATCCACCGACACCTGGAACGGCAGCTTGTTGTTCTTGTTCACCGAGATCCCGCTCGACACACCCGCGAGCAGGCTGCTCACCAGTGCGCCGGTCCACGAACCGAAGCCGCCCTGGATATTGAGCGATGCGCCGAGCTGGTTGATCAGCGTCTTGTCGACTTCGGCCACTTTCACTTCGAGCATCACCTGCTGCGGCGAATCGACCGTCAGCATGTTGAGCACGCCGCCGGACTTGCCGGCGCCGGCACCCGCGCCGCTGCCGTCGGCGGTGGTGTGGCTGCTGTAGACCGTGGCGATTTCAACCGCCTGCTGTGCGGCCTGGGCGCTCGACACATGACCCGCGAGCACGAGGTTGTCCGCCGCGGTGGAGACGCGAATGCCGTGTTCCTCCGGCATCAGTTGCGTCAGCGACGCCTGCAGGCCGCCCGAATCCACGTTGACGACCACGTCGATGATCTGGCATGCGCCGCTGCGTCCCTGCACGATCATGTTAGTTGTCCCGACCGACTCGCCCAGCACATAGAGCGTTTGCGGCGAGACCATGGTGGCCTGCGCGACCGCGGGATTGCCGAGCGTACGATTGCGCACCGGCTCGTCGACCGGCACCAACGCGGACTTGCCCACCGAGACGAACACGGTGCTTTCGCCGCGAATCGAGCCGGTGCAGTTCGGTCCGCGCAGCGGTGCGGTGGCGGCGGCTGCGCCCGCGGCGCTGGCGGGAGCGGGCGCCATGCTGATGGTCATCTGCAGCGGCTGGCGGCCGGTCGGGACGGGGGCGGTGGCGCTCGCCTTGGCGGCCGCGCCTTCATCCCCTGCGAGTGCGGCCTGGCCGAGCAACAGTCCCGCGCTCAGCCACGCGACGCATGCCGCGCGGCTCGCTCTGGTGCGTCGCGGCGCCTGGCCGGACGAGAAATCAGGTTTGCTAGTCATTTTGTCGTGCCCCCGTTGCTAGATGCTGTAGACCGCGGTCGTTGTTTGGTGTGGTGTTCGTGCGGGTTACGGTTGGCGCGCGAGGCTTCAGGCCGTCGCTGCGCTATCCCGGTCTCCGTCAAAAGCATTCCTGACTGCCGCTCACGCCGGACAGCACGCCGATGCAGTCGCGTTTCACCGGCGCACGGGCGACGTACTTCACGCGGGTCGGTTGCGGCGCGGCGACCGGAGCCGACGCCACCACAGGAGCCGAAGCGCCGAGCAGGGTCAGCTTGGTGGCGCCGGCGGTGGCGAGCGTGTCGGCATCCACCTGGTTGCGCAGCACCAGCGAGAGCGTGCCTACGCTGCGAGCCAGATCCAGCTTTTCCGCCTGATCGGGCGTGACTTCGAGCGTGACGGCGTTGACCACCTTCGGCGCCGTGTCGTCGCGATTGACCTGTTGAGCCACAGCCAGCACAAGGATCTTTTCGAGCACGGTCTTCGAAATGCTTTGCTGCGTGTCGCTCTTGTTGGCCTGGTCCTGCTGGGTGTTGACGATGACGTCGACATAATTGCCAGGCAGTGCGAAGCCCGCCACGCCGACCACGTCGTTCACACGCACCGTAATGGCCCGATGGCCTTCGCCGATCACCGCGGACAGGCCGCCTTTGGTGCCGACCGGCGCGAGCTTCGATTCGAGCACCGGTTCGCCGCGCTGCAGACTGGCGCGCAGCACGCGGCCGTCGAGCGACTTCGGATCGGTGAACGCGCCCGGTGGGATGCTGTTGGTCGGCCAGCTGACGGTGTGAACCATGGCGCCGCTGATCGGCTCGCCGAGGTTGAGGTCGTCGGTGGCGACGGCCACCTGGGTGACCGCGCCCGACGAGGTTTGCACCAGCCATCGGGAAGCGAACACCACGGCGGCCAATCCTGCCAGCATGGCGACCGCCAGCATGACGAATGCGCGACTGTTCTTCATGACGTGACTCCTCGTAAAGCGGGTGAAACTCGACGGTCGTCCGGCGTGCTAGCGCCTGTCTGACGTCCGGCCAGCGTGACAATGAAAGGGGCGGCGATGAGGGCGGCGAAACCGCCATGAGCGCTGCCTGCCTGGTGTTCGTGATGCCCGGTGCCGGTCTGCGACCGGAGCCGTCTTTGCTTCGCGGCCGCGCGGCGTTCTGCCCGGCTCGCGTGGTGCGGCAGCGTGCTCATGCGAGCGTCGTGAACAGCACGCCCAGGGTTCCTGCCGCAATCGCGACGCCGTAGGGCAGCGAGCCGACCGATTCGAGCGCGGGCGGCTCGCCTGCCGCGCGGCTCAGGCCGCGTTGCGTGGCGCTCGTCATCAGGTACTGCAGGTTGGTCACGAGGTGCCCGATCCGCCCGCGCCGGGCGGCGAGCGCCAGTGACCAGATACCGCCGATCACGAAGGCGGCGAGCGCGATATGGAAGGTCATGAATGCGCCGACCCACGCGCCCACCATCATCAGTAACTTGACGTCCCCGGCTGCCATGCCGCGCAGCAGGTAAAACGGCAGCAGCAACGCGAAGCCGGTGAGGGCGCCCGCGAACCAGGTGACGCTGCCCGCGAGCGGACCATGCAGCCAACCTTGCACCAGCAGGGCGCCGACGAGCCCCGCCACGATGATCGGGTTGGGGATGCGGCGGCTCACGAGATCCGTGCTTGCCGTCACGATCACCAGCAAGGCGACGCATGCGGGGATCGGGTGAGGAGGAAGCGGGAAGCCTGGCATCATGAGCCTCGTGACTGGGTTCAAACCGACGTTGCGATACTGCCGAACAGCGAATTCAGGTTGGTGCCGAGCGTGAGGACGGTACCGATGATCACCATGGCGATCAACGTGGCAATCAACGCGTATTCGATGGAGGTCACACCGTCTTCATCGCCGGCAAAGACTTGCGCGGCGGTGGCGGCACGAAGCCAACGAATGGGCGCGACCGGCATCGGCTGGGCGATTCGGAAAACGAAACGGACTGTGTTCACGATTGACTCCTGGTCGATGGGCCGGCGCGGACCCCAAGCAGCGGAAACAGGCGGGACGGACGACGCGAGGCATGGAGTCGTCCGCCGCCGGGAGGCTCAAACCGAAGCGGCGATGTCGCTGAACACGGTGTTCAGGTTGGTGCCGAGGGTCTTCACCGAACCAATGATGACGATGGCGATCAGCGCTGCGATCAGGCCGTACTCGATGGCGGTGACGCCGTCTTCGTCGCGGAGGAAACGCTTTGCGTTGTTGAGGATCTTTTGCATGATTAACTCCAAGAGGACTACTACGGATATAACCCTGAGCCGGAATTGGCGTCGGGAAGGGACTGCGGGTACAGCAAAAAATGGTGGACTGGCTTAGCTGATCTCGCGCGGCGGATCCGTATCGTCGGATACAGGGAGCTGTTGGCAAGCAGCATTGCAGTCGAGGGGAGTCGGGGTGCCGCCATCGCGGTAGCCCGGCCATGCGGGCAACGACACGAACGCACCGCTGGCGGCCGGCTCGCCGCGACGCTTCGAGGCAGCTGCCAGCGGCGTCCAGTTCAGCGGGTCGCGGTGAAGGCGGTGGGTCTTCCGCGTCAAGGTGTCGTTGTTCATGATGTTTCCCCGTGTTCGGTTGCTTATCTAGGGCATGGGGCTGGTCGGCTCCCCTGTCCGCGGTGTCCGGTCCGTTATCTGCACAGGACCTGTTCGACTGCCGCGCTCATCCCTACGCAAGGGGTGGGCCAGCTCGCGCAAAACCGCGAAAACATTGGGGGTGCCCGCCGATTCACGCGCCTGGCGAGGCGTCCGTGTCCGGTTTGTCGCAACATTGAGACGAATCGAGGTGCCAGGCGATCTCTCCAACCGCGCGGAAACGCCCGTGCTGTCTGCCTCGCGTCTTTCGACCAGGGACTTTCCATGAGTTCGCACGAACGACGATTTTGCGAAAAACGGCCGAGTTTCAAATGGGCCGTTTGGACAAGATGTCTCACGGTTGACGCAAATCCTGAGCGTCGAGGCGGTGCGTGCGTGAATTTCGTCCGTTCCGAGGGCAACGAGTGTCAGTTGACGTCCACGATGGAAAACGCGGAGCTTGAAAGTTGGATTGTTTTCCTACAACAATGAACCCAACGTGGGCGTGCGAAACACAGCGTGCATGCTTAGGAATCGAAACAAAATCATAAGTGACCGGATACGCCGAACTGCCATTCGGCGCATACATAGGGCGGGGTGATGGATATCTTTCTTCGGGGACTAGCCTCCACAGAGCGCCGCATTCGCGACTGGGTGAGACGCGACCGGGTGGTCGCGTATAGCATGGTGGCGCTCGTGGTCCATGCCACGATTCTGGGCTTGTGGGCCTGGAGTAGCGACGGCTTCACGGCGAGCGGCAGCTATCGTCCTGGTACGGACTTCTCGGTATTCTGGGTCGCCTCTCACGTGATGTTGCATGGCGCGCCGGCGCAGGTCTACGACTATGTCGCGTTCGGCAAGCTCGAGAGGCTGTTGCTGGACGGCTATCAGCACGGCGGCTTTCTGCCATGGCTGTACCCACCGATGTTTCTTCTGCTCGTCACGCCGCTGGCGTTGTTGCCGTTCTGGCCGGCGTTCTTTGTGTTCGTGGCGGCAAGCGCGGCGGTCTTCGTGGCGGCGGTATTGCGTGTGTCGGGTCTCGCGAACGCTCTCGGCAATGCGAAGTTGGCCCGGCTCGTCGTGGTGGCCTGTCCCTGTGTATTCGTGTGTGCGACGTTTGGACAGAACGCGTTGCTGACGGCGGCGCTGGCGGCGTTCGCCGTGTACTGGGTCGAGCGCAAGCCGGTCCTTGCCGGTCTCTGCATCGGTTTGCTGGCCGCCAAACCGCAGATGGCGCTGCTGTTTCCGCTGGTGTTGATTGCGGCGCGCGCATGGCGCGTGATGGCAGTCGCGGCGGTGACGGCGGGGCTGTTCACGGTGTTGAGCCTGGCGGTGTGCGGGCCGCAGTCGCTGCATCTGTTTCTTGCTAGCGCCAGCCTGGCGCGCGATATCACGCTCGAACACGGTGATCGTTTCTGGCTCGCGTCGTCCACGCCGTTTGCCGCGTTCCGGCTCGCCGGCATGGATCTGACGCTGGCTTATCTCGCGCAAGCGGGCGTGGCGCTCGTCGCAACGGCGGCTGCCTGCTATGTGTGGCGGCGCACACAAGAGATCGGCGCGCGTGCGTCGATTCTCGCCGTGGCGACCTTGATCGCCAATCCCTATACCTGGCACTACGAGCTGACATGGTTGGGGATCGCGCTGGCGTGCATGGTCGCGACGGGACTGCGCCGAGGCTGGGCACGCGGCGAGCAGACGATCCTCGCGCTTGCGTGGATCCTGCCGCTGTATGAGTTCTTCAACCGCGTCGCCGAATGGCCGCAAGTGGGGCCGATCATCCTGTTGCTGATGCTCCTGATGATCGTGCAGCGCGTGCGCGCCGGCGCTGGGAGCGTGCAATGAATCCGATTTCGCCGAATCCTCTGCGGGCCATGCGCCCCTCGCCGCTGCACGCTAGCCGGACCCCCCATGCCCCGCGCGGGCAACACTGGCTCGACAGCGGACGTCTGCGTACCTATTCGCTGGTCGCGCTGGCCTGTTATGCGTTGTTCCTGCTCGTGTATCTGTATCGGACCGAGTGGCAGCACCGGCCCGACTTCGGCCCACTGGCGATGGACTTTCTGCCGTTCTGGAGCGCGTCGTTCCTTGCGTTGCATCGTCACGCCATCGACGCCTACAACCTCGCGGCACTGACCGCCGTCGAAACAGCGGCGATTGCACGCGCGCCGGGCATCCTGCCCTGGCTCTATCCGCCTACCTTTCTGCTGGTGGTGTATCCGCTGGCACTGCTGCCGTTCAAGGTTGCCGCGGTGGTGTTCCTCGGCGGTACGCTGGCGCTGTTTGTGAGAGTCGTGTGCGCGATCGTGCCGGGCCGTCATACGCTGCTGTTGGCTGTCGCGTTTCCGGGGGCGGCCCTCGTCCTGGTCAGCGGCCAAAATGGCCTGCTGACCGCTTCCATCGCGGGTCTGGGTCTGGTGTTGCTACGGCGTCATCCCGTCATGGCCGGTATTTGTTTGGGATTGCTATGCATGAAGCCGCATCTGGCCGTCCTGTTTCCGCTTGCGCTGCTGTGTTCGCGGTCGTGGCGCGCGCTTGCCGCGATGGCGGCGACGGCGGCGCTCATGCTGGCGGTTTCCGTGCTGATGTTCGGCAGCGGGACGTTGGTGGCCTTTCTGCACAACGCCGGCATGATGGCTGGCCTGGTCGCCTCAGGCCGCGCCGCACTCGCCCGGATACCCACCGTGTTTGCGCTGGCGACGCTCGCGCATGTGCCGGCCGCATGGGCGTATGCCGCACAGGGTGCAGCCGCGCTCGCAGCCGCAGCAGCGGTATGCAACGCATGGGGCCGCGAATCTTCCTATGCGCTGCGCGCCGCCGTGCTGATCTGCGCCAGTCTGCTGGTCAGCCCGTATCTGTTCGACTACGACCTCGCCTGGTTGGGCGTGCTGATTGCGTGGTGCGCGCGGCACGGACTTGCCCGCGGCTGGAAGCGCTATGAGCGCGAATGGCTGGTGGGGCTGTGGTGCGTGCCCATTGCGGGTGTCCTCGTGGTGACGCAGGTGAAATTCCAGTTCATGCCGCTGGTGATTGCGGCGACGCTGTGGATGCTGATGCGGCGGATTGCGCAGGAACGGCAAGGACCGGTTGTGCTGGAAGGGGACGGCGAGCATACCGCTTTGCCGCTTGCCCCGCTGCGAGGATGGCGACGTTAGGCGCCGGTCAAAAACAGGTGAGTCAAAACAAGTGAATCAAAGGGGAAGGGGAGCATCATGTCCGCACATAACATTAGAAATCTGATTTCGCTGGTGGTGCCGTTCTATAACGAGGGCGAGGCCGTCGACCATTTCTTTGCCGAGATCGTGCCGGTGCTGGAAGGCATCGAAGGGATCCGCTTCGAGATCGTTTGCGTGAACGACGGCAGCAAGGATGCGACGCTCGACAAGCTGATCGCAGCCAGCACGAAAGATGCGCGAGTGCGCGTGGTGGACCTCACGCGCAATTTCGGCAAGGAAGCGGCGTTGACGGCGGGCCTCGACGAGGCGCTCGGCGACGCGGTGATCCCCATCGACGCCGACCTGCAGGATCCGCCCAGCCTGATCCCGGTGATGATCGAACACTGGCGCGCCGGCGCCGACGTGGTCGCCGCCAGGCGGACCAACCGCGCCTGCGATTCGTTCGCCAAGCGCACCGCGGCCGCGCTGTACTACCGCGTCCACAACGCGCTGTCCGATCTGAAGGTGCCGGAGAATGTGGGCGACTTCCGCCTGATGGACCGGCAGGTGGTCAACGCGCTAAAGCGCTTGCCCGAGCGCCGTCGCTTCATGAAGGGATTGTTTGCGTGGGTCGGCTATCGCACGGTAATCGTCGAGTATCAGCGTGAAGCACGCAGCGCCGGTCATTCGAAGTTCTCGGGATGGCGGCTGTGGAATTTCGCGCTCGAAGGCATCACGAGCTTCAGCACGGTGCCGCTGCGCTGCTGGACGTATATCGGTCTCGCGATTGCCGCGTTGTCGTTCGTGTATGGCGGCTTCATGATCGGACGCACGCTGTTATTCGGCAATCCGGTGCCGGGTTATGCGTCGCTGTTGTGCGTGCTGCTCTTCATGGGCGGCATCGAACTGATCGGCATTGGTGTGGTGGGCGAATACATCGGACGTATCTACTACGAGTCGAAAGAGCGGCCGGTGTATCTCGTGCGGCGCCGCTATCAGGCCCGCAGCAAGGTGAGCGCGTTGCCGGTGCGCCAAGGCGCGACGGGGGCGGCTGCGGCGCTGCGCTTCGAGCATGCGCGCAAGCGGATTGCGCCGCGCATGCGTGTGGCCGGACGGTAGGTAGTACACTTGTTCGCTGACCTTAAACAGAGCGCGCTCGATCTATCACGTGAGCGCTCGATATCAGGAGATCGAACATGCGAACCAGTGCACGGAATCAGTTTGAAGGTGAGGTTGTCAACGTCGAACACGGCGCCGTGAACGACGAGATCACGCTGCGGACCAAAGACGGTCTCGACATCGTGGCGGTCATCACGCATGGCAGCGCGAAATCGCTTGGGCTGACCCAGGGCAAGCCGGCGTTCGGGCTGGTGAAGGCGTCGTCGGTGATCGTCATGGTGGACGTCAGCAGCAATCAGGTGTCGGCGCGCAACTGCATCGCCGGGACGGTAACGGCCGTGACCAAGGGTGCGGTGAATGCCGAGGTCACGATCGCCGGCGCAAGCGGCGCGCAGATCGCGGCCATCATCACCAATGAAAGCGTGGACCGCCTCGGTCTCGCCACCGGCAAAGCCGCTACCGCCATTTTCAAGGCGTCGAGCGTGATCGTCGGCGTGGATCAATAACCGGGCTAGGTCCGCGAGCCGCTATCGCGAGACAAGCGTTGCCGTCACGGGATGGCAAAGGTGCGCACGTAGCTGGTCCCGCCTGACGGTGTCGCGCGATCCACCGCGTACAGCACATGACGCACGGGGTCGATCGCCACGCCGCGGGCATCCTGGAAGTCGTTGGCAAGCACGCGGATCGTGCCGTCCGGTGCGATCTCGCAGAGGCCGTTCTTGTTGCACTTCGTATAGAGCCGCCCTTGTGCATCCACCGTCATCAAATCGGGGCTGTCGACGTGCGCGAACACCGTAGGCGTCACCGGTGCGGCCGCATTCAGAAGTTCGCTCAGATTCGCCTTCACGATAGTGTTGCTGGCCTGATCCGAGACGAATACATCGCCCCCTGATACGGCAATGCCCACCGGCTTGCCGAGCCCCGTCAGCAAATCGCGTTCGCTGGCCGTGTGGGTGGCCGGGTTGTACGTCACCAGCGTCAGCGCACCCAGCGGCGGGTTGTTGCCGTTCTTGATGAACCAGGTGGAAAGCAACTGGCCAGGGGCGAGCTCAATCAGTCCGAGCCTGCGCCGGGCCGGATTAAGGCCCGCCAGCGGAACCGCGATGCCGCTGCCCCCAATGTCGAAGATCGCGCTCGCGCTGCCAAAGCCGAAGCGCTCGACGACCAGTTCGCCCGAGCGGGTCAGGCTCAACTGACTAAGACTCTTGCCTTGACCCGCTTCGACCGGAATCGATGCGTATGGTGTATAGGCCGCGCCGGTCGAAGTCAGCACGCTGCTGGTGCGGTCATCCGTGATGAACACGGCGCCATCGCCGGGCCGTACGGCAATGCCGTTCGGCAACGCATCGACGGCGACCTTGTGCGGTTGGACGGAGGCTTCGGGCGTGCTGCAGCCTATCAACGCGGCAGCGAGGCTCCAGCTTGCGAAAGCCGCTGCGGCCTTACGCAAAACCCCATGCGATATGAGCATGCTTCCTCCAGAAGGCATTCAAGCTGAATAAACGGCGGACCCGAAGGCCGTGTTGCGCGCGGTCGCAGGGTGGATGGTGCTGCGACGCCATGGGTTCGTAATATACACATAAGCGTCCGGTGGCTTATGCAGCGGCGCGCGGGTGACGTGCGGCAAGGCGCGGCAAGGCGCGTGACGCCACGCTGCCGGCGTGTAAAGGCCCATGCAGCGACCCATGCCGCGGCACATACAAAGCGGGCCTGCAAAACACCCACCGTTATATCCGATGGTATATTACGGTTTTGGCCCTCCATGATGCTGCGCGGGATGTGTCCCCGACCGAAATTGAATTCCGCCCATGTTGAACACCAGGCACGCCGAACAAGCCAAGGCGAACGTGAAGGCCGTGAAGTTGTATGAGGCGCTGGCTAGCCGAATCGAAGATCAGGTGCGTAGCGGCGTTTTCCTTCCCGGCGAACGCATTCCATCGGTCAGGCAGACCAGTCAGCAGCATCGTCTGAGCATCAAGACGGTGCTGCACGCCTACCTCCTGCTTGAAAGCAAGGGCGTGATCCAGAGCCGCCCGAAGTCGGGCTATTTCGTGCAGGCGGGCCGCCTGCCGGGCCCGCCCGCTGCGCGCGAATTGCGGGCGTCGCAACCGATTGCCGTGTCGGCACAGGTGGACGTCAGCCGTCTCGTCCTCTCCACGCTGCGCTCGATTCGCGGCGACGATGCGATACCGTTGGGCTCGCCCTATCCTGACCCGTCGCTGTTCCCGGTCCAGAAGATCAATGCCTACGGCTATTCCGCTGCGCGTCGCGATCCGCCCTGCGGGACAGCGGACGAGTTGCCGCCGGGCAATCTGGAACTGATCAGGCAGATCGCGCGGCGTTATCTGGAGAACGGCCAGCCGGTCGACCCGAACGAGATCATCGTGACCATCGGCGCGACGGAAGCGATCAATCTGTGCCTGCAGGCGGTGGCAAAACCGGGTGACACGATCGCGGTGGAGTCGCCCACGTTCTACGCGATGCTGCATGCGATTGAGCGGATGGGCATGCGCGCCATCGAGGTGGAGACGCATCCCGACGAAGGCATGGATCTCGATGCGCTCGAACGGATACTCGCGCGCGAGCCGATTGCCGCGTGCATGGTGATGCCGAATTTCCAGAACCCGCTGGGCTTTCGCATGTCCGATGCGAACAAGCAGCGGCTGGTGGATCTGCTCGCGCACCACGACGTGCCGATCATCGAAAACGACGTGTATCACGAGCTCTACTTCGGCGAGGTCCATCCCGGCTCGCTCAAGGCCCTCGACAAGAACGGACTCGTGTTGCATTGCTCGTCGTTTTCGAAAAGCCTGTCTACCGGGCACCGGATTGGCTGGGCCATTCCAGGGCGTTATCGCGACCAGGTGGAGAAGCTGAAATTCCTCAATACGCTGACCACGCCGACGATTCCGCAGCAGGCCATCGCCGAGTATCTGAAAAACGACCGCTACGAGCATCACCTGCGCCGCTTGCGCAAGGTGTATCAGCAGAACGCGAATCTGATGCGCGGCACGATCGAACGATGCTTTCCGGCGGGCACCCGGACCTCGAGTCCGATGGGCGGCTACGTGCTATGGGTCGAGCTGCCGCCGGAGGTCGACTCGCTCAGGCTGTACGAACTCGCGCTCGAAAGACGGATCACGGTGGGGCCGGGATATATGTTCTCGACGTCCAACGCCTACGGCAACTTTATCCGCCTGAACTACAGCTACGCGTGGTCGGCGTCGATCGAGAAGGCGCTGGTCACGCTCGGCAAGCTGACCGCCACGCTGAAGCGCGAGGCGCGCAGGAAGGTCGCGGTCGTTGCTCAAAGGGCGGATAGCGACGTGGTCGAGGACGTGTCATGTAGCAGTCCTGCCTCGCATCGTTCTTGATATCCGAGATCGCCGCCTCGGCCCAGCGTGGCCCGCCGCATCCAGCGTCGCAACGGGCCCCGCCGCACCTCAATGCTTGAGGCAGGTATCCGCATTCTTCCAGGTGCAGGTATCGAGCCCGGTGTGGATGACCGGCTTCACCGTCTTGCCTTCCGCGAGGTCACGCATGACCATCGCCGCCTGATAACCCATTTCCTCCGGCCGCTGCCCAACCAGCACATTGACCTTGTGATCCTTGAGGGCCTGCAGTTCCGGTCCGAGCGTATCGGCCGAAACGATCACGAACTTGCCGCTGTTGATCTTGTCCATGATCGGCGCGACGACCTGCGAATAGGCCTGCGGCGCAAACAACGGCCAGCCGCCTTCGAGCACAAAGGCATCGAGACCGGTGGCGTTGGCGGTCAGCGTGTCCTGCATCATCTGGTTCGCTTTGGCGGCGTCGTCGTTCACGTAGAGCGGGCAGGCGCTGATCTCCTGCCAGCCGTTTTCGCCGGCGAGCTTGGCGATGCCCTTCTTGCCGGAGAGAACGTCGCGCGTCCCCTGGGCGCGCTGGTTGATGTTCTCCGCCGCGGGATTGCCCATCACGAGGCAGATATTGCCGCCCTTCGGCATCAGCGCCTTCAACTGCTCGCCGAGCTTGACGCCCAGTTCGTAATTGTCGGTGCCGACGTAGCTCTTGCGCAGCGACGCGTCTTTCGGCAACAGATCCGCATCCGCGGTGATGACCGGAATCGGCACATTGCGGCGCCGCAACACCTCGGCTACGGCCGGCGCGTTGGCGGGCGAGATCGCCATGGCCGCCACGCCCTTGGTCAGCAGGTCGTCGATGATCTGCACTTCGGCGCTTTCGTCCGCGGCCGTTGCCGGGCCCGTGTAGTAGCAGGTATAGCCTTCCTTGTGGAGTTCCTTGTTGGCCCGCTCGCAGCCCTGATGCATGAGGTCGAAGTAGGGGTTGTCGAGCCCCTTCACCACCAGCGCCAGGGTCTTATCGGCTGCGAAGACGGAGGAGGCCGCTAGCGCGAGCCCTCCGATCGCAGCCAGACACATCAATACTTTCTTCATGGTCGTCTCCTGTGTGATCTTGTGAATCCCGGCGTCCGGCAGTGCCTCGTTATCCGGCCGCCCCTCGGGCAACGGTCGTCGCGCGGCCGTTGCGCCCAAAGACATTTCAATCTCCTTGCCGCTCGCCGCCGAGCCGGTTAAACAGCACGGCGACGATGATGAAAGCCCCCACGACCGTGCCCTGCCAGAACGAGTCGACGCCGAGCAGGATCAGGCTGTTGCGGATCACTTCGATGAGTGCGGCGCCGACCACGGTCCCGAAGGCGCTGCCGACGCCGCCCATCAGATTGGTGCCGCCGATCACGGTCGCGGCGATCACGCGCAATTCGTCGCCGGTGCCGAGGCCGGTCGTCACCGCGCCGAGCCAGCCGACTTCGAGAATCGCCGCGACGCCCGCCATCAGGCCGGCGAGGATATAGACGGAGCAGATGATGCGGCGCACCGGCACGCCCGTGAGTCTGGCCGCATGACGGTTGCCGCCGATCGCGAAGACGTAGCGGCCCCAGCGTGTCCAGGCGAACACGAACCAGAACAGCACGGCGAGGACGAGGAGGAACCACACGGGATTGGCGAGGCCGAATGTCTTGCCGCCGCCGAGCGCAAGCAGCTTGCTGCCGTCGGGGCCGAAATCGAAAATGGTCCGGCTGCCGGAGAACACCAGCGCGAGACTGCGGCCGACGCTCAGCATGCCGAGCGTCACGACGAACGGCTGCATGTCGAGATAGGCGATCAGCAGACCGTTCACGAGGCCGACAATCCCGGCGGTCAGGAGCCCCATGCCGATGCCGGCCCAGATCGGATAGCCGGCATTCATCACCACCGAGAGAACGATGCCCGAGAGGCCAATCGTCGAACCGACCGAAATATCGATGCCGCCCGTCACGATTACCGCCATCATGCCGAGCGCGACGATGGCGACGAAAGCGAAGTTGCGCGTGACGTTGAAGAGATTCTGCGGCGTCGCGAAGGTCGAGGTGACGAACGACAGCACGACGCAGGCGACGATCGTGGCTAGCACTACCCAGAACACCTGGCTCGCGAGCAGACCCGTCCAGCGGGTGTGGGTCTTCGTGGCTTGCGGATCGTCCATCAATGCGGCGATGGGCGTCGGCCTTTCCTGCGGATCGTTCACGTTCGGGACTCCCATGCGAGTCGGCTTCAGGCGGTGGCGATGGCTCCGGTGATGAGGCCGGTCACTTCTTCCGGCGAGGACGCTTCGGTCTGCTTGTCCGCCACCTTGCGCCCGCGCCGCATGACGACCACGCGCTGGGCGACGGCGAAGACGTCCGGCATGCGGTGGCTGATGAGAATGACCGCGATGCCATGTTCGGACAGCCGCTTGATGAGTTCGAGCACCTCCGCCACCTGACGCACGCTGATCGCGGCCGTCGGCTCGTCCATGATGACGAGCCGCGCTTCGGAGAGACGCGTGCGCGCGATCGCCACCGCTTGCCGCTGACCGCCCGACATCTGCCGCACCAGATCGAGCGGACGCGTCTCCGATTTCAGTTCCTTGAAGAGCTCGCCGGCGCGGCGGTACATGGTGGCGTGATCGAGAATGCGGATGGGCCAGAAACCGAGCCGTGGCTCGCGGCCGAGAAACACATTGGCGGCTGCCGTCAGGTTGTCGCAAAGTGCGAGGTCCTGATAGACGACTTCGATTCCCCGGGCGCGGGCGTCGACCGGCTTGTTGAAATGCACCGGCTTGCCGTCGATGAGGATTTCGCCGTGCGAGGGCGGAAAGTTACCGGCGATGACCTTCACCAGGGTCGATTTACCGGCGCCGTTGTCTCCCATGAGCCCGACCACCTGGCCCGGCTCCAGACTGAACGTGACGTCGTTCAGGGCGCGAATGGCGCCGAAGTGCTTGGAAACGTCTCTGAGCTCCAGAAGACTCATGGAATGTCGCGCTCGCTCCCGTAGAGCCGCCCGTTGCTGCGGCCGAGCGACCGGTAGATGTGCTAACTAGCATTTTTTTATAGCACACGGGCGCTGTTTGGCAAGCAGGGTTCCGGCGGTTATCGGGTTTACCTGCGGGCCAGGATCGAAGCCTCGGACAACCTCATGTATCCGCCCGATCCCACGGCGGCAGCTCACCGAACGCCTCGACGAGGAAATCGATCGCCACACGTATCTTGGCACTCAGGTGCCGGCGACTCGGGTACAACGCGAGCACGTCAATGTCGGGCAAGCGATACTCAGGCAGGACCCGAACGAGCTTGCCGGCGCGCAGGTCCTTGCCGACCAGAAAGGTGGGTTGCCAGATTACGCCTTCCCCGGCGAGCGCCGCAGCGCGCGCCGTATCGCCATTGTTGGTGTGCATGTGACAGTTGACTTTCACGGGGTGAACCGTGTTCTCGCTATCGATCAGTTGCCACTCGTCGCCGGTGGCCGCGTACGAGTAGCCGATGCATCGATGCCCGATCAGGTCCGATGGTGCCGCCGGATATCCGCAGCGCGCGAGATAGGCCGGTGACGCGCACAGGATGTTTCTCGATGTCGCCAGCTTGCGAGCCGCGTGATGGGTCGAGCCGGTGTGTGAGATGCGAATGGCGAGGTCATAGCCTTCATCGACGATATCGACAACGCGGTCGATCAGTGAAACGTCGAGTTCCACATGGGGATATCTCCGCATGAACTCGGGCCATAGAGGCGCCAGATACAGAATGCCAAAGCTTACAGGAGCATTGATGCGAAGCCGTCCGCGCGGTTTGACGGATGCAGATGACACCAGGCCCTCGGTTTCGGCGACGTCGTCGAGGATCGCCTTGCAGCGGGCAAAAAGGGTCTCGCCGCTTTCGGTGAGAGAAAGCCTGCGTGAAGTGCGATTCAGCAGGCGTGTGCCGAGGTGCGCTTCCAACTCATTGACGTAGCGGGTGACGTTGGCGGGCGACGTGTCGAGCGCATCGGCGGCGCGCGTGAAGCTGCTGCGGTTCACCACGGTCACGAAGACTTCATAAGCGCGCAGCCGATCCATGTGCTTCCCCGATCGTTCACAATTGCTGAATGATATACCCATGTTTTGCGCCTTTCTGCCTCTGCGGCTGAAGCCTATATTGCTTCCCATGGACCGGGGCATTGGGCACCGGCCAACCAACAGCAGCAGGAGATTCAACATGGAACGCCTGACAGGAAAAGTCGCCATCGTGACCGGCGCCAGTGCGGGAATTGGCCGTGCCACCGCAAAGCTGTTCGCGGCGGAAGGCGCAAAAGTTGTCATTGCAGCGCGGCGCGAAGCCGAACTTGAAACGCTCGCTGCCGAGATCGTCAGCGAAGGCGGCGAGGTCGCGCTTCTCGCGGGCGACGTGCAGTCGGAAGCGTTCGCGAAAGCGCTGGTCGCGCTCGCGGTGAGCCGCTTCGGCCGCCTCGATATCGCCTATAACAACGCCGGCACCTTGGGCGAAATGGGGCCGAGCACGGGTGTGTCGGAAGAAGGCTGGTCGGCCGCATTGGCGACCAATCTGACGAGCGCCTTTTTAGGTGCGAAGCACCAGATCCCCGAACTGGTGAAGCAAGGGGGTGGATCGATCATCTTCACGTCGACGTTCGTCGGCTACTCATTCGCGTTCCCAGGGACCGCGGCCTACGCTGCGAGTAAGGCAGGGTTGATCGGATTGACGCAGGCGCTGGCTGCCGAGTATGGACCGCAAGGCGTGCGCGTGAATGCCATTTTGCCTGGCGCTGTGGACACACCGATGTATCGCGACATGAACGATACCGCCGAGTCGCAGGCCTTCGTGACCGGATTGCATGCGCTCAAGCGGGTCGCACGCCCCGAAGAACTCGCTCGCTCGGTGCTTTATCTCGCGTCCGATGATTCGTCCTTCGTGACCGGTACCGCCTCGTTGGTCGATGGCGGCGCATCGATTACGCGTACGTAAGCTTCGTTGGCGGTGCCCAGCATTAGCGTCGTCGACAACGCGATGCCGGGCATCGCCATATTCGGTTTTTGCGCCACGCTTGAAACTACTCCGCCGAACGCTTTGGACATGCCTCGCATTCCAGACCATAAAAGAGGAAATCTGAAAGACCAATCCTATCCGTTTTCAATTTCCTGTTTTTCTCGCATGATGCCGGCACTCGTCAACGCCTACAGACCTTTCAAGTGAGACATCATGGCTGATTCAGACATCGCGACACCTGCTGTCGTTCATCGCGCCGACTATGCGCCACCCGCGTTCCTCATCGAGACGGTCGCGCTTGAATTCGACCTTGCATCTGAACGCACGCGGGTGCGCAACACGATGCGAGTGCGCCGCAATCCTCACGCGGTGCATGCCGCGCGTTTCGATCTGATGGGCGAACAGATCCAGTTTGTCTCCGCGACGCTGGACGGTAAGCCGCATACCGCGGTGCACGTGCACGAGTCCGGCCTCAGCATCGACCAGGTGCCGGACGCGTTTGAGCTGACGCTCGAAAGCCTCTGCCACCCTGCTGAAAACACCACGCTCTCCGGGCTATATGTGTCCGGCGGCCACTTCTTCACCCAGTGCGAAGCCGAGGGCTTCCGGCGCATCACCTATTTCCTCGACCGCCCGGACGTGATGTCCACTTACACGGTCACGCTGCGCGCCGACAAGGCCGCATATCCGGTGCTGCTGTCGAACGGCAATCTGCTCGAAGAAGGCGACCTGCCCGACGGCCGGCACTTCGCCCGCTGGGACGATCCGTTCAGGAAACCTAGCTACCTGTTCGCACTGGTCGCGGGTAAGCTGGAATGCATCGAGGAGCGCGTGAAGAGCGCCTCCGGCAAGGAAAAGCTGCTGCAGGTGTGGGTCGAACCGCACGACCTGGACAAGACCCGTCACGCCATGGATTCGCTGATCCATTCGATCCGCTGGGACGAAGCGCGCTATGGCCTCGAGCTGGATCTGGACCGCTTCATGATCGTCGCCGTGAGCGACTTCACCATGGGTGCGATGGAGAACAAAGGGCTCAACATCTTCAGTTCGCGGTACCTGCTGGCCAACCCGGAAACGGCAACGGATACCGACTTCGCCAACATCGAAGCGGTGGTGGGCCATGAGTATTTCCACAACTGGACCGGCAACCGCGTCACCTGCCGCGACTGGTTCCAGCTGAGCCTGAAGGAAGGCCTGACCAAGTTCCGCGATCAGGAATTCTCCGCCGACATGGCCGCTGGCGACGAAGCAAATGCATCCGCGGACGCGGCACGCGCCACCAAGCGGATCGCGAACGTCCGCACGCTGCGGCAGGCGCAGTTCGCGGAAGCCGCGGGCCCGATGGCGCATCCGGTGCGCCCGGAGAGCTATGTCGAGATCAACAACTTCTATACGACCACCGTGTACAACAACGGCGCGGAAGTCGTGCGGATGTATCAGACGCTGTTCGGCCGCGACGGCTTCCGCAAGGGCATGGACCTGTACTTCAAGCGGCACGACGGCCAGGCGGTGACGTGCGACGACTTCCGGCATGCCATGTCGGATGCCAACGGGCGCGACCTCGCGCAGTTCGAGCGCTGGTATAGCCAGGCGGGCACGCCGCGCGTAGCCGTCAAGACCGCGTACGACGCCGCGCAGCGCAGCTACCGCGTGACGCTCACGCAAAGCTACGGTGAAAGCCTCGCCGCCGCGCGCGAGACGCAGAAAGGACCGCTGCTGATGCCGTTTTCGATTGGCCTGATCGGCAAGGACGGCAAGGATCTGCCGCTGCGGCTCGAAGGCGAGGCGAGCGCTGCGCCGGGCACCACGCGCGTGCTCGAACTGACTGAGGCCACGCAGACGTTCACGTTCGTCGATGTCGCCGAGCAACCGCTGCCGTCGCTGCTGCGCGATTTCTCGGCGCCGGTGATTGTCGAATACGATTACACCACCGAGGAACTGGCGTTCCTGCTCGCCCACGACAGCGATCCGTTCAACCGTTGGGACGCCGGCCAACGGCTCATCACGCGCGAGCTGCTGTCGCTCGCCCAGCATGCTGCCGAAGGCACCGCATTGAGCCTCGACGATTCCGTCGTCGACGCGTTTGGCCGCGTGCTAGCCGATGAATCGTTGTCGCCGTCGTTCCGGGAACTGGTGCTGATGCTGCCGTCGGAGGGCTACCTGGCCGAGCAGATGGCCGAGTCGAATCCCGCCGCGATCCATACGGCGCGCCAGTATGTGCGCAAGCGCTTCGCCGCCGCGTTGAAAAACGCATGGCTCGCCGCGTACGAGCAGAACCGCACGCCCGGTGCGTATGAAGCCACGGCGAAGGCAATCGGCCATCGCGCGCTGAAGAACCTTGCCTTGTCGTACCTCGCGGAACTCGACGATCCGTCGGACGCCATCCGTCTCGCCCGTGCCCAGTACGACGCGGCCAACAACATGACGGATCGCGAAGCGGCACTCTCGGCGCTGTTGAGTGCGGCCACCACACGCGGTGACGCGATCGCGGAACCGGTGCTCGCCGATTTCTACAAACGCTACGAGACCGAGCCGCTCGTCATCGACAAGTGGTTCGCACTACTGGCGAGACAGCGTGGCAGCGCGAGCCGCCCGACTATCGACATGGTTCGCAACCTGAGCTCGCATCCGGCTTTCACGCTGAAAAATCCGAACCGGGTTTATGCCCTGATCTTCACCTTCTGTGCGGCGAATCCGGCCCAGTTCCATGCTGCGGATGGCTCCGGCTACGTTTTCTGGGCCGAGCAGGTGATCGCGCTGGATGCGCTGAATCCGGCGGTCGCGGCGCGCCTCGCGCGTTCGCTCGAAATGTGGCATCGCTTCACGCCCACGCTGCGCGAGAAAATGCGCGCTGCGTTGGAGCAGGTCGCGGCGAGGGTGAAGTCGCGCGCCGTACGCGAGATCGTCGAAAAGGCGCTCGGCTGAACGGCGAGTGATGTGGCGGTGGGTATCGAGGCGTTCCGGTACCCATCCGTCATGGCGCTCCGCGCACGCACCTGCGCAGAGCATGGAAAATCAGGCGGCGCCCGACGCTCGGGAAGCGGACACGGAACAAGGGGTATCGCGTCGATTTGCGCGATAACAGGCACAATACGTGACGACGGCGCCAGACATACGCTGCGGCCGCCCGCAGCGTAACCTGTCGCGCCCCTGGAATCTGCCTCTTCAATGTCGTCATGAACCACACCATCCCCGAGCGCGCCGCCATGCCCGCGCGCGAGCCGAACTCGCCGCGGTTTCTGCTGCTCCTGATCTGCCTGTTCGCCTCCGCCGGGCAGCTCGCGATCGACATTTACGTACCCGCGCTACCCGCCATGGCGCGTTTCTTCGCGACCTCGCCTCAGGCGATCCAGTCGAGCGTGTCGGGCTACATGGCGGCCTATGCGATCGGCCAGCTCGTCTTCGGACCCGTCGCCGACGCGCATGGGCGCAAGCCCGTACTGGCTTTCGGTCTCGTCATCTTTACGATCGGCTGCCTGCTGTCGCTCGCCGCGCCGAATCTTGAGACGTTCCTCCTTGCCCGCTGTCTGCAGGGCTTCGGTATCGCCGCCACCAACCTGCTCGCGAAGGCGATCATCACCGATTCGTTTTCCGGCCAGGCGCTGGTCCACGCGTTCACCTACATGGCGATTGCGTGGGGACTCGCACCGATTGTCGCGCCGGTGATCGGTGCCCATCTGCAAACCTTGTTCGGCTGGAAGTCCTGCCTGGTCTTCCTGCTCGTCTATTCGCTTGTGATGTGGGCGCTGGTGTGGCGCTATCGCGAGACGCTGCGGCGGCCGGTGCACCTCGCGCCGCGCACGCTGTTGACCAACGCCGGCAAAGTGCTCTCGAGCCCCGTGTTCCAGAGCTGCTTTCTCGCGCAGGGGCTGTGCTACAGCATCCTGCTCGTGTTCAACATCGTCGGGCCGTTCATGGTGCAGAACACCTTGCACAAGCCGCCGACCTATTTCGCCTACCTCGCACTCGGCATCGGGATGATGTACTTCCTGGGCGGTCTGTCGAATCGCGTGCATAGCCCGCGTCTGCCGAGCGCCGAGCGGCGGCTGCAGATCGGTGCGCGCGTGATGGCGGCGTCGTCGATCGCGATGCTGGTGCTCGCGCTCACGGCCGGCCTGCGCGTCTGGACACTCGCCACGCCCGTGCTCGTCATGGGTTTCTGCGCCGGGGCGATGTATCCCACGCTGATGGCCAAGGGCAATTCGCTGTTCCCGCATATCGCCGGCCTGACGAGCGCGATCCTGGGGTGTGCGCTGTTGCTGGTGTCGTCGGCGATGATGGGACTCGCCGGCTTCGTGTCGGTGCAGGTCCTGACGCCGCTCGCAGTGTTCTTCGTGATCCTCGCGCTCACGGTCGTCGGCATGGTGACGAAACTGCTGCGGCATCTGGCGCAACTGCAGACCGAGGCCGTCGCGTGCCCCAACGGCGAGGCGGCGTAGGTAGCGGCGCGTAAGCCGCGGCGGCTCGCACGGCGATTCGTTTGGCAGGCGTACGGGTCAACGGTTGATCAACCTGGATCGAGGCGGATGGAAATGAAAGGCAGCTGCTTATGCGGGGCGGTCGGCTATCAGGTAGACGCGCTGTCCACGGCTATTTCTCACTGCCACTGCCGGACGTGTCAGAAGGCCCACGCGAGTGCATATGCCACGACTGCCCGCGTGCAGCGAGAGCACTTTCGCTGGACCTCCGGCGAGAGCCTGTTGCGCAGTTTCGAATCTTCTCCGGGCAAGCTGCGGCACTTCTGTTCGGTTTGCGGCACGCACCTCGTTGCCGAACGTCCCGAACAGCCGCACGTCATTCTGCGAGTGCCGACCCTCGACGACGATCCCGGCGTCACGCCTGCTATGCATATCTGGACTTCGCACGATCGTTCGTGGATCTGCGAAGACGAGCCGATTCCGCGCCACCCCGAATGGCCGCCGGCGAATTGACCCTGCATGTGTGTCCTAAAGCTGAGCCGCGCGGTGCTGTGTGGCTATGCGTTGCCCGAGGCTGAGCTGGTCCATGACATCCGCTTTCCTCAAAGCATCAGCGCGGAGGCTCAGGCCGCGCTGCGCCGCCCGGTGAATGCCGACGGCATGCCGTTGAACGCTTTGCATAGCCCGCCCCACCCCGAGGACATCGACGGCTGGATGCGCTTCAAAGCCGCCGTCGACGCGCAATACGGCGCCGCCATGGCCCAGTCGGCCGGCCAGTTGCGCGCGAGCGTTCCCTGCGAGTTGCACATCTTCGAAACCATGCCCCACGGCGGCTTTATGGGGGCGCCGGAAGACCGGGAACTGCGAGCGGAAGTGGCGCGCTTTGTCCGCGCCCATCTGCAGGAATGCGAATTATCGCCCGAGACGGTTGCTCAGGAAATGGAATACCGGTTCTGTGGGCCGGCTACATACCGCTTGCGAGCGATATCGAGGAGCTTCTCGCGGAACTGGTCGAACGCACTGAGTATCGAACGCTCGTCTGAGCCGGCATCGGGCTGCAGATTTCGGATCATCGCGTCGTCAATCTGGAAAGTGATCTCGCGCGAATTGTCGTAACCCCAGAAACACACACAATGTCTTGCGGCATCGTAACTACGACTGGGATTGGGGAATTCAAGCGCCACGATCAGCCTTCCCTGCGTGTGACGGAGTAACGCCACTTACTGGCGTTCGAATCAATAGTGGCATCATTCACGCGGCGCTGTTCTGCACGCAAAGCGTCCGCCGTCTCGAGAACAAGGGCATTCGTCCGGCGTTCGTGGGCGTACGAACTCACGCTATGGACAGTGGCCGAAGCGGGTTTGGTCTTTGATTGCATGATTGATCCCGAAGCTGGAGGTCGCGAGGCGCGAGCCGTCCTTTGCCCACTGTATACCCTTCTTGGAGTGGCGGCGTCGTTTATTAGCCGAAAGGCTCGATAGTGCGCTGGCGTGGTGCGTCGCCAGGCTCATTCGTAGGAAAAGAACCCGCCGAACTTGTCCATGCGCTCGAGCGCCATGCCGGAGCCGCGCACGACGCAGGTCAGCGGAGCCTCGGCAACGAACACGGGTAGACCGGTTTCTTCGGCGAGCAGGCGATCGAGATCGCGCAGTAACGCACCGCCGCCCGCGAGCGTGATGCCGTGCTCGGCGATATCGGCGCCCAGTTCGGGCGGGGTATGTTCGAGCGCGATCTTGACCGCGGATACGATCTGGTTCAGCGGGTCGGTGAGGGCTTCGAGGATCTCGTTGCTGGAGATGGTGAAGCTGCGCGGTATACCTTCCGACATGTTGCGCCCCTTCACCTGCATCTCCTTGACTTCGGAGCCGGGGAACGCCGAGCCGATTTCTTTCTTGATCGCTTCGGCGGTTTGTTCGCCGATCAGCATGCCGTAGTTGCGGCGGATGTAGTTGACGATGGCCTCGTCGAACCGGTCGCCGCCCACGCGCACCGAGCCTTTGTACACGATGCCGCCAAGCGAGATCACGCCGACTTCGGTCGTGCCGCCGCCGATATCGACCACCATCGAGCCGGTCGCCTCGGAGACGGGTAGGCCGGCGCCGGTTGCAGCGGCCATCGGTTCCTCGATCAGGAACACCTGCGACGCGCCCGCGCTGTGCGCGGCTTCTTTGATGGCACGCCGTTCGACCTGGGTCGATCCGCACGGCACGCAGATGATGATGCGCGGCGAGGGCGCGAAAACGCGCGGCGTGTGGGCCATGCGGATGAACTGCTTGATCATCTGCTCGGTGAGGTTGAAGTCGGCGATCACGCCGTCCTTCATCGGGCGGATGGCTTCAATGTTGCCGGGCACCTTGCCAAGCATCTGCTTGGCCTCCTTGCCGACTGCCAGAATGGTTTTCTTGCCATTGGGGCCGCCTTCCTGGCGGATCGACACGACCGACGGCTCATCGAGCACAATGCCCTTGCCGCGCATGTAGATCAATGTGTTGGAAGTGCCGAGATCGATCGCCAGATCGTTGGAGAAGTAGCTGCGCAAAAAACCGAACATGCAAAATCCTGACTGGCTTCATGCCAGGCGGTTGGTCCACCAGGAGCGACCATGCGACAGTCGGAAGAAGACAGAATAACAGTTTCATCAATCGCGAGACGCTGTGCCGCTTGTGCACGGGCCCATTGCGGTCCCGGTCGAAGCGATGGCCGCGTCATCGCGGTGTAGTATGGGCTTCAGCCGTGGCAAGGGCATAGATGGAGATACGTTGTGTCAAGCGAATGGAAGCGGCGTATCAAGCTGTTTGTCCAGCGTTTCTGGCAGCCGACCAGCGCGTGCATGAGTTGCATGCCGGGGAGCTGGGGCAATGTCATGAGCCTCGCCCACTGGACCATTGCATTTCAGACGGGTCTCTTCACCGGACTCCTCGCCATCCTTTTGACCTTCGCGCCCGCGGCGAAATGCTACGAAAACCGCTACGGCAACGCGCTGGTCATGGGCGTGCTGACGATGTCAGGCGACGTCTTCTCGCATAAGAGCCACTACCGGTTTCCCTTTGTGGAGCACGTCGTGACGGGGGTGATTTCGGGTCTGTTGACGCTCGTTGCGTCATATCTCTTCGAGGACCACGCGCGACGTCTCCGGTCAGCATGGACACGGGTTTTCGGCTAGCTTGTCCTCTGAATTCGCGCAGTACGCCTGTTTCGATCCGGCATTGTGCTGACGGCGCGGCCTTGGGAAGGTGCAGGCAACCCCATCGATCTCGCCGGTGTCTTCTGGATGCTGGCCGGTTCGATCGTCCTCGGGACGTCGTATGTTTACGTCCGCCGTTTTCTATCGCCATTCAGCCTTCCGCCGCTGGCGTTGGTCACGTGGCAGATGGGACTGGCCCTGCTGATCCTGACCGTGCTCACAGACTTCACCGGGATAGGGCACATCCTGCACGATTGGCGGGCGGCAGCCGGCGCCGTGGTCGGACTGGGTATCCTGGGAACCGGAACCGCCTTTCTGCTCTACTACTTTCTGCTGCAGGAACTCGGAGCCGTTGCGGCCTCGGGTTCAACTTACATTACACCTACCGTTGCGCTACTGATTGGGTGGGTCGTCGGGGAAAAGGTTGGTGTATTGGAAGTGAGCGCCATCGCCTTGATTCTTGCCAGTATCGCGATGTTGCAGATTGGAAGGCAACGGGCAGCGCGCGAGACTGCGCAATCATTCGGTACAACTGCCGCCCGGTCTTAAACCCGGCCTGGATTCAGGTAATCCATGCCGTTCGCATGAAGCAGCGAGCGGCCACGATGTGTCCTTTGGACAGGCACGCTGGAATCGCCGACAATCCTGCCTTGAGGTTCGAGCCCAGGTGTGTCGTCGTATCCATCTTCAAGCCTTCCTTTCAGAGGTCGTCGTGAGCAGCATTCCCATTGATCCCGTCGCGCCGGGCGATGCCGACGTGTTTGTGGCACGTCAACCCGTCATGGATCGGGCGGGGCGCGTTGTCGCTTACGAACTGCTTTTCAGGGACGGGGCCGCGGGAGCGGCACGGATAGGGGACGAACTGCGGAGTACGACGGCGCTGATAGAACGCGCATTGGGCTCGATCGGTCTCGAACGGCTTTCCGCCAGTAAGGCCTGCTTTCTGAACTGCGCGCATGATTTTCTGTTTTCGGATTACCCGTATGTGCTGCCGGCGTCACGCTTCGTTCTGGAGATCAGGAAGTCTGCCGAACTGACATCGAACCTCTCGCGCCGCTGCAGCGAGTTGCGAGGAGCGGGCTTCCAGATAGCGCTGGACGACGTCACGGGTATGACTGACGAGATCCGAGGGTTTCTTCCTTCCGTCGACATCGTCAAGATCGACTGGCCGTCTGTGGAGCGTTCGGTGTTAGCGGAGCTGGTCGGTCAGTTCAAACGGGCGGGAAAGGTCGTGCTCGCCAAGAAAATCGAAAGTACTGAGGATGCGGAGCTGGCCCGGCAACTGGGTTGTGATCTGCTGCAGGGCTATTACTTCGCCAAACCGCAGATTCTTTCAGGCAAGCACGCGATGCCGCCAGTCAAGGCGATCCTTCACGTGGTCGAACTGGTCGGCAGCGATGCCGCGTTGGGTAGTATCGCAGGGGCACTAAGAGAGACGCCACTGCTGGTTGCTCAACTGTTGCGGCTTGCAAATAGCAGCGAGCAGTCGAACGGTAAAACGGAGCGCATTTCATCACTGAAGCAAGCGTTGTCAATCGCGGGTAGCCGCAGACTTTTGCATTGGTGTGGACTTCTGCTTTACGTTAACCGGGACGGTCTTCCGGTCGCGGATGATCCGCTTGTGCTGCTTGCGCAACGACGGGCGCTTTTCATGGAAGAAGCGATCGAGGCGATGGAGGACGGATCGCGCTCGCTGGCGGCTACGGCCTATCTGACGGGTATGCTGTCGCTACTGCATGTCGCGTATCACATGGAATTGCGCAGCTTTGTCGAGGAGCTGCCTGTCTCCGATTCCATCCGGGTGGCTATTCTTGGCGGTGGTGGTGTGCTCGGCGAATTGCTGTCGATTGCGGAAGTGCTGGAGCGGGGCGAGGTGGACGCGGCGAGGGTGGAACTTCAACGGCTGGCGGTTTCGCCGGCGGGGGTTCGGAAGGTTGTGGAGTGCTATTGATGTGGGTTCTCGCCGCTTTGGATTCCATGCGCTCGTTCCGGTGAACTGCTGTTAGTCGCCGACTACTTCGGAAACATTCCAATGCATCCCCATCCCCGAATCGCCATTCTCGCTGACCGTCAAGCTATCGAGGAGATCGTTCGACACGCCTACTCGCCTTATATCAGTCGTATCGGGCGGCAGCCGGGACCGATGTTGGACGACTATGAAGTACTGATCAGCGAGGGCCGGGTCTATGTTGTCGAACTGGAAGGTGCCATACAAGGCCTTCTTGTGCTGATCCCGGAGCAGGATGCGATGCTACTGGACAACGTGGCCGTAGCACCTTCCGCCAAGGGAACAGGAATAGGCCGCAGCCTGTTGGAATACGCCGAGCACTCAGCCAGAGCGGCAGGCTACCGCGTCATCAGGCTCTACACCCACGAGACCATGACGGAAAATATCGCGCTTTACTCTCGCATTGGTTATGCCGAGACGCACCGCGCCGAGGAGAATGGCCTGAAGCGGGTATTTATGGCTAAGCACCTGGCCTGATCATTGGTGGTGTCTACCGGCACCCGGCGTGACCAGATATTCGGTTTGTGTTCGCAATCCCATTTGCGTTCCTGCGTTCATCACCGGTGGGCCACTGCGAATGACGGTTACACTGGTTATCCTATGTTCATGTTTCACGTGCCAGGAGACTTCTATGAGCAAGCATACCCTTGTATCGACTGCCGCCACATTGCTGTGCGTGGGTGCGCTGACGGGCTTGACCGCTACTCCGGCCCAGGCAGGCGGCGCGCCGGTGAAATGCCATCTGACCTTCAGCATGTCCGGATGGTCGGCGATTTATCAGCACGCCGAAGGACGCGGCAGAGTAACTTGCGATAATGGGCAGAGGGCCGCTGTCACCATCAGCGTGCATGGCGGTGGCCTGACGGCCGGCAAGTTTCACGTCAGCGGCCACGGCGATATCACCCATGTCTACAGCATCAGGGATGTGTACGGCAGTTATGCGCAGGCCGGTGCTTCGGCCGGTGCAGGGAGTAGCGGTACCGCACAGGTGCTGACCAAGGGAACGACGTCGATGGCGTTGAGCGGCAGTGGCGAAGGCGTGGACCTTGGTGTAGCGGTCGATGCTTTCAAGATCGAGCCGGTACGCTGAGACGCCAGAGACGCGCTGATGTATTGCCTAGGCCGGGCGTTGTGGCGGTGGCGTGCGAGGAGGCCAAATACGGACCGTTGAGTTGACGGTCCTGTATTTGTTAGATGAATAAAAGTTTGGGCAGACGCCGTTACCTTAGGTGATCATCGGAATGTAACCTTTCGGCGCTTCATGCATTAGCGCCAGAGTGTGCCCATCCGGGTCCTCGAAGAACGCCATCCATAGGTCGTGGTCTTCCATGGGCGCAACAAGGTGCGGCCGGCTTTTGAATGCAACCCCGCGTCGTTCGAGTTCGCTCACACCCAAAGTGATATCTCTGCAGCTGAAGTATATTGCCGACGCCTGAGCGGGGCTTTGAAGATGCTCGGACTTCTCGATGAGCAGACGAACTCCGCCACAGTCGAAAAATGTAAGTTCACCGAACCGATACAGGTGCCTTAGCCCGAGCGTGTCACGATAGAACGTTTCCGCTCTGTTTACATCCGGGGTAGATAAGGCAATTTGCCCTATACGATTTAGACCAAATGACTTGCTCTCCTCCGTTCATAGCGATTGGCACGGCGCGCGAGGGAGAGATAGTTTGCTGGATGTGCAGAGTAGCTCTCCCGGCTGATTCTAATGCCATCGATGCATAGGGAGCCACAGTGGTTGAATTTTTGGGTTGTCATCGGATGGCGGCTTTGGAGCATATCCATAGACCGTCGTGGGTCGAGCAGGGCCAGTCGCCGTCGGCCCGGGTTCGGCCAGGAGCAGCCCTTCGACTGCTGCGTCTGGATTGTCGACAATGTCGCGGGATCAGTGAACAAAAAGGTCGGATCGATGGTGGTGCGATCAGACCTTCATGACCTTCGCCGCCGTCACAGTCACTTCGACCAGCCAGCCTGGTTCGACAAGGCCCACTACCTGTGCACGAGTCCGGGTGGGCAGGTGGGGTTGCGCTGCCGAGCCGAAATAATCGGCATAGACGCTCGAAAAACTGCCGTAGTCTGGCGCACCATTTTTCGCGTGCTCTGCAACGAAAAGAGCTTGCACGGTAATCACATCGCCTAACGCATATCCTTTACCTTCGAGGATCCGCTGAATCTGATCCAACACGCTTTTCGTTTGCGTTTGTAAATCGCCGAAATAGCTTACCGTGTGCGGTTCGGCGTCGAGATTTGACGGCAGTGCGCCTACCCCACTCAACGTGATGGTTTTCGCGCTCGCGGGGACCTCAATTGCTTCCGAAAATTCTCGTGCCCACGATGCTTCGAGGCGCGCGGGGGTACGGTGCCGCACAATGGTGTCGCTCATTAGGTGCTCCAAAGGTGAGACCGACGGACTTGACATCGGCAGTTGAGTTGACCGTCCGTCACGTGCATCAACCACGTGCGACGAGCCCGCTCATTGGTCGATCGGGATATCGAGGTGTGTCAACGCATGATGGTACGTAGGTTTCGATGATCGGAAAAATGAATTAATTCGATAAAATCGTTCGATACTGTCGATCAATATCGTTACGCTGATCAATAATCCGGCGGGAGACATATGGAACTGCGCCACCTTCGCTATTTCCTGGCTATTGTCGAGCTCAACAACCTGTCACGCGCAGCCGAAAAGATGTGTGTTGCGCAATCCACGCTGTCGCACGCCCTTCGTCAACTCGAAGAGGAACTGGGCATCGCGTTGTTCGACAGAGTAGGGCGAACCATTCGCCTCACACAGGCAGGCCGGGTCTTTCATGACTATGCGGCGCGAACGTGCAATGAAACCATGCGAGCCAAGCGTGCCATGCAAGAACTCAACGAGCTCGATGCAGGTACCTTTACTTTGGGCGCTATCCCGGTATTTCCGCTTTCATTTCTGCCTCGAGCTGTCTCGTCCTTCAATCAGCAGTACCCGAAGGTGCGGATCGTGGTCCAGGATTTTCTCGCGGCAGAGCTTGAGGAAAAACTAGCACTGGGAACACTTGATCTCGGTATTGCATTCCATCCGGCTTCACGGAACGACGTCGAATCCGAGTATCTTTTCTCGGAGCGGCTCGTCCTGGCCGTCGGCCGGGGCCACCCGTTCGCACAAAAGCACCGGGTTCAATGGAAAACGCTTGATTCGATTCCCCTTGCGCTGCTCACGCGAAAATTCTCAACGCGCATCCTGATTGAAGAGGCGTTCAGAGCTGCCGGCGTGCAATCGCGGGTAGTCGTAGAAATGGATACCACGGAGTCTCTTCTGGCAGTCGCCGCGGAAGGGCAGCTTGCAACCATCGTTCCTGAACGTGCCGGGGCGGCCTTCGAATGCATCAACCTGATACCCATAGCGCATCCTGAATTGTCCCGAAAACTCGGTTTGCTATGGCCGAAGGGAGCCGGGCGGACCCGCGTCGCGACAACTTTCGCCGACGTGCTTAAGAATGTGTCCGCGAATTTGCGACATGACCAGAAAACATGATCTGTGGCCGGCTCAATCCTGCCCATTGGAATTCTCACACGGTGGGCACAAAGCAGTCACGGCTGCACCTACTCTGGTACCCGAAACAACCTTGGAGGGATTTCCACGCGCGTGTTGAATGACCGTTAGCGGGAAAGCCAAGTGACCGGTTCGGGTCGAACTGAGCCGATCGCCGTCGGACTCAGTGCGGCCAGGAACGGTCAGTCGATCGGGACTTCTAGATTGAAAATCATCTAGCGGGCCTCCGCCGCCGCCCTGACGGGCGACGGGGTTAAAGTGAGTTTGCCAACAGCGCTTTAACCGGAAGGAGGCCCATCATGAACTATAGCGGCATTGACCTGCATTCGAACAACAGCGTGGTGAGCGTGATCGACGAAACGGACCGCGTGGTCGCCGAGAAGCGGCTGCCGAACGAGCTGGCCAAGATCCTGACGTTCCTTGCCCCGTGGCAAGCCGGGCTGGCCGGCGTCGTAATCGAATCGACGTATAACTGGTACTGGCTTGTCGACGGCCTGCAGGCCGCCGGCTTCGTGGTGCATCTGGCCAACACCACCGCGATCAGGAAATACGACGGGCTCAAGCACAGTGGGGATGAGACCGACGCGCGCTATCTGGCTCATTTACTGCGCCTGGGGATACTCCCGACAGGCACCATCCTGCCACCCCAACAGCGTGCCGTCCGTGATCTTGCGAGGAAACGCATGCAGCTCGTGCGAAGCCGCACGAGCTGCATTCTCGCGGTGGAGAACATAACGGCACGCCAGTTCGGCAAGCGAATCACGAGCAATCAGGTCATCCGGCTCGACGAAGAAACCATCAAATAAATGCGCCTGCCAGAGGACGTCGCACTCGCGCTTCGGGCCAACGTCGCGGTCATCACGACGCTCTCCGCGCAGATCGCCATCGTGGAAAAGCGTCTTCAACAAAAGGTCGCACCAGACGCGGACTACACCCTGCTGACCACGGTGCCGGGCATCGGCCAAACCCTTGCAACTGTCATTCTGCTGGAGGTGGGCACCATCGAGCGCTTCGCCAGCGCCGGTAACTTCGCCTCCTATGCGCGCTGCGTGGACAGCCAGCGTATAAGCAACGGTAAAAAGAAAGGCGAAGGCAACACAAAGAATGGCAACCCGTATCTGTCCTGGGCGTTCATCGAGGCGGCCAATTTTGCGCTGCGCTATTGCGCCGAGGCCAAACGTTTCTACGAGCGAAAGAAAGGCAAGACCAATACCATCCTGGCGCACAAGCTCGCCCGCGCATGTTTCCATATGCTGAAGGAGCACAAACCATTCGATATGACGCGCTGCTTCGCATAAGAGTTTCGACGGCGACCGGCAAGCCCTGATTGTTGACTGGCGAACAGCCACCGAGATTGAATGGGATGCTGTGCCGCCGTCCCCGATATGCAGTAAAAGCGGATCGCCCGGAATGCGAGCCAGCTGTGGATTGGCGCCGACAACCCGGCAGCCCACGCAATTGTGCGAATCCCATGGACGCATTACGGCACCAAAGTTCTTCCGGGGCGGCATAGCCGCCAGGGCGAAAGGCACCAGCAGTATTGCTCTTCGCTTGATCCAGATGGGTGTCTGGCGCGTTCCGTCGCAGCCAGCAAATGAAGAAACGGGCGCGGTTGGCCGCTGCATTCGGAGAATTGGGAAACGGCTGCTCGTGCAGCCGGGGATATGGATTGCTCGCTTGACATCGGCCCGCTAATGGGCGTCAGCAATCACGGCCGTTTCCCATCCCGGACGAACGTCATTCGGCACATTACCGAGCGTATTCAGGCACCCCGTTACTACGCCGCAGCGCCCGCGGCCAAGTCCCTAACACCACCGAAAGCGTAATCACGAGCAATCCGGCCGCGCTCCACGGCAGCGCTCCGGGACCGACCGAGGTGATCGTCATCGCGCCGAGTATGCCGCCGCCCGCGATCGCCAGATTCCATACCGTGACGATCAACGATTGCGCAATGTCACCCAGTTCGCCGGCCGCTTCCGCCGCTGCTGTCTGAAACACGGTTGCCACGCCGCCAAATGCTAGCCCCCACATGGCAACACCCGCAAAAACCATAACGGTTTGATAAGCAGCAACGCCCATCAAGACCGCTCCAAAGGCGAACAAAAGCGTACTCGCGATTTGCAACTGCCTCAGCCGCGAATCGATCATCAACCCGACCACACCGATCCCCACGAGTGCCGTCAAACCGAATACCAGCAACACTGCATCGACACGATTCGCGCTGCCCGACAACGCGAGGAATGGTGCGATATACGTGTAGAGCACGTTATGCGCAAGCACATAGAGAAAGGTTGCCACGAGCACCGTCTTGAGACCGCGTCGACGCAGCGTCGCCACCACACCGCCAGACTTGCTTGACGATTGCCCCGCAAAGTCCGGCACGATCCAGCGCACGCAAATCGTCAGCGCCAAAGCCAGCGCGCTCAGCGCGCCGAACGTCATCCGCCAGCCCACCGACGCACCCAGCCACGTGCCGACGGGAATGCCGATCGACAATGCAAGTGGTGTCCCGACCATCGCAACCGCGATAGCGCGTCCTCGAAGATGCGGCGGCGCCATCCGCGCGGCGTAACCGGCCAGCAAGGCCCAGATCACGCCCGCCGACACGCCCGCAAGGAATCGCGCCACGAGTATTACCGGATAACGCGTCGAGACCGCGGTGATTGTATTGACGACGACGAATCCGGCGATTGACAGCAATAACAAAGGCCGACGCCGCCAGTGACGCGTGACGATAGCGAGCGGGATCGCGACGAGCAACGAGCCGATAGCATATGTCGTCATGAACTGCCCGATCAGCGCTTCGGAGACGCCGAGATCGCCGCTCATCTGCGTCAGCAATCCTGCTGGAAGCACCTCGGTCAGGATGGTGATGAAACCGCACGTCGCGAGCACAAGCAGGCCCGCAACCGGCAGACGCTGCGGCCGTCCGGAACCCACGGCATCGGACGTGACGTCGCACGCGGCGAGATCGACGTCACTCATGCTCGTGGTCTCCGTCGTTCGAGACGCGCGCCGCGCCGTACACGGCATCGCGCAACTCGGCAACGAACCCGCCCGACATCCCTTCGTACAGTGTATTCGTGAACGCTACCACGCTCAGTCCGCGCGCGCGGTCGACGAACCACGAATGGCCATACGCGCCACCCCATCGCCATGTCCCGACCGACTCCGGCGAGTGGGCCAGCAGCGGATCGCGCAACACCGAGAAACCCAGTCCGAAACCATATCCTGGCGCATCCGGCGGACCTGCATCGCCGGTCTGGATCGTGCCCATCTCATCGACCAGCGCGGCCGGCAGCAATGCTCCGCCGCCACTGCGCAGCGTGTCGAGCAAGCGCAGAAAGTCCCCGGCGGTGCCAACCATTCCCGCACCGCCCGACGCAAACGCATCGTGATCGAGCGCACGTGACGGCGTGAAGCGAATCCCTGACGTGCCGTCGAACACTGGGACGACTTCCGAGTCGCGCATCCGGTGCGGCGTTGGCGTGTCGCTCACATACGGTGTGCAGAGCCGTAGTGGATCGGTTGCATAGAAGGCAGTGTCGGCCATGGCGAGCGGCGTCGTGACGAGTGCCTGAACCGCGTCCTGAAGGGACGCGCCGGTCACTCGTTCGATCAACAGCCCGAGCACGTCGATCGACAGCGAGTAGGCCCATGCGGTGCCGGGCTCGTAAGACAGCGGCAGGCTTGCAATCCGGCGCACATTGTCTTCGAGCGAAAGCCCGGACGAATCCATCCCGTCGGAGACACCGGCTTGCGCATACGGTCCCGATTCGTCCGTCTCGAGAAATCGGTAGCCAAGACCGGCCGTATGCGACAGCAACTGACGCACGCTGATCCGCGCAGCACGGCCGTCCGGTAGACGCGGACGGAAATTGGCAAGCCAGCGTGTGACGTCGTCGTCGAGTCTGAGCCGCGATTGCGCGACCAGCACCATCGCCGCCGTCGATACGATCGGTTTGCTGACCGACGCCAGCCGGAACATTGTGTCCTCGCGCATCGGCTGTGCGCGCTCACGATCCGCGAGGCCGGCTGCACGCCGGTAGACAGATTCGCCCCGCTTCGCGATGAGAACGACCGTACCGACCAGCCGCCGTTCGTCGAGCGCGGCATCGATGGCTGCATTGACGCGCTGGTGCAACGCGCGCGTGTCTGCGTTCAAGCCGGCTGATAAGGATTGCCCCGACATGCCGAATCCTTTAGAAGTGTGAGTCCGGACGATGGTACGGGCGCACCAACTAAAGAAAAACAGGCTAGAGTTCCGCTTTGACCGGACAAGTTTGTCCGCAATCGTGGAGCGCCTCTTTGGAAAGTCTGAATGGCTTTATGGTCTTCGTGCAGGTCGCTGAAACGCGCAGCTTCGTCGACGCGGGGCGGCTGCTCGGCGTGTCCGCATCGGCGGTCGGCAAGCGAGTCGCGAGGCTCGAGCAACGGCTCGGCGTGCGCCTGTTTCATCGCAGTACGCGCAGCATCACGCTGACCTCCGAAGGCGCGCTGTTGCTCGAACGCAGTCGACGGATACTCGCTGAAATCGAAGCCGCTGAACTGGAGTTGTCGCACCGGGCCGAAGCGCCACGCGGCCGGTTGCGCGTCAGCTTGCCGCTCGTCAGCTCGCTCGTGTTGCCGGTGCTCGCCGACTTCATGCGCGCATATCCCGACGTGCAACTCGACCTCAACTTCACCGACCGGACGGTTGACGTGATCGACGAAGGATTCGACGCGGTGGTACGTACCGGTCCGCTGTCGGATTCGCGTCTGTCCGCACACTGCCTCGGCACCTTCGGTCTGCTGCTGGTCGCGTCTCCCGCTTATCTCGCGCAACACGGCACGCCCGCCGTTCCCGCCGATCTGCTGAATCACGTCTGCCTGCACTATCGTTTTCCGAATACGGGAAAGCTCGAATCGTGGCCGCTGCGTCGCGCGGACGGTGAGCCCGAAATCGCGCTGCCGATCTCGATGGTCTGCGACAACATCGAAACGCGATTGTGCTTCGCGTTGCGCGGGCTGGGCATTGCCTGTCTGCCGGCGTTTTCGGTCACGCAGGCGCTCGCGGACGGCTCGCTTCGCTCGATCCTCGATGATCACGTCGAACGCATCATCGCGCTCAACGTGATCTGGCCTTCAGGACGAAACCTGCCGCCGAAGCTGCGTGTCTTTATCGATTTTCTGCACGAGCATTTGCATATGTAGCGCAGTAATTTCGCACGTCAATGGCTACGTGATCCGCTATTACCCTCTGCGTCATCGCGAATGACAGCTTTGGAGAAACGCGGAGGTCCCTATCGGGTCGAGTACGGAAGTTCAGCGTCGGACCGGGTTCGGCCACAACCGGCCGTTCGACGTCAGCATCTGAATCGTTGGCAATCGATGCGTGGGCATACACTACGCATGACTTCGAGCAGCGCAAGATTTGAAACATGACCACGAAACGAACAAAATCTCGGCTAGCCGGTGAACTCGGTCGCTTCGTACAGCAGTACGCCCGCAAGGCTCAAGCCTCGCATCCGAACGACCGGCAATACGATCGCAAGCTCGAAAGGAAAATGAAGCGGCTTTCCCCGCCTGAGCTATCTGACCTTCTCTCCCAAGACGAGCAAGAGCCGGACGAGTCCGAGCGTGAGAAACGTTGAGGACGGCCAGTTTCGGGCGGTCGACACCGTCCACCAATTGGGAACAACTCTTAGACCTGTAGCTTCCTACAAGCCAGTCGTGTACCCAAGGCAACCCATTACGCTAAAGAGCCCAATTGCCGTCAGGAATAAGCCCAACCAGAGGTGAACGAGGAGAAACTGGATGGGCGATTTGGACTTGTATACGACGCCGCCGCGAGTGTGCGCTTTCTCTTCTGTCAGATAAGCAGATATTGTTGCGAGTACTCCTGCAGCCGATGCAAGCAAGGTTCCAAGCCAGCCAAAGTGAATGGAACTGGATACGTATGCATAGCAGATCCCCCATGAAATCACGGCGAGCATGAGAAGAATCCAAACCAATTTTTTCATTAAAATTGCGGACGCGTGTATCCGAGCCGCGCGAGTGTAGGCACATGCGGCATCCTATCAAACACACAACCGTGCTGGAATGGCTGCTCTCGGGAGGTTTGAAAGACCGTTGTGGGTCGCGTGCTGTCGATCGCCGGCCCGTAAGTTTCGGGCGGCGTATGCCGATTGCTTCCGATAGGCATCGGCCAGAAGCGGCCGGTCGACATTGGCGTATAGATCGCTGACACCCATTAGCGGGCCCGGTGTCAAGTGAGCAAGCAGTACCCTCGGCTACCTGAGCAACCTAATCCGATTGCACTGACCGAATGCAGTAGCTGAGCGCACCCGTCTCTTCAGTTCATGGCTGCGACGGATCGCGCCAGACCCCCATCAGGATCAAGCGATCGGCGTACATCCGTTGCCTCTCGCCCTAGTGACTTTGCCACCCCAGAAGACCATTGGTGCCGCAACACGTCCATGGGACTCGCACAATACTCGTGGTTACCGGATGTCCGGCACCAATCCAGGACGGGCTCGTGTTGCGGGCGATCCGCTTTACTGCACATCGGGGACGGCGGCACGGTATCCCATTCAATTGCGGTGGCTTATCACCAGTCAGCGATCAGGGCTTCCTGAAGACGCCTTTCCACGATGGCAATCTGTGCCGACAGCGTCGTGATGACCGCGACGTTCGCGCGGACCGCGAGCGCCACGTCATCCGGGAGGTGCAACTGGTCAACTGCAGCCTGATCGAGTTGCTTGACCTGATTGCTCGTGATTCGCGTGCCGGACTGGCGCGCCGTTATGTTCTTGACGGCGAGGATGTGGCTGGTGCGGCTGCGCACCAGTTGCATGCGTTTGCGGGCAAGGTCTCGCACCTCACGGTGCTGGACCGGCAGGATGGTGCCAGTGGGAAGAATGCCCAGGCGCAGCAGGTGGGCGAGGTAACGCGCGTCGGTCTCGTCACCGCTGTGCTTCAGTCCATCGTATTTTTTGATCGCTGTGGTGTTGGCCAGATGGACGACAAAACCAGCCGCCTGCAGACCGTCGACGAGCCAGTACCAGTTGTACGTGGATTCGACCACGACGCCGGCCAGATCGGCCTGCCATGGGCAAGGAACGCCATAATCCTTGCCAGGTCGTTCGGCAGCCGCTTTTCGGCGACCACGCGGTCCGTTTCGTCGATCACGCTCACCACGCTGTTGTTCGAATGCAGGTCGATGCCGCTATAGTTCATGATGACCTCCTTCCGGTTAAAGCTGTTTCGGCAAACTCACTTTAACCCCGTCGCCCAACAGGGCGACGGCAGGAAGTCCGCTAGATGATTTTCAATCGCTAGACAGACGTAGGGGAGAAACGGGTTGAGAACAGTAATTTTCGATGTAGATGGAGTTCTGGTCCACGGATATACCGGCCAGCTTGAGCGCCTTCGACGTTGGGACACGCATATCGAAGCCGATCTCGGAATCAATCCGGACAGGTTTAGAGACTCGTTTATCAGGGAAGTGTTCGAGAAGGAAGTGCTGACTGGTCGCAAGGCATTGCTGACGGCTCTGGAAGAAACCTTGCCTGCTCTAGGCTATCGGGGATCGCCGTTCACGGTGGCAAGCTACTGGCTCACTCGCGACAGTCAGGTCAATTTCCAGTTGCTGGATCTTGTGCGCCGACTGCGACTGACGGGCAAGGTCCGGCTGTGCATCGCGACTAATCAAGAGCACATGCGCGCCTTTTATCTGTGGAACAAGCTGGGTTTTGAAAACCTGTTCGATGATCTGTTTCATTCGGCGCGTTTGGGGGTACTCAAACCGGATCTCGGATTTTACGCAAGGATTGAAGAGATCTTGGGGCCGCAAGATGAGCCGCCATTGTTCTTTGACGATTCCGAATCCGTCGTGAATAGCGCCCGGGAATACGGGTGGGATGCGGTGTTGTATCGTGGTTTGATGGATTGCGACACGCATCCATGGATCGCTGCGGCATTTTCGTCGAGCAAGTGATCATGGATCTCGACGGATGGCCCGGAGCGTCCACTTTGGAGAAAAATGAAGGATCGCTCAGGGTCGACTGCGGTACTTTGCCGCTGGGCTTGTTCCAGCCGCGGCGCGATCTAAATTTCGCCTCGTTGATTTATCATGGTCTCAAGCTCAAAGGGGACGAAGTTCACCACATGCTCAAACGTCTCTGGTGGGATCTCGCGGTCAATACATTGCTGCCAGTAATCCACATGAATCTTGTCGATCGCCAGCATCGAGGTGCCAACATGCGCACCGTCCGGGCTTTGTACGTCGAACCACGTTAGACGCAGACGTCCGTCTCGCACGGACTTGAACATCGTTTCAAAATGCATCTTTTCTCGATCCAGCGTCTCAAGACATTCCGCCTTTCGCTCGATTAAGACACGTAGCCACTCATCGGCCTTGGCTTCCATTCCCTCCTTCACGGTAAAGGTCGTCAATGTCGTTTTGTAAGCCGTAGTCGCAGCCTTCGAGCGATGAAGCGTGTTGCTGTAGAACAGTGAAAGTTATTCGGGTAAATATTACTTCGATTTCGCAGCTTAACCGCTCAAATTGTTGCGCAGGCTTGATGCGACACAGCTGTGAACGACCGCTTTCGAGCGCCGCGAATGCCCGCTAGGGGTCGGTTTTCACCTTTCGCACTTCCGCTGCGAGCGCCGGCTAGTGGAGGTCGGTGTTGGACCGGGTTCGTCCAGAAGCGGTCCGTCGGTCAGCCGACGGACTAGAATTTCCTCACCTCAGTTAAGAGAGGGGCGTTGTGAGTCAACGGCATGCGGAGTTTTCCGTTCAAGGGTATTCGATTGTTCCGGAAATATTTGACCGGTCGGAAGTTCAGGCCCTTCGACAGTTGGCAAATGGATTAGTGACCCGACATCGTTCGGGTGATCCCAAAGTACTTGCAGCCACGCTCAGCATCGCAGCGGCCTATCGAATGCAGCCAGAACGAAATCTAGGAATCGAGCCAGCGCATTGGGAGTGTGAGCCATTCATCATCAGCGATCTCATTGCTCTCGAGCCTGGATTGGCAACCCTCTTTGCCAATGAGCGCATGTGGCATAGCGTAGCTGAAATGCTGCAGTGCTCCGTCGTGGACGTTGCTTTCCATTTTTGCAACCTCACCCGTAAACCCCCACGGCAGGCCCCGCTATTTCATGGCATCGGGATGCGAAAAATACCTATTTCACCATAGAGGATGGCCGTACCTTGCGTCTATTGATTCCACATCCAATCGATGTCCGCGAGCAACGGCGGCACAGGGGTCGTGCCGGGCTCGCATCTGGTGAAGGACGACTCCACTGATGACGCGATATGGCCGACCGTATTTGCAGGTACGGGCTTGGCTATACACTCCGCAACGCTTCACGGAAGTTCACCCAACCGCAGCGAGCAAGAACGCGACATCATTGTTATTCAATTCGGATGGAGTAGATCCTGCCTCCGTTCCCGCGCGCAAGATGTACTCTCCTTAGCCTCGCTTGATGATTTTCAGGTGTTCGCTCAAGACCATTTGACGATCGCCCTCAGATTGCTGACAATCCGGCGTCTTTCGCCGATCGACGACTTGTCAATCCATCCAGTTTTTCGCTAGACAGCGCCGCGAGAGTGCCAATGACCATCTCCAGAATTCTCGAACTTTACGCTCGGAGCGGACGGTCGCTTGAAGATATGGGCCTAAAGGAAGCCGCGCTAGATCTCTCTGAAGCAGGGCAAGCGTTGGACCTGTTTGCAGGCCAAAAATGGCTGCTCCTTGGAGGGGACGTTTACCGCGCAACGTCAGACGGACGAAGTCTTGAGCCCACGTACGACAATTGGTTTTACGAGGGAAACAACGTCGACGAGGGCATCTCTGCAGCCCGGGATTTCTTGCATTCCTTGCGAGACCGTTCGTTATTCGTTGTGTTTGTCGTTACTGGCCGAACTCTACCCCCGTGAATCACCGCCTCCTCGAAGCGAGCGGGCGCTCATGGCGAATCTGCAGTCCTAGGTGCCGGCCCGCTACGCGAATGTAATAAGGCGACGGTCGGCCAACAGCGGCCTGTCGACCGCGCTGCGTAGATCGTTGACGATCGTCATCCAGCCTTTACGGTAATCCGCGTCATGCCGTGAGACGCCAGAATTTCGATAAACTCGATCATTGCTTGCGCCGGCGCCGTACCAAAGTCAACTGTCAGGTACCACCACTCGCCATTCGATTCGACAGGAGTGAAGGAATGAGCCGCCCCGCTAAGATTGTCATAGGCATGAGCTTCTGTTTCTTCAACGTCGAGCCACCGAGTAATAAATCGGTCCAACTGCTGCTGATCGGCGATCGCCTTTTCGAAAACGATTTGTGCCCTGTTCCAACTGAACGGATAAAATGCGACCTGAAGCCCACCAAACTTGAATGCGGTCGCCTCGAAATTTGGGTCTGGGTCAAGCGCCAACTCGAATGGCTTGATCGCGTCATCGGAGTTTTTGGAGAGCACATCGACTCTGAGATAACGATACGGATACGGGATCTGTTCGTTGTTGAGAGCGATTAATACCTCTGCGGCGACGTTTTCTTCAGAGGCCGAAATGCGGTCGCGGGCAGCCGTGAAAAATTCAATGTAACGTCGCTGTACGTCACCGATCAAAGACGTAATCGTCACCAGGCCACCTAAGTAGATTTTTCGAACTGGCCGTCAGTATAGACTGACGCCAACTTTCAGAACTTGCACCGACGATCGAGTTTTATCGGTTTGAGTGGCTGCGTTGGAGGGATCTGAGAGACCGTTCGGGGTCGCGATGTGCCGGCCGCATGAGCTGTAGCCGGCCAGAAGTCGCCGTTCGCCGACGCTTCGGTGTGGACATTCAAGGGTCCCTTCAACTCCGAAAGCGGCCATTGACATGGCCGCCGCTTCCACCGCTGCCGAGATTCGAGTACTGTCTATAGCACTTGCGCAACGATCGGCAGCATTACGGCAATGGACTGGAAGTCGAGTGCGTTGCTAGCCTCTAACGTGCCTCAGAGACAGCATCCCGCGTGCGATCAGGCGAATCGGCGGAACGGAAGCGGCTTCGATAGTCAGCCGGGTTGATTTGCAGTCGCCGCTGGAAGGTGCGGCGCAGCCCATCCGTACCATCGAATCCGCAGCGTCGGGCAACCTCGCGTAGAGGAAGATCGGTGCTCTCCAGATAGCGCCTTGCGGCGTCGATACGCGCGTTGTTCAGGAACAGTGTCGGACTGAGGCCACATTCCTTCGTGAACAGGCGGGTCATGTTGCGTGCACTCATATGAGCGCGCTCGGCGAGCGATGCAAGCGTATGCTCCACGGCAAGATTGTCGAGCATATATTGCTGGATCTCCACCATCTGAGAATCAGGCGCTGCCTGAGATTCGAGTAGCGGGCTGAACTGCGATTGACCGCCTGCTCGTCGCAGATACACGATCAGATATTTGGCGACATCCAGCGCCATTTTTCGGCCAAAATCTTCCTCGATCATCACCAGGGAAAGATCGATTCCTGCCGTCACTCCTGCCGTCGTGTAAATGCTGCCGTCCTTCACGTAGATGTGATCCGGCTCGATCCGGGCGCGCGGAAACGTGGTGGCCAAACGTGGCACATCCATCCAGTGCGTGGTCACCACGCGGTCGTTGAGCAGCCCCGCAGATCCAAGCGCGAACAGGCCATTGCAAATGGCGGACACGCGCCGGGCATGTTTATATTGTTCCTTGAGCCAGTCACTGAGCGCCGGGTCGTCAAAGGTTTCGAAAATTCCGAGGCCCCCCGGGACCAGCACTGTATCGAAGTGCGGGCACAGGTCGAAGATCGTGCGATCCGGTACGACCGTCAGCCCGCTCGACGACTGCACACTGCCGCGCGTGGTCCCCACAGTGAGCATTTCATATTGGCACTCGCCTTGACTCAATACCTTGACTTCCGCGAACGCATCTTTGGGTCCAGCAACATCCAGCAGCTGGAAGCCTGGGAAGACAATCACGCCGATTTTGATCTGTTTCATCCCGTTCACACGCTCAGGTCGTCATGGTCATGGAGAGTCGGGGGGGCAGTGTCAGAGCTGGTTTGCGCACGGGTCACGCCGAGGCGGCTTCGCGATCGTACCCCTTCATTTTATAGAGCAACGCAGACGCCAGCCAGCCGATCACGAACACAGCGACAATGCCATATCCTAGCAAGCCGAAATTGTCGTTGAGACAACCGATGGCCTGCCAGAACGGCCCGGTCAGGCTCAGTTGGTCACCGAGCAGTCCAAGCACCTCGACGCCGCCGATTATCAACGCAACGACCGTGGAAATCAGCGTAATCGTCAGATTGTAGTAAAGCTTGCGCAGGGGCTTGACGAAGGCCCAGCCATAGGCGCCCAGCATCAGGATGCCGTCGGTCGTATCGATGGTTATCATGCCTGCCGCGAACAGGCATGGAAACACGAGGATGGTCCAGATCGAAAAGCCGGCCGAGGCCTGTGCGGCCGACGTGCCGAACAATGCCATTTCGGTGGCGGTTTCGAAGCCGAGTCCAAACAGGATACCCAGCGGCAGCATCAGCCAGCTCGAGCGGACCAGACGAAAGAGCGGCCTGAACAGACGCGCCAGCAGATTGCCCTCGAATTGCGTCAGGCGAAGGTCGCCGTCACGGCGCTGGCCGCGACGCATGCGTCCGAACGCGCGGAACAAACCTGGCAGCAGCACGATATTCATGGCGCCGATCATGATCAGGAAGGTCGCTGATACGACGGTGCCGATTGCTTCGCCGGTCTCTTTGAACGCATCAAAGTGATGTGCCAGAGCTTTGGTTGTGAACGCAACCGCCACCGCGCCGAATACCACGGTCAACGAATGGCCAAACGCGAAGAAAAAGCCAACCGCCACGGGACGTTTCCTGTCGTTCATCAGTTTGCGTGTCACGTTGTCGATTGCGGCGATATGGTCCGCGTCCATGGCATGGCGCAAGCCGAAACTGTAGGCGATGAAGGCGGTACCGATCAGCGCGGGTGAAGCGCGCAGTACGATCCATGCCCATGTCCATGCAAGGATGTTGATGAGCGCAAGCGCGACATACATTGCGCCCACCTTCTGACGTGCAGGTGAGCTGAAGCGCGTCATCACGGCGTTAAGCGTTTCCATGTGTTTCTCCTGGGTTGGGACGGACTCAAGTTCAATGGCTGTTCGAGTGCGGAGATTTAGCGGCTGTGCGCGTCGTGGTCGCCCCGCGTCTGGCGACCACGACCTGCGCGAGTTCGTCACGCGACAGGACACCGCTTGAGCCGACCACATCCAGTAGCGCTTCGAGAAAGCGCTCGTAATAGTCCCAGCGAGGCTGACCTTCGCACGGTGCGGATTCCCAGTGCGCAATTGCCGTAATCAGGCTTTGGCGGAAGTCTTCCCACTCGAAGTACCCTGCTTTTGAAAGCGACAACGCGAGGCCGAACACATCTCTTTCCCAGCGATTGGAAAAAAACAGCTTGCCGTCCAGCCGAGGGGGAGAATCATCAGCACCGAGCATCGACGCTGCCGCATATTCTTCGAAGCGCGTAAACATGATTAACCTTATGTGGCAGCGGGAGACGCAACCAGCGCGACACCCATCATCGATTCAGGGGTCACGAGCGCAGCCAGTTCCTGCTCGCTCAGATGCTCGGTGTTCGCGGGGCGCTCCGGCACAACGAACCAGCGGATCTGCGCACTGCTATCCCATACCTTGACATCGGTTTCCGTTGGTACGTCCACACCAAATTCACGTAGCACCGCTCGCGGTTCGCGCACGCCGCGTGCTCGAAATACCGGGTCCTTGTACCAGTAGGGTGGCAGGCCAAGCACGGGCCACGGATAACATGAGCACAACGTGCAGATGATCAGGTTGTGTACGCCGTCACCGTTTGCAACGGCCGCCATATGTTCACCTTCCGCGCCGGCCATGCCGGCTGGCAGGTCCAGTTCGGCGATTGCCTTCGGCGTATCCTCGACGAGGCGCTGCTTGAACGCAGGGTCGATCCATGCACGGGCGACAATCTTTGCCCCGTTGAACGGACCGGCGACGGTTTCGAAATGCTGCAGCACTGCATCGACCGAGTCGCTGCCGATTACACCTTTTTCGATCAGCAATGCTTCGAGTGCGCGTACTTTGGCTGCGCTCGATGCCTCGCGGTCGTCTTCATACTGAAACAGTGGAGTCATGACGATTCCTTTTTGCGCTGGTTAGGGGGTGGCCTGAAGATAGGCTTCGTACAGGTCTGCGTAGATCGTGGTGTGGGGCTCGCTCTTGCCCTCGCCCCAGATGTCGGCGGCGTCGAATGCGACCCGGTAGACCGCCATCGGCTCACCGATTCCGTCGACACCGGTTGAAACGAAGTACGAGAACGTACCAGGATAGACCTCCACCACCTTTCCGGTCTTGCGGCGCAGATAACCCGGTAAACGGGTGTGATCGACCGCTTCAGGATCGGCGACCCGTATTGTTTCTCCGTTCGAGAAGCGCGCCTGGGCACGCCGTTCGTGATAACCGGAATCTCCTTTCTCGAGATACGCATCGATCTGCTGCTTGATCGAAGCACGAGGGCTATCGGGCATCGGAGCCTGGGGATCCGCCCGGTACAGCGAAGTGCGTTCGGTCAATTCATCGGCGGTGATGTACCCCTGATCCACGAAGAACTGCGAGATGCCCATCAGCCATTTCTCGTAGTAGCGGTACTTGAAGTACTCGAAGGGCTGCATGTCTTCAGCGCCGGTGCGCAAAGACGCCCATGTCCACGTGCTTTTGAACGCAGTCGGTAGTTCCTTGATTGGGTAAGCCGGTAACGCATCGCCGAGGTGGCTGCTCTCGGCCATCATCGCCGTGTGAATGCCAAAGATGCGACGCTCCCAAGGTTCCACGAAGACCCGCGTTTCGACATTGACGGGGCCCAGATTCTCGACGCCCCCGAGGTGGTGCTGTAGTTTCATGGTTCGCTCCAGAAAGTTAGCGACTGGCAGCCAGTCGGCGTACGCCTTATCCCAGCTTGTGCTCGCGCTTGAATGCAAGTGCATCGCCCAGCACTTCTGACACGAACCCGAATGCGGCACCCGTTATGAGCGCGGCGGCGGCGACGAGGCCTGGGTTGCTGAGTCCCAAGGTGGTGATGGGCTTGCCTGCGGCCACCGTCGTTCCGACGGTCGATGCAAACCCCCAGACGATGGCTGGCAGCACATCCAGCAACTTGATCTTCGACGCCTGTACCATCGCAGCGCTGCCGATGCCGACCAGCACTGCAACCGCCAGTGCGCTACCGTTCGTTGTTGCGATGGCGAGCAGGGTGAGCGAGCTGATCACAGCGCCGACCAGATTCGAGGCCACGCTTTTGACGAAACCCGCGCGCCCGGCGCCTAACACGAAGAACGATGCCCAGGCGATGAACGTGACCCACACGGGCACGGGAAAGACGGTGGCCGTGAGCCATGTATCGGCCACCGCGAGGACACCGATGCTGACGGTGTAGGCTTCTGACTTTTTCATCTTCGTACTCCTGATGTGTGTAACAGCGGTAGGGAAAACGTTTCGTTCAAGCCACGCAACCGAACAAGCCCTCGCGCATGGCTGGCATGTCCAGGTCGCGCCCGATCATCACGAACTTGCTGTCGCGCGCTTCGTCATGTGCCCACGCTTTTCCAAAGCTCGAGTCGAGCAGCATGTGAACACTGTGGAAATGCAGGCGGCGGCGCTCTTCGTGCAGGTTCAGTACACCTTTCATGCGCAGGAGTTGTTGCCCGTGGGTTTGCACGAGCTGATTGGCCCAGCGATTGAAGCGCGTAGCGTCCAATGGTCCCGGAATGACGAACGAACACGACGCAATGGAGTTGTCGTGCTCATGCTCATGCGCGCCTTCGTCGAGCAGATCGGGCTCGACACGGAGCAATGTATCCAGCGAGAAGTGCTTGATGCCAAAGACTGCTTCGACGTCGACTGCGCCATGACGCGCGATGTCGATCGCCGCGGTGGGATTGAGTGTGCGAATACGTGCGATGAGGCTCGTCACCTCTTTAGCACTGACGAGATCTGTCTTGTTGACAATGATGTGATCCGCAAACACGACCTGCTCACGGGCGATCTCATCGTAGAGCTGCTCATGGAAATGATGAGCGTCCACGACAGCGACCACCGACTCGAGTTCAACGCGTTCCCGTACATCAGGGTCTGCAAGAAATGTTTGCAGTACGGGAGCCGGGTCGGCAAGCCCCGAAGTCTCAACGACCAGCCGCGCTAGAGGCTCGCCGGCGCGTGCCAGTAGTTCGGACACGCTCTTGACGAGGTCTTTGCGGACGGTGCAGCAAACGCAGCCGTTATTGATCTCCACCAGCGCGTCTTCATCGGCGACGATCAGGTTGCCGTCAATGCCGACTTCACCGAATTCATTTACGACGATGCCGACACGCGCCGGTCGCGCATGTTCGAGAAGATGATTGACCAGTGTCGTCTTGCCGGCGCCCAAAAAACCGGTGACGACTGTAGTCGGAATTTTTTTGAGTCGCATCTCTACTCTCCTCATGTTCGTCGGCAGAAATGCCGGAAGATCAGACGGATAGAGCGACTTCCGGGCCGAGAAAACCCGCGTGTCCCAATGCCCGATGCATTTGGCGTGATTCGCCGGGCTACGTGGCCAGATTTGTCGAAACCGTGAATTCCAGACAGACAGCGCGCTGTGGCGCACTTTGATGAGCCTGCAATGTCCTCCGCTAACGGACCCTGTATCGGTGCACGTTTCCCAGAAGTTGTGCCGAGAGCGCAGCGAGATGACTCTTGACGGGGCGATCTGATGCAGCGCCTAACCAATAGCAGCAAAACGACGAGTGTTGACCTATGTGCGGTCAACAGCAGGACGGGGTGGTGCCCGAGCCGCGTGCGCAACTCGTCGACATTGACCGCTGGAAGGAAATGACTGGCCGAAAATGACTTGGCTAATCAACAACGGCCCTTGCAGGAAAACGACACTCCGCCGAATGGGTAGTCGACCTGCGCGAGCGAATGTCCGTTGGACCTTAGAAGCGGTCGCTGCTCCCGCTGTGGTCTGAATGACGGCAATGGGTCGCGTGCTGCCGATCGCCATCAGGCAGGCATCGGCCAATTGTCGTCATTCAGCCTCTCAATTCGAAAGGCCGTTCACAGAAATGAATGAGACATTGAAATTCCGGGCGAGAGCCGGCTGGCCGTTGACCAAGCCGGGGACTCGAAGCGGATGTCACTCAGGAAAGAGGGAGGGCAAGTCGTGCTATCTCTGCAAAGTATCGCGCGCCGGTGAGCAATATGTCGTCGTTGAAGTCGTACGTGGCGTTGTGGAGCGGGATACCTCCTTCCTTCCCCGTATCGCCGTTGCCAATGAAAATAAAGTTACCCGGTACGGCCTGAAGGAACGCGCCGAAATCCTCGGATATCATCATGGGCTGCACGCTGGCGTCGATTTTGTCTGCGCCGGCGATATTGCGGGCCGCCGCAACGGCAAGGTCGACATATTCCGGCGAGTTTACGGTGGGCGCAAATTCGTGCGTGTATTCGAACGTGCATTCAGCCCCGTGCGTATGACAGATCCCTTCGCTGATTTCTCGCATGCGGGTTGCCAGCATGGCCTGGATTTCGGGCGTGTAGCTGCGCGTGTCGCCCTTGATCGTGACGTTCGACGGGATGACGTTGCGGATGCCATCCGTAATGAACTCCGTGCAGGAGATCACCGCCTGCAGACTCGGATCGAGATTGCGGGACACGATTGTCTGCAATGCCAGCACGATTTGCGACGCGATCACAATGGGATCGACGCCCATGTGCGGTCTCGCTGCATGCGTGCCACGGGCTTTGATATGGATGACGAAGTTGTCTTCGCTGGCCATGATGCCGCCCGCGCGTGTCGCGAAGGTTCCGGCGGCCATGCCGGGCATATTGTGCGCGCCAAAGATTGCGTCGACGGGATATCGCTCGAAAAGCCCGTCGTTCATCATCGCTTTCGCACCGCGGCCATGTTCTTCAGCCGGTTGAAAAATAAATCGTACGGTGCCGCTGAAATTCTTCTTTTCGGCAAGCAGACGCGCCGCGCCGAGAATCATCGACATATGTCCGTCGTGTCCGCAGGCGTGCATCTTACCTTGCGTTCGCGAGGCATACGGGCGATCCGGTGCGTTCTCCGCGATATTGAGCGCATCCATGTCCGCACGCAGACCAATCACGCCACGGCCGTTGCCGACCGTGAGATTGGCAACGAGGCCGGTACCGCCGATTCCTCGGTGCACGTCGAGGCCGAGGGCCTTCAAGGCGCGTGCGACATAGTCCGAAGTCGCGACTTCCTCGAAGCCGGTTTCCGGGTTCTGGTGCAGATGCTGACGCCAACTCTTCAACTGCGATTGCAAGGCGATTTCCATGACGTCTATCCCATTTCGATGGCCATTCAGGTTGTCTTATCGAACCGCAGCTTCGAGCCATTGAGCCTGACGTGAAAGCACCGAGTCGGCCGTTTCACCCACGCATTCACGGTAGACCGATGGCGCCGTTGCTCCCTCGGTGCTGATCACGAGAACGCGCGAATCTTTGTCCAGGCCGGCGGCGCGTGCCAGTTGCGAATCCTGCATGAGGACTTCGAGGCCCGCGTAGCCCGCTGCGCCGGATTCACCGACTACCAGCGGAACGTCCGCACCCGTTCCAACTGCGAGCGTGCGCATCGCGGCAATCGCGTCTTTGTCTCTGATCGTCATAAAATCGTCTACACACGACTCGAGGATTTTCCACGCGAGCGGTGAAGCTTCGCCGCATGCAAGGCCGGCCATGATTGAATCGACGGAGCCGGTTGCTTTCGCCGCCCGGCCTTCGCGCGCACTTTGATACAGGCAGTCTGCCTGCTGCGGCTCGACGACAACGAAGCGCGGACGTTTGCTGCCATGAATTTCCCACAGATAGCTGGCGACTCCGGCAGCAAGACCGCCGACACCGCCTTGCAGAAATATATGCGTGAAGGCGCATTCGTCGGCATGACTTTCTGATTGCTCGACGAGCTCGGCCGCGATCGCACCGTAGCCCTGCATGACGTCGCGAGGAATGGCTTCATATCCTTCATAAGATGTGTCTGAGACCACGTGCCAACCGTTGTCTTTTGCAAGGCGCGCCGCTTCTTCCACCGACTCGTCGTAGTTGCCCTCGATACGAACAATCTGCGCACCGTATGCAGCGATGGCACGCTCGCGTTCAGCGCTCACATTGGCGTGCAGGACGATCACGCAATTGCAGCCGAGTGTTTGCGCCGCTGCGGCCAAGGCTTTGCCATGGTTGCCGTCGGTCGCGCTGATCACGACGAGGTTCGTGAGCACTTCCTTGTAGCGTCCCTGGATCAGGCCCTTCGGATCGAGATCATGCTCGGGCCACAAACGCAGAATCAGGCGTACGAGCGCGATCGGTGCACCCAGAGCCTTGAAGCTACCGAGTGGTGAGCGGACGGATTCGTCCTTGAGGCTCAGGCGCGCCACGCCAAGTCGTGCTGCCGCATCGGGCAGGTCCCATAGCGGCGTAGCGGACGGACTGAGAAGCTTCCAGTTCTTAAGCCATGCACGGCTCTGCTCAGCGGACTCGACACTCAGAATTGTCTTCAGTTCGTTGGGATAGTCAGTGTGCGACGCGTGCTTGTTAGCGATCAGCATTGCGGTGAGGCTCCAGTGAATAAGTGTCCGGGGCGGACCGTCGCATTCCCCCTGCGAGGAATCCATACGTCAACTAATGCCCAAATAATATTGCTTGACGTGCTCAAATTAATCCCTAAATCTAGGGTCCCGGCGCAATAATCTCTCGCTTTCGTACAAGGACCCGCCTCATGACTATCACTCTCGACGCTTTCGATCGCAAGCTGTTAGCCGAGGTCCAGCAGGACGCTCAACTCCCGCAAAACGAACTTGGCGCCCGGGTCAACCTCTCGACTGCCGCGGTAAACCGTCGTTTGCGCCGCCTCGCCGAAGACGGCGTGATTGATCGGTATGCAGCGATCGTCGCGCCCGAAAAGGTGGGCTGTCCTCTCACCATCGTCTCCATGGTGGAAGTCGAGAGCGAGCAGATCGACCTGCTCGATTCCATGAAGCGAACCTTTGAGCAATGCCCGCAGATCCAGCAGTGCTACTACGTCGCGGGTGAATGGGATTTCGTACTGATCCTCACAGTGCGGGACATGGAGCAATACAACGACCTGACCCGGCAGCTGTTCTTTTCCAATAACAATGTGAAGCGCTTCAAGACGCTCGTGAGCATGAGTCGGGTGAAAGTAGGGCTCGGCGTACCTGTAGATATCGACGACTGAAGCAGATCACCCGGCTGCGCGGAACGTGACGTCTCTGTTGCATCGCCGCCGGCACGCGGCTGACAATGCCCACGGCGTCGCGATGGACATCGTCGTCTATCGCGACGAAGTCGCTTATCTGACGACGCTCGCGTCGTGCCAATCGCCCTGACCAAACTGCCGGACAGTAATCGCTCCGTTGCGAATGTCGCCGTTCGCGTCAAACTTGATCGTTCCCGTCACACCGTCCAGGGTCAGGTTCTGAAGCTTGGGCAGATAGACTTTCGGGTCGACCGAGTCGGCGGCCTGCATCGCACCGGCCATCGCCATCACAGCGTCATACGCATACGGCGCGTAGAGTTGCACCGGAACGCCGAACCGCTGCTGGTAGCGCTTGAAGAAGGCGTCTCCCTGCGGCATTTTCGACGGCGGCACTCCCGCCAGCGTGCAATACGTGCCGCTGTTCATCGCGGCGCCCGCGAGCTTAATGAATTGCGGCGTACAGGCTTCGTCACCTGCGATGAGTTTGGCCTTCAGACCGAGCTTCTGGGCTTGCTGAACGAATGCGGCCGCTTGCGTATCTCCGCCGGTGAAGACGATCCCGTCGGGAACGTGGCTCTTGATCGTCGTGAGGACCGCCATCCAGTCAGTGGTTTTGTCGGTACCGTATTCACGCGCGACAACGATGCCTCCCGAAGCCTTGACTGCTTTTTCGACTTCGTCGGCGAGTCCCTGTCCGTAGGCTGTTCGATCGTCGACGATCGCGATCTTCGTCGACTTCAGTTCCTTCACAAGAAAGGTGCCAATGACCATTCCTTGCCGCACGTCGTTCGCAACCATGCGAAAGACGTTCTTGTAGCCCTGCTCCGTGAGCTTGGGGTTGGTTGCGGACTCGGTGATCATTGGTATGCCGGCATCCGAATAGATCTTCGACGCGGGAATCGACGTGCCGGAGTTGGCGTGGCCGACTACGCCTGCAACACGGTCATCGACCAACTTTTGCGCAACAGTCACAGCTGTCTTCGGGTCGGCGGCGTCGTCCTGCGAATCCAGTGCGAAGGTTACCGGCTGCCCTCCGATACGGAGTTTCTTCGCGTTGAGATCCTCGATTGCGAGCCGAACACCGTTCTCGTCGTCCTTGCCAATGTGAGCCAGTTCGCCGGTCAATGGCGATACCTGGCCGATCTCGACCGTGACGTCCGCCTCTGCCAGAAGCGGCTGCACCGCGAACACCATCGTCAAAAGAGGAGGGATGAATTTCAGATTTTTCATGCTCGGGCGCTCGCTAGGTTGCGTCGACGGATTGAAGGAAACTCTGGCACTTCCGCGGCCTTTTTGGATCGCGTGAGGCTGTAACGATCGTAAAAGACGGGTGTGATAGCCAAAATCCTTCGGTTGTCCTGCGATGCAATTTCTGATCGTTCCGATGCGGAAAAGTGAGAGATTTTTGATGTCCATGTCGCCGCGAGAAAGCGGAACAACCGCGACGGTCGGTAAAGCTACGATCGCGTCGCGAACTGTAAGGGTTCGCGGATATGAAGCGTAACGGCACTATCGCGCTTCCAGATGCTGCGCTCGCAGCAACAGGTGTGGCTGCTATGGGTCAAGCAATGGTCGTTCGGGCGCGTATTGTGGGGGACCGTTGTGGGTCGAACTGAGCCCGACGCCAGGCGGTCTGCGGCGTATCGGTGATTCAGTCAGAATCGGGCCGGAGTTGGCCAGGAAGAGACGTTCACTGGAAAATGCCGGAGGACATTCAAGCGTCGCTAGCGCTCCGAAAGCGGTCGATGAATCTGGCAGTGTCGATGACAGTTCATCACCCCACCCGCAAGGACACGCAAGCGGGCGCGGGCCTTCTGTTCATCAGCAGGACGCGACGTGCAGGCCACGTCTTGGTGTCGATGCCGACCGACCGGCAGTCCCGCCGCTGCGGATCGTCTTGCTCCGTAATCCCCTCCGCTGGTCTTGCATCGGTCTTCCACGACGGAATCTTGACCGGCTCTGCTCCCTCCGGCACAATTTTGTGCTCGCGGCGCGCATGCCGGAAGATCGGCGCGCGCTTGATTGGCGCGGATACTAGAGGACGACATGACCGAGAAGGCGCCTATGATTGTTAACATGCACACGGCGCCGGAAATCGCAGCCGAAGTGCCCGCCGCCTGGACGCATTTCCAGCGCGAGTTGACGCCTGCGATGAAGGATGCGGGCCCAGGGCGTTTCGGGATGGGCCGTCTTGGCATGAACGCCAGGCGTGTGCCCCCGGGCCACAGCGCGTGCCCGGCGCACACGCACCTTATGGCCGACGAGATTTTCGTCGTGCTCGAAGGGCAAGGTCTGTTCCGCTACGGCGATCGCGTGTACGAGATCCGCCCCGGAGATTGCATTTCCTGTCCGGCAGACACGGGGATCGCCCATCAGATCGCCAACCCTGTGACCCCGGACGGCACGGGCGACCTGGTCTATCTCGCGATCGGCGCCGAGCCGCCCGCGGAGGTGTGCACCTATCCCGACAGCGGCGCGCTCGTTGTCGACGCCCTCCATCGCCACGGATTCCTGCGCGAGGCCGATTATTACGAGGGGCAGCCACAACCCACGCCGCTTCTGACGCGCGGCCGCGACGCACCTGTCTGATCGGGGCACGCGAGGTTGGCCCTAGGGCGGGTCCGGCTCGAGTCGCGTCATGAATACACTGACACCTCCGACAGGGTCGCTGCGATCGCATCCCCCTTGGGCGAGCCCAGCCCCACCACCGAATCCCAGCCGGGATCAGCCTCGAAGCTGTTATTGTTGCCGAGCGTGATGTCGTTCAAATGAAAGGGCTGTCGAGTGGCTGCGTGAGGTTCCGGCTTTTTTGCGATCTCGCCGTTGCAACCCGCCGTTCGCGCTGGAAGTCGTCCACCGGGTGCTCCGGCTCGACAGCGACCCGTCGGATATCAACACCGGCAACAGCAGACCCTCCCAACGCACACTACTTGCCATGACTTCTGTATTCGCGTTGAGAACATCGATATGCTCCTGCACCCCGATGGGCCCTACGGGGCGTAGGCGTTGCGGAGTTCCATGGCGAGAACGAAGCCCGAGTCAAAACCGGGCGGGTGTCCCCATACTTTCCTGCCAATTCCGTCGATGATCGACCAACAACAACCTGCAGTATCGTCGCCAATGTTTCTAGCTCGACACGGCACGCATTCTCAGCTTGAACTCCGTTACGACCATGGCGACGATGATCAGGACGGCTCCAGATAAATTGATGACGCTCAGGCGATCGCCCCCCAGCAGGTAACCGAACAATCCGCCGAAAACCGGCTCAAGAACCAGGATAAGTGCGATCCGGCTCGGAGGCGACTCCACCTGGGCCTTGGTTTGCACGAAATAGCCGACCGCTGTACCTCCGATGCCTAGTACGACGATAGTGGTCAGGGCCTGCGACGTATGTGGCGTAGAGAATTCTCCGGTCGCGATTGACCATACGAGAGACAACACGCCGACCACCATGACCTGAATGAACGCCAGGACTTCGGCATCATGGTTCTTGCTGACCTTCGACAGGATGACGATATGGAGCGCCGTAAACACTGCGCAGCCGAGGACCAGGACGTCGCCGATGTGAACAGAGAGGTCACTTATGGTAAGGAGAGCCAATCCGACCGCTGCCATGGCAGCACCCAACGCCTGTTGCTTATTCGGCTGCACCTTCAATAAGATCAGCGCGATTGATCGAGGGTCAACCAGCGTCGGGAACGGGGCGAGGCACCACAGTGGTCGTACGTGATGGAGATCGGTGGCAAATCATTCACGAGCACCTTGGCCCGTCTGCAACCTGGTAGCCTTGACTCGTGGCAATCCCGGAGCGGCACGCGCGGAGTTCAACGAACCTCTTATCCATCACGGTATGTCATGAATGCTGACCCGATCCGCAAGGAAATCCAGAAAAACTCGCGCTCGCATGGGCATGTGGCCACCTTGTCCGACGAAGACGGCATGGACTTCTTCAACGTCACCGGGGTTGAAGGCTTCGAGTACCGCCGACAGCCGGCCGGCAGCAATGTCCTCTCGAACCTGGAACGCAGCAAGGCGCGCCAGGCCTAACCCGGCGAGCGCCAGGCGATGCAAGGCTTCGCCATCGCTGGCTTGTGCGTTTCCAGTTACGGGAAGCACGATATCCGTACCTTCGTGCCGTATGGGCCAACCGGCCTGAGAACGTAGGTAGTTTGCCCCGAGGAGATTATGTCGCCGCAGCTCATCTGGCATCGAGGGTATGCCGTGACGCGCCAGGTAACCTGGTGCTCCGACGATGACCATGCGTGTCTGGCCGAGCTTGCGTGCCATGAGGCTGGAACTTTTGAGTGGGCCTGCACGAACAGCCACGTCGGTGCGCTGCTCCAGAATGTCGATGACCTCATCGGTCAGCACGATGTCCAGTGTGACATCGGGATAGCGCTTCAGAAATTCCGGCGCGAGCGGTAACAGGAAGTGATGTCCGAATGGCACATTTGCATTGACCCGCAGCCTGCCGCGAGGCGTGATATGTGCACTGGCACAACGTTCCGCTTCGTCCAGATCCGCCAGCACGCGCACGCCACGCTCATAGAAAACGCAACCTTCTGGAGTGAGTTGAAGTTGCCGTGTGGATCGATTGATTAATCGCGTTCCGAGGCGCTGTTCCATACGCCCGACCAGTTTGCTGACGGCAGATGGGGTCATCCCACAGGCACGTGCTGCAGCCGAGAAGCCGCCCAGTTCGATTACGCGGACGAACACTTCCAGTTCGCCAGATCGATTGACCTCAAGACGCGCCATGCCGGCCTCCACGGTGAATTCAATTCACAAATGTTTTTACTGGAGCCAGTCTATCCCGTATTCGTCGTTGAATTCATCATTGGCGCTCGTACCGCCATTGAATTCACTGATATGAAAAAACGCTACAAACCATCGACCTGCGCAATGTTGGCCTTGACGCTGACAGCCGGCGCCATTGCGCCTTCTGGCCGTGCCAGCGCTACGGACCCCACCTGGGTGGCCACCTGGACCGCCAGTCCGCAGCCGGTATGGGGAGCGGATTTCCTGTTCCCCACCAACGTTCCCACCACGCTGCGTGACCAGACCGTGCGTCAGGTGGTCCGTGTCAGTCTGGGTGGAGCGCGCGTGCGCATCGTGTTGTCCAATGCCTATGGAAAGCAGCCGGTCACCGTGGGCAAGGCCACGATTGCGCTGCCTGCAGCGGATGGAGCGGTGATCGTCGACAGCCTGAACACCGCCAACTTCGGCGGGCGAAAAGTTGCCACGATCCTGCCTGGCGCATCGTTGGTCAGCGACCCTGTCGCGTTACCCGTACCCGCGCTTGGACAGGTCGCGGTGAGTCTGTATTTCCCGGAAGAAACACCGATTACCACCTTCCATTGGGATGGTCGTCAGACCGGATGGATCGCTTCCGGCGACCAGACTGCTGCTGCGAAACCGGACGTGTCCGGTCCTCACATCGAACGCACCACAGCGCGCCCGTTGCTGACCGGGGTTTTCGTCGAAGCCGCACCCGACACACGCGCGATTGCGGTAATCGGCGACTCCATCACAGATGGCGCGACAGCCAGCCTGGACCAAGATAGCCGGTGGCCTGATTTTCTTGCCGCTCGCCTGGCGCCGCATGGGGTAGCGGTCATCAATGCAGGTATCTCCGGTGCTCGCCTGTTGTCGGATGGCATGGGCGTCAATGCCTTGGCGCGGCTCGACCGTGATGTCCTCGCGCAACCTGGTGTGCGGAGCGTCATTGTGATGCTGGGAATCAACGACATTTCCTGGCCAGGGACGGCCTTTGCGCCAACCGGTTCACGGCCGACACTGGATGCTTTGACGGCGGGCTATCGCCAACTGATCGAGCAAGCCCATAACCGTGGCGTGCGCGTGATCGGCGCGACGCTTACGCCGTTTGAAGGCGCGTTGCCCGACACGCCGCTCGATAACTACTACCAGCCCGACAAGGACGCGCTGCGTCAGCGAGTGAACGAGTGGATTCGTCACAGCGGCGCGTTCGATGCTGTCATCGATTTTGATGCGGCACTACGCGATCCCGCTCACCCGGCCCGCATCAGTGCGCCGTTCGATTCCGGGGATCACCTGCATCCGGGAGACGAAGGCAACCGCGTCATGGCCGAAACCGTCGACCTCGAAGCCTTGCTGCCCGACATCGGCCACACCCGTTCACCGGCCCGCTGATGCCCGGTTCCGATGCCAATTAGCGGAACCCACCGTTTCGATCCACCGCTGCCGGCATCGCACTCCGCACAAACAGCGCGTTCCTGGGTCAACCTCACGCGACATCGCGCAGCGCAGCCGCAAAACGCTTGTCCGCCAGATACGCGACATTGAATCGGCAGTACGCGGAGGCCTGATCGCTTCTCGGCGAAAAGATCGCGCCCGGGGCGAGAATCACACCGTGTTTGATCAGGGCCTCGGCCAGCTTCATGGAGTCGGGGTATCCGGGTAGCGATGCCCACAAATACAGACTCTGGTCGCTCACCTTGAAAATCTCCGCGCCGAGTTTTGTCAGTGCGTTGACGGCAACGTCCGTGGCCCGGTGAAGCTTGTCCTGAAGATGATTGGTGTGACGCAGGAAATGGCCGTCGCTAATGATCGCATCGAGCGTGCGCTCGCAATATTCGGAACTGCTCACATGCGTCAGCATTTTCACGTCGGCCAGATCGCTGGCAAGCGACGCGTCGCATGCGAGAAAGCCCACTCGCAGCGCCGCCGACACGGACTTCGCAAAACTGCCGATGTAGATCGTGCGCCGCAATTGATCGAGCGTCGCGATGCGGGTCAGGGAGCGGGGCCGCAAATCGGCGAGCGCATCGTTCTCCACAACAGTCAGATCATGCACTTCGGCAAGTTGCAGGATTCGATGCGCTTTGGCCGCGCTCGTATCGGTCGCGGTTGGATTCTGGCCGACAGACTGCGTGAAGAAAAGCCGTGGCCGATACGTAATCAGGAATTCTTCGAGTTTCTGGATGTTCGGTCCGTCCACATCGCGCGGCACGCCCACGATGTTGGCGCCACTCAATTTCAGCTTGCCGAACAACGGGTAGTAGCCTGGGTCGTCGACGAGAACGGTATCGCCGGGTTTGACGAAATACCGGATGACCATGTCCATTGCCTGATTTGCACCGTGCGTGAGAACGATCTGGGATGGGGTGGCTTCGATCTCATAACCTGCCAGTTTCTGCTGAAGCGATTGCCGTAGCGGGGCGTAGCCATACCGGCTCCCATAGCGAAACAGCGAGGCAACGCCCGTGCGAACGACACGCTGATGGTACTGATCGAGACGTGTCTCCTCCAGCCATTCGACCGGAGGAAATCCCTCTCCGAGGTTCAGCACGTCGGGTTTGACCTGCAACTGTTCGCGCATCAACCAGACGATATCCATCGCCCGATCGAGCGTGGACGTCTCCTCGGTTTCGTCCGTCGCTTTCACGAGGCGCGACACGAAAAACCCGGAGCCACGCCGTGGCTCGATCAGACCGTTCGCGGTGAGGATGTCGAACGCGCTGATGACTGTGTTCTTCGAGCATCCGGACGCCTCAGCATATTCCCTAATGGAAGGCAGCTTCGATCCCGCGGGCAACACACCTTCTTCGATCTGTCTGGCCAGATTGTCCGCCATCGAATCCGACAGGGTGGTCTTCTCACGCCGAATCATGATTGTTGCTCCGCAAAATACATCCACTGTTCTGGGTACAGTGAGTTGGCTGTCTGGGCTTACTGTACCTTTATAAAGGGTACGCAAGGCCTATTATTCGGCCATCTACCCACCGTCGCAAGCCCAATCAGCGCAGTGCGGCACTCACGACACCTGGAGACAACGCATGACCATCGATTCCACCCTTCCGAATTTTCGTACGCTGTCCCCGGCTGAGCGTCTGGGCCATCTCGGCAAGGTCGTTGGACTGGACGACGCGCAGTACGCTCAACTCGCGAAACCCGGCGCGCTGTCGCTCGAGACCGCAAACGGCATGATCGAGAACGTCATCGGCACCTTCGAATTGCCCCTGGCGGTCGCCGGTTACTTTCAGATCAACGGGCGGGACGTGATTGTGCCCATGGCCGTCGAAGAGCCGTCCATCGTCGCGGCTGCCTCGTTCATGGCCAAACTCGCCCGTGACGCGGGCGGCTTCGCGACCTCCAGCACAGGTCCGCTGATGCGCGCGCAGGTTCAGGTCCTCGGCGTTTCCGATCCTTATGGCGCGCGTCTTTCCATCCTCAAACACAAGGATGAACTGATTGAACTCGCCAATAGCCGCGACAAGGTGCTGATCGGCCTGGGCGGCGGCTGCAAGGACATCGAGGTGCACGTGTTCCCGGACACGCCTCGTGGCGCGATGGTCGTCGCCCACCTGATCGTCGACGTCCGCGACGCCATGGGCGCGAACACGGTCAACACAATGGCAGAGTCGGTCGCCGGGCGGATCGAGGAAGTCACGGGCGGCAAGGTGCGCTTGCGGATTCTCTCCAACCTCGCGGATCTCCGGCTCGCACGTGCGCAGGTCCGGTACTCGGCCGAGACGCTCGAGACGAAGGAATACTCGGGAGAAGAGATCATCGACGGCGTGATCGACGCCTATCTTTTTGCGGCGATCGATCCGTACCGTGCCGCGACCCATAACAAGGGCATCATGAACGGTATCGATCCGGTCATCGTCGCAACCGGCAATGACTGGCGCGCAGTCGAAGCAGGCGCACACGCTTATGCCTGCCGCGGCGGCCGCTACACCTCGCTCACGACCTGGGAGAAGGCCAATAACGGGGACCTCGTCGGTACGATCGAAATGCCGATGCCCGTCGGCCTGGTTGGAGGCGCAACCAAGACCCATCCGCTTGCGCGCCTCGCGCTGAAGATCATGGACGTCAAGTCCGCCCAAGAGCTCGGCGAAATCGCCGTGGCGGTCGGCCTGGCTCAGAACATGGGCGCGCTGCGGGCGCTTTCCACGGAAGGTATCCAGCGCGGTCACATGGCGCTTCATGCGCGCAACATCGCGATGGCTGCAGGCGCCACCGGTGCCGATATCGACTGGGTGGTCAAAAAGATGATCGCGGCGAAGGACGTCCGCACAGACCTCGCTGTCGCCTTGCTGGCGGGGCCGCGCGATGCCTGACGAACAATTTCCTGCCCAGGTGAAGATCGTCGAGGTCGGTCCTCGAGACGGTTTGCAGAACGAACCGTCGTTTGTCCCGACCGCGACGAAAGTCGAACTGATCCGCAGGCTCGCGAATGCCGGCGTGACCCATATCGAGGCAGCGGCTTTCGTCTCGCCGAAATGGGTGCCGCAGATGGCCGACGGGTCTCATGTACTTCGCGAAATCGAGCGCCGGGACGGCGTGGTTTTTTCAGCGTTGGTGCCCAACCTCAAAGGTCTGGAGGCTGCACTGGAAGCGAGATGCGACGAGGTCGCCGTCTTTGCCGCCGCCTCGGAGACCTTCTCGCAGAAGAACATCAATTGCTCGATCGCCGAGAGTATCGACCGGTTTGCGCCCGTCGTGGAGCGAGCACTGCGAGAAGGCGTGCGGGTGCGCGGCTACGTTTCCTGCGTACTCGGTTGCCCGTTCGAGGGCGAGATCGATCCGCTGCAAGTCGCTCGCGTGAGCGAGCGGCTTTATCAGATGGGCTGCTACGAGATCAGTCTGGGCGACACCATCGGCACGGGCACGCCTCTCAAGACCCGCCGCATGATCGAGGCATGCGCGAAGGGCGTGCCCACGTCGGCGCTCGCCGGGCATTTCCACGATACCTGGGGCATGGCCGTCGCCAATATTTACGCGGCGCTTCAGTCCGGCGTCGCGACGTTCGACAGTTCGGTATCCGGCATCGGCGGGTGCCCCTATTCGCCGGGCGCGACGGGTAACGTCGCGACCGAAGACGTCGTCTATTTATGCAACGAACTCGGCATTCAGACAGGCATCGACCTTGCAGCCCTGGTTGACGCCGGTGAATTCATTTCGTCGTCACTCGAGAGAAGTACGTCGTCGCGCGTGGCCAGGGCGATGGCGGCGCGACGCGCTCGTGCAGCGTCAATGCAACGATAGTTCGAGTACGCATGGAATGTCATGGCTGACATTCATATCAATCAAAACCCCCGAATACGGAGGAGACACATGGAACAGTATCGCGCTGGTCAGACGGCGGCCGTCATGCCGGATCGCGCGTCGACCGATACAGCCGCAACACGCTATGCGGAAGTATGGGGCGACACCGTCGACCTCGGCCATCTTGCATGGTCGGTTGTGCTGGGGGTCGGCATCAGTGTCGGCGCGTTCCTTGCCGGCACGAGCGTGCTGTCGAGCTTCGTCGCGGATGGCGCGATCGCCCGTGCCTACGCCATGCTCGTGGGTCTGGCGGGTTGCCTCGTAGCGGGCGTCGTCTGCGCCATCCTGTTCAAACCGAAACGAGAAGTCGTCGAGCATGCGAGCGATGAGAGCGAGCGTTTTCACGTGCTCGAACAGCTCGCGGCAGAATCCGGCGGTCTTGGCTCGATCAGCGATCTCTCGCCGGCAACGCGCGCCGAGATGAAGGAACTGGGCATTCTCGAGTTGTTCGCGTCGTACGAAGCGACGCATGGGCATGCAGCGCCGTCCCCTCGCCAGGGAGAGCAGGCATGACTCCGCTGCTCCATCAAATATTCGTTGCGTTATCGATGGGACTGGTCGGCGCCATCGTCTTTGCCGGTATCGGGCTGATTTCCGGCACCGACGAAACCACGACGATTGCGCCGCTCACCTTGCTGGTCGCACTGCTTGGCGTGCCGCCTGCGGGCGTCTTCACGTTTTTCATGTCGGGCGCGGTGTCGAAACACATGACGCACTCGATTCCGACCGCGCTACTCGGCATCCCCGGCGACACGATGGCGGCACCGCTTCTGCAACAGGCGACGATGCTTCGGGCGCTGGGTGTGCCCCATATCGCGCTGCGCAAGATGACGTCGGGCGCGATCATCGCGGCCTTTGTGGCGGTACCGCTCGCGGTGCTCTTCGCGGTCCTCCTTGCGCCGTTCGGCGGGTCGATCAGTAAAGCCGCGCCGTGGGTTTTCCTCGCCGCCGCATTAGGCATCGCTTACTTTTCCGCCGGCAGATGGGCGTCGATGCTGTTGCTGATCCCGTTCGTTCTGCTGATCGTCGGGCTTCAGGCCCTGACCGGAAAGTATGGCGTCAAGTTGAGCGTCAGTTACTTCCTGGGGATCGCGATCGGACCACTCATCGCCGATCTGTTTTCGATTCTTTCGCCGGTGGAAAGACAACGCATGCGCCGCTCAGGCAAGGCGACGTTTTCCCTCGCGCCGGATGTGAAAGGGTGGAGCGGCTATTTTCCCAATCCGTTCAGGGTGCTCGACCGGCAACAAACGGCGTGGACCGTGGCAACCGCAGCGGTGTCGAGCGCCACGTTCGTTTTCAGCCCGGTTGCGATGACGGTCGTGATGGGTGAACTCGTCGGCGCTCGCGTGAAGCATGCGTATCAGCGACTGACCACGGTCATCGCGGCGCGAAACGGCGTGACCGAGGCGACCTATATCGCTGAAGCGCTCATTCCGTTGATCGCCTTTGGTTTGCCGCTCAGTCCGGTGGCGGCGGGACCGGCGGCGCCGCTGTTCAACGCGCCACCGCGCTTTTCTGTCGACACGGCGACGGGCCATATCAACAACCTGCACACATTGATGTCGGGGTGGGAATTCCTCGGTTTTGGGCTGCTGTCGGTGCTGCTTGCCGCGCTGATCGCTTACCCGCTGACCATGAATTATGCGCATCGTGCCGCGTCGTTCGTCGCACGACGCCTCAGCCACGAGGCGATCATCGCGACGTTTGCGGGACTCATCGTGGTGATCAGCGTATGGGAGGGGCAACTGCTCGGCCTCGCCGTCATCCTGACTGTCGGCCTGTTCGGCGGGCTGTTATCCAGGGCGTTTGCGTTCAACACAGGCGTTCAGTTCATGGGCTATTACGTCGCCGTGTTGAGCGTGCCGGCCATCGTCAAACTGTTTTGAGGATTCACCGGTGTTAGCGGGCTCAGATCCGCATAGCCGTTCCATTGTCGTTAAATGTTTGACTCAGGAGACAACATCGTGATCGACAAAGAAATCGCAGATGCGCGAGCCGCATTCGAACCCGTGGGCGCGGCAGAGGCGCGCATCATGCCGGACAGGCGCGGTGGTTTGCTCGGCGTGCTTGGGTTGCAAGGCATCCCGAAGCGCGCATGGATGGTAACGATCCTTTCGATGGGCGGCTGGCTACTCGTCAACGCGGACGGCAGCCTCTTCAATTTCACCTATCCGCTGATCCAGAAGGACCTCGGCATTTCCGACAATCAGATCGGCGTGATCTACACGTTGTTGTACGCGGTGGGCGCAATATCGACGTTCGTCGCGGGGCCGTTGATGGACCGCATCGGCCGCAAGCCGATTTATCAGGCGTGTCTGTTTGCAGCTGCGCTAGGGAGTCTCGTCACCGCTGCGGCGCCCGGTTTCCTGATCCTCGTCGTTGGGCGGTCGATCACCCAGATTGGCGCCGCGACCGAATGGATGTCGGGACAGGTGATGGTCGCGGAGGAGGCACCGGCGAAGGTCCGCGGCAGATTGATTGGACTCGCGCAGATTGGCTATCCGCTGGGTTTTTTTGTTGGCGCTTTGTTAGCCATGCTGATCGTCGATCGCTTCGGTTGGCGAGTGCTGTTCGTGTGTGGCCTGCTGCCCGTGGTGCTGATGATCGTGGCACGTCGCGGTATCCACGATACCGAGCGCTTCCAGGAGGAGAAAGCGATCGAACAGGCCCATGGTCAGCTACGGCAAAACCGCTTTGGGCAGTTGTTCGAAGCGGACCTGCGCCGCTCGTCGGTGTGCCTGGCGATATGGCACTTCGTCTATGCATTCGGCGCGGCGGGAATCATCAGCTATCTGCCGACCGTGTATACGCACTTCAATATTTCGTTGACCAACATGTTCGAGTCATCGGCGATTGCGACGGGTGTTGCCGCTTTCGGCTATGTCCTGTCGGCCTTTCTCGGCGAAAAATATGGCCGGCGCGAAGTGTGCGCTGTCTTTCTCGTACTCGGCGCTGCAGCGGGTGCCTTGCTCGCATTTTATGCGGGCACGTGGGCGCTGCTGACTGCGTTCTACGCATTATTTTATTTCTTCACGCTTGGCCATGTCACCTCGGCAGTGGGATTTGCCGCCGAAGCATTTCCGACGCGTGTGCGCGGTACGGGTTCAAACCTCGTCGCGGGATCGGAATGGATCGGCTTCATGGTTGCGGCGCTGACTGGACCGTGGCTTCTGAACCATGCCGGCTATACCACGACCCTTATCATATGGTGCGTCGCTGCGCCGTTGATTGCGGCGGTGTCCGCCATGAGCATGAAGCGCATTGCGCCGCAGACCGTGCTTGAGAAGATCCACCGCTAGGATATTGGCAAACACACCAGGAGACACGCGGGTAACCGCGCGATGAAATTGATGGTCGATACAACTGTAGTCAGGGACGGTCTTCATTTTGCCGAATCGCCGTCCGAGGGGCCCGATGGGTTGCTTTACGTGTCGGACTTTTATGCGCACGAGGTGCTGCGGATCGACCCGCGAACATGGAGTGCCAGCGTCGCTGCGACGGTGCCTGCGCAACCATCGGGCCTTGGTTGGTTGCCCGATGGCCGGATGCTCGTGGTATCCATGCGAGACCTCAAGCTGTTGCGACTCGAAGAAAACGGAAACCTTTCGATCCATGCCGATCTGTCGCCGGTCGCTCGTGGTGCGGCAAACGACATGAAGGTCGACGCGCAAGGACGCGCATGGGTCGGCTCGTTTGGGTTCGACTTTTACGGGCTTCTGGAAGCGGATCCGAACGCCGACCCGCTGTTCGGACCCGGCGCGAATCCTCCGACGGCCGATATCGCTTGCGTGCGCCTGGACGGCACGGTGAGTTGTGCCGCGCAGGGGCTGCAATTCCCGAACGGCACGGTGCAGCTATCCGACGGAACCCTGGTGATCGCCGAGACCGTGGGTACTTGCCTGACGGCCTTTTCGATTGACCCAGCAGGCAAGCTGACCGACCGGCGGATCTGGGCCGATCTTTCAGAACTCGGGCCTGACGGCGACAGGGTGTTGCCTGATGGCATCTGTGCGGATGCCGAAGATGGGATCTGGGTGTCCGACCCGGCGCACAGCCGGGCTATCCGCCTGGACCGCCATGGCCGAGTGACCGATCGCATAAGGACCTCGCAACCGTGCTTCGCGGTAGGGCTGAGCGGTCCGGACGGAAGGACCTTGATATGCTGCACGGCCGAAACATCGAATCCGAATATCGCGGCCACGCGCCGGACCGGAAAACTGGAGGCGGTTCGAGTGGCGGTGGGGCGGCAAGCTTAGCGCCGGTGGTGTCCGCGCTTTTGCTGCGGGCACCGGTCAATCTTTCGCGACGGCTAGCGATGTTGTCCGCGAGACTCTATGTGCTGACATCGCTCTATAACGTATATAGATCGCTCACCAGCTAAACATTCCCTACCGTAGGCGCCGTTCCGGGCATATGTACGTTATTTGTATTGTGTATGTTTTTATCATACACTGGTGAATAAACGTACATGGGAGTTGCACGTGACCTTCTCGGATCGCCTCGCCAGTAGTGAGCAGCGCGCGCTGACGCTGGCTTGCGAAGCGTTTTCAGATGCGACGCGCCTCTATCAGGCGACGCCCCTCAGCGCGTCAGGCAGGAAAGGGCAAGTCGACGCGCGGATGTCGACAAACGATGGCCCGGACGCGTGGATCCGCTTCGACGTTGCGGGAAAGCACCTCGTAATCCCCGTAGTCATCAAGGCGAGCGCCAGCTCGCTCGGCGCGGGGGTCATTGTCAACCGCATGCGCTCTCGCTCCACGCCTGAAGACAATCGTCCGTTGATGCTCGTCACGCAGCATGTCACGCCGCGGCTGGCGGATGAGCTGATCGCCAAACGTATTCCGTTCCTCGACACCGCGGGCAACGTCTTCCTCCAGGCGCCGGAGGCGACGATCATGATCGTCGGCCGCGGCAAACCCACACTGCAGCGTCTGGACCGGACGTCGCGGTCGACCACACCAAAGGGCATGCGCGTGACCTTTGCGCTCCTGACTTTGCCCGGTCTCGTGGATGAACCCTATCGCACGATCGCAGACTTCTCGGGTGTTGCCCTGAACACGGTGAATCTGGCGATGGACGACCTTATGGATCGTGGTCTGGTGGTGGTCAAAGGCAAGAACAGGGTGATCGTCGACCGCCGCCGACTGGTCGACGACTGGGTGAGCCTCTATCCGACCCGGCTGCGCCCCAAGCTCGGCCCGCAACGCTTTACCAGTTGGGCGAAAGACAAGAGTTGGTGGCTTAACCCGGAGGCGCTCGATCCCCAAGCCCGTCTTGGCGGCGAAGTGGCGGCAGACATCCTCACCCGAAATCTCAAGCCCGCGACCGTGACTGTCTACGCGCGAGGCGGGCTCGCGCCGACAATGATGTCGAAAGCCATGCTGAGGCCAGACGAGCGCGGTGACGTCGAAGTGCTCGATGCGTTCTGGCCCGTGGCGGCGGAAGACCGATGGGGCTTGTCCGATCGCGGAGTCGTTCACCCTCTCCTCGTCTACGCGGATCTGATCATGTCGGGCGACGACCGGAATCGCGAAGTGGCCCAAGCGATCTACGCAAGCTACATGGCGAAAAAGAATGCTTAAAGTCTCCGTCGAACGTCCGGTCGAGCCGCTCACGATCGCCTTGCTTCGAGACGTCAAAGGCGCGTGCGCGCAACTCGGCACGCGGTTCGTGCTCGCGGGCGCGACCGCGCGCGACATCCTCATGTGGCATCTTCACGACATTAAGGCCCCTGTCGCCACGCGTGATGTCGACGTGGCGGTCTGCGCGGTGAGTTGGGAGTTCCACGACATGCTGATCGACCTGCTATTGCAAACGCAGCGCTTCAGACGTCACCCGAAGCAGCAGCAGAAATTCTTGTTCAAGCGCAGCCCGGACGACTACGAGATCGAGCACAACCGGCCATTCGGCATGGCGACACCGATGTACTTTCGTACCGCTTAGGATATGCGGCGCTCCTTAGCGAAGTGCCGCTGCCACCGCCTCGTCAATCTGCACTGCAAAGCGCGCTTCAACATCGGGCACCGTGTAGCCAACTGACAGTTCCAGATACGCGTCGCCTAGCACCAACTGAACAAACGTCGCTGCCCGCAATGCAGCAGTTGATTCGTCAAATCGCCTTCGCAGAATTTTTGCGGCGAAGGCACGCACGCCCTTTGCACCATTTTCGTAAAACACCTGGCCGAGTTCCGGAAGACGCTCGGCCTCAGCAACGATGGCCCGGTAGAGCCGCAGATAATCCGGCGCGATAAGGATTTGTGCCAACACCCATCCCAACTTGCGCAACTCGTCTTCGGGTGATCCATCGGATTGCTCGTCCTGAGCGCTGGCGAGAACGCCACCCACCTGAGCGCACATCGAGCCCACCAGACCAACGAAGAGCGCCTCCTTCGACTTGAAGTGGCGGTAGACCGTCTGTTTGCCGACGCCCGCGGCCGCGGCGACATCATCCATCGTCGCCAGGCCGAAACCCTGGCTTAAAAAAACGGCTTTCGCGCCGTCGAGGATAGCGGACCGCTTACGGTGCTGCAGCGGGCTCAGGTCGGGGGGAGAGGACGTGTTCATGCCCGATTAATAGCAGATCATCGAGTAGTTGACAAGACTGACCAGTCTCGTTTAGATTCCTCAAAACGAGACCGATAAGTCTCGTTTGTGTGATTTATCAACTTTGCAGGCAATCATCGAGGGGAACGCTTTGGAACTGTTCATTACAGGTGGTACGGGCTTCATCGGGCAAGCGGTCGCGCGCAAGGCGATTAGCCTCGGTCATCAGGTGACGGCGTTGGTGCGCCAGGCCAACTCGCCGGCCGCCAGCGCGCTGGCGCGTCTCGGAGTGAAACTGCATTCCGGCGACCTGCGTGAGCCACAGTCGTTCGCTGCGATTGCCGGTACCGCCGATGGCGTGGTGCACACCGCGTCGACCAACGATGCTTCCGCCGGTGCGGCTGATGAGGCCGCGGCTGTAGCGATGCTTTCGCATTTGCATCCGGGCGCGGCATTTGTCTATACGTCGGGCACCTGGGTCTACGGCAATACGGAGGGGGAGCCCGCGACTGAAGCGTCGGCGCTGAACCCGACGCCACTCATCGCCTGGCGGCCCGCAGTGGAGCAACGTGTGCAGGCGCTAGCAGCAAGCCGCTCGATTGCCGCAGTGATCCTTAGGCCGGCGATGGTGCATGGCTACGGCGGCGGCGTTTTCGGCATGCTTGCCGGCATGGTCCGTCAGACTGGCAGTGTGAGGATCGTCGGCGATGGTCGCAACCACTGGCCAGCGGTTCACGTCGACGATCTCGCCACGGCTTACCTGAGCGCGGTGGAGCGGGTGGCAAGCGGAGACGGTCGAGTCACGGGACAGATCTTCAACGTGGTCGCGGAAGATGCCGTTGCCGTTGCCGAAATGGGTGAAGCGATTCGGGCCTCGGTCGGCGCCGATCGCGTCGAACTCTGGCCGCTCGACGATGCTCGCCAATCGCTTGGACCGTTCGCTGACGCACTGGCGCTCGATCAGACAGTCAGCGGCCAGCATGCCCGGCGAGTGCTTGCGTGGGAACCCCACGGCCCCGGTCTGATTGCGGATCTCTCTGTACGAGAGCACTTTCAGCAGATCAAGGGAGCATGACGATGGCGTGGAACAGTGCATCTTCAGGATCGGTTCTCGCGATGATCGTGGCGGTTCTGTTCGCGGTTGCTGGGGTGGTCAATCTTTCGGGGCTAGGTGCGGTGAAGCGCGACTTCGCACGCTGGGGTTACCCGGCATGGTTTCGTTGGCTCTGTGGCGCTCTCGAGCTGCTTAGCGCGGCACTTCTTCCTGGACAGCAAACCAGAATCTTGGGCTTGACGCTGGCCGGTGCAATCATGATCGGCGCTCTTTTCACGTTGCTACGAAATCGGGAGCCGTTCGGACATCTTGCCCCGGCGCTGATCTTCTCGGCTCTCGTTGTAGCTACTGTGGCGCTCCGCGGTTGAGGCTTGCTCGCCATCAGACGAATGAGCCCGGGACGCTAACAGGCCGCGCGGGCAATCCGCGCTGCAGGTATTTGAAATGCGCACACGGAAAGCGGCCTTGGAGCAACTCCAGTTTGATACATCACAGTAGCCGCAGTCGCCTCACATCTTGCTGCGGAGGCGCACCGAACAGGCGGCTGTACTCGCGACTGAACTGCGAGGCGCTTTCGTACCCGACCCGGATTGCGGCACTTCCCGCGTCGATGCCAAGGCTGAGCATCAGTTGCCGCGCCTCCTGCAAGCGCAGTTGCTTCTGGTATTGCAGAGGACTTGTTCCCGTGATGTTGCGGAAATGCTGACGGAACGTCGAAGGACTCATGTGCGCTTGCGCGGCCAGATCATCCACCAATAGTTCCTTTGAGAAATTCTGTTTGAGCCAGGTCACTGCCCTGGCGATTTGTTGGCTCGGTGATCCGTTGGCTGCAAGACGCTGCAATTGCGGACTATGGGGACCAGCGAGAAGCCGGACGATTATTTCCTGCTGATAGAGCGGCGCCAATTGCGGAGCCAGTACCGGTTGGTCCAGCAATTCGATCAGCCGAATCAGGACGCCTATCAGCGCATCGTCAAGGGTTTCGATCGTGATAGGCGTGAAAGCTGGCGTTCGGGGGGGAGCCGGTAACTGCATCTCCTCAGCTATCTTCACGATGTCACGCCGGTCTAGTGTCAGCATCAGGCCAAGCATCGGCTCCTCAATACTAGCCCGCGTGACATGCGAGATCACAGGCAGGTCGATGCTGGTCAGCAGTGACTGGCCGGGGCCGTAGTTCACCACCTCTTTCCCTACCAATACCTGCTTATGGCCCTGAGCAACGATACCCAGCCCGAGGCTAAAGATGCAATGCAACGGCTCGGTTGGCCCCTTCCGGCGATGAAGTGAGAGCGCCGGTATAGCTGTGGTGTGGTCGCCGTCAGACTGGGCAAAGCGTGCAATGGCTCGCGCGAGGCCGTCCGTAGGGGCGGTACTGGTATTCATTGGCTTGAAAGCCCTGCGATTCATGCGTATTTCTAACGAGAAAACGGTAGGCACACTTTACCCCTGCCGCGGGACATCGGTGCAGTTTCATGCTGCTTTCGTCATTTTAGGCAAAAGGTACAGCGGTTTCGGCAACCGCCTGAGTGCCAATCGCGCGACACTGAAACCACCCGATTCATATCCCGATGCCTAAGTTTCGGCGAGGCATCACGACACAAAGGACCCACGTATGAACAGCAAGAAAGTTTGGCTCGTGACCGGCGCCGGCCGTGGCATGGGCGTGGACATTGTGAAGGCGGCACTGGCAGCCGGCCACGACGTTGTGGCGACCGGCCGCGATCTCGCAAAGATCAGGAACGCCATCGGCGATCACGATAGTCTGTTGATTGCGTCGCTTGACGTGACGAACCCGGTCGATGCCGACGCCGCCGTCAAGGCTGCGGTCCAAAAGTTCGGGCGCATTGACGTACTGGTCAACAACGCAGGCAACTTCTATGGGGGCTTCTTCGAGGAGCTTAGCGCCGCCCAGGTGCGCAGCCAGTTCGAAACGCTTTTGTTCGGTCCGATGAATGTTACCAGGGCCGTATTGCCCGTGATGCGCAGGCAGCGCTCTGGCCTGGTAGTCACGATCTCATCGACGGCTGGCATTACTGGTCTTGTCTTTTGCAGCGCATATGCTGCTGCAAAGTTTGGAGTCGAAGGATGGATGGAGTCGCTTGCGCAGGAGATTGCTCCCTTTGGCATCCGCACCATGCTGGTGGAGCCGGGGTTCTTCCGGACCGACCTTCTCACCGCAGAGTCAACTACCTACGCCGAACTCTCCATCGAAGACTACGCATCCCGTACTAAGGAGACCGTGACCGCGTGGAAAGGCATGAGCGGAAAGCAGGGCGGCGATCCGGCCAAGCTTGCCGCTGCGTTGGTAGCGCTGACGGCGCAGGATGAGCCTCCTGCTCGCTTCGCCGCTGGCGCGGATGCGGTCGAAGCCTTTGAGGCGAAGGCAAACACCTTACTCGCTCAGGCGAATGCCCACCGCGAACTGTCCTCATCTCTTGCACACTCTCCTGAATACGCTGCCGCGCGGCAGGCCTAAAACACGGTCGCCGGTCAGTGTTCGTCAGTGTATTTCTTTACCCAACCGGCAAATGTCAGCAACTGCGGATAGCCTCCACCGGACTGCGGCAGTCGGAGCATTACAGGTGGATGCATGGCTTGCTACGGAGCCTGATCAAGGAAGCCGCGAGCGGAGCGGCAGCGGACGACGCGGGATATTCGGCGCACGTCCTGCTTAGCGCACTGCACATTAACCTTATCGAGGATATGCTCGCCACCGGACTCTCGAGTAGCGAGATTCGAAGCGCGCAGGCTGCGCTCGCGCGAGCGATCATTGACGATACCCGGCGTGCCTAGTGCAAGCAGTGAACGGCTGCAACGGGTCGGTGTGGGCTGATCGCCACCATGCCCTGTTCGGCCGCAAGCGGTCACTCAGCTACCCTTAGCTAGCTCTTGAGACACGGCCCGATGCCCATGCCGGCGATACTTGAGGGCAAATTCAAACCGTTCCTCGGGCCATGTCGAGTCGTGCCTCTGTCGTTCGTCGTAGCTATACGAAGAGGTCGAAATCGACATCGGTATCTTCGCTCTACGAACCATCGTCAGGCAGCGACCGCTCAACTTTGGCTGTCCGCGAGCCATTCAGCGAATGGCTGCTTTCAGAGGATCGCATGCTCGGAGAGTAAAGCGAACCGTTCGGCGACGGCGACTTATCCGCGCACATCCTTATCCGTGTAACGGGTTTCACGACCGATGCAATGGACCAAAAATTCCATCACAGCCTTGATCGCCGGCGTTCGACGCAGGTCGGGGTAGGTCACCAGCCAAAGCCCGGTTTCGGGCGGCTCGGATCCCATGTCGAGTCTGACCAGTTCAGCGTCGTTATCGCCGATCAACGTAGGCAGAACCGCAACCCCGACGCCGTTGCGCACGGCCATCTGCTGCCCAATTGCATCGCTCGCTTCGAATACGATGGGCCGTCCGTCGATATTTTTGCGCAGCCACTTTTGATGTTTCACATGGTCCAGCGACGAGTCATAAGCGATGAACTCCCATTGCGCAGAAGGGCGAGCCGCATAGGTATGGTTGGCATAGAGACCGAATCGGACTGTGCCTATGCGGCGCGTAACGAGGCTGCCGTCCTCCGGCTTGACCATGCGAACGGCAATATCGGCGACGCCCCGGTCCAGCGGTGCGATGTCGGGAGATCCCTCCATCACGATCTTCAAGGCCGGATGCGATTCCCGTAGCACGCGTATGTGTGGCGCGATGCAGTAACTGCCGATCGTAGGCGGCACGCTGATACGGACCGTTCCGGACAGCGCCGACGATGCCCGCAACGCATATGTTTCAACTGCCTGGGCGCCTTGTGCCATCGATCGGGCCAGCATGGCGATGGCTTTTCCATCCTCGGTCAAACGGATGCTGCGGGGTAGCCGATAAATCAGCTTCAATCCGAGCGCGGACTCCAGGGACATGACACGCCGCCCAACCGTGGCGTGTTCGACCGACAGTTCGCTGGCGGCGCCTGAGAGCGTTCCCGTGCGCGCGAGTACCAGAAAGTACTGCAAATCTTGCCAGTCGAACATAGTGAATTTTTAACAGAGTGTGTGAACCGATGAGGAATTCCCAAGTGACGAGAGCAAGTCTAGCCTCCTTTGTAGCGGTCGTCTGATCGCCGTACACGGACTCAGGAGAATTTGACATGTTCTACGAACTGGTTACCTTGTCGTCGCATATTCTGAAGCTGCCGGAGGTAATCGCGAGCGCGGAGGCTTACCTCAATCATCCCGAAACCGCGGGGCGCTGGCTCGGCGCATGGACCTCGGAAAACGGGCGGCTAGGAAGCGTGCGTATTCTGCGAGGATTCGTCGATCCCGGGACACTGTCTCAGGAAAGAGCGCGTGCTTTACATCACGCCAATCCATTCGGGGTGGCCGACAGCACGTCTACGATCGAGATGGAGAGCTACGCTGGTTTTCCTTTCTTGCCTCCGGTCGAGCCGGGCTCGTTCGGCAGGTACTACGAGTTTCGCACCTACTGGCTAAGACCCGGTGGACTGGCGCCTACGATTGAGGCGTGGGAGGCCGCGATGCCCGAGCGGTCAAAACGGTCCCCTCTGACAGTCAATATGTACGCGCTTGATGGCGTGCCGCGCATCACGCACATATGGCCCTGGGAAAGCCTGGATGAACGGATCGCGATACGTGCAAAGTCTTACGCTGATGGAATCTGGCCGCCAAAAGGCGGGCCTGAGAATTTCTATGAGGCGACGTCCACTATCTGGATACCGACTATCAATTCGCCCCTGCGGTGAATTCGCAGGTCGATCGGCAGAAGCCTAATGGTTGGGCCGCGATTACACAAACGAAGGGGCAGAATTCACGAATGAGTAGGAATGCTTACATGATCAGCGAATAGAATTGCTCCGCTGCGGTGTTCGCGCCGCCGTCGCTCTGCATCGGCTCTGTGCGGATCGTGTCCGCGATTTCGATGCCGGACACGATGATGCGCGGCGCAATCAGGCGGTAACCGCTAGAATTGCGGCTTTAGCCCGGAATACGCCAATGTCTTTTGCCTCGCTTGGCCTGATCGATCCCTTGCTGCGTAATCTGCAGGACCTCAATTACCAGACACCTACGCCGGTGCAGGCCAAGGCGATTCCTGCTGTGCTCAGTGGCAAGGACGTCATGGCTGCGGCACAGACCGGTACCGGCAAAACGGCGGGTTTTGCGCTGCCGCTGTTGCAACGGCTAGTGCAATACGGCCCGGCGGTGTCCAGCAACCGCGCGCGTGTTCTGGTGCTGGTGCCCACGCGTGAACTGGCCGAACAAGTGTTGCAAAGCTTTGTCGATTACGGTAAAGGCCTCGAGTTACGATTTCTGGCCGCCTACGGCGGTGTGAGTATCAACCCGCAGATGATGAAGTTGCGCAAGGGCGTGGATGTGCTCGTTGCCACGCCGGGCCGTTTGCTGGATCTCCATCGCCAGAACGCAGTGCAGTTTGATCAAATACAAACGCTGGTGCTGGATGAAGCCGACCGCATGCTGGATCTGGGCTTTGCACGCGAACTCAACGCTGTCTTTGCTGCCTTGCCCGCCGAGCGCCAGACCCTGCTGTTCTCTGCCACGTTTACCGATGATATCCGCGCCATCGCGGCGGCCATTCTGAGGGGCCCGGTCAATATCAGCGTTAGCCCGCCCAATGCCACGGCCAGCAGGATCAAGCAGTGGGTGGTGACGGTGGATAAAAAGAACAAGCCCGACCTCTTCATGCATCTTGTGGCTGAGAACAACTGGCAGCACGCGCTGGTGTTCGTCAAAACCCGCAACGGCGTGGACTACCTGGCGGCCATGCTGGACGAAGCTGGCTACGCGGTCGACACCATCCACGGCGACAAACCCCAGCCCGCGCGCCTGCGTGCGCTGGAGCGCTTCAAGACGGGCGAAGTACATATGCTGGTAGCCACCGATGTGGCTGCGCGCGGGTTGGATATCGACGACCTGCCGCTCGTGATCAACGTTGATCTGCCGATCGTGGCGCAAGACTACGTGCACCGTATTGGCCGTACCGGCCGCGCGGGCGCCAGCGGCGTGGCGGTGTCCCTTGTGTGTGCCGATGAAGCGCCGCAACTGGCCGCGATTGAAGCGCTGATCCGGCAAACGCTGCCCCGTGAAGAAGAGCCGGGTTTTGAGGCCGAACACCGCGTGCCGCAAACGAGCGCGACGGGCCAGATCATCAAGAAACCCAAAAAGCCTAAGAAGCCCAAAGTGTCGCAAGCTGCGCCGGGCGCCGTGCAGGTGCTTGGCAAAAAGCCACGTCCGCAAAGCGGCGAAAGCAAACGCAAGCCTGGGGCGCAACGCGCTGCGGCCGTGGGCGAAGGCACACCCTTTTCCAGCGGTAGTCCATTCAGCGTGCAAAAGCCACGCAGCAAACCCGCCGGCAAGCCAGCTGCCGGTTCACATAAGCCGGTTGGCAAACCCGCTGGTGGCCGCGGCAAACGCCAACCCTGATCCGTGGGGATGAGTCACGCCGGCCCTGGAGCGTTGCGAATTACCGCTTGGGGGCGACCTGAGATGGCCGCCAGCCGTCTCAGGGCGGCCATCAACAGCCGTTCGAGGCGAGCGGGAAGCGGCTTTTCCAAACCAGTTCGGCGCTCCAATCACACGCCGTCCACCACTGCGAAAATGCCTTTACTGCTTGAGAGTCGCATGGGCAGGATTTCTTGGTATGCGGACGAGTTGTACCATGCAATTGCGTCCTGGCGCGTAGGGAACTCGATGATGACGAGCCGCTTGTACGGCAATTCGCCCTCCATCACTTCGAGGTTGCCGCCACGCGCGAGGAACTTGCCGCCATATGCCTCGATCGTCGCCGGCGCCTTTGCGCGATATTGATTGAAAACAGCTTCGTTTTCGATCGATTCCTGTACGACAACAAATGCTGCCATGTGTTGGCTCCTTAAAGTGAAGAGCGATGCTGCAGTAGAACGGTACCCGATCCGAGTGGCCGTTGCCTGGCGCGAAGCCGATGGGGTTGCCTCTGCGCCAGACGGCATTTTGCAGCCGCGTTAGCTGTCGCGGCGAACGGTCCACAATGCGCCCGCCATGATTAGGACCCCGACGGTCTGTAGTGCGGTTAGTTGGTGTCCGTATACAACCCGGTCCACGACAATGGCTGTCAGCGGATAGACGAATTGCAACAGCGCCACACGACTGGTGCGCAGCCGGCTCATCCCGGCATAGAGAACGACGTACGCGACGCCACTATGGATGCTTCCTAGCCCGGCTAACCAAAGCCATGCAGTCGTCGTTTGCGGCATTCCATGCCAGAGCGGCCACCAAGCTGTAAGCAGCACGCCGACAGCACTCTGCCACCAGGACAACGCAAACGAACTAACTCGCTTTGCCTTGCGCGCGATTAACGGTAAGCCAGCATAGGCGATGGCACCCACGAGGCATAGGGTGACGCCGGTCTGATAAGACGATGTCGCGATCAAGCTCGTCTTGCTTCCAATGAGTCCGGTGGCGAGTACAAGTCCGGCTAGTGCTACAACGCAAGCAATGACCTGCGCTTTGGATACGCGCTCGCCCAGCCACCAGGCACCCAGACCGATGACCAAAAATGGTTGGATGTGAAACAGAACTGTCGCTATTGCAATAGACACCCGTGGAATGGCGGCAAAGAACAAAACCCAATTGAGCACGATTAGCACGCCTGCGCCCAGTGCCACCGTCAGCTCCCGCCATCGCAGTTTGAGTTCATGCAACCGTCCCGTTGCCGCGCCCCACAGCGAAAGGGCCAGCACCCCAAAGAAGCAGCGAAAGAACACCGTGGTCATCGGGTCCTGGCGGGCTTCTTCGACGAATATGCCGATGGTCCCGAGAATTAGCCCGCCCGCGACCATCAACGCAGTGCCTTGCCGTTCCGAGGTGCTTGATGGGGCCAGCAGGGCAGATTCAGACGGGCAAGGCGTTGCGCTTTTCATGTCCTGAATTGTGGAATGGGTTGACCGTCACGAAAAGCGAATTTATCGTTTCGTTATTATTCGATTTTCAAATGGTTGACCGCCATGTCCCAATCTCCCGATCTACAGCTTGACTGGCTACGCGCGTTTGTCGCCGTCGCCGACACGGGGTCGCTCACGGCAGCGGCGAAGCAGGTCTATCGCTCGCAGTCCGCTGTGAGCATGCAGTTGAAGAAGCTCGAGGATGCCGTGGGGCAATCGCTGATGTTGCGCGGGCCACGTCATATGCTTTTAACAGCAGCCGGCAGTGAGCTTTTGAGCTATGCGCGGAGAATGCTGGATATACACGCCGAGGCCATCGCTGCGCTTCGGGGGCCAGAGGTCACAGGCCGCATTAGTTTGGGCGTGCCGGAGGACTATGCGATGGCTTATCTCACACCAGTCCTTCGCACCTTCTCGAGCCGCTACCCAGCGGTGGAAATCACTTTGGTCTGCGAGCAGTCAACCGCACTCATTCCCAAAGTAGAACGGGGCGAACTGGACCTGGCGGTCGTCACGCGGGATCGCGCTGACAGAGGGACGTTGCTGTTTCGAGAAAAGCTTGTCTGGGTCGGAAAAGAACGATATGAGGCCTGGCGTCGTAATCCATTGCCCATCGCCGTCCACGAATCAGGAAGTCGACCGCGCGATGCCGTGCTCAAAGCTATTTCATCCCAGCGGCGTCAGTATCGGATCGTCTATCACAGCCCAAACGTCGCTGGACAACTGGCCGCCGCAGAGAGCGGCATGGCGGTGGCGGTGCTAACGCAATGCAGTCTCCCTGCCGGCCTGAAAGTGCTCGACAGCCGTCACGGACTCCCGGATTTGCCTGAAATGGAGGTGGTCGTCATCCGTTCAAAGCAGGCCAAACAATCGGCTGCGGCAGGAGCGATGTTTGAGCAACTCATCCGTACTTTAAGCCGCACGGAGTAAGAACCCGCTACGAGCCGCCGCTGGACTTCGCGCGAAGACAACGGCCCCGCGCCGGCAAACCAAGCTCCAAGCTCGCGGCATTCGAAAAGCGCAGGTAAATCGAGTCAGCCGAAGCGCGAGAATCAACATTCCAAAATCATCCCGGTGGACGGCGGCTATTCGGTTCAAGGCTAGCCATCGCCCGGTGTCTCCGTTATGTTGCGACTGCCAAGCGCTATCGTTTGTGGCCTCATGCTTCAACCTCGTAAAGCAGACCATAGCTCCCGCTCGTCCGCTTTATTCGCGCGAAGCCGAGTTCCCCCAAATGCATACCGGCGACCAAAAGTCCCTCTGAACTGACCAGGTCCAGAAGCCGCGATCGTGTCGTGGCCGCGAGGGAAGGGTCCTGATCGAATGCAATCGACACGTCTGGCCGTTCAATCTGGATGTGAGGAAAATGAACAATATCTCCCCAGACAAGCAGGCCTTGATCATGGGATTCGAGAAGATATCCGGAGTGCCCATCTGTGTGTCCCGGTAGCGGCATCGCTCTGATACCGGGCAGCACTTCGCCCTCATCGAAAGTACGGAGCTTGTCGCGGTAGCCGTCGAACACTTGACGCGCTATCAGGAAGTTGCCGCGAGCACGCTCGCTGGCACGACTGAGATTTCCGTCATCCTGCCAAAATTTGACCTCTCGCTGATGCGCAACAAGCTCCGCATTCGGAAAGGCAATGTGTCCGGCTGGGTCGACTAGCCCTCCAACATGGTCGGGATGAGCGTGTGTGAGCAGGATCGTGTCGATCTCGGAGGGTTCGACACCAGCCAGCGATAAATTGGCCCTCAGGCGGCCGCCCCATTGCTTGATGCCTCCCGCCCCACCGTCGATGAGAATGGTGCGGCCCGCACTTCGTACCACGTAGCAATTGATATGCACGGTGGAAGGTGCTTGCTGCCCTGCATCACTTTGCATTCTGGAGGCCTCGGACGGGTCGATATTCGCGAGCAGGTCGAGACTAGCGGTGAGGTAGCCGTCGCTGATTGCGATGATCGTGAAATCGCCGGCTCGCTGACTTGGAAAGGTGACGGTGGACACAATTCTTCTCCAGAGGACTTCTTAATTTCGGGCGTGAATGCTCGACGCGGCATAACCAAAACAACGGATGCGTGCCGTGAGACCCGTGCGGCGCGCGATGGCGTCGTCCAGGGCTTCCATGAACTGGTTCATTACCGGGGGTGTGCGAAACGTCTCAAGGCGATATTGGACTTCCGCGAAGACGGGATGTCCGTACCCATGCCGAACTTCGACATAGATGACATGAACGTTTTCGAGTGCCGCTTCAAGGACACTCGTACAGAGTTTGATGCAGTCGCAGGAAAGCTCGGCAAGTCGCCCATGAGACGGCATGTGTCCCGCAGGAATATAGAGAGTGACATTGGGCATCGCGGACCTATGTTCCCTGTCCGGTCGAAACGGTGCATGAGCGTGTCAGTTGTTCAGTCATCGGGGAGTAGAGGTGAACACCTTCGGACAAGCTCCCGACAAGCTGAGCGTTTCGCCGAGGCAGTTTTGCGAGCCAACGGCGTTCTGGAAACTTCTCCAGCGCAACGGCTCGCATCGCCAACGGTGTGAGGCCCATCTGGATCAGCGGTTCGGGGCCGTTTGCACAAAGCACGAGGAGTTCGTCTGCACTTACTGCTGGTGCAAGGCCGATATCGCTGTAGAGATTTCGGTGCCAGTGGGTGATGTGTTGCTGCCACCTTGCAAAATTGCCGCCGCCTTTCTGGCGATATTCTTCTCCCGTCAGAACATCGAGACCGTCGATCGTGTGGACGGCAAGGTAGACCGGGCAACCATCGCTTAACGACTTGAAGCGCTGCGACGTGTGAAAGCCGGTAACCGAGATGAGGGCGGGCAGTTTCTCAAGGCTGTAGAAGTCGTTCCATTCGGCTTCGCTGCTGAGATCGGCGAAGCTGCATTCCACGGTGTAGATCATCAGGCTATCCTTGGTGGCGCGTAAGCAGATTGCTGCAAACGATCCATGTTCATTGCGGTAACGTAATGCTAATCTGAGGTGTTCGGCGCATATAACGATATAAAGTCAGCCTTCAGTGATGTTTGCTCAAGCTGGCGTCGAGCGCATATCAATCGGCGAGAACCCAATGCGACGTAAGATCCCAAGCAATTCCGCGCTGCTGGCTTTTGAAGCCGCGGCACGACACGGCAGCTTCGCCCGCGCGGCCGAGGAATTAGCGCTGACCGAGGGCGCCATCAGTCGTCAGATTGGTCGCCTGGAGGCGTTTTTGAGTGTCGCGCTGTTTGAACGCATTGGAAATCGGGTTCGGCTTGCGCCCAACGGCACGCGATACGCGGTGCAGGTTCGCGAGATTCTGGACCGGCTGGAACGCGACAGCCTGTATCTGATGGGGCAGCCTATCGAGGGCGCAAGCATTGATATCGCCGCGATTCCGACCTTCGCCACCCGTTGGCTTATCCCTCGACTGAAACGCTTTCAACATCAGCATCCGAACATTACCGTGCACATCGCCGAACGCATGGAACCCTTCATTCTTGCTGGTAGCGGTTTCGACGTGGCAATCCACTTCGAGCATCCAGCATGGGCGGGTATGCGTGTGCATCGCCTGCTGGAGGAGGTGCTGGTGCCCGTCTGTAGTCCGGCGCTTCTCGCAGGCGCCGATGCGAACCTATCGCTGGATGAACTGCCGCGCCTTCACCGACGACAAAATCCGGACGCATGGCAGCGTTATGCACAAGAGGCCGGTATCGTGCTGACCAATTCGGCGGTTGGCGCGCGTTACGATCTCCACTCCATGCTCATCGAGGCGGCGCTAGCCGGCTTGGGTGTTGCATTGGTGCCGCGTCTTTACATCGGGGCAGAGCTTGAACAAGGCCGTCTCGTCGCGCCTTGGCCGGACAGCAAAACGATCGCTAAAAACTTCTGCCTTGTTCTTCCTGAGCCTATCGAGTTGAGTGAAGCGCCGCTCCAGGCATTTGCGAAATGGATTCTTCACGAAGCCCGGGGCGTGGCGTCTTGCAGCAGCGCCTGACGCGCATCACAAGACGCCACTGCCCCAGTGCGGAACCCAGAATCGGCCGGCTGATGCCTTGTTCGGTCCGGCAAATCTGCGTGCCGACTACCCGGTCCTGCGTGATGGCCTGATGGTTGCGGGAGTCTCAACACCGATAAACGTCTAATCGCCTTCGTGATATCGGACGAAATGGACTTTTATTTGGGCTGAAGATCGTGCGCGCCTGGACAACGGACATTCCCTGTCTCGTCGTACACCACGATGTCGAAGCCTTCGTTGAGCGCGGGCGGGACGAAATAGCGGGTGATCAGCTCATACTGTGCATCGGATGTCTGGAATGGATGCTCGCCTGACGCGTTCCGCGCCCTTAGACGAGCTTTGCAAATCTCGTCGCTCACATCCAGATAGTGCAGCTGATGTTCGCAGCCGGCGGCCCGAAGCAATGCGTGTCCCCACGCACGGGTGTCGGTTGTGTTAAACGGGAAGTCCAGTACCACGGAAAGCCCTGCCGAGAGGAGCGCCTGAATGTGCCCGGTGAGGACCGTCTTGATGCGACTTGCACAGCGCACATAGTCGGCCAGCGTATGGGTTTCGTCCGGATAGAGACGTGCGATCCATACGTCTTCGCTGATCAACACCGTCCGCTGAGCGTTTGCGAGGTGGGCGGTCAGTGTGGATTTGCCCGCGGCAATCTTGCCGCAGACCATATGCAGAACGGCTGGGTTACCCAATTCAACTTCATCGGCCAACGTGCTCTCACTCGTCATTTCCTGGCGCTCCGATTAGGGCCCAGAAAGCGAAAACCCGCCTTCTGGGCGGGTTGTGATGGCGTATTGTCAACTCAATCGCTATCCCGCCGGGACTCTCGCGGCGTGAATAATCGAGTTGATGTGGAATCGGTTCATGTACCGAAGCATAGTGCAGCGGACCGAACGAGACAAGCAGGAGCCGCTACCCCATCGCCGGACGGCCAGCTCCCACCCAAGCATTGCCGTCCACCATCAACGCGACGCATACGGATCGGCGTAAGTCGATTGCCAGCCGCCGCCCAGTGCCTTGCAGAGCGTGATGAGATTCGTGGCGGCCGTCGCTTGGCTTTGTTCCAGATTGCTCTGGGCATCGAGTAGTTGCTTCTGCACGTTCAGCACGTCGAGATAATCGAGTGCCCCAGCCTTGTAGCGCTGCTGCGCGACCGAGAGCGCACGCTGGTTCAGGGCAACCACCGCCGTGAGCCGGTCGCGGCGCACCTGCTCGGCGTCGTAGACGACAAGGGCATCGTCCACTTCGCGCCAGGCCTCGAGTACGGTGCGCTTGTAGTCGATCGCAGCTTCCTGTTGTTGCGCCTCGCGTAAGTGCAGCGTCCCCTTGAGGCGTCCGCCTTCGAAGATCGGCATCGTGATGGAGGGGCCGACAACAAACTGTCCCGACGCCCAGTTGGCGAGGCTCGAGAGCTGAAGGCTCTGGAAACCTGCACTGCCGTTCAGCGATATGCGCGGATAGAAGTCGGCCTTTGCCATACCGATCGACGCCGTGGCCGCATGCAACTGCGCTTCCGCCTTCCGGATATCGGGCCGGCGTTGCACCAGTTCCGACGGAAAGCCGATCGGCACCTGAGCCGGCAGCGCGGGCACGTCGTGCGGCTCGCCGAGCGTTTGCGCAAGTGCGCCCGGTTCCTCGGCAAGTAAGACGCCAATCGCGTTGATCGTGGTCGTGCAGCGCGATTCGAGCGTCGGAATGAGGCTTTCGATCGACGCCGCCTGCGCGGAAGCGTTGGCCACGTCCAGATCCGTCGTCACGCCTTCATGCGCTCGCACTTGCGTGAGTTTCGTCGTGTCGCGAGCAATCTCCAGGTTTTGCTTCGCGATCCGAAGCAATGATTGTGTGTCGCGCAACTCGATATAGTCTCGCGCGAGTTCGGCGCGGGCAGACAATAATACGGCGTTCCGGTCTTCGTACGAAGCGTCCGCCAGGGCGGAGGCGGCTTCGACGCCGCGTCGATTGCGGCCCCAGATATCGAGTTCCCAGGATGTATCGAAGCCGGCCTGATAGAGGTTGTAAGCCGGCGAACCCTTGGACCCAGGCAATGGCGCCACGCCCAGCGGTGTATCGCCCGAAGCGGATTGCGATGGGGTGTCGGTCGGGCTTACCCCGAGCAGCCCGAGAATGCCGTTCGGGCTGCCGCGCTCGCGGTCGTACGAAGCAGCGCCGTCCAGTGTGGGATATTCCGCGGCACCCGCCACACGCTGTTCGGCCCGGCTTTGGCGAAGACGCGCCGACGCCGCGGCCACATCGAGGTTCGCGTCGGCCAGTTGCTGTTCGAGGGCGTTCAACGTCGGATCGTTAAACAGCGTCCACCAGTCCGAATTGAAACCGGATTCGACGGCCTTGCTCGGCGCCTGCTCAGATTGGGTGCGATCGAAGACTTGCGCCGGCGTGGACGTCGCGGGGCGTTGAAAATCCGGTCCGACGGTGCAGCCCGCCATTACCAGGCACGCCAATATTTCCAGCATTAACGCGCGGTAGGAAAAGTCGCTCGCTTTCATTTTGTCTCTCCCGTTTCGGCCGACGCATCGCCATGCTGACCGACGGCGACTTCCGTTTCGACAGACAGCCCCACGCTCAACACGGACGCTGCCTCCTGACCCTGGTCAAGGGTGATCTTGACCGGCACGCGTTGGACGACCTTGGTGAAGTTGCCCGTCGCGTTGTCGGGGGCGATCGGCGCAAAGCTCACACCGGTTGCAGGAGCAAGGCTATCGACACGCCCGTGAATCACCACGCCCGGAAAGCTGTCGACCTTGATCCGCACGCGCTCGCCAGGCCGCATGTGGGTGATCTGGTTTTCCTGGAAGTTGGCTACGACGTACGCATCGGAAAGCGGCACGATCGCCAGAAGCGGCGCACCTGGCGTCACGAACGCGCCCACTCGCACCGAGCGCCGTCCGACCTTGCCGTCGACCGGTGCGTGAATCTCCGTATAGGAGAGATTGAGCTGCGCCTGATCGAGCGCTGCCTCGGCGCGCGCGAGTGCGCCGGCCGCCTTGTCGCGCTGCGTCTGCAGGATGCTCAGGTTCTGCTCGGTCGATGCCAGCACGGCCCCATCGTGGGCCTCCTGCGCGAGTTGCTCGGCGAGCGTGCTCGAAGCATGCTGTTGCTCCTCTGCCGTGCCTGCGCCGGCATCCGACAGGTTCTGGTAGCGCGCAGCATTGGCACGCGCAAACCCGATCGATGCATCATCGGCCTTGAGCGTCGCGCGCGCCTGCTCGACGAGCGAGGGCTGCCGCGCGATCTCGGCGTCGTAGTTTGCGACGGACGCCCTGGCCGCCGTCACGTCCGCTTCTGCACTCATCAACGCGGCCTTGAAATCGCGGTCGTCAATGCGCACCAGCAATTGGCCGGCCCTGACTGATTGGTTGTCCTTGACGAACACGTCGGATATCTGGCCGGCCACACGCGGTGCCACGAGCGTGAAATCGGCGTCGACATAAGCATCGTTGGTGGATTCGGTATTCGAGCTGCCTGACAGGCTCGAACAAGCCCATGCACCAACGCCGAGTGCGACAGCCACAGCGGCGACACGAATAATCCTGAGGGGAGAGCGAGCAACGGATGACATGATGACCGTCCCTTAACGAGAAGAGGGGGGCGTCGTGCACCACGGCGGATAAATCCGCACGGGTAACACGAGCACCAGGAGAAGAAGGGCGATGGCAACTCCCGCCATGACCCGGTAGAGATCCGCCGAGGCGAGTACCACTGCCTGCTCGTGGATCCGGTGTGCAAGTTCGCCGAGTCCCGGCGTCGCGTCGATGCTTTGACTCGTCACAAGCGCGTGATTGCCCAGGTGGTCCACGAGCACGTTCGAATGAAGGCGTTCGCGATCGGTACCCAACCCTTCGATGAGACCCGTCGCCACCGCCGCGGAAAATGTCTTGAGCGAGTTGAACATCGCCGACGCAAATGGACCTTCGGTCGGCGGCAAGCCCGTCGTGACCCCCATCAGAATCGCCAGGATCACCATGGGTTGCGCCACGATCTGCAAGGACTGGAGCCAGTAGAAATCGTTGCGGATCCATTCGGAGGTGATGAAGCTTCCCATCAGGCAGGTGCTGATCATCAGGCACAGTCCTATAGCCATCACCCAACGGTGGTCGACCCGGCGCAGATTCAGCACAGCGGCCGTCAGAGGCAGCGTAATCAATAGCGGGAGCGCAACCAGCAACGACAAGGGCGCTGTTTGCAGCGGCCGGTAGGCGTGAACCTTGGCGAGATATTGGCTGGGTATGGCAGCCACACCAACCAGCAGAATGACGGCGCCCATAAGCGTCGTCAGGCCGTGCGTAAAGTTTCTGCGCGAAAGCATCTGCAGCTTGAAAAAAGGAAGCGGGTGAAACCATTCGTTGACGAGGAACGTCACCAGCAGCAGTCCGCCGCCGATAAACATCACGCGAATGAACCCGGAGTCGAGCCAGTCGAGACGATCGCCTTGCAGAAGACCGATCACGAGCATCGCGACGGCTGGAAACCCCAGCAGAAATCCGCTCCAGTTGAAGTCCTTGAGCCGTTCGAGTTTGAGCGGATCGGGCGGCAGTCCTTGCTGGATCGCCACGCAGCAGACGAGGCCAAGCGGCACGATTTGCCAGAAGGCCATTTGCCAGCCAACATACTCGGTCCACAACGCTGCGAGCGGTGTGCCGAGCGCCGGCCCGAAAGTGGCAGTGAGCGCGTACCCGGCGAGTCCGTACAGCTTTACTTTGGGCGGCAGATAGCGCAGCGCCACGATGATCAGCATCGGCGGAAGGCATCCGCCGGCCATTCCCTGCATGACGCGCAATACATAGAGCGTCGGCAGGTTCGGCGCGAAGGGGCAGAGGAACCCCAGCAGCATCGTCGCGATTACGGCGCCGATGGTGAAGCGCTTGAGCGTGAAGGTGATGCCGAACCACGGTGCAAACACCATCGTGGCGACATTAGCCGCCTCGAACAGCGCAGTCAGCCAGGTGCCGTCGTCATGGCCGATCGAGAGCGCACCCTGAATGTCCGCCATGGACAATGCAGTGACCTGCTCGTTGAGAATGGCGAGGAGAGACGCCAGCAACATTCCGACGAGGCCGATGGCGAGACGCAGCGAAAGCGTGGCTTGCGTCGGCGCAAGTTGTGCAGGGGCCGCGGTCGCCGGCACTACTGCGGGCACTGACGCGGGCGACGCCGCGGCGCTCGGCGCTTGTGCTCCAGTTGCCAAGGCATTGTCTGTGCTCATAGGAACCTCGTTGTTGCAAAGATTAGATCGGATATCTAAATATCGTGGTTGGAAGCCGCATGAAAAATGAAAGTCCTCCAACCTCGATAACGGAACGCGGCTGGCTTACGCCTTCGCTTGTGCCTCTTTGAAATACTGCGGAGCTTCCCGGCGATCGAACATGCCGTACTGCCGGATGATGCGGATATTCCGCAAGCGCAACACATCCGCTTTCGCCGCGTTGCGTTCGAATGCTTCGACTGCCGCATGGTCACGCCACGTCACCACCGCGATCGCATCCCCTGGCGCCATCAGTGCGTCGAATACGTCCCACGAAACGAGGCCGGGCGCGCTTGTATCCACGCCAAGCGATTTCGCCACCGCATCTGCGCCAGCCTGCTTGAGCCACTCCGGCGAGAATTTGCCGTCATGCAGCGTCACCGCCGTGCCTTGGCCCACCTCGGTGACGTCCAGGCGCTGCTCACGCAACACCTGTCCCGCGGGCACCTGGGTATCGCTGACGGTCTGGCCAATGCGCAAGCGATAGTCGGAAAACACCCGGTCGCGCGCAGCCTGCATGATCTTGTGGTGCGTCTCCTGGCTACGCCAGCGGATGAGCGACTTCTCGTCGCGCCAGCTCGACAGCGAAAGCAGCCAACCCTCGCGTGTGAGACTGGCATAGCGGTTGTTGTCGATAAACCCGTCGATCTTCTCCAGTTCAGGGCGCAGCATCTTGGCCATGCCGAGATAGGCATCGAACTGTTCGGGGATGGGGTGAACTTCAAGCATCGCGGTAAACATGAGAACCTCGTTCGTTGGTTGGGCTGTACGGCGTGAAGTCATTGTGGTGGATCGGCCCAATTCTTTGGAGTCCACGCTAGTGAGTATTGGGCCAATGAGTTTGCGAATTTTGCCAACCGGTTTGCGAAGGTTCCGATAACCCTCGCTAGCTGAAAGAGTCCTTTGCATAACGGCAATGCGAACGGTCCGATCGTCACGCTGCGGATCACAACGCATAGAATGACGGCACGAGGACGTCTTGATCAGGGTGGAAAGCGAATGGACAAATTGCGTGAGATGGAGGTTTTTGTCGCCATCGTCGACCGGGGCAGTTTTACGGGCGCGGCCGAAAAAGTAGCGATGTCGGCGGCCGCGGTGTCGCGGGCGGTCAATTCGCTGGAATCGCGTCTCGGCACGCATCTGCTGGCGCGGACGACACGCTCGGTGCGTCCGACGGATGCAGGCTTGGCCTACCTCGAAGCCTGCAGGAAGGTGTTGGACACCATCACGGATGCGGAAGCCACCATTGCCGCCGATCCGCTCAATCCAGTGGGTACGTTGACCGTCTCCGCACCGGTCCTGTTTGGTCAGCGCTATGTGGCGCCTCTGGTCAACGCTTTCGCGCTGCGTTATCCGGACGTCAGCATCAATGCGGTGTACGCCGATCGCACGACACGGCTGTTAGAGGAGGGCGTGGATATTGCCATCCGTGTCGGGCACCTTGGCGACTCATCGACATTCGCGATTCCATTGGGCCATGTGCGGCGTCGCACGTATGCGGCGCCCGCTTATCTCGCCGCGCATGGAGAGCCGCTTCACCCTAAAGATCTGACCCACCACCACTGCGTGTCTTTCACGGGCGTTTCGTCGCCGCTTGAATGGGTGTTCAACGAGAACGGCTCAAGGTTGCCTGTGAGACTTCAGCCGCGAATGATTGTCGACCTTGGTCCCGCTGCCGTGCTTGCAGCCGTCGACGGCGTGGGGATTATCCAGTTGCTGTCGTATCAGGCGGCGCCCGAGGTGCTCGATGGCAGCCTCCAGCCTATCCTGACGTCGTTCGAGCCCGAGTCGATTCCGGTGAGCCTGCTTCATGTAGAGCGGCGTAGCACCAGCGGCAAGATTCGCGCTTTCGTGGAGTTCGTCACCGAGGCACTACGCGAAAACGCCCACCTTCAGGGCATGGATGCGACTGCAACGCGAACTTCCCGGTAGGCGGCTACCAGTGCAGCGAGGTCGAAGGCCCGATTGAGTCCGCTTGGATTCGGCACGACCCACGCGTGTGCGCCACCGAAGGGCTCCGCTTGCAGCCCCCATTGAAGATCGCGTGTGCCGGAGATCGCCGCGAGCGCCATCTTGCCAAGAAAGACGACGTAGCGCGGGGCGTAGTGCTCGATCTTTTGCCGGAAGGCCTCGCCGGCGAGTTCAATTTCCGTTCGCGAGAGTTCGGCGGCCTGTGCGGTGGGCCGCGGGACTACCGTGGTGAGACCGCAACCGTATTGAAGAATCGTGTGGCTGTCCTCAGGACGAATCTGTTCGGGCGTAAAACCTGCCAGATGTAGTACTCGCCAAAAGCGATTGCTTCGACCTGCAAAGTGATGACCTGTCGATGCCGAGCGGAGCCCCGGATTGATGCCGCAAAATATCAATGGCAAGCCCGGTTCGAGAACATCGGGAAGCGATGGAGGGGAAGCTGCGTCAGTCACAGATGAGACAGTCCTTGCAAAGAGACCTGCTTGCCGGCACCGTTATTCGTCCACGGCTGTTGGCCTGCCTCGCCGCGGAAGCGTTGCCGATATTGTTTCGGGGTGACATCCAGCCGTCGGGAGAAAGTCGTGCGCATATGCGTGGCGTTGCGGAAGCCGCATTTGAATGCCACGGTTTTTAGCGGTGCGTCCGTGTCTTCCAGCAGCTTGCGCGCGGTGTCGACGCGAACCTGCTCGACAAACACGGACGGTGTCACCTTCGCATACTTCGAAAACACTCTTGAGAAGGTCCGTCGGCTCACTGCTACCGCCTCCGCGAGCTGTTCGATAGAAAGCGCATCGGTTATGTGCTCGGTCACATAACGGTGCACTTTGCCGATGATCGGATCCTCGTCTCTTCCTGCGCCGATATACGGGCTGTACTGCGACTGGCCGCCTTCGCGCTGGATATACACCACCAGCCGCTTGGCGACACGCACCGCCAGTTCGTGTCCCCAGTCTTCGGCGACCAGCGACAGGCACAGATCGATGCCGGCCGTTACGCCCGCCGAGGTAAAGAGGCGTCCGTCACGAACGAAGATCTTGTCGGGCTGTACGCGCGCCTGCGGAAATTCGTGAGCGAGGCGTCCTGCGTCTGCCCAGTGCGTCGTCACTTCCTTGCCGTCGAGCAGTCCCGCATGCGCAAGCACGAACGCCCCATTGCATACGGAGCCGAACCGTTTCGCGTCGCGCGCCTGATTTTGCAGCCAGGTCAGGAAGTCACCGGACAGTTGAGCATCGGGCAATTGCGGGCCGCCCGCGACCAGCAGCAGGTCCCATTGCGTGTCGAGATCCGCATAGCCGAACGGCACGGAGAGTTGCATGCCGTTCGAGCAGGTCACGGCGCCGGCCCGCGGCCCCACCAGCGAGACCTCGTATTTTTGCTGGCCGGACAGGACCGTGTTGGCTTCCGCGAATACGTCGAGGGGGCCCGCAACATCGAGCGATTGGACACCATCGAATATCACAATGGCGACTTTCATGCCGTGACCTTGGTGGAGTGAGTAGACCCGTTTCCGATACCGGCAATGCTTCGATTGGCTTCGCCCGGAGGACTGGGCCAGGCTGACTAATCTGTATCGACGAGCGGTATCGCAGCTTACCGCAATGATCCGGAAAGAGGGATGTGCTAACCGGTAATTGACTTTTGCGTCCGTGTAACAAGACGGCGGGATTCGGGTCGCGCGTGGTCCTGCGCCTAGTCTTGCGTTTGGCTCCGGGTTGGCCCCGGGTTGGCCGAAATCTCACGTGAATTGGCCGGGCGTCGCGTCATCCACGTGTTTCTTCTCCCATGCCTGCTGATTAGACTTGACCTGGTGGATTCGGCTACAGCCGCCGCCGCTTCAAAAGTCGCGGTCTGCGTTGATGTGGAAGAGTAACCCAGCACAAGGAGTGACGGCGCATGCAGGTTGCGATGATGTTGTACGCAGGATTTCGGCTGCTCGAAGTGACGGGCCCCATGGATGTCTTCCACGAAGCGAACCGTTTGTGCGGCGCAACGTTGTATGAGCAACATCTTGTGGGAGCGTCGCCGGGGCCCGTGCTGTGCTCGAGTGGCGTAGCGGTGGGCACGACGGAGTGTCTGTCGGATGTTCGTACTGCATTCGACATCGTCGTGGTGCCCGGTTCGCCGCTCATCGGCTCGGGGCGCGAGCATCGCGAACTTGTGCGCTGGCTTGGCGATGCCGGGTGCAGAGTGCGAAGGCTCGCATCGGTGTCGAACGGGGCGTTTCTACTCGCGCGTGCCGGCCTTGCCGACCGCCGCTGCCTGAAGGATGGCAACGTGTACTCGTCGCGCGGTGTCGGTGACGCTATCCAGATGGCCCTGGCTTTCGTCAGGGAAGACCTTGGCGAAGCGTTCGCCAGAAGCATCGTCAAGTCACTGTCGAGCCAACCATGACTCAAAGCCCAACCAGTCCTTCGCAGGGCAGTCCAACTCCTGCGATGTGTGTGTCGCAAGCGGCGCTTGACGAGGATCTGATTCATAAGGCGCTCGCCAACCCGTTCCGGCGCGAGATCCTGAAGTGGTTGAAGACGCCGAACGCCTACTTCGTACAGGGATCGTTCGACGTGGGTTGCGGGGTGCCGTTGAATGCAATTCACGCGCGCAGCGGGCTCTCTCAGTCCACCGTATCGGCGCACGTCGCGGCATTGATCGAGGCGCGATTGCTGGTGTCGACCCGCGTGGGTCAGTGGATGCTTCTGGCGCGATGCGAAGCAGTCATTCACGCCTTTGCGGAAGGGATCAAACTGCATCTGTAGCGGCGAGTATTATTGAAGCCACTCGACGGTTCGAGTTTCCGACAAGGAGGTTGCAATGACTGAGCTTGTAACATGCCTGTGGTTCGATGGAGGCAAAGCGCGTGAGGCTGCGGAGTTTTACGCCGCTACCTTCCCCGATAGCCATGTTAGTGCCGGCCATGTGTCGCCGAAGCCGGGCGTGGGGCAGGGCGCGGAGCTGACGATCGAGTTCACTGTGCTGGGCCGGCGCTACCTGGGGCTCAACGGTGGCCCCGCCTTCAAGGCGAATGAGGCGGTCAGTTTCATCGTCCTGACGGATAGCCAGGAAGAGACTGACCGATATTGGAACGCCATTGTCGGCAACGGCGGGGAGGAGGCGCCTTGCGGCTGGTGCAAGGACCGCTGGGGCTTTTCCTGGCAGATCACGCCCAGGCGGCTGCTTGAGCTCGTCAGCGGGTCCGATCGCGATGCCGGAGGGCGTGCGATGGACGCGATGATGACCATGAAGAAGATCGATATCGCTATGATAGAGCGCGCTGCGGCGGTCAAAACATAAGACGTAGCGTCAGCGAAGCAACTCGTCGTTGAGCTCTACCATTCCACCGAGGCTAAAAACAATGATGACCTCCAGCGACGGTTTGACCGGTCCCGCGCGGCTCTTACGACTTGCATCATGGGCGATCGCCATCGTCTTCGCCGTGTTTCTGAACATGCTCGGCAGCCTCGTGATCCGCGACATGGAGTTTGCACCCCATGGCGGGCCGCCCGTCATGGAGCAATTCGCGGATGCACCGGCGAAGGCGCGGCTGGATGCAGCACGACGCGACCTGCAGGCGCAGCGCGACACGCTCGATGAAAAGGCTGAAACCCTGGAGGTGGCGCGCGGACGCGCCGCGAAGCAGTACGCGGACGAGAAGGAGAGTTTCCGCAACTGGCTGGCCACGCGCTCAGTGACGGGCGACAGCACACGGGACCCTGACCTGCTCGCGAGAACCCGCAAGCTGGACTCGCTGCAGGCCGTGACGATCGACTGGCAGCATCAGATCGACGCGATCGGCGACCAGCAACGGGCACTCGTCGCGCAGCAGAGTCAGCTGGACGTGCAAATCGCCAGCGAGGATGCAGCAGCCGAACAGCGCTTCGACGAGGCGACCCGGCACTATGAGTTGCAGGTGTTTGGCCTGCGCCTCGCGCTGACCTTGCCCATTCTGCTGATCGCGATCTGGCTGTTCATTCGCTACCGCAAGGTTCGTTACTGGCCTTTCGTGTATGGCTTCGGTCTGTTTGCGTTGAGCGCGTTTTTTATCGAACTGGTCCCGTATCTGCCGAATTTCGGCGGCTATGTGAGGGTGCTGGTCGGCATCGCGCTCACGGTGTTTGCCGGCCTCTATATGCTGAAAGCGTTTCAGCGCTATGCCGAGCGCAAGCAACTGGAATTGCAGCAGGACCAGGGAGAGCGCGCACGCACGATCGGCTACGAGAAGGCCGTTCGTTCACTCGAAAAGAAACGCTGCCCGTCGTGCGACAAACAATGGAACCTCGGTGGCGACGACTCCACGTTCTGCGTGCATTGCGGATTGAGGCTGTTCAATCTGTGTGGATGCGGTGGGCGCAATTTCTTCTTTTTCCCGCATTGCCATCAATGCGGTGCGGCGCAGGGGAGTGCGTCGTTGGTTCCGGGGGGCGATGCGCATTGACGGTGACGAATTCGCCCTGGTGTGCCCCGGCCCCACGTCGGCGAAGCAGGTGCAAATACGGTACCGCCGGGAAGAAGCAGGAGCAGACGTTCAAGACGACGTACCAGGCGGAATATGGCGAGGACGCAAGCGTGTCTGTACTTGAGCCCACCAAAATTCTTCCGCCCAATGCGGAAGCACCCGACGCGCCGGAGTGAATCTCGACAAGTTCGCCTGGGTTTACCCTAGGGTAAAAATTTCCTCCCCCCTTCCTTCTTGAATTTGTCACCACCCGTCCATATAATTAGCACTCGCTGCACGAGAGTGCTAACAACATCGCCGGTTGGCTCAGCCAGCCGGGTTTTCTCAGCGTTCTTCAGTCTCAATCAAGAGAGGAGTATGTATGAACCTTCGTCCTTTGCATGATCGCGTGATCGTCAAACGTCTGGATCAAGAAACCAAGACTGCGTCGGGCATCGTGATCCCCGAAGCCGCAGCGGAAAAGCCGGATCAAGGCGAAATTCTGGCAGTCGGCCCGGGCAAGCGTGACGACAAGGGCGCACAAATCGCGCTCGACGTGAAGGTCGGTGACCGCGTCCTGTTCGGCAAGTACGCAGGCCAGACCGTCAAGGTCGACGGCAGCGAACTGCTCGTGATGCGCGAAGAAGACATCATGGCCGTGGTGCAGAAGTAAGCGCAAAGCGCTACTTACCCGGTTATATCCCAAGAATTCAAGGAGTTAGAAGATGGCAGCTAAAGACGTCGTATTCGGTGATTCCGCTCGTGCCAAGATGGTCGAAGGCGTGAACATCCTCGCGAACGCTGTGAAGGTCACGCTGGGCCCGAAGGGTCGCAACGTTGTCCTGGAACGCAGCTTCGGCGGCCCGACGGTCACCAAGGACGGTGTGTCGGTCGCGAAAGAGATCGAACTGAAAGACAAGCTCCAGAACATGGGCGCACAAATGGTCAAGGAAGTCGCTTCCAAGACCAGCGACAACGCAGGTGACGGCACCACGACCGCTACGGTTCTGGCTCAGTCCATCGTTCGCGAAGGCATGAAGTACGTCGCATCGGGCATGAACCCGATGGACCTGAAGCGCGGTATCGACAAGGCTGTGTTCGCAGCAATCGAAGAACTGCGCAAGATCAGCAAGCCGTGCACGACCAACAAGGAAATCGCTCAAGTCGGTTCGATCTCGGCAAACAGCGACTCGTCGATCGGCGACCGTATCGCTGAAGCGATGGACAAGGTTGGCAAGGAAGGCGTCATCACGGTTGAAGACGGCAAGTCGCTGCAAGACGAACTGGACGTCGTCGAAGGCATGCAGTTCGACCGCGGCTACCTGTCGCCGTACTTCATCAACAACCCGGACAAGCAAGTTGCTGTGCTCGACAACCCGTTCGTGCTGCTGCACGACAAGAAGGTGTCGAACATTCGTGACCTCCTCCCGGTTCTGGAACAAGTCGCCAAGGCTGGCCGTCCGCTGCTGATCATCGCAGAAGACGTCGAAGGCGAAGCACTGGCAACGCTGGTGGTGAACAACATCCGCGGCATCCTGAAGACGGTGGCTGTCAAGGCTCCGGGCTTCGGCGATCGTCGTAAGGCCATGCTGGAAGACATCGCGATCCTGACCGGCGGTCAAGTTATCGCTGAAGAAACCGGCCTGACGCTCGAAAAGGCAACGCTGGCCGAACTGGGCCAAGCGAAGCGTATCGAAGTGGGCAAGGAAAACACGACGATCATCGACGGCGCTGGCGAAGGCGCGAACATCGAAGCACGTGTGAAGCAAGTTCGCACGCAAATCGAAGAAGCAACGTCGGACTACGACCGTGAAAAGCTGCAAGAGCGCGTGGCCAAGCTGGCCGGCGGTGTGGCAGTGATCAAGGTCGGCGCTGCGACCGAAGTCGAAATGAAGGAAAAGAAGGCACGTGTCGAAGACGCACTGCACGCAACGCGCGCAGCTGTGGAAGAAGGCATCGTGGCTGGCGGCGGTGTTGCACTGATCCGCGCTCGCACGGCAATCGCCGGTCTGAAGGGCGCTAACGCCGATCAAGATGCAGGTATCAAGATCGTTCTGCGCGCCATGGAAGAACCGCTGCGCCAGATCGTCACGAACGGCGGCGAAGAAGCCAGCGTCGTGGTGGCAGCAGTTGCAGCCGGTACGGGCAACTACGGCTACAACGCAGCAACGGGCGAGTACGTCGACCTGGTTGACGCAGGTGTCGTGGACCCGACGAAGGTCACGCGTACGGCACTGCAAAACGCAGCATCGGTGGCAGGTCTCCTGCTGACGACCGACGCAGCGGTTTGCGAACTGCCGAAGGAAGATGCTCCGATGGGCGGCGGCGGAATGCCGGGCGGCATGGGCGGCATGGGCATGGACATGTAATTTCGCTTCGGGCCTTTCTCGCGAGAGGAGGCCTGTTCGAAACGCATGGGGAAGCGCGCCGCAAGGCGTGCTTCCCGAAAGAAAAAACCCGCAGCGATGCGGGTTTTTTCTTTTCCGGCGCCGGCTTGGCTCGGCGCATGGGTTGCTTCAACGTGAGTTGCTTCAATCGAGAGCGGGCAGCTGGCTCAAGGCACGCCCGCGTCGCGATTCGCACTCAGGGCTTCATGAGATACGTCTCGTGCAGGTAATCGAAGATCCCCGACACGCTCGCCTCTTTGCTCTGACGCGCCGTATCCACGCACAGATCCGGGTTCGCGGGCGGCTCGTAGGGCGCCGACACACCGGTAAACGAGGCGATCGCACCGGCTCGTGCCTTGGCGTAGAGACCCTTGGGATCGCGCCGTGCACAGTCATCCACGGACGCGGACAGGTAGGTTTCCACAAACCGCTCGCCGCCGATAATCTCGCGAGCCATAGCGCGGTCTTCATCCATGGGCGAAATCAGCGCGGTAATCACGATCAGCCCGGCGTCGTTCATCAATTGCGCGACGTGTGCCACGCGGCGGATATTCTCACGCCGGTCTTCCTTGGTAAAACCGAGGTCGCTGCCGAGACCATGCCGGACGTTGTCGCCGTCCAGCACGTAGCACGGATGGCCTAACTCGATCAGCCGGCGTTCCAGTTCATAGGCAATCGTGGATTTACCCGCCCCGGACAAGCCGGTGAGCCAGACCGTGACGGCCTTCTGCCTGAACATGTGTGCCCGGTCTTGGTCGCTGACGGTACCGCTGACGCGTTGCAGGAACGCTCGCACCGGTTTCGCGGTGGCGATGGAGCGGCATTCTTCGGAGTTGGTTTGGGCGCCTGAGGAGGTGTCCGGAGAGTCCGGCGTGGCGTCGTAAAGGGTGCGGGCGTAGGCTGGCGAATTGTCCACTTTAGCGATTCCCGCAGAGGTCGATTCCGGTTGAGGGGCCGAGGCTACCTGTCTCAATCTCGATGCAGCGGAAACGGACCACGCGTGCTGGATCACGTTCCGGCGGATGAAACGACAGGATTCGTAGGGGCATGATGTGCAACCCGCGAGATTACAGTCCGTAAATTCTACTGTGTGATAAGTATTCCATCTGTAACGTTTAATTACGTTAGTAATACGCCGGTGACGATTTTGTAGGGACGCGGGCGCTTCAGGCGAGACGTGTGATCGTCCGTAACATGATGACCTTGCGAGCCGCGAACGAACCGTACGCGTGCGAAGTGAGGCATGGCTATCCGGTCACGTTGTGAGGATAGAGGCGCGCGATGTAGGTTCGGAAACGTTTGCGTCCGCAAGATAGAAGCAATGCAATTCGGCGGAGATCAAATCGACGCCAAGGCCATGCGCTGGAAGCTTGAGGGGATGGGGTTAATCAGGTGCGCCGGCGAAACGCCCCGGAGGGAGGTGAGGGCATCACCTTAACCGGGCGGGTTGCGCGGAATCCAGCGGCGCGCGCAAGCAGATGAAAGGCGAGCGTGGGTATTGAGTAAGCTTTAAGGCGACGTTCGGCGAGCCGGCCTTTGCCGCCCCGACTCCCCGATCCGCGCCCACTCGCGCCCTCAGTGCCGCGCCTCTCCCGGCGGCGCATCCTTGGCGCTGCCGAGCGGCGTTTCTTCTTCGCTGCTGCGCGCCCAGAAAAACCGGTCCGGAAGATACGCGCCCATGCCGGGACGAAACGCAGCGCGCATGGCCTGATACAGATACTCCTGCGCTTCACGCACGGCTTCGGCCGGGTCCTGGCCGTTCGCGAGCAAGGCCGCGATCGCGGCGCCCAGCGTATCGGTCAGTCCCATGATGCGGTGTGCGCCGCGGTCCCACATGTCCTGGCGCAACTGGCCGTCGTCGCTGAAGAGCGTATTGACGAGCCGATGCGTGCCGGTTTCCGTGGAGAGGATGTATTCGCAGCCTTGCGACAGCAGATGCGAGATCGCCGCGTCGAGACTCGGCGCCTCGGCGTCGCCGTCCGGCTGCGCCAGCGCGAGCAGGGTAGCGTGATCGGCGACCAGCAAGGTGGTTTGCGGCGCGAGCAGGTCCGCGATCGCTTCGCGCAGTTCGTCGGCGGCGAGTACGTGTTCGTCGTCGAGGGTGAAGTCGGGGGCGAGGATCAGCGGGATGTCGTCGTAGTCGGCCACGACTTCGGCGATGGCGCTTACCACTTCCGCTCGCGTCGCCGCGCCCACCTTGAAGGCGGCAATCGGCATGTCTTCGAGCAGCATGCGCGCCTGGGTCGCGACGACTTCCGGGTCCAGCCCGGTCACTTCGTCGCAACTCGCCGAGTCGCGCACGGTGTAGCCCGTCAGCACGCTGACGCCGTGGCAGCCCATGCTGGCTAGCGTCATCAGGTCGGCTTGCAGGCCGGAGGCGCCCGTCGGGTCGGAGAGGCCGAAGGTGAGAACGATCGGAGGCGTGTCGCTGGGCATGAAGATGGTTGGCAGGAAATGAGCATGTAAGCGCGCACCGGGCACGCAGTCGGCTCAATTATGCGGCCTAAAGTGCAACGGGGGCGTTTTTTCGCACGCTGAGAGGGGCTTCTCGCACCGAACCGAGGATCGCGTCACGCCTTATCCAGATGGGCGGTCAGCGCGCCCGCAACGCGGTACGATGGCGACTTTCGATTGCTAGGCATTAGGGCGGTAACACGGTACCATCATGGCTCTCGTTTCAACGCCCCTTTTGACGCGACACAAGAATGGAATATAGAAGCTGGATGTGCCTGATCTGCGGCTGGATTTATGACGAAGAAGCCGGTTTGCCAGAGGAAGGAATCGCGGCGGGCACGCGTTGGGAAGATGTTCCCATTAACTGGACCTGCCCTGAATGCGGTGCGCGCAAGGAAGACTTCGAGATGGTCCAGATCTGACCATCCGGCGTTCGTGCGTCCGGTGGACGGCATGAACGCGTCTGGCGGCCGCGCAGCGCGGCATCGTGGAACCTGTATTTTCACGTTCTGTCGCAACGGTAGTTCGTCATCGTCCTGTCGCGGGCTCGCGTGCTCATTGGCGCGCACGGCCGTGCGCCGGTCTGTCAGTGTTCATGCCGCTTGCCCATGATTCCTGGATCCGTACCCCCCGGCTCTTTCGAGGCACTGCCGAACCCGCGTGGCGGGTCGGTGCGTGCTGCGGAACTCGCGCTCGCCGAAGCGCAGCTTGCGTTCGAGCAGCGCGGCGAGATGGCGGCTGCGCTGTTGCGCGCGGTTCAGGCCTTGCGCCAGGCGGGCTGGCTCGGGGCGCAGCGTCTCGCGGATGCGCTGGTGCTGGTGTCGCCGCTGACGGCGGCCGAACCGTCGGAAGAACCTGACGCACGTCAGTTGTTCGCCGCGGCGCTGCACGATTTCCGCGCGGCGATTGGCCGCCACAACCTGCGCGAGCTCGCTTGCTCGCCCACGCTCTTCACGCACTATCAGGCGCTCAGCGCGCTGATTGCGCGGCGCACGCCCGGTTTCACGGTTACGTATGAAGATCTCGCGCTTGCCGCGAGGCCTTTGCCGCCGGTGTCGTTCAGCCAGCAGCCCGCGCAACGGCTGGCGCACTTGCGGGCGCGCTACGAGCGTGCGCTGCTGCCGGTCTTGAGGGCGCATTCGAGCGACGGCGCGGCCAGCGCCGCGGCCGCCGCCCTGACGCGCGCCGCGCTCGATGAACTCGACGCCTGTCTGGCCGAACTCGCCACCCCCGATCCCTATGACTTCTGGCGTCTCGCCTCGGCCTGTGCCCGCTCGTTGCGCGTGAGCGGTCACCTGGTGGGAGACGCAGACGCCCGGCGCTTTCATGCCCGCTGCAATCTGGCGCTCGCCGATCACGCGCGGGGCTTGCCGCTCGCGCCGCGCTCGATGGTGCGTGCCACGCTGTCGCTGCTATGGCGCGATTACGCATTGTTCGGCGCTGCGGCAGAGGATGCCGAGCACGTCGAGCTGCTGCGCGACTATGGCTTGACGGTGGACTGGCACGTGGCCGCCACCCAGGAATCGGAAGCCTTGTGGGAAGCGGGCGCGGCCGAAGCGCAAGGCATCGGCGCCAGCGCGGGCTTGCGCGAAGCGCGCACGCGCGAACTGGGCGTGCTGACCGTTAACGCCCACGCCTATGAAGATTTCCTGCAGACCGCAGATGGGGCGATCGCCGCGCTCGCCGAGCATGCACGGGCCGCGGGTCATCCCGAGAAAGCCGATCCGAGCGAAGCGTTGCAGGCAGGCGACGCCGCCTACCGGCTCGGCGCCGCCGCCGGCGCGCTGGGTCTGGGTCACGTCGCGCTGCTGGCGGATGCGCTCGGGCTCGCCTGGCGGCGCCGCGCGCACGCCGGCGTGTCGACCCCGGCGGTGCGCTCGCACGTGGTCGTTGAAGCGCCCGACGCGCGGGCGCTCGAGCAGGGCGCCGAAGGCCTGCGCGCCATGCTGCACACTATTGCGGCGGGTGTCGCGCCGCCCGGCGGCAGCCCTGTGCTGGCCGCGCTGACCCGAGCCATCGAGCAGGGCGGCGGCGCGTGAAAGGCTAAGCGCCAGGCACGCGCGGATGCGCACCCGAATACGCGTCGTTGGCAAGGTGTAAGCGCGTGATAGAGTGGCAACATGATCCGCCGTTCATGGATCGCGGCAAACCTGATCTGCCCACGCTCAAAGCCCGCCATTCCGCATCGTCTTTGCTAAAATCCGAACTATGTCCAAGAGTACCGATCGCATCAATCTGACCAACCAGTTCCTGATCGCTATGCCCAGCATGGCGGACCCCACGTTTTCAGGAACGGTGGTCTACCTTTGCGATCACAGTGAGCGCGGTGCGCTCGGTCTGGTGATCAACCGGCCGACCGACATCGATCTGGAAGCGCTCTTCAGTCGCATCGATCTGAAGCTGGAGATCGAACCCCTGCTGCATGTCCCCGTGTACTTCGGCGGCCCGGTGCAAACCGAGCGCGGCTTCGTGCTGCACTATCCGAAGGACGGCAGCCCGTATACGTCGTCCATGTCGGTGCCAGGCGGTCTGGAAATGACCACCTCCAAGGACGTGCTCGAGGCCGTGGCAAGCGGCACCGGTCCGGAACGTTTCCTGCTCACGCTCGGCCACGCCGGCTGGGGCGCGGGTCAGCTCGAAGAAGAGATCTCAAAGAACGGCTGGCTCACGGTCGAAGCCGATCCGAAGATCGTATTTGATGTGCCGGCTGAAGAACGTCTCGAAGCCGCCCTGGCGCTGCTCGGTATTTCCCTCTCCATGCTCTCCGGCGAAGCAGGCCACGCATGAGCAGTGCGGCCGGACGGGCAGCCACGCTGCTCGGGTTCGACTATGGTGAAAAACGCATTGGCGTGGCGGTTGGCAACTCGCTGACCAAAAGCGCACGGCCGCTCGTGGTGGTGCAAAACCGCAATCGCGAGTACCGCTTCGAGGCGCTCGGCAAGCTGATCGCCGAATGGAAGCCGGATGCGCTGGTGGTCGGTTTGCCCATGCATCCCGATGGCGCACCCCACGAAATGACCCAACTCGCGAAACGCTTCGGCAACCAGCTCAACGGCCGCTTCAATCTGCCGGTGACGTGGGTTGACGAACGCTATTCGTCGGTCGAAGCGAAGGCCGAGATTCGCTCCGGCAAAGGGCGCGCGGACATGCTCGACGCCGAAGCCGCCTGCATCATCCTCCAGCAATATCTAGACGGACTTTCTGACGACCATGAGTTCCATTGACGCCGAAGCGCTGTATCGCTCCGTCCTTGAACAGATTCGTGCCGCCTATGGCGACGCGCTCGGCGGCGCGGATGGCGCCGTGCTGGCCGGCATCTACAGCGGTGGGGCGTGGCTCGCGGAGCGTCTGGCGCGCGATCTGAACGCCGCCTTCGGAGTCGTCAACGTTGCGCTGCATCGCGACGACTACGCGAAGAAAGGTCTGCACGCGCAAGCGAGCCCGACCGCGCTGCCGTTCGAAGTGGACAAGCGCCGCATCGTGCTGGTGGACGACGTGCTGTACACCGGCCGCACCGTGCGCGCGGCCTTGAACGAGCTCTACGACTATGGACGGCCGGCCTCGGTGGAACTCGCGGTGCTGGCCGATCGCGGCGGCCGTGAGTTGCCGGTGGCGGCGCGCTTTGTCGGCGGCGTGGTTGATGTGCCGGCTGAAGCTACGCTCGTACTCGCGCGCGACACCACTGGCGCCACCGAGCGTTTCACGTTCCACACCGAAGCACGCGCCGATTGAGCGCGACGTGTGCCGCAAACCACACGCCATACGCTACACGCTCCAAGCAACACGCTGCACCCCACACGCACTCGCAGCACGACTCGTACACGTTTGAATCAGGTCTCTCATGAACACCGCCACCCAGGTTTCCCAGGACACTACCGGCCAGACGCCGTCGCCGGACCGCTTTCGGCACGGCTTCCTGAAGGGCAACCCGCAGCTCACCAAAAACGGTGAGCTCAAGCATCTGCTGACGATCGAAGGCCTGCCGCGCGCGATCGTCAATCACATCCTCGACACCGCCGAGCAGTTTGTCAGCGTGACGGACCGCGAGGTCAAGAAGGTGCCGCTGCTGCGCGGCAAGTCGGTGTTCAACCTGTTCTTCGAGAACTCGACGCGCACCCGCACCACCTTCGAGATTGCGGCGACGCGCCTCTCGGCGGACGTGCTCAATCTGAACATCAATGCCTCGTCCACCAGCAAGGGCGAGTCGCTGCTCGACACGATCAACAACCTGTCCGCGATGCATGCCGACATGTTCGTGGTGCGTCACGCGTCGAGCGGCGCGCCGTACCTGATCGCCGAGCACTGCGCGCCGCACGTGCACGTGATCAACGCCGGCGATGGCCGTCATGCGCACCCGACGCAGGGCCTGCTCGACATGTACACGATTCGCCACTACAAGAAGGACTTCACGAATCTGCGGGTGGCGATTGTCGGCGACATCCTGCATTCGCGGGTGGCGCGTTCGGACATCCATGCACTGACCACGCTCGGCGTGCCGGAAGTGCGCGCCATCGGTCCGCGCACCTTGCTGCCGGGCGGCCTGGAACAGATGGGCGTGCGGGTGTTCCACAATCTCGACGAAGGCCTGAAGGACGTCGACGTCATCATCATGCTGCGTCTGCAGAACGAACGGATGAGCGGTGCGCTGCTGCCGTCGGCGCAGGAGTACTTCAAGAGCTGGGGGCTGACGCCCGAGCGTCTCGCGCTTGCGAAGCCCGATGCAATCGTGATGCACCCGGGCCCGATGAACCGCGGCGTCGAGATCGACTCGCAGGTGGCCGACGGTCCGCAATCGGTGATCCTGAATCAGGTCACGTTCGGCATTGCCGTGCGCATGGCGGTGATGGGGATCGTCGCGGGCAATCACGACTAGGCAACGACTGAGCGTCTCAGGCAACACAGAAAAAGGCAGCGCATGAAGATTCATATTCAAGGCGGCACGCTGATCGACCCGTCAGCCGGCACCGAACAGCAGCAGGACGTATTTATCTCAGCGGGCAAGATCGTTGCGCTTGGCAGCGCCCCCGCGGATTTCCAGGCCGAGAAGACGATCGACGCCACCGGCCTCGCGATCGCGCCGGGCCTCGTCGATCTCGCCGCGCGCCTGCGAGAGCCGGGCTATGAACACAAGGCCACGCTCGAATCGGAAATGGCCGCCGCACTCGCGGGCGGCGTGACGAGCCTCGTCTGCCTGCCCGACACGGATCCGGTATTGGACGAGCCGGGCCTCGTCGAAATGCTCAAGTTCCGCGCGCGCAATCTGAACCAGGCGCATGTGTATCCGCTCGGCGCGCTGACGGTGGGCCTCAAAGGCCAGGTGATCACCGAGATGGTCGAGCTGACCGAAGCGGGTTGCATCGGCTTCTCGCAGGCCGATGTGCCGGTGGTGGATACGCAGGTGCTGCTGCGCGCACTGCAGTACGCGAACACCTACGGCTACACCGTGTGGCTGCGTCCCGTGGATGCGTATCTCGGCAAGGGTGGCGTGGCGGCCAGCGGCGCGCTGGCGTCGCGGCTGGGGCTTTCGGGCGTGCCGGTTTCGGCTGAGACCATCGCACTGCATACGATTTTCGAACTGGTCCGCGTGACCGGCGCGCGCGTGCATCTGTCGCATCTGTCCTCGGCGGCGGGGGTCGAACTGATGCGCGCGGCGAAAGCGGAAGGCTTGCCGGTGAGCTGCGACGTGACGGTGAATCATATCCACCTGATCGATCTGGACATCGGCTACTTCGATGCGCAGTTCCGCCTCGACCCGCCGCTGCGCTCGCAGCGCGATCGCGATGCGATCCGTGCGGGACTCGCGGACGGCACGATCGACGCGATCTGCTCCGATCACACCCCCGTCGACGACGACGAAAAGCTGCTGCCGTTCGCCGAGGCCACACCGGGCGCGACCGGGCTGGAGCTGTTTCTGTCGCTGACGGTGAAGTGGGCGGAAGAAGCGGGCGTGCCGCTCGCGAAGGCGCTCAACCGCATTACCGCGGCGCCGGCCGGTGTACTCAAGCTGGACGCGGGGCGCATCGCAGTCGGCGCGGCCGCGGATCTGTGCGTCTTCGATCGCCACGCGTACTGGCGGGTCGAGCCGCGTGCGCTGAAGAGCCAGGGGCACAACACGCCGTTCCTCGGCTACGAATTGCCGGCGCGCGTCCGGGCGACGATCGTCTCCGGACACGTGGCGTTCGAACAGCGCTGATTTCCTGAAGACCCGGCCTCGCGCCTAAAATTAACATCGACCCCTGGCGACCGAAACGGAACGTTCTGACCATGAAGCTCGCACTTCGCAAGGCCCGGTTGATCGTGCACCTGCTGCACGGCATGTGGACGGTGGCGACGCGGTTCCCGCGTGCCACTGCTGCGCAACGGGAAGCGCTCAATCGCGCGTGGTCGCTGAAGATGTTGCGGCTGTGCGGCATGCGCCTCGTGGTCCATAACGACAGCGCGCGGCTCGACGCCGGCGCCTTGGTGGTGGCCAATCACATCTCGTGGATCGACATCTACGTGATCAACGCCTGGCGGCCGACGCCGTTCGTCTCCAAGGCCGAGATCCGTCAATGGCCGGTGGTGGGCTGGCTCGCGCAGCAACTGGGCACGGTGTTCATCCAGCGTGAAAAGCGTAGCGATGCGAAGCGCATCATGCATGAACTGTCCGACCGGCTGAGCGCGGGCGAACTGATGTGCGTGTTCCCGGAAGGCACCACGTCCGATGGTCTGGCGCTGCTGCCGTTCCACGCCAACATGTTTCAGGCGGCCGTCTCGGCGGGGAGTCCGGTGCAACCGCTCTGCCTGATGTACGAAGACGCGCAGGGCCGGCAATCGACGGCGCCGGCGTATATCGGCGAGCTCTCGCTCGGCGAGTCGCTTGACGCGCTGCTGCGCGGCGGACCGCTGACGGCGCATGTCTACGTGGGCGAGGCGCTGGCGCCGGGGGCCGACCGGCGCTCGCTGGCGGCGCAGGCGGAGCAGACGATCGGCGCGGCGTTACGCAGCCTGCAAGGCGAGAGCATGGGCATGGGCGCAGGCGCAACAGCAGCGCTCGAAAGCGCACCGGTTGCCAGGGCGAGTGGAGCGGAGGCAGGCAGGTCTCAAGCGTCTCAAGACATTCAAGGCGCTCAAACAGGAACGCTGATCGACGGCGTCGATCAGCAAGGGCGCTCAGCCTAGTCGGCGGAGGCGCGGCAGCCCTCGCACTCGACCTGGGTCAGTGCGCGATCGGCCGGGTTGGCCGCGAGCCGCACGGCGGACAGCTTCTCGCCCCACACGCAACCTGAATCGAGGCCGATCAGGTTGTCCCGCATCAAGAGGCCCAGCGCGGCCCAGTGGCCGAACACCACCGTGACGTCGACCGTCTTGCGCGACGGCACGTCGAACCACGGCATGAAGCCCGGCGGCGCGGAGTTCAGGCCGCCGCTCGTGCTGAAATCCATCACGCCATCCGGATTGCAGAAACGCATGCGCGTGAGCGCGGTGCAAGTGAGCCGCAGACGGTCGATTCCCTTCAGGCCGGGCTTCCATCGATTCGGCTCGTTGCCGTACAGACCCGCCAGCGTTTCCTTCCAGTTGGGCGCCTGCAGCGCGCGCTGCAGTTCATCGGCGAGTTCCAGCGTGAGCGTCACATCCCATTGCGGCAACACGCCGGCATGCACCAGCAGCATGCCGTTCTCGAAATGCACCAGCGGACGATGGCGGACCCAATGCAGCAGGTCTTGCGCATCGGGCGCGGCGAGGATCTCGTCGATGGTGTCGCCTTTCTTCGACTTGCGAATGCCTGCGGATACCGACAGCAGATGCAGATCGTGATTGCCCAGCACCGGCTTGGCGCGTTCGCCTAATGCGATGATGTCGCGCAGGGTGGAAAGGGACTCGCCGCCGCGATTGATGAGATCGCCGGCGAACCACAGCGGCGTGTCGGCGGAAGGCGCGGCCTTCGCGAGCAGTTGCTGATACTGGGTGCGGCAACCTTGCAGGTCACCGAAGGCAAGGGGGATGGAATTCGGCAGGCTGGAGACGGTCATCTGGGGCGGAATCAGGGATGCACGGGCGCAGGAGGCTGCGCGTTAGCGTGACATAATAGCCCGATTGGTGCAGCGCGATTGAGACGTTATTGCGACGTTGTCGCGCGGCGCCAGGTCACCGTAGCAAACCGGCTGCAGAGCAGGCTGCCCAGAGGTCACAGGCAGGTAGCCAACACGTCGCAAACAGGAGAATCTGGGTGAGCGGAGAAACGACGAAACCAGCAACGCATGCTGAACGCCTGACACGAACACTCGTTACCGGAGCCAGTGGCTTTACCGGCGCATGGCTGATCGCCGGTCTGCTCGCGAGCGGCCACGCGGTCACCGAGACCGTGGCCGGCGCCGGCGCGCCGGGGACGCCTTCACGGCGCCGGCTCGATATCACCTCGCTCGAGCAATGCCGGCAGGTGATCGACGAAGTGCGGCCCGACTACATCGTGCATCTGGCCGCCATCAGTTTTGTCGGCCACGACGACCCGCTCGATTTTTACCGCGTCAACGTGCTCGGCACGCTGAACCTGCTGCAGGCCTGTGCGGATGTGGGCCATACGCCGCGCAAGGTGCTGGTGGCAAGCAGTGCCAACGTCTACGGCAACGTGACCAGCGACGCGATCGACGAGAGCTTTCCCGTGGCGCCCGTCAATCACTATGCGGCGAGCAAGGCGGCGATGGAGTCGATGGCGCGCACGTGGTTCGACCGGCTGCCCATTCTGATTGCCCGGCCCTTCAACTACACCGGCCGCGGCCAGACCTCGAACTTCCTCGTACCGAAGATCGTCGAGCATTTCGCGCGGCGCGAGCCTGAGATCTCGCTGGGGAATATCGACGTGGCGCGCGACTTTTCGGATGTGCGCTACGTCGTGCGGGCCTATGAGGCGCTGCTCGATTCCGCCGCGGTAGGCGAAACGGTGAACGTGTGTACCGGGCAGCCCTATACGCTTAGGGAAATCCTGACAATGGCCAGCGACATCACCGGCCATGATCTGGAGATTCGGGTGAATCCGGCCTTCGTGCGGCAGACCGATGTGAAGGTGCTGGTCGGATCGCCCGCCAAGCTGCGGACCTTGGTGCCGGAGTTGGAGGCGATCGAGTTTCGGCAGACGCTGGAGTGGATGTTGGCGGCGTAGTCCGTTGTTGCAGCACAACGCCCTTATCTTTCAGCGCTGTAAGTCTTACCTGTCAGAATACTTCAGGCAGTGACAGGCCGTTTTCTTCCGATCATTCGTGCCGGAACTGACAGAGGTCGTGTTTTATAAAGTTCAGGAAAGATTTGCCTTTTTTGCTGCCATTCGGGAATGAACTTTGTCAAGCTGTTTCAAGTTGTTAGGTCTCTAGTTTTTGCCCGCTGCCGCTTTATAATCGGGGCTTCATAAAATAGCGGGTGCTGACGCCTTTTTTACATATAGGGTGCAGGTGTAAGGCGATAAAAATCGCTACATACGACCACAACGCGGGTGACCAGATCAACAAGTCCGGTTGCATCGGCCACGAACATCTAGAAGGGAATTTCATGATCCTGGTAACGGGCGGCGCCGGCTTTATCGGCGCCAATTTCGTGCTTGACTGGTTGAACGCCTCGGATGAGTCGGTCCTGAATGTGGACAAGCTGACGTACGCAGGCAACTTGCGCACGCTCAAGTCGCTGCAGGACAGCCCGCGCCATGTCTTCGTACGAGCCGATATCTGTGACCGGGCCGCGCTCGACGCGCTCTTCGCCGAGCACAAGCCGCGTGCCGTGTTGCACTTCGCGGCCGAAAGCCACGTCGACCGGTCGATTCATGGCCCTGCCGATTTTGTGCAAACCAATGTGGTGGGCACCTTCACGCTGCTGGAAGCCACCCGTTCTTACTGGAACACGCTGGGCGAGGCCGACAAGGCCGCTTTCCGCTTCCTGCACGTTTCGACCGACGAAGTCTTCGGTTCGCTGTCCGCAACCGACCCGCAGTTCTCGGAAACCACGCCGTACGCCCCGAACAGCCCGTATTCGGCCACCAAGGCCGGCTCCGACCACCTGGTTCGCGCGTATCACCATACCTACGGCCTGCCGACGCTGACCACCAACTGCTCGAATAACTACGGCCCGTACCAGTTCCCCGAGAAGCTGATTCCGCTGATGATCGCCAACGCGCTGGCCGGCAAGCCGCTGCCGGTGTACGGCGACGGTCAGAACGTGCGCGACTGGCTGTATGTGGGCGACCACTGCAGCGCCATCCGCGAAGTGCTCGCGCGCGGCGTGCCCGGCGAGACCTACAACGTGGGCGGCTGGAACGAGAAGAAGAACCTCGAAGTCGTGCATACCCTGTGCGACCTGCTCGACGCGCAGCGTCCCAAGGCGGCCGGCTCGTACCGCGAACAGATCACCTATGTGACGGACCGTCCGGGTCACGACCGCCGTTACGCAATCGACGCCCGCAAGCTGGAGCGCGAACTGGGCTGGAAGCCGGCTGAGACGTTCGAGACGGGCATGGCGAAGACCGTGCGCTGGTATCTCGACAGCCAGGAGTGGGTGGACGAAGTGGCTTCGGGTGAATACCGCAAGTGGGTTGAGACCAACTACGCGCAGCGCGCGTAAGGGCACCGTCATGGCGCGCAAGGGCATTATTCTCGCAGGCGGGTCGGGTACGCGTCTGTACCCGATCACTCACGTCGTATCGAAGCAATTGCTGCCGGTCTACGACAAGCCGATGATCTATTACCCGCTATCCACACTGATGGTAGCGGGCATCCGTGACGTTCTGATTATCTCCACGCCGCAAGACACGCCGCGCTTCGAGACGATGCTCGGCGACGGCAGCCAGTGGGGCATGAACATCCAGTATGCGGTTCAGCCGTCGCCCGACGGTCTGGCGCAGGCCTTCATCATTGGCCGCGATTTCGTGGGCAACGATCCGTCGGCGCTGATTCTCGGCGACAACATTTTCTACGGGCACGACCTCGCCAAGCAGCTCGAGCGCGCCACCGGGCAGGACGACGGTGCAACCGTGTTCGCGTATCACGTGCACGATCCCGAGCGCTACGGCGTGGTGGAATTCGACAAGCAGTTCCGGGCCCTTTCGATTGAAGAGAAGCCGGTCAAGCCGCGCTCCAACTACGCGGTGACGGGCCTGTACTTCTACGACAAGCAGGTCTGCGATATCGCGGCCGACATCAAGCCGTCGCCGCGCGGCGAGCTGGAAATTACCGATGTCAATTCGCGGTATCTCGCCAACGGCGCGCTCAACGTCGAGATCATGGGGCGCGGTTATGCCTGGCTCGATACGGGCACGCACGACTCGCTGATCGAAGCGGCCACCTTCATCGCAACGCTGCAGAAGCGTCAGGGGCTGGTGGTGGCTTGCCCTGAGGAAATTGCGTTCCGGCGGCGCTGGATCAGCCCGGAGCAACTCGAGAAGCTGGCCGCGCCGCTGTCGAAGAATGCCTATGGGCAGTATCTGCAACATCTACTTTCGGACCCCTTGGCATGGCCATCCATGTAATTGAGACCGCTTTGCCGGACGTGAAGATCATCGAGCCCAAGGTGTTCGGTGACGCGCGCGGCTTCTTCTACGAAAGCTTCAACGCACGCGAATTCACGAGAGAAACCGGCGTCGACGCCGAGTTCGTGCAGGACAACCATTCGCGTTCGGCGAAGGGCGTGCTGCGTGGCTTGCATTACCAGATCCAGCATCCGCAGGGCAAACTGGTGCGTGTGGTGTCCGGCGAGGTGTTCGATGTCGTGGTGGATATCCGGCGCAGTTCGCCGAGCTTCGGCAAGTGGGTGGGCGTGGTCTTGTCCGCCGACAACAAGCGGCAACTGTGGGTGCCGCCTGGTTTCGCGCACGGTTTCTGCGTGACGTCGGAAAGCGCCGAGTTTCTCTATAAGACTACGGATTACTGGTTTCCCGAGTTCGAACGCAGCCTGCTGTGGAACGATCCGGCGCTGGGTATCGAATGGCCGCTCGAGGGCGAGCCGCAGGTTGCCGCGAAAGATGCGGCAGGGCGGCCGCTTGCCGAAGCAGAGGTGTTCGAATGAGGATCATGCTGACTGGCCGTAACGGGCAGGTCGGATGGGAGCTGCGACGTGCCTTGGCGCCGCTGGGCGACGTCGTGGCGTTCGACCGCAACGAAGCCGACCTGGCGAAGCCGGAGACGCTGGCGAAGCTGGTGGCGTCGGTGCGTCCGCACGTGATCGTCAACGCGGCGGCCTACACGGCGGTCGACAACGCGGAAACCGAAACCGCGTTGGCAAACCGTGTGAACGCCGAGGCGGTGGGCGTGCTGGCTGAGGCGGCGCGCGCGCAGAACGCGCTGATGGTCCACTACTCGACCGATTACGTGTTCGACGGTTCGTCGAGCACACCGTACGTCGAGCTCGATCCGGTGGCGCCGTTGAATGCCTATGGCGCGAGCAAACTGGCCGGCGAGCGGGCGATTGAAAACGTGGCCGGCGACTGGCTCACGCTGCGGACCACCTGGGTGTACGGCCCGCGCGGCCGCAACTTTCTGCGCACCATGCTGCGCGTGGCCGGCGAGCGCGACAGCCTGCGCGTGGTGGCGGACCAGACGGGTGCGCCGACCTCGGCGCGCATGATTGCGGATCTCACGGCGCATGTGGTGGCGCAGGCTCAGCGCGAGCGCAATGCCGGCGAATTCGAGTCCGGCTTGTTCCATATGACGGCCGCGGGCCAGACCACGTGGCATGGCTTCGCGAGCGCGATCATCGAAGGTGCGCGCGCGTCGGGGAAGATGGCGATCAAGGCGACCTCGATCGAGCCGATTGCCTCGGACGAGTATCCGACGCCGGCACGCCGCCCGCAGTACTCCATGCTCGACAACGATAAGTTCGACCGACGCTTCAGGCTCGGTCGCCTCGACTGGCGCGAAGGGCTCGCGCTGGCGCTGGACGATCTTTTGGGGCAGTAAGCGCGTCCCGCATTGCAAACAGGAACAGGTATGGAAACACCAAATCGACTGCTGCATCCGCTGGCAGTCGTGTACTCGCTCACGGAGAACTGGCACCTGATCGTGCAGTTCGTCAAACGCGAGGTGGCCGGCCGCTATAAGGGTTCGTTTCTCGGACTCTTCTGGTCGTTCATTACGCCGTTGTTGATGTTGAGCATTTATACGTTTGTGTTTGGGTTTGTGTTTAAGTCGAGATGGCGGGCGGCATCCGACGACCATATTGAATTCGCTGTCGTGATGTTTGTGGGTATTCTTGCGCACAACCTGATTTCCGAGTGTCTGACGCGTGCACCGATGCTCGTGGTGGGTAACCCGAATTACGTCAAGAAGGTTGTGTTTCCTCTTCAGACGCTGCCGTGGATCGCGATTGGTACGGCGTTGTTCCATATGCTGGTGGCGTCGGTGATCCTCCTTGTCGCGATCTTGCTTTGGCAAGGGCATATTCCGTGGACGGTGATTTTCGTTCCCGTGATCCTGCTGCCGTTCGTGGTACTGATTGCTGGGCTGGTGTGGTTTCTCGCGTCGTTCGGCGTGTTCATGCGTGACCTGGGACAGGTGATGGGGATTGTGTCATCCCTGCTGATGTTCATGGCGCCGGTTTTCTATCCTTTGACGTCAGTGCCGCCGCGTTTGCGCTCCGTCATCATGCTGAATCCTTTGACGTTCGTCATCGACCAGATTCGCACTGTCGCAATCTGGGGTGGACAGGTTAATTGGATCGGCTGGGCGATCTATGCTGTGGTTGCCTACGTGATTGCTACGCTCGGACTATTGTGGTTTCAAAAAACGCGGAAAGGATTCGCTGATGTGCTCTGATAGCGTGAAGCAGACCGCTGTCGAGGTACAGGGTCTCGGCAAGCGATACGAAATTTACCGTGCTCCGCAGGACCGGCTGAAACAGATGATTCTGCCGCGCCTCGCGCGGATGATCGGTCGGCAGCCGAAGGAATATTTTCGCGAGTTCTGGGCGCTGCGAAACGTCGATCTGACCATTACCCGCGGCGAGACGGTCGCGATCATCGGGCAGAACGGTTCGGGTAAGTCGACGTTCCTCCAGCTGGTTTGCGGCACGCTGTTCCCGACACAGGGACAGGTGCAGCGTCACGGTCGGGTCGCCGCTCTGCTTGAGCTCGGTGCGGGCTTCAACCCAGAATTCACTGGCGAAGAGAACGTCTACCTGAGCGGGATGCTCTATGGGCTGAGCGAAAAGCAGTTGAAGGAGCGTTACCAGTCGATTATCGAGTTCTCCGAGATTGGCGATTTTGTCTCACAACCGGTGAAGACGTATTCGAGCGGGATGTACGTTCGCCTTGCGTTCGCGATCGCTGCGCACGTGGACGCCGACGTGCTCGTGGTGGACGAAGCGCTGTCCGTCGGCGACGTGCGCTTCACGCAGAAATGCATGCGATTCCTGCGTGAGTTCCAGAAAAACGGCACGTTGTTGTTTGTCAGTCATGACGTTGGCGCGGTAACGAGTCTGTGTTCGCGAGCCGTCTGGCTTGACCGTGGCTCCGTGCGTATGGACGGCTCGGCAAAGGAAGTTGTCGAGGCCTATCTCGCCGAGCAACATGTGCTCGACCGGAAGGCTCAGGGGGTTTCGGTAACCGCGGCCAAGAAAGCACGCGCGCGCGCCAAGATGGAAGCGCGGGATGTCGTGGATGTCAGGCTCGAGGGATTGAAGGATCGTAACGTAACCCAGGTATTCGAGTTCGATCCGGACGCGGATAAGAGCGCGTTCGGCGCCGGCGGGGCGTCGATCGTCAACGTTGCGTTACTTGACGAAGACGGGAACCAGACACAACTGCTGCAGGGCGGTGAACTCGTCACGCTGGAAATCAAAGTCGAGGTTCATGCCGAGCTCTCCGGACTGATTTTCGGTTTCTATGTGAAGGACCGACTCGGACAGCGGCTGTTTGGCGACAATACCCATCTGAGTTATGAGGATCTTATCGAGGGCGCCGCGGAAGACCAGTTCCGTGCCTCGTTCCAGTTCCGCATGCCGGTGATGCCGGCGGGTGCTTACTCCATCGACACCGCCGTGGCATCCGGGACACAACTCGATCATACACAACAGCATTGGCTCCACGACGCGTTGCAATTTCGCACGGTCGACAGCACGATGCGTCATGGCCTGATTGGCATTCCTATGTTGCGCATTAGCGTTGAAAAAGAGAGGTCAGTGGCATGATCCAGTTTACCGGCGAGCGGTACGTTCCGACTGAGGCGGGCGATATCCGCTATGAACACTGGCATCGCTATGCGTGGGCCTCGCAGGGTATCGCAGGGCTGGATGTTCTCGATGTGGCATGCGGCGAGGGTTACGGTTCGGCGATCATCGCAAGAGTGGCGAAGACTGTCACAGGCGTCGATATCTCGCCGGAGGCGGTTGCGCACGCGAGTGAGCAGTATTCGAATGTCAAGAACCTCTCGTTTTTGAGTGGCAGTGCGAGCGACCTCCCGTTGCCGGACGCTTCTTTCGATGCGGTTGTTTCTTTCGAAACGATCGAACATTTGCTGGAGCAGGAGGAGATGCTGTCCGAAATCCATCGCGTGCTTCGGCCGGGTGGTTTTCTCATTCTCTCTTCGCCGAATAAGAAGGTATATTCCGACGACCGGAATTACCAGAATGAATTTCACGTTAAAGAACTGTATTTCGAAGAACTCGATGCGCTCGTAAAACGCCACTTCTCCGACGTGACCTACTTTGGTCAACGACTGGCGACGAGTTCGATCATCCTGCCCGAAGACCGGCGCGATACGTCCTACACGGCCCACACGCTCAGCGACGACGTGGTGGCGGGTTGCACCCCGAAGCTCGACGCGATCATGTACTTCCTGGCGGTATGCTCGAAGGACAGCGGGTCGGTGCCGTCAAAACTTCAGGCCTCGGTATTTTTCGAAGAAGGCAGCGATCTCTACGCGAGGCAAGACGAAATCATCGAGTGGGCTAACCGCCAGACTGATGAAGTCGCAGCGCGAGACAAAGAGATTTTCCGGCTGCAGACCGAATTCGAGGAGCGTACGAAATGGGCGTTGGATCTCGATGCTCAGCTAACCCAGTATCACGCTGCGGGTGGTTTGGAGGCGTTTGAGGGCTTACGGCAAAAGGCAGAAGAAGCTCAGCGAGAAGCCGAGGTCGCCAAACGCGACCTGGAGGAGGCTCGCCGAGAGGCTGAAGAAGCGCGGCAAGCCTTTGAGTCCATCGTTGATGGGACCGGCTTCGAGAAATTGCGGAACGAGCGCGACGACTTGCAGGTGCAGGTCGGTGAGTTGCAAGCGAAACTCACTGAAGTCTATGCTTCGACTTCGTGGAGGATAACTGCGCCGGTCCGAGGAATTGTGCGTGCTGCAAGAGGCGATTTTGCGTCGATCGTGAAGCCGCTGCGACCTTATGCTCGAAAATGGGCCCGTGCGGCATATCTGGCTCTGCCTTTGACTCCTCGGCAAAAGGCGAAGGTGGCGGATCTCGTTTTCCGTGTTGCGGGTCCTCTTTTCGAGGGCGTGGTGTACTACGAGGCCTGGAAACGTCAGGGTCAGCCACTCCCAAGCGTATTGGGCCGTGGCCCAATTGTGCCGGCAGAAATCGACAGCACGATTGCTAGCCTGAAGTTCACGCAAGTGGAGGCACCGCGTGTCTCGGTGATCATTCCCACTTACGGAAATCTCCCGCATACCTTGGCTTGCGTTCGTTCGATCGCCGAGCACCTACCTGTCGCGTCAATTGAGATCATCGTCGCCGAGGATGCGTCCGGGGACGCGGACATCATGAGGATGCAAGAGATTCCGGGCATCCGTTTTGTATTGAATCCGCAAAATCTTGGCTTCGTTCGGTCCTGCAACTACGCGGCGTCGCATGCGCGAGGTGATTTTGTTTACTTCCTGAACAACGACACGGAAGTCACGCCAGGATGGATCGACACCATGGTGGATCTGTTCGAAACGCGGACGGATTGCGGCATGGTCGGCTCGAAGCTGGTGTATCCGGACGGCCGTCTTCAAGAGGCGGGTGGGATTTTCTGGAAGGACGGCTCCGCTTGGAATTTCGGGCGACTCGATGATCCGTCCAAGAGCGCCTATAACTACGTGAAGGAAGTGGATTATTGCTCTGGCGCGTCTCTTCTGATTCGACGTGATCTGTTCACCGAGTTGGGTGGCTTCGACGAGCACTACGTTCCGGCCTATTGCGAAGATGCGGATCTCGCGTTCAAGGTGCGTGCGACGGGTAAGAAGGTCTACTACCAGCCGGCATCCGTCATCATCCACTACGAGGGCATTTCTCACGGCACCGACACCGGAACCGGTATCAAGGCATACCAGGTTGTGAACCAGAAGAAGCTGCGTGAGCGCTGGCGCGAGGTGTTGGACGCGGAGCACTTCGAGAACGGTACCCATGTAACGGTGGCGCGGGATCGAAGCGCTCGCAAGAAATCGATTCTCATCGTGGATCACTATGTTCCGCAGCCGGACCGTGACGCTGGATCGCGATCGGTGATGTGCGTCATCCGCGTTTTGACGGAAATGGGCCTAAGTGTGAAGTTTTGGCCCGAGAATCTTTGGTACGACCCGGTCTACGTGAAGCCTTTGCAGGCCATGGGCGTCGAGGTCTTCTACGGTGCTGAGTTCGTGGGCGGGTTCGACGAGTGGGCGAAGGAGAATGCCGGTACGCTGGACTATGCATTCCTGAATCGGCCGCACATCAGTGAATCGTTAATCGCGCCGCTGCGCAAATACGCGCCTAAGGCAAAGCTGCTCTACTACGGCCACGACATCCATTTCGAGCGCTTGCAGCGCGAGTTTGCGATCACGGGCGATCAAAAGGTGCAGCGTCAGTCCGAGACAGAGCGTGTGCGCGAGATGAAGATCTGGAAAGCGGCCGACGTCGTTTATTATCCGTCCCCCACGGAGACAGAGACGGTGAAGCGGCTTGATCCGAGTGTGACGGCCCGGACCTTGCCTGGCTATTTCTTCGAACCACGGCCGAACGCCGGTGACGAGATCGCGCTAGCTGAGCGCAGCAATATTGTGTTTGTGGCGGGGTTCGGTCATCCGCCGAACGTTGATGCCGCCACTTGGCTTGTAACGGCGATTCTGCCGCTCATCAGAGCCGAACTGCCGAAGATTCACCTGACGCTGGTGGGTTCCAATCCGACGGACGAGGTCAAGGCACTTGCCGGCCCTAACGTGACGGTGACCGGGTACGTGAGCGATGAGCGTCTCACCGCGTTGTACGATCTTGCGCGTGTTGTGATCGTGCCGTTGCGTTTCGGTGCAGGGGTGAAGAACAAAGTGGTCGAGGCGCTGCATTTCGGTGTCCCGCTTGTCACTACACCGGTCGGAGCACAGGGCCTACCTGGATTGGAGGACATCGTTCCCGTCACGGACGATCCATACAAGCTCGCGGAAGATGTGGTGGCCCTGGTGCGTGACGATGATCGCTGGCACACGGCCGCGAATGCGGGTCGAGGCTATGTCGCAGCACATTTTTCGCGAGCAGCCATGCGAAATGCTTTGGCACAGGACATTGATGTTGGCGTGCCTGTGGACGCGTACTGACGATGCTTAAAGTTTTCAGATTCACGGGGATGTGCGCTCGCGCTGTAGCGGTGGGCCGGCCGTTCCCGAAATTTCTAGCGGGCAGCCAGGTTTCGATCTCGTGCGCTCATCTGTTGAACGCTGCCCCATTGCGAGGTGAAGCATGAAAGTTATCGAATCCACCGGGGCTTCAACGAAGCTCGTTCCCGTGATTATTTGCGGTGGTTCGGGTACGAGACTGTGGCCAGTCTCGCGCGAGGCATTCCCGAAGCCGTTCATGCGACTTTCGGATGGGCAAAGTCTGCTGCAAAAAGCGTATCTGCGTGCCTGTGCGCTACCGGGCGTCGACGAGGTCATGATCGTCACGAATCGGGATACCTACTTTCTCGTCAAGGACGATTGCGCCGAAGTGAAGGTCGACGGCGTCGAGCTCGGGTTTGTGCTCGAGCCCGCGCCCCGCAACACTGCGGCGGCGATCGCAGCCGCTACGCTGGTAGCGCGCGAGCGCCATGGCGCCGACGCGGTTCTGCTGGTCATGCCGGCTGATCAGTTGGTTGAGAAACTGGATACCTTTGTGACCGCAGCGACCCTTGCTGCGCAAGCCGCATCTGAGAAAGGCATCGTGGTGTTCGGCATCCAGCCGACGCGCCCGGAAACAGGATATGGATACATCGAAGTCGACGAGCGCGTGTCTGCGCCGACGGCGCTCGTACCCGTGAAGCAGTTCGTTGAGAAACCCGTGCTCGATGTGGCGAAGCGCTTTCTGGACGGCGGTCGCCATCTTTGGAATGCGGGCATGTTCTGCTTTCGGCCGGAGACGATGCTTGACGAACTGAACAATTGGGTGCCGGGGATGACCGATTGCGTCGCGAGCGCGTTGGCCGAGGGCACGCGCAGTGTCTCCAGTGGCAGCTACGTCGCTGAGTTGGGACTTGAGTCGTTTAAGCGTGTCGAGAACGTATCGATTGACTACGCGGTCATGGAGCGTTCGAAGAATGTATCGGTGGTGGCGTGTGACCTTGGGTGGAGCGATATCGGCTCGTGGAAGGCCGTCAGTGAACTGACGCCGCCGGATGCCCAGGGCAATCGGGTTGAAGGCACTGCGGCTCTGTACGAGGTGAATGACTGCTATATCCGCGGGCAAGGGCGGGTGATCGGTGCGATTGGCGTACGCGATCTGGTGATTGTCGATACGCCCGATGCCTTGCTTGTTGCGAGTCGTGACCGGGCGGAAGATGTGAAGCAGATCGTCGCGCAACTGAAACGTGACGGACACGAGAGTTGCGTGCTTCATCGCACGGTGCATCGTCCGTGGGGTACCTATACCGTGCTCGAAGAGGGGGAGCGCTTCAAGATGAAGCGGATCTTCGTGAAGCCGGGGGCGTCGCTGTCGCTGCAGATGCACCATCATCGCAGCGAGCATTGGATTGTCGTCCAGGGTTGCGCGGATGTTGTCTGTGACGATCAGGTGATGCAGTTGCAGCCGAACGAGTCTACGTATATTCCTGCTGGACGGAAGCATCGTCTGACCAATCCGGGCGTCGTTGATCTGATCTTGATCGAAGTCCAATGCGGCGAGTATCTTGGCGAAGACGATATCGTGCGTTTTGAGGATGTTTATGGGCGGTTGGGTGCGGCGGCGGTGGAACCGTCGTAATGGTCTGCATAGCAGGAATGCTTCCAACCGACGAGGGCTTGAGCTATACCGTCTCGGTGGCGCACAGATTGATTGCGCTGGCAGGACATACGTGGGATGGCCAACCCCACCGCCCTTCGGTTGGAACATTGGTACTTAGACCCCTGAGAGATCAACGTGCTGCGTTGTTGTTGCCTTCGGCAGATAGGTGACATCGACACCCCACTTTTGACTGACTTCCCCCCCGTGCCGACCGTTATAATTACTGCGGGCAAAACTGGCGAGGTAGTAAAACGGAAGTACTGGTTCGAGCGAATCGAAAACGGTTTGTTTCAGAAAGTCTGCTCCTCCACACACATATTCTTTGGCCTCGTATGTCACTTTGGACAAACAGTCGTTCCTTACGCGAGACGATTAACGGTTACGAAAATAATTACACGTTGATTCGAGCCTTTCTGGCTGCGAGTGTCATCTTTTATCATTCGTTTGGACTGACATTTGATACGCGCTATTCGGATCCGATAGATTTAATGTTGTTGCCGAATAATAGTCTGGGGCAACTGGCCGTCCAGTCATTCTTTTTCCTTAGTGGCCTTTTTGTCGCGCAGAGTTATTTCAAAGATCGCAACGTAATTCGGTTTGCGCTTCGCCGGATATTTCGCGTTTGGCCGGGGCTCTTCGTTTGCTTGATTATCACTGCGCTTCTTGCGTGTCTGTTCTCTTCGCCGAGTGATTTTCGTTTCGCTCCACTGTATGATGGATTTTACGACTATATAGTTAAAAATTCATGTTTTGACATAAATTGGTATATCAACGGCACTTTCGGAGATCACGCCTTATCGGCCATAAATGGGCCAATTCACACCCTGCCGCTAGAAATGAAGATGTATCTAATTCTGGGGGCGATGGGTGCCTTGGGGCTTTTGGCCAACTTTCGTCGCATCGCATTGATTAGTATAATTTTAATTATCGGCTGCTTTGCGACTCGTGTGTCTTTGCCCGGAGCGGATTTCTTTTTCCCGGCTCCTTATGCACATCGTGCCGCCGCAATGTTTTTCGCTGGCGTTTTAACGTTTTCACTTTCCCCGAAAATCTATCCAAAAATATGGCACGGAATAATACTCGGCACTCTGGCTGCGTTGTGCTCGGGGATTGCACAAGAAATTTTCTTTTTTATGGCCTTGATTTGGGCGATCGTGTATCTCGGTCAATTGCCATTGCTCGCTAGAATTGGGCGTCCGAAGCAGGATCTCAGCTACGGAATCTATATTTACGGGTGGCCGTGTCAGCAGTTTGTCACTTCGGTCACGTCAACCCATATTAATCCTTATCTTCTTACGATTCTGGCATTGCCAGTCGCATGTTTGTTCGCAGCTGCAAGTTGGCGCTTTGTCGAAAAGCCAGCCATTCTCCTAGGGCATCTGCTCCCGTCTATAATGCAGCGCTTACACGACAAGCAGCAACGTGCAACGCTTTCCCCTAGTCAGTCGGCCGCGACTAGGCTTGGCGTAATTCTTCTCGTACTCTTGATAGCTTGTTTTGTAATGAGGTCCGTGTCGACAACCCACGATCTCATCGCCGTGACGGAGTTACCCGTCCGCATTGTGGATTTCGGTCCGAAAGAGGGCAAGAGGGGGGCCTCTTTCAATGAGCAACCGGACGGCGCGTCCGCTATATGGATGACGGTCGATTCAACCCCACCCGACGGAACGGCGATCATATTTGCTGGGCACAAGCTGGATACGTCAATCGGCCCGAAAGTAGTGACGGCCAAAATTAGACCTGGTCTCTTGAGTGTTGCTGGCGAGAAAAGTTTATTTCTGGAGTATCGATCACTTAGCAAGATTGAACGCTCGAACGCAGTTGTGTTGAATCTTACGAACTAGCGATTAATTCGGGTTCAGGTTTCTTTAAGATTTAATAAATCAAATGCACTGCTATTTGCAAGCGATGCATTTGATTTGAGAAATAGGGTCGATTTTTAAAAAAAATCTCAATGAAAAATTATTTCTCCTTTGTTTGATTATCGCAAAATGATAACATCTCCGATGTAATGTCTATCCCCGTTTGGTCATTAAACTGAAGCGCTCTTTTAGGTTCGCGGCTGTTGCAAAACGCGTTTTTCATTGTGTCGACAGACGGCGATTCAACTACTGAGATCGTACTGTCTCGATAGACGACTCTCAGTGAACTTCCAGGTCCGTAAGAGAACGGATTAAACACTGGTGTCGTGCCGGTAATGAAAACACGGGTTCCTTTTTCAACAGGTCCCAGAGCCCGCTGTGCTGAAGATAACTGCGTGGTGTTCTTGAGTGCCAAGGTCTCATAGTAATTCACGATATCGTGATATCGGCCAGCAAGGACAGGCATGGCGAAAATTGCTATGCACACGGCGATTGCCGTAATTTTGCTAATTCGATTTCTGGAGTAAGTTGCGCCAATCGCCAAGGCCATAAAAAAATGTGGCGCGTACAAATACAACTCGTCTCTATGTTTTGGCAATAGTAGTGTAGGGCCAAGCATCGCGGCGAAGCCGAACAAACCTATCAAAAATAAATTGATCGATTTTTTTGTCGAGAATGCCAGTCCAGTCAATATCAGCGCAGTTATTGATATAGTCCAGAGTTGACCAAATAAATTGCTGTAAAAAAGGGTCGAAAGGTAAAATTGAAAATTTCCGGCAATAGATATCGGATTCAGGTTCAGGCTATACGGATTAGCGCTGTCGAGAGGTTTGTGCGCCTCGAGATATGCGTAACGAATAAAATAAACTATGAAGACCACAAGATATGGCGCAAGTTGCCTAACCGCATCGCGGAATTTCTGACGATCTGCGAGGAGGTTAATAAGCAATATAACGGCAATATTTCCCAGCGAAAATTCCTTAGTCCGTATCGACAGTGCAAAGATTAGCGCACCTAAAACGTCGAGAGCAAACGAACCGTTTCTTTTAACTGAAAGTTGCCTTACAAAAATTGCCGCAAGGCAAAGAGTCGCTCCTAGCACATCAAATACCGCCGCAGACCAAGTAAGACTGGTAAGGGATGATAGCCACGTCGCCGCTAACATCGCGGCTAAAAGCGCCCCAACTCGGGAAATATAGCGAGATCCAATTGCATAGAGAAATATGCAGTTAATGGTATGAAGCGCTAAAAAAGAAATACTAAACGCGGTGTGATTTAGAAAAAATATCTGGTAGATTATTTTAATGAACAGACCGCCGACCGGGCGGTCATTGTATATCATGTCCGGTAGAACGTGAAAATAGGTGCTCCACGGTGAAAATTGCGCTAACTCCAGCCAGTTCCAGTCGTCGAAGTAAAAGAATAGATGGCCAGTGATGAGCCAGCTGTTGTATAGCAGACAGGTTGCAACGATGCAGAAAAGCGCAAATATTTTGCCCTGCGATGTTTCGGACCAAAGAAGATTCTTCGGTGAGTTAAAGTTGATCTGCGTCGACACTTTCTCTCCGGATTTGATGGGGCGCAAGTTTATTTGGAATCAAGTTGAACCCGACTCCGGTCGATTGAATTTTCAATTTGGATTGTGTTGGTCAAAGTGATTGTAATTAACGATTTATCGTCGCAATATTGGTTTATAAAAAATAATTGTTGATTAAAGGTGCGACCGAATCATCTAGATTTCGTCTTCCTTTTCCATCGCCCGATATCGACGACGTATCAGGTAGACGGGGCGCTGCTTGGATTCAACATAAATTCGTCCGACGTATTCGCCGATGATGCCGATTCCTATAAGCTGTACGCCACCCAAAAACAAGACCGCAGTGATAATCGAGGCGTATCCGGGTACGACTATACCCAGGAGCATCGTCCGAGCAACTAGGTAACCAGCGTAGACCAGGGAGAGAAGAGCGACCGCCAGTCCCAGGTAGAACCAGACTCTAAGGGGAAGAGTCCCGAAACTAGTCAATCCTTCAAGCGCGAAGTTCCATAGTTTCCACGCTGAGAACTTGGTTTTCCCTGCCACCCTGGACTCACGAGCGTAAGTTACCGTTGCCGTCCTGTAACCAACCCAGGCGAATAGACCTTTCATAAATCTCCTGCTTTCGGGCATGAGTTTTATAGCCTCAACGACCTCTCGTGTAATAAGTCTAAAATCACCGACGTTCTCAGGGATTTTCACGTCGGATAGCTTATTGTGAAGTCGGTAAAATGCGGCCGCCGAAAATCTTTTCAGAAATGTGTCGCTGGCACGATCTACTCGCTTCGCCACGACGACGTCGTAGCCTTCTTGCCACTTCATAACGAGATCCGCTATGACCTCGGGCGGATCCTGTAAATCCGCATCAAATGGGATAACGATATCGCCTAACGCTTCATTAAGACCTGCCGTGAGCGCTGCTTCTTTGCCGAAGTTTCGCGAAAGATCGATGATGTGGATTTTGGAGTCGTGTCTGGCCGCCTCGATCAACTTGAGTAAGGTATCGTCCTTGCTTCCATCGTTCACGCAGACTATTTCGTAATCCACTGATTCGATTGCCTCGAGCGCGAGGCGTACCCGCAGGAAGAATTGCTCGACGCTTTCCTCTTCGTTGTAGAAGGGTACGACCAAGGACAAGAGCGTTTTTTTCATTGCAATAAATTTTTCAAGTGATGCTTCCCGTGACCCTGCAGAGTGACTCCACGCATTGCAGGCATCTCTGGACGGGATCTGCGTCGAAGGTGTACAGGGCATAATTCGAAACATGAATTGTGCTGCGGCGTACCATTGGCTTTGCGACCCGCCGTGCGGGCGGGCAAAAAATCACTGGCAGGACGCTGTTTTTGCGTACGTGAAATCATGCCCGAAGGCCGCAGCAACGGCTAGTGGGGTTACGGCTCAATCTTTTTTTTAACTGTGTCGCTCGTGCGGCGCAGTTTTGGCGCGCGTAAGCTTGCCGCAAGTTAGCGCCCGTTTCAAGAACGGAAAGAAAGATCCGCTCGGGGATGTCCTGCTTCGCCTGCTTTCGCCGAGGCTGTTAGTGTCCCATTTGCGGTCCATGGGTCTGACTGTTCCTAAGCTAGAGCTTGCTCTGTACAATGCAAGGCTTTATGGGCGATTCTAGGCGTCCTGCGAAGCCTTTGCGTCCATGACCGTCTGGCAATCTCTCTGTTGACGGTGCCACGCCGTCGGTTGGCGCGACTGACATCGCGACGATTCGGGGGAGCGGTAGCCAGCGAGTTGGTGGAAGTGTTTGTGGGTGCCGACTGTCCTCGTCGTCTATGCGTGCCTAGGCGCGTCGTCGAAGGGCGAGTTTAGGGAGCATCGCGTGGATTCCCAAGTTGATTGTCGGCTTGCGAATAGCCCGCTTAACAGGTGAGATTTTATGCCCGAGACGGCAATCGATTACAAAAAACGAGAAGAGCAGCAACTGGTAGGCAAGTTCAACGGCCTACAATTGGTGTGCCATCTAGCGTGGCCGCTTGCTGTTGCAATTTTCCTTCTCATCGCTATGAATTTCATAATATTCAGGCTTTGTAATTACTATTACTGGGTTAAGCCGGATTCGACGATGGGGACCGCGGAGCAAGGAGAGGGCCTAGTATCCCATCAAATTGTTCCCGGTGCAAAGAATGTAATCGTTATAGGCGACTCGCGAGTTAGTGAGGGCTTTTCTGCTGTTAACGCGAATCTCTCAAGCGGTCGGCGGGACGTGAACTTTGTACAGGCGGGAATGCCCGGTACAGAGCCGCGCGTTTGGTATTATTTTTTACGGAAAATCGATCCGAATCTCAATAAATTTTCCGCCATTGTTTTAATGGCTCCTAGGTTCGATGACGATCATCAGGCTTACGACGCTGCTGCGCGGACAGATGACCTGACCTATTTGCAGCCATTGACGACCTACAAAGACGCTTTTGACGTTGCTTTAAGCTACCCAGGGCTCGACGATAAGATTCATGCGCTCGCAGGCATGCTGCTGCCTATTGCTACCGCGCGGCTTGATTTACTCGATTTTGCTGCAGCTCCAAGGAAGCGAAGGTTTGACGCGAGGCTTTGGCATGACCATTTCTATGAGTGGTCGTTGGGGTACAAGGGGGCTTCTGGGCATGTGCCGGACGTGCGCCGCGATGAACTTGCTTCTTTTGATTTTGCCGGAGCAGGGTTGCCGCCGGTCAAAGTAGTGGCGATGCAAGGCTATGTGCAGCACGTGCTGGGTAAGCAGCCAGTGATATCCGCGAATCAGGTTACGCAATACCGCTTGAGGTGGTACGGGGCTATCGCTGACGAGTACGGGCGAGTCGGCATACCAGTCTTTGTGTTTCAGGCGCCTAGAGGGCCGTACGAGCAATTTCTGTCGGATTCGGACACCGGCGGTGGTGCTTTGCGAGAGCTTGCGGCTAATGGAAAGTTGACCCTCCTTGATCCCAGCCCCATTGACGCTTTGGAGCAGCCGAAGTATTTCTTCGATTCTTTGCACGTAAATGAGACCGGTCGTGAGTTACTTACTCCAATACTCGCACATCTCGTTACCCAAAAACTTCCTGTGGGCCGGTAGAGATGCTTTTCAATTCTTTCGAGTACTGGATATTTTTCGCGGTTGTAGTAGTGCTGCTTGCATTTTTTAAGCCGAACGCGAGACGTATAATTGTCGTTGGTGCAAGCTACATCTTTTATTCGTTTTGGGATCCTCGCCTTTGCATCCTGTTGTTCGCCTCAACGCTCGCCAATTTCTACCTTGGTATCGCGATTGACGATGCGGCGGAGTCTCGACGCAAGGCTCTGGTTACTTGCGCGATTGTGTTGAATCTTGCAGTTCTGGGGTTTTTCAAATATTTTGATTTTTTTGCAGATTCATTGAGTACCCTATTGGGTCTCCAAGGACATCCTTGGGCGCTCAGCATTGTGTTGCCCGTGGGAATTAGCTTCTTCACGTTCGAAGGCATCGCATATTGCTGCGACGTTTACCGGAAGGATGTGCCCGCTGTAAGGAGTCCAGTTGATTTTGCGCTCTTCATTTCTTTTTTTCCGCATCTGGTAGCTGGGCCAATCATTCGCCCGGAGAATTTTTTCCCCCAGATTCGGCAGCAATCAGGGTTGACTTTGGTAGACGTCAAATGGGGTTTTTGCCAGATACTTAAGGGTCTATTAAAAAAAGTAGTCTTCGCCGACTTCTTCGCTGTTGTCGCCGATGGATATTTCAATGACCCGAGAAGCGGAGCTGTCGGCCCTGCGGTAGGTATCGTGGCGTTCGCGATGCAGATTTACTTCGATTTCTCCGGTTACACGGACATCGCACGCGGCTGCGCAGCCCTTCTGGGATTTCGGTTTCCCTCGAATTTTGAGCGACCGTATCTGGCGGCCAATATCGCGGACTTCTGGAGGCGTTGGCACATTTCGCTTTCGAACTGGTTGCGCGACTATCTGTACATCCCATTGGGAGGTAATCGGGTCGGACCGTTGCGCGTCTACGTCAACCTGATGATTGTGATGGCATTAGGCGGTCTATGGCACGGCGCGAGTTGGAACTTCATGGTGTGGGGTGTCGCGCATGGCACCATGCTGTGCATTCACCGCGTTTGGGGTCGCACGGTCGCACGTCGTATCTCTGTTCCCAGCCTGTTGCGCCCCCTGACTATAGTCCTCAGTACCACGCTGACGTTCCTTATGGTAGTCATTGCGTGGGTGCCGTTCCGTGCTACTGACTTCGCAACCACTTCGACTATCCTCCAGCAGGTCGTAACGAAAAATGTGCTTAGCACGGCAGGTGCAAGCAGCGAGTATTGGTGGTTGCTTGGTATCAGCGCCGCTTGGTGTGCCCTAGACACACACCGCCGTTTGCAAAACTGGATGGTGGAGCGGATGCCTTATGCACTGGTGGGCGTGCCGATCGCATTCGGTTTGGTCGCGCTTCAACTGCTCGGGCAGTTCGGTGTCGAAATTCCCTTCATCTACTTCAAGTTCTAACATCGTGGCCAGCGCAAGGACGGATGCGGGGCGACTGCTCCCTGCGGCAGCGCGCTCGGTTGCTGGAATCCTATCTTGACGGGCCGTAGCGTGGCTGCGGACAGGATGCTGCGCAGTGCAGGATAGCTCGGTGCGGCTGAAAAAATGAACCTCTCCAGCTTCTCGGCCCGCGTATAATCGCGCGGCGCTGGTCAACAGATTTCGTGCGGCAGGCGGCATCTGTTATCGCCGCCGAAGGGGACGACGACAACGGGAATGGCTGTTCCGAAGTGATCCACTTTCGTGCATCGTTAAACTAACCATTACCGACATCCGTTATGGCTCTTGGCCTCGATGCAACACAACTTCGCCGGCGTATCGATCTGTCAATTGCACTTTCGCTAATTGGCTTGTTGGCTGTGTATGCGTGTACATTTCCGGTGATCGGTTACGATAGCTGGGCGTATCATCTACCATTTTCTTCGTACCTGTTTAATATCGGTGGCGGGAAGGGCACATTTGAGCTTTGCGCTGCGATCGCGAATCGCTATCGAGGATTTCCAATGCTTTCCGAGTTCACTCAGGGACTCATGTGGAAGCTAACTGGCACTATTCGATCAGTCGTGGTCCCACAATTGCTAGTGCTTGCTGGGTTTGTCATTCTCGTGCAGCGCCGATTAGCGGTTTCGCCTGTACTTATGCTCATGGCGTGCTGCATGAGTCCGTTGCTTATAATACACGCGGTTGCGTCGTACAACGATTTGCTAGCAGGACTTTTGCTCTCGTGTGGCCTGGTTCTCATCGTTGAAGTGTTGGCCGAAAAGAAGAATGTTGCGGCAGGATCGTGGCTTCTGCTTGGTTGTGTGTTTGCAGCAGCCTCAATGACTAAATTTCAATCCACGCTGGTTGCTTCGGTCATTATGGTGATCTTCGCGATCGCCTTGTTTCTTCAGGGGCGTCTAACGTGGAGTTGCCTTTTTTGGATTTTTGCGATTGGCGTTGCTGTAAACGCTTGGGAAATACGCAATCTATTGGTCCACAGCAACCCGTTTTATCCAATAACTGTCGAATTGGCCGGCAAAACGCTATTTTCTGGCCCAGAACAGAATTATGTTGTTCGGCCGGAGTACGGTCCCCACATTGGGTCATTTTATTTTATAACATCAATCACTGAGTTTGATTGGATCAAGCGCGGCGTGGTGCCAGCCTATAGTCTCGAGATGGGCGCTGGTGATATCTCGCGTATGTTTGGGCAGAGCAGGACAGGTGGATTTGGCCAAGCCTATGTTATTGCAACTTTCGCATGTTTGATCGCGCAAACTCTCGGGTGGCGCCGTATCGACAGAACACAGCGCACGTTACTCGGTCTTTCGATCGTTCTTTTGATAATTACTTCATTCATGCCGCAGTCGCATGAATTGAGATATTGGCTTTATCTGCCGCTAATCTTGAACGTCAGTACAATTCGCTTTATTTCGATGCACGGCATCGGGGTTGTGGGAAATTTATTAATAATTGCCCCTTTTGTTGTAATGGCCTTGGCTTCTTCATGGGGCTACGTTTGGGATTCTAGGTATATGTCGGCGAGTGTGCCCGATTCATATGTCAACAGCGGTCCGGCTGAGAAGATTGTTGGTTATTCTGAATATATTGATTTTCGTAATTCCCGCGCCGTAACCGACCAAAATACCAGGCTGGTTTGTCGGAAAAGCTCGTAGATTCGTTGGAAGTGGATTAAATTAAACGGCTGGTGAGAATGGAATTAACCATATTAATGCCCTGTCTAAACGAAATTGAGACGCTGGCAACATGTATAAAGAAAGCCAAAGCATTTCTGGCGCGTTGTGGTATCGATGGAGAAGTGCTCATCGCCGACAATGGGAGCAGTGACGGCTCGATTGATCTCGCTTCCAGTTGCGGTGCCCGAGTTGTGCACGTGCCTGTCCGTGGCTACGGCGCCGCGCTGCTACATGGAATAAAAGCGGCTAACGGCAAGTATGTGATTATGGGTGATTCTGACGATAGCTATGATTTCGCGAATCTAGACGTGTTCGTGGAGCAACTGCGCAATGGCTTCGATCTGGTCATGGGCAATCGATTCAAAGGTGGGATCGCGAATGGAGCGATGCCATTTCTACACAAGTATCTAGGTAATCCCGTTCTCAGCTTCATTGGCAGGTTATTTTTTTCCATACCAGTCGGCGATTTTCACTGTGGACTCCGAGGGTTTAACCGCGAGCGCTTTGTAGCTCTTGGTTTGACCACGACAGGCATGGAGTTCGCTAGCGAGATGATCGTCAGAGCCGCGCTGTCGGGTTTCGCGATTTGCGAGGTACCGACCACGTTATCTAAGGATGGGCGCTCAAGACCTCCCCATCTGAGAACTTGGCGTGATGGCTGGCGGCACCTGCGCTTTCTGCTCATGTTTAGTCCGCGATGGCTGTTCTTTTACCCGGGTGTTGCGTTTCTTGTGTTCGGGTCCCTTGTCACCTTCGCAGCATTACCTGGTCCAATCGAGGTGGCGCCCGGCGTTGCACTCGACGTGCACAGTGTTGTGGCCGGGTGCATGACCATGCTGATCGGTGCCCAATGCTTGTCTTTTGCGATTGTTGCCCGACGCTACGCTGCTTTTCGAGGATTTTTACCGGAAACGTATTCCTTTGAGAAAGTAACCTCAGCTTTTACCCTTGAGAGAGCACTTATCTTCGCCGCTCTGTTGATCGTCGGTGGTGTAGTTGGCGTCGGATTTTGCCTGTTGTCGTGGTGGCGAGTCGGATTGGGGCAACTCCCGTATGGAAACTTGGTCAGAACTTTGGTGACCTCGGGAACCGCCATTGCGATTGGTCTCCAAATCGCATTTACGAGTTTCCTGTCAGAAGTCTTGGAAATTGAATCTGCACCCAAGTGACACGTGTACTATGCGCTCGACTGTCCATCCGTTGGCTCGCTTTCTTTTGGTCGGAACGTCGAGTGCCATTTGCTATTTCCTGATCATGCTGTTGCTGCAGAAAGCATTCGCACTTGCCCCTTGGGCTGCTAGCGGGGGCGCCTACTCGTTGACTTTTGGCGTGACATACTTGCTTCAGCGCGGATGGACATTCGGAAGCTCGGCTGCGCACAACCGGGCACTCCCTAGATATGCGGCTGTGCAATTGAGTTTGTTAGTGCTGACAACGCTTGCTGTACGGGGGGTTTCTTTCGAATTTCCGGGTGTATCGCCCCTCCCGATTTCACTGCTTGCAACGATTTTTGCGGCAGGAATGAGTTTCATCATTTCGTCAAAATGGGTTTTCGGCAATGTTTCGAAAGATACCAAATAGCCAGTACAACGTCGCAGCGCCCGATAGTCTACCTGTGCGCGTGGCTACATATCAGCGCCGAAGGATGTTCTCACGGTTTCTGAGCGCGTTGCGCCCTGCCTTGGCTGAGTCTATTCTCGACGTGGGCGCGACCAGCGATGATACTTATGAATCGTCCAACTACCTCGTTGCGTGGTACGCACATAAGGACAGACTCACTGCGTTAGGTATAGACGACGCATCATTTATTGAAAAAAAATTCCCCGGTACTCGATTTGTGCGGGGTAATGGCTTGAATTTGCCATTCGATGATCAAGCGTTCGATTATGTTCATTCTTCAGCGGTTATCGAGCACGTTGGTGATAAATTAAACCAGAAAAAGCTGATCGCGGAGTGCGCGAGGGTTAGTAGGGTTGGATTTTTTATGACTACTCCTAACCGCTGGTTTCCTATTGAGTTTCATACAACCATTCCGCTGCTTCACTGGCTACCCAAGAAACTTTTCCGGGCCATTCTCCGAAAGATAGGAATGGGATTTTTCGCTCAGGAGTCAAATTTAAACTTGCTCAGTCGCAGTGAGCTAAAAGTATTGGCTAGCGAGTTGGTTGATTTTGATGTCCGGGTCGAAACGGTCAGTCTCGGACTTTGGCCCAGCAACCTATTGTTGATCGGCCACCGCAAGCAGTCCCACAGGGTAGGCCACTGATCTGACGGATTGGCGTTGATTACACACGCGCATCTTGTTGACGGATCCTACTATCTGAGCCCATGGCTTCGCGTGGTGTCCCGGTCTCGCGACCGGCGAGGTCAGGCGCTGCCAACCCCCGCAACGCAGATGCGTCGGGGTGGGGTGCATTATGTGCGCGGCCAGAGCGCCTGTACAACACGGCGTGGAAAACTTTTGGCCGTCGCGGCTGGACGGTCGGCCTCTTGCCTCGATGTGTGGGCTGAGAACATCTTTTCGGCTTCTTTGTACAGCAACATGTCGAGCGAATTGTGCTCTAGTAATTCACGGTAGAGAGACGGTCCGAGTTGGTTTTCGACAAGAGAAAGCCGTTCGCCGAGCGTTGCCCGTCGATCAGTCCTGAAATTTTGCACAGTGAATGCGAGTTCGAGTTCGCCGAAATGCGGCCGGACCAACTCCTGAACGCCTCTGAGCGCCTTGTCGAACGATTCGACAAGGCCAAAAAAAGGGAGAGCCTTCAGATGAGCCAAAGCTTGCAGGTAGTCTTCGTGCGTCGCGCGCGCTTCGCGCATGTCGTGTTGGGTAGCTGCCAGATGTGTCACGTGAAAGTTCCGGCAAACGGCAGTGGCTCCGCGGTCGACTACCCACTGTGCAAACTCGCTGATACCACCGTTGCGTGCGATGTTCGCGCTTGGGCTCAGATCGTGTTCCGGCTGACGACGCTCAAACTCGTACACGGATGCGAAGCGGTCAATCGGATGGCGCACGAATAGAATTGGGAGAAATGTGATATCCGGATGTTTCGGTAGGGGCAATCGTGCCTGATGGCTAGAAATTACGCGCAAGCGGGGGTTGGCGAGGGCGTATTCCAGCATTTGCTCACTGCTCACAGTCGACCAAGGGTATGGGCCCTCTATATGACCGTGGGCGTCGTCTGGGAAATTTCTGCTGAGGATGCTGTCGATGGTCGTGCCAGCGTTCTTGAACAGGTGGTAGTGAATGATTACTGAGCGCATTTTCGCCAATTTGCAAAATATATTCAGGCCGATCTGTTACCCTGCTTCGTGGTCCAGATCAACCCGTTGCAAACGATTCCCACGCTTGGGACTCGTATTTCTATACAGATCAAACGATTGGCTCGGGCAGGTCGGTATCTTGCTTCGATGAAAACGCGCCGAACGGTTATTGTGCCGAATTGATGAAAGGCACTTATCGTTCGATTGATCGCGTGTTCGAATGCTTACCATGAGCGAGTGGCCAGGGCCTCATCTGATCGAGGGTTGCATTTTTCCAGTAAATGCCCAACGTGGTAAGCCAGCTTTGCCTTACCTGGGTTTGCGAATCTGAGTGCGAACGTCCGCGCTGGATCGCCTTCGTCGCCAATCGCTTTTCATCAGATTTGACGGCTTGCCGCAGCCTAACGAAGCGTTACGTGCCCATGTATCGCGGCTCTAGCGCCCGCAGCTAGCACCCATCCGCTTCCTGCCTCATCCGGCCGCAATTATACCGAACCTATTTGACCACCGCCGTTCGGAAGAAATTGTCATGTCGTTGGCTCGGCCAGGTTGATGAGATCAGGAGCCGGCGATGCTGGAGTGCCCTTCGAGCGCACGCCACTTGCGAACGATTGTCGATGCCTGTGGGCGATGTCTGTGCCAGATTTCGCCCGGATTCCTCCCTTTCTACTCGCCAGCGTTCGTTTCAAGTGCGCGGACATGTATCATCTCGGCTTTGATGATTTGGCAGTTTTCGCGCGCGAAGCTTGATGAACTGGGGCGTGAACGTCAAGCGCCTTGGCGAGGCTAGCAGACAGGCAGAGGAAAAAGTGGATCAAAGAGTTTCGGTCATCGTGCCGTGCTACAACGAAGCAAGCACAATCGGACAGGTAATTTCCGATTTCCAGCGCTATCTTCCGGACGCGGAAATTTACGTGTTCGATAACAACTCGACCGATGGAACGGCGGAAGTTGCGCGGGAAGCGGGGGCTCTGGTTCGCTCTGTGGCCCTTCAGGGCAAGGGTAATGTGATCCATCGGATGTTTGGCGACGTAGAGGCGGACGTTTATGTGATGGTTGACGGCGACGACACGTATGACGCGAGTGTTGCACCCAAGTTGATCGAGACGCTGCTCAATGACGGCCTTGATATGGTGGTCGGCTGCCGCGTGTCCGACGAGGCCGCTGCTTACCGGCCAGGACACAGGTTCGGTAACGCTATGCTGACCGGCTTTGCAGCCTCTATTTTTGGACGTGCATTCCGCGACATGCTATCTGGATATCGGGTTTTTTCCCGCCGATACGTGAAGTCGTTTCCTGCACATGCAGCGGGTTTTGAAACCGAGACTGAATTGGCAGTGCACGCGCTTGAATTGCGTATGCCGGTCGCTGAGGTTGACACATATTATGGTAGTCGGCCCGAAGGATCGGTAAGTAAGCTGAACACCTATAGGGATGGTTTCAGAATCCTAATGACGATTATCAAGCTGTTTAAGCTGGAACGTCCTTTGGCATTCTTCTCTATTTGCTTTGCAGCAAGCTTGATATTGTCGATTGCCTTGGCAATTCCGATTTTCGGGACCTACTTCAAGACGGGTCTGGTACCGCGTCTGCCGACCGCTTTGTTGTGCGCAGCGCTTTCGCTCCTAGGTTTCCTGTTCCTGATCTGTGGGCTCGTCCTTGACACCGTGACGAAGGGCCGGCTTGAAGCGAAGCGTTTCGCGTACCTTGCAATACCGGGGCCGTCCGCTGCTCCGCGCAAGAATAGATGTTGAAATTCTTGTCACCTTTGCGTAGTGGGGATGATCAGCTTCTCCATCTCTGCGAACGGACGATTTGCGGGTTCTATCGGTAGCCACTGTAACCACTCACCACTGATCGCGCTTGAAAGCTGACGTTACGACGCTAGCCTATGGTCTTTCGGTGCATTACTGCTTGCTTTTTCGACATGGAAACGTACGAGTCCGACCAATCCCGCTCAACGATCATTGGACTTCTTGCAAGCGTATTGTTCAGCGGGATCATCGCGTGGACCTTCCTCGGCTTGGTGCGATACGCAATCGTCGCGCCGCCGAGCTTCGATGGCGCGATGAATCTCAATACCGCTGCGTCGTTCCTGCACGGCCACGGTTACGGATTCTTCTACGACCGCTTCTTCCCGTTTCCCGCGCAGACCGACGGGCCATTTATCTTGCCCGCCACCATTGCGTTCTGGCTGGGCGGGATCACGCCGTTCACGAGTCAGGTCGTCAACCTTGTCTATATCGCGGCACTGATTTGCGTGATGGTGGTTCTGCTCCGCCGTGTCGGTGCCCCGCTGTGGCTCGCGCTGTTCGGTGTGATGGTCTGCGTGGCGACGCCCGGATTTGTCGAATATTCGATGAACGGCTATGGCGAGGTACCGGTGATGGTCTGGTTCCTTGCGGCGCTTGCCGTTCTGGCCTCAGCCGAATCGCACAAGAACCTCAGCCTCGCGAGACTGTTTTCTGTTGGGCTGTTGTTCGGGATGGCTTATCTCACGAAGGTCGTAGCGCTTGTTTGCGTTGCCCCGGCGATAGTTGTCCTTGGTTGCACATTGCTTGCGCAACCCAACAAGTTTCGGCGTCTAGGGTTTCTGTGCGCCGGCTTCGCAGTGCCCGTTTTTGCTTGGGAAATCTTTCGGTTGGTCGAGGTAGGCAGTGTCCGTGACTACGTCCATTGGTGGTGGTTTCAATTGGCTCAGATTCGTGCGCAGTCCGGTGCGAATCGAACGGATGCAGCAGAAGGATTTTTGAGCAAGGGTGTACATCACCTGTCCATTCTTGCCGACCTGACAGGTGTAGCAGCCCCATGGCTTGCGATCGGTATCGTCGTGCCGATCGTCATTGGTGCCATCCTGGCGCGCGACCGCAGAAGGAGCGCCAATGCGCGTCTGGTGCTGTGGTCGCTCGTCGCGGTGACCGGCCTGTACTTCTATTGGTGGCTGTTCATGAGTCCGACTGCGATGACGTGGTTGCGCCGAATCCTCGATGGCTTCCTGTTGCTGCAGTGCCTGACTGTGGGGGTTCTTGCTGCCGTTTGGCTGCGCCCGCGGGAAGCGTCTGAGCCATCGATTGGTAAAGCGAAGATACTGCGCCCGGTGATGTTGCTTGCGCTAATCCCCGTTGTCATATGTCAATTGCAACTCGTCCGCAGTGGTCAATCGATCACGCATCCTCCTCAGTCGCCGAGCTATGCATTGGATATGTACCGGGTCGCCGATAAGGTGCGCTCACTTCCGCAGGATGCAACGATCTTTGGCACTGCTTGGTGGCAGGCACCGGTGGTATCGCTGTTTTCGCAGCGTCAATTCATGAATATCGATCACTGGCTCGCCCCCAAGGTCAACGCGCTTGGGGACAAATACTTTGTCACTGACATGTACACCGAGGGGATAAGCCAGTCGTCGATTCATGCCGTCCTCGACAGATCGACGTATCACACGCTTCTAAAGCTGAACGGCGGATCGTTGTACAAGCTGGATTCCGTCCAGTCTTATGCCCCGTTCACGGCGGAAGACAGCAATCCGGCCGATCTCGCGAGCGGATTTGATTTTGCACGCGAGGACTATCCGCATAGACGAGGTATCTTCGAGAGGGAAAGCAATCGAGACGCGTGGGTGAGCGTCGACGCTGCAGTAATGCTGAGGCGTTCAAACGAGAATGTCTTGCGGATGACGTTCGAGGTGCCGCGCGAACTCGTCAAAGGCCTCGCTCCGAAGGCCGCTTTGCTGCATGTGACTAGCCCGGGTTGCCTGGACCAAGCGTTGCCGCTGAACAAGGTTGGCGTACGGACCGTCTCTTTGCCTTTGACCTGCCAAGGTTTGCCGATGGCACAGCCTTTCCAGGTTAATCTGAGCGTTGACGACCACGTTCCTTTGATTCCGCAAATTGACGCGGACAACCGCCTGAGATCGTTCAAACTCCGCTCGATGGAGTTGGTGGAGACCCCAGCTAAGCCCTGAACAAAGGCTCGCAAGTCCATGCCGCCTCCCCGTTTACGAGGGTGTTTCCCCCCGTAACAAAACGAAAGCCAGGTTGCCGACCCCCCCCAATTTGAGCAAAATCGGGGTTCCGTCGCGGGCCATACAGATGTAAGTGTCGCGAAGACCAAAGACGACACCCACTTACGAACATGACAGCTACAAACGCGCCGCGCCCTGAGAGCGATAACTTGTCCGTGTCCGTGGTCGTCTACCGGCCGGACCTGGCGCTCCTCACTCGCACGTTGTCGAGTCTGGAGGCCGCATGCAACGCGTTGCGCGTCAACAGTCCTGCTTTCGCGGTCACCCTTTACCTGGTCGACAACGGCGGACTGCCGCCGGACATCTCCGCAGACCTGAACACCCTGCAGGAGCGAGGCATTCCCACGGTCCTCATCAGCGGCCACGGCAACGTCGGCTATGGACGCGGTCATAACCTCGCCATCGAACGGTCTGCGAGCCGCTATCACCTCGTCCTGAACCCCGATATCGATCTCGACGGCGACGCCCTGGTGAACGCCCTCGATTTCTTCGCCCAACATCCCGAGGCCGGTCTGTTGACGCCGCGCATCGGCGACGACGAAGGGCGTTTGCAATACCTCTGCCGCCGCTATCCGACGCTGCTCGATCTGTTCGTCAGGGGCTTCATGCCGGGCAGCATCAGACGACTGTTCACGCGACGGCTCTCGCGCTACGAAATGCGCGACGTCATCAACGACCGCGACATCGTCTGGGACCCGCCCATCGTGAGCGGCTGCTTCATGCTGTTCCGCACGGATTTGCTCAAAGGGCTCGCCGGCTTCGATCCGCGCTACTTCCTTTACTTCGAAGACTACGACCTGAGCCTACGCACGCATGAGCACGCCCGCGTGGTTTACACGCCGGACGTGCGGGTGCTCCACCACGGCGGCGGCGCCGCGCGCAAAGGCTCGACGCACATCCAGATGTTCGTCGCGTCCGCGTTCAAGTTCTTCAACCGGTTCGGCTGGAAGTGGCTATGAGTCAGGTTCTCGTCACCGGCGCCAACGGCTTCGTCGGACGCGCCCTGTGCGGCGCGCTGTTGCAGGGCGGTCATCAAGTGACCGGCTTGATCCGTCAGCCCGGCGGCTGTCCGACAGGAACCCAGGAATGGGTGCACACGGGGCAGAATTTCGCGGGCCTCACCGAGGCCTGGCCTGACGCACTTCAGGCTGACTGCGTCGTGCACCTCGCGGCGCGTGTCCACGTCATGCAGGACGCGGCTGCGAACCCGCTTGCCGAATTCCGCGCGACGAATGTCGACGGCGCCCTGCGGGTTGCCGAGGCCGCGCGCGCAAAAGGCGTGCGACGCATGGTCTTTGTCAGCAGCATCAAGGCCATGGCGGAGGCCGACGCCGGCCGCCCACTGCGCGAGGACGCGCAGCCGCAGCCGCAGGACCCCTATGGCCAGTCGAAGCACGAAGCCGAGCAGGTGCTGGTGCAATATGGCAACGCCTTTGGGCTCGAGATCGTGATCGTCCGCCCGCCGCTCGTGTATGGCCCCGACGTGCGCGCCAATTTTCTGCGTCTGATGACGGCCCTTTCCAAAGGCTTACCGTTGCCGCTCGGTGCTGTTCGCGCGAAGCGCAGTCTTGTCTACGTGGACAATCTGGCCGATGCGTTGGTGCATTGTGTGACCGCGCCCCAGGCGGCGGGCCAGTCTTTCCACGTCGCGGACGGCGAGGATCTGACCGTCGCGGAGCTGGCTCGCTCACTGGCGAGGCATCTGCAGGCGCCGGCTCGCCTGGTGCCGGTGCCGGCGAGCTGGTTGCGCCTGGCGGGCAGCCTGACCGGCCGTTCTGCCCAGGTGGATCGTCTGATCGGCAGCTTGCAGGTCGATACGAGCCGCATTCGCACGGTGCTCGGCTGGCAGCCTCCCTATACAACCGACCAGGGGCTGGCCGCGACCGCCCGCTGGTATCGAGCCACGCACTGAGGTCGTCCATGGTCATGCAAGCGCTTACGACGACGCCCTGGACGGCTATCGCACTGGCCGCCCTGGTGGCCGCCTGCGCCTGTGCGCTGATTCTGCTGGTCCTGCTGAGAACGGGCCTCGCCTGGCGTCTCGCCACGGATATCCCGAACGATCGTTCGCTTCATGTCCGGCCCACGCCGCGCGTCGGGGGCTGGGGCATCGTGCCGGTCGCGGTGGTGGGCATTCTGCTGGCCGCGCCGGGCCTGTGGTGCGCGGCCGTGGCGGCGGCGTTCCTGGCCGCCGTGTCGCAGGTCGACGACCGTCGCGGACTGCCGGCTCGCGTCCGCTTTGCGGCCCATCTGATCGCCGTCGCCGGCTTCGTGGTGCTCTATCCGGCGCCGGTGCCGTGGGTGATGCTCGTGGCCCTGTCGATTCTGATGATCTGGCTGGTCAATCTTTACAATTTCATGGACGGCGCGGACGGTCTCGCCGGCGGGATGGCGCTGTTTGGCTTCGGCGGCTATGCCGTGGCCGCGCTGAGCTCGGCCCAGCCGCTGCCCGAACTGGCCTTGGCGTGCGCTTTGGTGTCGGGAGCGGCGCTGGGCTTCCTGTTGTTTAATTTCCACCCCGCACGGATTTTCCTGGGCGACGCCGGCTCGATCTCGTTAGGCTTTCTTGCCGGTGCTTTGGGCTATTGGGGCTGGCTTCGCGGCGTCTGGCCCATCTGGTTTCCGGTGCTGGTGTTCGCGCCGTTCATCACCGATGCCTCCATCACCTTGGCGCGCCGCCTGTTGCGCGGCGAAAAATTTTGGCAAGCGCACCGGGAGCACTACTATCAGCGTATGGTGCGTTCAGGGATGGGCCATGCCAGAACCGCCATCACGTGGTATGCGGTGATGGCGGCTGGCATAATGATTGCGGTGTATTTGCTTGGCCGGCCTCCGGCTGTTCAATGGTGCGTTGTCGCTGCATGGATCGTCGCGCTCTGTCTGTTGGGCGTGGCAGTAGATCTGCGTTGGCGTCGCTTTCAATCAACACTGTCTGAACAATCCTCTGAGGTATGACGCAGATGTTAAAAAATAAAGCCTCTTTGCTGTCCCTCAGTGCCTTCCTGTTCGATCTGTTTGCGGTCGCGGCGGCATGGCTGACCGCCTACGTCATTCGCTTCAACGGCTCCGTCCCGGCTGACTTCATGGGCGGGGCGTTGCATTCGCTGTTCTGGGTGCTGCCGGTATACGGCGTGATGTTCCGCATCTTTGGCTTGTACCGCGGCATGTGGGTGTTCGCCAGTCTCCCGGATCTCATGCGGATCTCGAAGTCGGTTATCGCCGGCGCGCTCGTCACGATGGTGGTCTCGGTGATGGTGCAACCGGTACCGATCGTGCCGCGCTCCGTGCTGGTGGTCTCGCCGCTGCTGCTGTTCCTCGTCATGGGCGGCACTCGCGCGCTCTATCGCGCGACCAAGGAGTTCTATCTCTACGGTGGTCTCGTCGGCCAGGGCAAGCCGGTCGTCGTGCTGGGCGCGGGCTCCGCAGGCGCGAGCCTCGCCCGCGAATTGTCGCGTTCGAGCGAGTGGCGTCTGGTTGGCCTGCTCGACGACGATGTAGCCAAGCATGGCCGCGAAATCTACGGCTACAAGGTGCTGGGCTCGATCAGCGAGTTGCCGCAACTGGCCGAGTCGCTCAAGACCGAATACGCCATCATCGCGATTCCTTCTGCTTCTGTTGAAGCACAGCGCCGCGTGGCGACGCTGTGCGTGCGCGCCGGCGTGCGTGCCATGGTGTTGCCGGCCCTGACCACGCTGACGCAAGGTCAGGCGTTCCTGTCGCGGGTCCGGCAGATCGACCTCGAAGACCTGTTGGGACGTGATCCGGTGAAGATCGATACGCCGCACGTCGAAGCCCTGCTGCGCAATCGCGTGGTGATGGTGACGGGGGCAGGCGGCTCGATCGGTTCGGAACTGTGCCGTCAGATCCTGCGTTTCGAGCCGGCGCAACTGATCGCTTTCGATCTGTCCGAGTACGCGATGTACAAGCTCACGGAAGAGCTGCACGACCGCTTCCCGGGCTTGCCGGTGGTGCCGGTAATCGGCGATGCCAAGGATTCCTTGCTGCTCGACGAGGTGCTGTCGCGCCATGCGCCGCACATCTTGTTTCACGCGGCGGCCTACAAGCATGTGCCGTTGATGGAAGAGCAGAACGCGTGGCAAGCGGTTCGCAACAACGTGCTGGGCACGTACCGCGTGGCGCGGGCGGCGATCCGTCACGATGTGAAGCACTTCGTCCTGATCTCCACGGACAAGGCGGTCAATCCCACCAACGTGATGGGCGCGAGCAAGCGTCTCGCGGAGATGGCGTGTCAGGCCTTGCAGCAAACCAGCTCGCGCACCCAGTTCGAAACGGTGCGCTTCGGCAATGTGCTGGGCAGCGCGGGCAGCGTGATTCCGAAGTTCCAGCAGCAGATCGCCAAGGGCGGTCCGGTCACCGTGACGCACCCGGAGATCACGCGCTTCTTCATGACGATTCCCGAGGCCTCGCAACTAGTGTTGCAGGCGTCGAGCATGGGACGCGGCGGCGAGATCTTCATTCTCGATATGGGCGAACCCGTGAAGATCGTCGATCTGGCGCGCGATCTGATCCGTCTGTATGGGTTCAGCGAGGAGCATATCCGCATCGTGTTCACCGGTCTGCGGCCAGGTGAGAAGCTGTACGAAGAATTGCTCGCCGACGACGAAACCACCACTCGTACGCCGCATCCGAAACTGCGGATCGCTCAGGCGCGCGGCGTGCCGGATAACCTGCTGGACGAATTGTTGCCCTGGTTGATGCAGCACCGTGTGTTGCCGGATCAGGACGTACGGCGCGATCTGCGTCGCTGGGTGCCGGAATATCAGCCGACGCTGGCGCCGCCGCTGCAGAGCGTGCCTTCGGTCACCAACGCTCGCGCTTCGTAGCAATGTAGCGCTGCTTCTGGGCGCTGCGGCGCTCGACTCGGGCAGGTAGAGGTAGCGAATCCATCGCGACAGCAGCACGGTACGACAAGAAAAAGGCGCTTATGCGCCTTTTTCTATGCCCGCCGTTTCTTCCTCACCACCAGCCATCGCGGCGACTTGAAGCGCACGATACTCACATAGAGCCACACGTAGGTCGCGGCAAACACCACCACGAAGCAGAACAGATGCAGCGTGTGCCGCCAGAACAACGTGGCCGGGATCACGGCCACCAGACACAGCAGCCACAGATACGGCGAGGTCAGCGAATTGCGCCGCGTCAGCTCGCGTGCTGTGCGTGCGCCCACGGCCCAGCGCATCAGCCGCTTGTAGACCAGCATATGCAGGTGGACGCCATCGGGAATCCCCGGCGACATCCCGCGAATGAATTTCTTCCGGTAGATCGAGAAACACGTCTCGAAGATCGGGTACATGAACAGCAGCACCGGATACCACGCCGACACATCGCGGTTGCGCATCACCAGCATGATCGACAGTTCCGCGAGCATGAAGCCGATGAAGTACGCGCCGCCGTCGCCGAGAAAGATCAGGCCGGCCGGAAAATTCCAGATGAAGAAGCCCATCACCGCGCCCATCATGATGAGCGACGCGGACAGCACGATCGGATCCGACACCTCGAACGCCACATACGCCAGCGACGCGAACATCATGAACGCGACCATCGAGGCAAGCCCGTTGAAGCCGTCGATGATGTTGACGGCATTCGCCAGCGCCGCCACGGCCAGCACCGTGACCGCGCAGGAAATGACCGCATAGGACAGCAGAAAATCGAGCGGCGGCACGCTAATGCGCGTGACGGCGATATTCAGCAGGAAATAGGCGAGGGCAGCGGCCGCCATCGTGCAGACGAGCCGCGCGAGCGGCGAGACGCGCTTGGTCAGGTCTTCCACCAGTCCCGAGCCGAAGGCCGGCAGGCCGCACGCCACGAGCCCCAGAATCCCCCCGGACACAGCCGGATACGCGTGATGCAACTGCAAGGCCGACACCACCAGGCCGATCAGGATGCCCGTGCCGCCGATCCGCGGCACCGGTTGCGCGTGGAATTTCTGCACGCCGGCCAGATCGGTATCGGTGGAGAATTTTTCATGCAGATGCGCGTAGCGCACGATCAACAAGGTGATCAGCAGAGAGACGAGAAACCCGAGCGCGAAACTGAGCATGAAGGTGAGCCTGAGCGAAGACGCCGCATTATACAAACGAAACGAACGGGCCTCGAAAAGCGGCCCGGGACGGACTACAGTTTCAGTCAGCGACCCTCTCGCTGATGGCCCTGGAGCCCCGCGCAGCAAGGCACGGCTTCGCCACTGAAAAGAATCGGCCGTTCCGTCATACTGCTGGTCTACTGTTTGACTGATTGACACCCATGTTTGGCAAGTTCACCGTTGCTTTCATTCTGTTTTCTATTGCTGGCAGTGCCTTGGCCGACGGCTATTCGCACCCCGTCGTGATGACCGGTGTCACGCAAATGGCCGACACGGCCGAGCTGCACTTCGATCCTGCTCCCAAAGACACCGGCACGCTGGTGATTCTGGGCGATCACACGAAAACGCCGAAGCAAAGCTACCCATTCGTCTACAGTTTGCCGACCCCGCAGCGCGGAACCGTTGACCCGGCGGTCAACCTCGATTTCAGCGGCAAGCAGAAGCTGACCATCCTATGCGACCCGCGCTCGGATAACTGCATGTCAACCGGCTATGTGACCCTCGGGGCCGCGACCTTTTCCATGCTGTGGAAAGTTACGCAACACTAAGCGTCTCTCCGTAATGGGGTGGCCCGATTCACCCCTTGCACGAAGCATTGCGCATATTTCGCGTACGTCCCGGACAGCATTCAGCCTCCCGCTCCCACATAGTGACTCCGTAACCCCCCGAAACCCTTGCCTGTCATGGATTCCCCCTATCTAGCCCGGGGTCCGGACGACCGTTAACGCAGAGGCGGCGAGGTGCGAACAGGGAGCTTTGGTCGTGCGCCGCTCGACCAGGACGTTACGGAGAAACAATGCTAAATAACATCACCATTCGGGGCGGATTGACGCTGGTCATCGGCGTCTTCGTCGCGTTCTTGCTGACCGTGATCGGGGTCGGATACGGCGCGCTCAAGCTCGCGAGCAACGGCTTGCACGATGTGCAGCGCAATTCGGTCGCGTTGACGCATCTGAACGCCAGTTCTGCGAAGCTGTTGCAGGTGCGGCTCGCATTGGGCAGTTACGAGACCCTGTTCAGCGTCGGCAAGCAAACGGACGATCTGCTGCCCGCTGCGCACAAGGTGCTGATCGAGTCGAATGACGATTTCCACACCTATGCGGCAGGTCCTTTCGGCAGCGACGACGAGCAGCGGCTCGCCCATGCCGTGGAGACGGCCCGATCGGCATTGGTCGATCAGGCCATCGAGCCGGAATTCAAGGCGCTTGCCGATAACGACTTCAACACCTTCCGCAATATCCAGGGCGAGACCGCCAACAGTTTCTACGCCACGTACGCGAAAGCGATCGACGCGCTCGAGCAACTGGAAGCCGATAACCAGCAGCGTCAGGCCGACACCGCCGGTGCGCGTTTTCGCATTGCCACGCTGCTGTTTGCGGCGATCGGCGTGATCTCCATCGTGATTGGCGTGCTGGCGCGCGTCGGTCTGTCGGCGGCGGTGATCCGGCCGGTCAACCAGACCATTCGCCATTTTCAGCGTATTGCCGCGGGCGATCTGACGATCGCCGTCAAGGTGCGTTCGCGCAACGAGATGGGCCAGTTGCTCGGCGCCCTGACGCAGATGCGCGATGGCCTGATCGACACGGTATCGAAGGTGCGCGGCAGCACCGGCGCGATTACCCAGGGTGCGAATGAGATCGCCTCGGGCAACGCCGATCTGTCGCGCCGCACGGAACAGCAGGCGGCGGCGCTCGAGGAGACCGCGGCCAGCATGGAAGAGCTGTCGGCGACGGTGAAGCAGAACGCCGACAACGCGCAGCAGGCCAACCGCCTCGCTCACGGCGCGCTGGAGACCGTGACGCGCGGCGGCACCGTAGTGGGCCGCGTGACCGAAACGATGGAGGGCATCACCACCTCGTCGCGCAAGGTGGCCGAGATCATCGGCATGATCGAAGGGATTGCATTCCAGACTAACATCCTCGCGCTGAACGCCGCCGTCGAAGCCGCACGCGCGGGCGAACAGGGACGTGGCTTTGCGGTAGTGGCGTCGGAAGTGCGCAGTCTCGCGCAGCGCTCCGGTACGGCGGCGAAGGAGATCAAGGAGCTGATCGGCGAGTCGGCGGCCAAGGTGGAGCAGGGCGCATCGCTTGTGGCCGAAGCGGGCAAGACGATGCACGAAGCGATGCAGTCGGTCGAACGCGTGACCAGCATCATGGGCGAAATCGAAGCAGCCGCCCGCGAACAAAGCGAGGGCATCGCGCAGGTCAACAAGGCGATTACCCAGATCGACGAGGTCACGCAGCACAACGCCGCGCTGGTGGAAGAGGCGGCTGCAGCGGCGAAATCGCTGGAAGAGCAGGCGTCCGTGTTGCGCGAGGCGGTGTCCGTGTTTCAGCTTGAAGCGGGCGAGTCGCGGGCGGACGAGGGCAGCGACGAATCGTTTGCCGCCAGCGGGCGCGGGAGATCCTCAGGTCAGCTTGGCAGCGGCGCAGTGGCGCCGCTTCAGGCGGCCTAGCGTAGCGAGACCTGACACCACTGATAGGGATAATTCCCCTGGCCGACATAGGCCCGATGGATCGAACACTTGAGCGGATCGATGAGAAAGCCGTGTTGCTCAAGGATCGCTCGGGCCTGCTCCACCGAGCGCTGGGTGTCGGCCGCGGGGTCGTGTACGTCGTCGGCGCGAAGGCCTAGTTGACATGCAGGTCCTTGCGACGACGCACCGGAAAGCCACTGGACGCTCGCGTGCAAGCGAAAGCGGGACACCGTCCACTGCAGGCGCTTGCATGCCTCGGTGCTGCCGGTGAAGCCGATCTCGTCCGCGATCCGGTTCATCTTGGCCACGAACTCGATCCGCCAGTTATCTTTGACCTCAAATACCGCGAAGGCCGGGCCGCCGCGTTGACGCACCAATTGCCGCACGTGCTCGTCATAGAGAGGCGTGCCAGGGAAATTCCCGCCTATCTGCGTGAACGCGACCGTGGCGGGAAACAACGTCGCGAGCCATCCCCAGGCGGGATCTCCGCCTACGATGATCGCGGTTGTCGTTTGTGGCGAGTCGAGGCCCGGCGTCTCCGCACGGAACGCCTGACGCGCCCAGCTCTCATGCCCCCATGTTTCGACGCCGCCCAGCACGACGACGAGCGTTGTCACGCTCAAGGTCCACGCGGCGATCCGACGGGCAGTGAGATAGGCGCTCAACTGCGTCAGCAGCAGGAAGGCGACGAGCGGCGTCAGCAACTCCATGGGGACGACGTAGCGGTAAATGCTGAACAGCTTGAGCCACAGCAGATAGCCGAGCGCGACAAACGCAACGATGTAGCGCGCGCGTGGATCAAGTGCTTTGCCGTGCGAAGAGGAACGGCGCAGCGTGCGAAGACCGCAGAGCGCTATCCATGCCCAGAACAGGACATACACCACCGGCCAGATCCACTGATGCAGTGTCGCCTGACCGACCCGCTTGGAGTGCAGCGAAAACAGGAACGGCCATAGCACCGTCTCGAGCGTCGTCTTCGGAAGCCAGCTTGTATCGGCCACACCGACGCGCGGAGTCAACGCATTCGGGAACACGGAACTGAACTGCGGGAAGACAGGATTCCCGAAGGTCTCCCACATTTTCCACAGCCAGTACCCGCCGCTGAGCGAGAGCCCAACAAGCACGCCGATGCCGAACACAAACGCGAGACGAACCCGGGCGAGAGGCGTGGCAGGGAACAGCAGCAGCGAGGCACACAGCGCGACGGCGTAGATCACATTGGTCAGCTTCAGGCCCATGCCCACACCGACCAGCAATCCGCCCAGAACCGCTATGCCGAACGACTTTGCGGACGCGCTTGCGAGCCGGTTCCAGTACGTCAACAGCACGAGCAGCGACGCGAGGCTGAACAGGGCGGTCGTGTCGTCGCCCATGGTGTTGCCCAACTCGGAGAGAAAATTCGCCGTCAGGATGCCCGCTATCGCGAGCAGAAGCGGTACACGGTAGCGATCCTCGGCCGGCAGATCGGGCAGCGCGCGACGCGCAATCGCCAGCAGCAGTACGAAATTGAGCCCGTGAATGACGCCCATCAGAAAGCCGACGAGCGGTGCCGACAGATAGGCGTTGAGCACGTAGTAGCCGACATCGAGCATGGGATTGAAGTAAGTCTGCATCCCGGCCGGGGCGAAATCGGTGTGAAGCTTGTCGTGCAAAAACGCGAAAGCGTTGTACAGGTGGTAGTTAAACAGGTCCCAGTTTTTATCCTGGCCCAACCATAGCGACCACAGGCCGAACAGCAAAGGCACGCCGACGCGGGCAGTCGCCAACGCGCGCGGCGTATTCAGATCAACAGAGAGAAGTCGCCGCCAGACCGACTTGCGGGGAATAGTGCTTTCTACCGTATTCATGTTGGCGGGACTCAGCGTTGCCTGAAGACCCACAGCTTGGCCGAGGCAAAATTCACGACCATGCCCGCCAGCGATCCCACCGCGACGCCCACAATAGGCAGGAACGGCAGCCCCTTGAGCGTGAGCACGGTCGCGCTATAGGCACCGTAGTTGACGACGCCGCCCACCGACATCGCAGCAAGATAGCGCCACCACTCAACCCACGCCGACTCGCTGCGCACCGAGGTGAAGGTATAGCGGCGGTTGATTTGCCAGGTGGCCCATACGGCGCACAGGAACGACACCGCGCGGCCGGCGAAGTAACCGAGACCCACGGCGAGCGCGAGGTACAGAATGCCGGCGTCCACCACGAACCCTGCGACGCCCGCGATCAGGAAACGAATCAGTTGCTGGCGCATGCTAGTGAGCGCTCCAGCCGGGTACGTGCAGCTTGATCGAGAGACGGGGGCGCGTAGGGCGGGGTCCAGCTTCAAGGCGTTCGCTGGAACGCGCATTGAGCTGCGATCCCGTCGGCAGAACCGGGCTCGTCTTGGTCTTGGATAGCTTCACGATAGTGGGTGACATCACAGCAGGCGATGAGTAGGGCAAAGGGGCCCGATGCAGGGCCAGCGTCGACTGGGCGGGATTTTAACCTCTGGCGCGACCATTCCGGCAAAATGCGCTACGCCCAAGAATTTTGGACTGACACACTGCGAGGCCCATTCCGCCGATACAATCGCGTGGCCGAAACACTCGCCGTTACTCACCGCTCACATGCCTAGCCTTTTGATCCATCGTCGATTCCCAGGGCCCGCGTTCATGAATTTGCACGCCTCACTTTGGCGTGTTGCGATGAGAAGGAGTGCCTACCTCGCGAGCATCGGGGTCCTGTCTGCCTGTACCACGGTCTCGAGTGTCGACTCGCGGCAGGACGGCCACCTGACCCTGATGAGCCGGGCTCGCTGGAGCTTCACGTCGTGGAATCACGTCAGAACCGTCGGGACGAAGCGCGCCGCGGCCTACTGCAAGGACCAGGGCAGACAATTGCATGTCGTCGCCGTGCACACCGAAGGCGTCTGGGGCGTGACGGATCAGATGATCGAAGTGGTGTTCGACTGCTATTGAGGCATCACCTCCTTCGAGCGAGGTTAAGGGGTTCTCTCCCCGTCCCACCGGTCGTACGTTTCATCGGCCGGGCCGGGAAATCACATTTGTAAAAGGCCGGCGGCGCGCTAAACAGGCGCGCGGGTGGTGCGGTTTCGCTCGCCTTCGCAATCGGCACCCTTGATATGCCGGAAGCATGCTGAGCATTCGATATTGTTTTTGGCAGGCATCGTGATGTTACAATTTGTTTCATGGTGCCATTCAGTTATTTCTTCGCCCGCCGTTAACGAAGAGAGCCGCCCGTGCGGGGTGAGCGGCCAGGCACAGCGTGCCCGATGTCAAACAAGATTTAATAACTTTCAAATGCCACATTACGCGATCTTTCAATGTTTCTGTCGTTACCCGGCTGATGAAGATCGCAGTAAGACCCTTGCTGTCCGGAGCTAGCCCGGCGATTGACCCGTTCAATCCCGGCGACAAAATTCGCGCCATTTCGCCAATGACGAACACATTTAAATCCAGCCCCGAACCAGTCATTCATCTCGTGAACGGATTCCAGAATCCGTACGGCGGCAGCGAGCAGGAGACCCTCCATCTTGCCAGGCTGCTGAACACGCGGAGCGAGGTCAAGCTGTGGTCGTCATCGTCCCGGAGTTCGCCTGAACTGGTCGAGCAGTTCGGCATCAAGACGCTCGGACTCGCGCCGGGACATCGGCCGAATGGCGGGACCTACGTCTTCGTCGGCTCGCACTGGCGCCACAGGACGTGGCCGTATCTCGGACCGGTACCGCAACGGCTGATTTACGTCTACAACACGTTTCATCCGAAGATCCTGACGCTGACTTCAACGCATCCGAAGCTGCTGCGTTGGCCGGAGACGGAGTACGTGTTCATCTCCGAGTTCCAGAAGCGCCAGGTGGGTGTGGATGGCGTGGTGCATCCGTCGCCTATCGACATTGAGCAGTTCAAACCAGGCTTGCCCGCAACGCGCAGCCGGCCTGTCGTCGGCCGGATGAGCCGCGATACCGCGGACAAGCATGATGACGAAGACCTCGCGCTGTACCGGGAGTGGTCGGCCCAAGGCGTCGATGTGAGGCTGCAAGGCGCTACCACCCTCGCTGGAGCGCTAGGGGACCAGCCGAACATCGAACTCTTTCCGGAAGGCGCGACGCCGGCCGCCGATTTTATGCGCTCGCTCGATGTCTTCTATTATCGGACCGGGTCGCACGTCGAAACGTTTGGCCGAGTGGTGTTCGAAGCGATGGCCTGCGCGCTGCCGGTGGTGTGTCACCGGCGCGGCGGCTATGCCGACTGGATCCGGCATGGCGAGAACGGCTTTATCTTCGACACCACCGAGCAGGCGCGTCAGATTGTGGCCACGTTGCTGGCCGATCCTGCGCTGCGTGCGTCGGTCGGACAGCGCGCCCGGGAGACCGTCGAATCGATGTATTCGGCAGCCGCGCTCGACCAGCGTGCGCAATTCTTTACCGCGCAAGAGAGTAGCGCGGTCCGGCCCTATCGGAATCAGGGCGAGGAAGCCTTGGTGGCGAACCGTTGACAAGCTAAGATCTTCGAATCCAGAAGTTCATATAGCGAAAAGGTTTTCCGATGGTCGCACCGCACATCACCGGCGAAGTCACGCCACTGCAAACCGGAGCCGCCTCCACGGGCAGCGCCGACGCGCTCAAGCATGGTCACTCGGCAACGCTGGGCGTAGGCTGGCGGTCCCAATCGGAGTCGTATGCGCTGCTGCTCGCGAGAGTGTGTGCGCTTGTCACCTTGTGCGCGGTCCCGATCTCCACGGCGGGCGTGAATCTCGGCTCCGGGCTGGTGTTGCTGTTCGCCTTGCTGTCTCCCGAGGCGTGGCGGGCATGCAGAAAGATCTTTACGTCGCCGGTGAACGTCGCTGCGCTCACGCTGTTTGCTGTGCTCGGTCTGAGCATCGTCTACAGTGCGGCGAGCCATGACGAGGCGTTCAGCTTCTTGTTGAAGTACCGCAAGCTGCTGATGTTGCCGGTGCTGTTCGTGGTGTTCTACGGCAGCGACCGGTCGAAGTGGCAGGTCGCCGCGATATGGGGGCTGTTCTCCGCGCTGACGTTGAGCATGCTGCTCACGTACACGAACTTCTTCGGCTGGACCGCGGTGGGTCCCATGCACGGCAGCGACCCGATGACCAAAGCGTGGGTCTTCAAGGACCACATTTCGGGCGGCCTGATGATGGCGTTTCTGGGCTATCTGGCCATGGCGCTCGCCACGACGGTGCGCAAAGGCATCGGACGCTGGCTGCTGTATCTGGTCGCCGCGCTGGCGATGGTGAACGTCCTGTTCGTGCTAGAGGGGCGCACGGGGCAGGTGGTGGCGATCGCCTACATGGTGGTCTTCGTTGCCGTTCAACTTCTGAAATCGCGGCGCCAGGACCGGCGCACGCGCTGGATCGCCACAGTGGCGAGCGTTGCGGTCTGCCTGTGCCTCGTGGCCTATGCCTTCACCGCGAAGCATTCGCGGCTAGCGGAGACAGGGCAGGAGATCCAGCAATTCGAGGTCTACAACCAGAATACCTCGATGGGCGTGCGGCTCGAGTTCTATCAACGCAGTCTGGCGTTGATCCGCGAACGGCCGATTTTCGGCTATGGCGCCGGCAGCGTGCGCCCCGAATTCGAAAAGCTCGCGAAGAACAGCACCGGTGGCCACGCGGCCATGGCGAGCAATCCCCATAACGAGTTCTTTCTGATGGGCGTGCAACTCGGGCTGCTGGGCGTCGCGCTGTTCGTCTGGTTGCTCGTCGCGGTTGGGCGCGAATGCCGGCGGGTCGACACACTGGCGGCCACGGTCGTTGGCGGTTATCTGCTCGCTTTCGTGCTGGGGTGTTTCGCGAACTCGTTGCTGCTCAATTTCACCGAAGGGAATCTGTTCATTCTCCTGACGGGCATTCTGCTTTTTGGCGGTTCGTCGTCCCAAGGCTCACCTGATTCGTGAAGTAAAGCGGCCGGCCCTTGGTTTCGTTGAAGGTGCGGCCGACGTATTCGCCGATCACACCTAGCGTCATCAACTGGACGCCTCCCAGGAACAGGATGACGATCATGAGCGAAGGGTAACCGTGCACGCGGTCGCCATACATGAGCGCTTTCCAGAAGACAAACACGGCATACGAAAAGGCGAGCGCGGCGGTCCCCAGGCCCAGATAGGTGGCGAAACGCAGGGGCACCGTCGTGAAGGACGTGATGCCCTCAAGCGCGAAGTTCCACAGCTTCCAGTAGTTCCACTTGCTGACGCCGGCGTAGCGCGCGTCACGACGGTACGGCACCGCGATCTGATTGAAGCCCACCCATGCAAACAGGCCCTTCATGAAGCGATGATGCTCCTTGATCTGGCGTAACGCCTGAACGGCGCGCTGCGACAACAGGCGGTAGTCGCCTGTGTCGCGTGGGACGCGCACGTGCGCAACCCGATCGATCAGCCTGTAGAAGCAATGTGCCGTTGCCTTTTTCAGCCAGGTTTCGCCTTCGCGCGACTCGCGCTGCGCGTACACGACATCATGGCCCGCTTTCCACAAGCGGATCATTTCAGGAATCAGTTCGGGCGGGTCTTGCAGATCGGTGTCGATGACAATGACGGCTTCGCCTCGGGCGTGGTCGAAGCCGGCGGTCATCGCAATCTCCTTGCCGAAATTCCGCGACAGGTCGATGAGACTTACACGCCGGTCGTCGGCATGAAGTTGCCGAATGACCGATAGCGTGGCGTCGGTACTGCCGTCGTTCACGTACAGGATTTCTGCGGGCACATCGAGCGTATCGAGCACGGCCGACACCCGGCGGTGAAATTCGGGCAATACCTCTTGCTCGTTATAGGCCGGCGCAACGATGGTCAGCAGCGGCCGGTATTCCTCGACACCCGTGTTGTGTGACATCTCGATTCCCCGATACCGCTTCGCTTTGGATTGCGAACGGCTTTATTTAACCGGCACGAATGGAGACTGCCGGCTCATTTTCTAATAAAGAAAAGCCAAAATAGGCCGCAAACAAAGGGTGATAAACTCCGGCGCGCATGCGCGACGTACGCGTGCGAACGCCATTCTACAAGAACGCCGTCTCCTTCCGACCGGCATACGGAAAATCGATCATGAAACACGGGGAAACGCCTACGCTTTGGCGCTGGCTTTTGGTGGCCGCCGTTGTGAGTTTTGTACCCAGCCTTTTCTTCCCCTACGTTGGCGAGGAAGGCGTGTACACCATGACGACACTCGAAATGTGGCATGGGCATCTGTGGTCCAACCCGGTCCTGTACGGCAACGCATATGGCCGACCGCCGTTTCTGAACTGGCTGATGCTGCCTTTCGCCATGACGCTCGGTCCGGCACATGTGCTGGTGGCGAGCCGGTTGGTCACAGCGCTGGCAACCGTGTTCACGGCCGCGAGCCTGTTTGCGTTTGTTCGTGCGCTGGGCGGCACACGCCGCGCGGCATGGCTTGCGCTGCTGGTCTTTCTCAGCTCGGACGCGCTGCTTTATCACGGCTGGCTGGCGTACTCGGATCCACTCTTTGCACTGCTGACGTTCGGCGCCATGGCGTCCATCATGGTCGCTGCGAAGCGCAAAACCGTGGCGCCGATCGGCTTTGCGATGGTCCTGGTGACGGCCGCCTTCCTGACGAAAGCGCTGACCGCCTATGTCTTCGTGCTGGGGACGTGGGCGGTCGTTTTCTTGCGGCACCCGGACGCAAGGTCGACGCTACTTAAGCCGTCCGCCGTGCTCTGCTATGTCGCGGGCATCGCTGCCCCGTTTGCATGGTTCTACCTGACTAGCCGCACAGGTCTTGCCGGCCATGAGGGCGGCGCAATGACGGGGGATGTTCTGAAGCGGATGTTGCCGGCCAACCTGCTGGAGTGGTTGAGGCAAGTCGTCTCATTCCCGGTCGAAACGTTTTGCCGGTTTCTCCCGGTGTCCGCGGTCGTTGCGTATGGCGTGCTTCGAGGTCAGTCCTCGGGATCGAGTGAGACACGGTCATGGGAAACGACGGCGGCACTCGCAGCGGCGCTTAACTTCCTGCCCTACTGGCTCTCGCCTCAAGGCAGCATCCGCTACATTCTGCCGCTGTACCCGTTTATCGCGTTTGTGCTGGCCGGAAGGCTCGCCACGCTCAATGAACGCACGGTGCGAATCGCCGTGTACTGCGTGGCGGTGGTTATCGGACTCAAGTTCGTGGCGCTGGTGGTTTTTCCGATCGTCCAGACAAGACAGCATGGCGATGCGGCGGCTGTGGCGAAGTCGATCGTCGCCATCACCGGAGCCGATCGAATCTATACGGATGACCCTTCAAGCGCAGGCCTTTCTGTGAACGGCAACATTGATAGCCAGCGCTGGCCCGCTGCGCCGATCACCTGGGTCCCGGCTGACATGCAGGACGGCTGGCTGCTCACCCGGACTGCGGATCGACCGGGCACCGCCGTTGTCTGGACGGGCATGCTAGGCAAGGAACGTATGTATCTGCTTTGCAGCGGGCGAGCCTGCGCTGCGGCGGCTGTGAAGGCTCATTGATCCGTTGAGCCTTCCGGCGCGAGACGCCACGGTCCAACCAGTGACCGGGAGACCCATGTGTCCATGCGTCTCCCGGCAGAGCCTCTAGGCTCCCTCAAACCCCCGCGGATTCTTCTCCTGCCACCGCCAGTGATCCGCGCACATGCGCTCGATACCAAACTCCGCCTGCCACCCCAACAGCTTCGCCGCAGCAGCCGGATCCGCATAGCACGACGCCACATCCCCCGGACGCCGCGCCACGATCTCATACGGCACCGGCCGGCCCGAAGCCTTCTCGAACGAACGCACCACGTCGAGCACGCTATACCCCTGGCCCGTCCCCAGGTTCACCACAAAGCTCGCATCGTGCCTGACCAGCGCATCGAGTGCAGCAAGGTGCCCACGCGCCAGATCGACCACATGAATGTAATCGCGCACACCGGTGCCATCCGGCGTCTCATAGTCGCCGCCGAACACGCGCAGCTTCTCGAGCTTGCCCACCGCCACCTGCGCGACATACGGCATCAGATTGTTCGGAATACCGGCCGGATCTTCGCCAATCAGCCCGCTTTCATGCGCGCCCACCGGGTTGAAATAGCGCAGCGTTGCGATGCGCCAGCTCGGGTCCGACAGTTCGAGATCGCGCAGCACCTGCTCGGCGAGCAGCTTCGACTGCCCATATGGGTTAGTGGCGGACAGCGGGAACGACTCGTCGATCGGCGAGCTCTTCGGCACGCCATACACAGTGGCCGACGAGCTGAACACAAACTGCTTCACGTTGCGATCGCGCATCACGCCAAGCAGCGTGAGCAGGCTGCCGACGTTGTTGCTGTAGTACTCGATCGGCTTCGACACCGATTCGCCCACCGCCTTCAACGCCGCAAAGTGGATCGCGCCCGTGACCGGATGCGCGTCGAAAATGCGCTGCAACGCGGCTTCGTCGCGCGCGTCGGCTTCGTGGAACGTCACGCTCTTGCCGGTGATCTGCTCGACGCGCCTGAGCGATTCGCGATTGCTGTTCACGAGATTGTCGATCACGACGACGTCGTAGCCGCCGTTCAGCAGTTCGACGCACGTATGCGAGCCGATGAAACCCGCGCCGCCCGTTACCAGAATCGTGCCCTTCGTGGCCATGCTGTTGCTCCGTTAAAGTGAAACGCCCGTCAAGTTGCGAACCAGGTCTTTATATTTTTCTATCACTACGCGCTCGTCGAATTCGGCGGCGACTTTTTGCCGGCCGCGTTCGCCCATGGCGCGGCGCGCGGCGCCGCTCATGTCGAGCATCTGTGCGAGCCGCCCAGCCAGGCTCTCCGCATTGCGGACTTCGCACAGCAAGCCATTGACGCCGTCCGCGACCACTTCCCGGCAGCCGGGCACATCGGTCGCGACAATCGGCCGGCCCATCGCCGACGCTTCCATCAGCGTGCGCGGCACGCCCTCACGATACGAGGGTAATACGACACAATCCGCTGCGGCGATAAACGGCCGCACATCGTGCGCCTCGCCGAGATATTCGATCACGCCTTCCTGCTCCCACGCGGCCACTTCGTCGCGCGTGATGGCACTGGGATTATCCACGCCCACCGGCCCGAGCATACGGAAGCGCGCCTGTGGATAGCGCGCGCGCAAGCGTCGCGCGGCTTCCACGTATTCGCCCACGCCCTTGTCCCACAGCAGCCGGCCGATCAGCACGAAATCGAAATGCGGCTTGTCCGGCAGCGGCGTGAAGGCGAACTGCTCGAGATCGACCCCTTCGCCGTGCAACAGGCGGGCGCGTTCCGGATGCACGAGCAGCTTCTGATCGACGAACGCGGCCTGATCGTCGCGGTTCAAAAACCAGACCTCGCGCGGAAAGCGGAACGCAAACCGGTACAGCTTTTTGGCGACCTGCGCGGCGCGGCTCTGCTGGATGAAGACGTAGCCGAGCCCTGTCGTCACCGCGACCGAATCGACGCCTGCCAGCTTAGCCGCAATCGAACCGTAGATGTTCGGCTTGATCGTATAGTGAAACACGATGTGCGGCCGGATGCTCCGGTAGTGGCGGTAGAGCGCCCACAGCGTGCGCAGGTCGTCGCGCGGATTGGTGCCTTTCGACGCCACCGGCAAGTCGATGCAGCGGCAGCCCATGGCGCCCAGCAGATCGAAGGTGCGGTCGCGCGGCGCCAGCACCGTCACTTCGACGCCGCTTGCGACCAGCTCGCGGATCAGCCCTTGCCGGTACGTGTAGATTGCCCACGCAGTATTGCAGACGAGTGTAATGCGCAGCGAAACGTTGGACTTCATGGCGGTTTGACAGGGGCTTTAGTTTTGATGGCCGGCGCGCGACGACGCAAACAGCCTGCGCTTGACGGCCTGCAACGCGCGATAGGGCGTGACCAGATGCAGCAGATTCTTCGCGAGCCCCAGCCAGTCGTACAGATTGCCGGCGTTGAAGTAGCGCAGTTGCAGCCGCAGCGTCGAGCTGACCTGGCGGCGTCGTTTGGTGGCGCTAATGCCGCCTTCGTTCAGCTCGTAGTACAGGCCCAGTTCGGGCAGGTTCGCGCAGTCGTAGCGCTCCATCAGACGCAGGAACAGATCGAGGTCTTCGGCCGAGCGGTAATCCGCGCGATAGTTGCCCACCTCGCGCACCGCGTCGATGCGCAGCGTCATGGACGGGTGCGCAAGGCAACTGCGATAAAAGCGCAGGCGGCGGATTGCCTGAGGCGCGGAGGGCGGCGTCAACATGAAGAGCGGCTGTCCGGCGCGCGTGACCACCTGGGTCCACATGCCGAGACCGGCCACTCGCGGGTTCGCTTCCAGATAGGCACGCTGCTTCGCGAGCCGGTGCGGCACGGTCAGATCGCCTGCGTCGATCCGTGCCGCATAACGAAAGCCGCGCTCGGCGAGAGCGTCGATGCCGGTCTGCAGCGCTTTCTCGATGCCGCCGTTTTGCGGCATGCGCAAGACTTCGATCGTCAGGTTCGGCAGGGCAGGGGCGACGATCGGCGGCGTGCTGCCGTCGTCGACAATCAGCACGTGCACCGGCGCGTCTTCATCGAAAGAAGCCAGCGTGCGCTCGACGTCGGCCTGGCCGTTATACGCGGGCATCAACACGGCGACGTCGCCGAGGGCGGCATCCGACGCGCGAAGTGGGCCCGCAGGGTCTTGCGGACCGCGCGATGTGTGCGGCGCCGGCGCAGGCGACGGGTTGTGCGCGGAGGCGGATGAGTTCGTCATGAGCGCAGCTTGAGACGGATGTAGTAGAGGTTGACTGACGCGGCGGCCAGATAGCCCACCGCGAGTCCGACCAGCGCGCCATAGGCGCCGAGGCGCGGAATCGCCAGCAGGTTGACGACGAACGCCACGGCCAGCGCCAGCAGCCACTTCGCCAGCAACACGAACTTGGCCTGATATTTCAGCACGATCAGATTGCCGATCGCCTCGATGCCGGCCGGCACCGAAAGCCACACAGCCCAGCGGAAAATCCCGATCGAACCTTCGTAGTCCGGCCCGAACACGCGGCGGATGATGAGGCCCGCGAGCAGGTCGAGCACCACCGCGCCGCCGATCATCAAGGCCGCCGTCATGGCGGTCAGGCGCCACATGTTACGGCGCAGGTGAGCGGGTTCCTGCACGCGATAGACGAAGGCGGGCGCGATGGTCTGCGCGAGCATCAACGCGAGCGTGATCCAGTTCTCGTTGAGTTGCTGCGCGGCCGAATAGCGGCCGAGATCGGCAAACGAAATGGCCCGCTCCAGCATCAGCCGGTCGAGTTTCAGAAACAGGTACATGCAGATCAGGCCGAGCCAGAACACCGTGCCGGCGGTGGCGAAGTGGCGAAACAGCGAGCGGTCGAGATGCCAGCCGAGCGTGCCGCCATGCCGCCTGATGTAATAGACGAGCAGCACGGCGCCGATCGCCGCCGACTCCAGCGCCCACAACCAGCCGAAGCGCGAAGGCGTAGTCGCGGCCCGCACCAGCAGATACACGAGCGCGGCCTTCACGACCGCGGTGCTCATGCTGGTGAGCAATTGCGGCTTGCTGTAGGTCATGCTCTGCAGCCACGAATTGATCACGCCCACGAACGGCTCGCGAAACAGCATCGTCACGGCCAGCCCGGCCAGCATGGCGCCGACCAGCGGATCGGTGAGTCCGGCGGCAATGCCGGTCCAGGTGAGCAGCAGCGCAGCGGCCGAGACCGACAGGCGCAGCGCAAAGGCGCTGCCGAGCACGGTGCCCAGTTGTTCGGGCGGCCGCTTGACGATGGTCGGCACGAGGATTTCGGCCCCGCACACCCAGGTGATGGGCGAGAGCACCAGCAGCAGCGTATTGGCGTATTGCCACTTGCCGAAGGTATCCGGGCCGAAGTAGCGCGCCAGCATGCCGCTGATGACAATGGCCACGGCGATCTGCGTGACCCGTTCCAGCCCGAGCCAGACGATATTCGCAAACGCCCGCGTGACGTCGGGATTGGCGAAGCGAGCGGATAAGCCTTTGAGCGTCAGCATCCAGCGCCTGCCCGCCCGGCCCGATACGACACGGCTGTCGGTGCAATTGCCCACCTGGCCGTCTGGAGCGGCAACTTTGCGAATGGAGGGCGTCTAAGCATTAGAATAGTCGTCTGTAAGGCGTGTCTGAAAAGCGCAATTATAAGTTGGAACCGGAGTGCCTCCGGCAAGGGCGCAGCGCGATGACCACTCATGACGCGGAACACCCCCAGAAGGTGCCGGTCAACTTTTCCAATGCACGCAAGTGAGCCAACCATGATTTCCAAATCTATCTTCAAGGCGTATGACATTCGTGGCGTGATCGGCAAGACACTCGACGTTGAGACCGCTCGTCTGATCGGCCGCGCGTTCGGCAGTGAAGTGCGTGCTCAAGGCGGCGACGCCGTCGTGGTGGCCCGCGACGGCCGCCTGTCGGGTCCCGACCTGATCGCGGCGCTCTCCGATGGGCTGCGCTCGGCGGGCGTCGACGTGGTCAACGTCGGCATGGTGCCGACGCCGGTGGGCTATTTCGCCGCGAGCGTGCCGCTCAAGCTGGCAGGCGGCGAGCGCCGCGTCGACTCGTGCATCGTCGTGACGGGCAGCCACAATCCGCCGGACTACAACGGCTTCAAGATGGTGCTGCGTGGCGCAGCCATTTATGGCGAGCAGATTCTCGCGCTGCATCAGCGCATCGTCGACGACAACTTCGCCAGCGGCGCCGGCAGCTATACGGACTACGACATCGCCGACGTGTACCTCGAGCGCATCGTCAGCGACATCAAGCTGGCGCGGCCGCTGAAGATCGTCGTGGATACCGGCAACGGCGTCGCGGGTGGCCTCGCGCCCAAGTTGTTCAGGAAGCTCGGCTGCGAGATCGTCGAACTGTTCACGGAGATCGACGGCACCTTCCCGAATCACCACCCGGACCCGGCTCACCCGGAAAACCTTCAGGACGTCATCAAGGCCCTGAAGGAAACCGACGCTGAAATCGGCTTCGCGTTCGACGGCGACGGCGACCGCCTCGGCGTCGTCACCAAGGACGGCCAGATCATCTATCCGGACCGTCAGCTGATGCTGTTTGCCGAAGAAGTGCTGTCGCGCAACCAGGGCGCGCAGATCATCTACGACGTCAAATGCACGCGCAATCTGGCGAAGTGGGTGAAGGACAAGGGCGGCGTACCGCTGATGTGGAAGACCGGCCACTCGCTGGTGAAGGCCAAGCTGCGCGAAACCGGCGCGCCGCTGGCGGGCGAAATGAGCGGCCACGTGTTCTTCAAGGACCGCTGGTATGGCTTCGACGACGGCCTGTACACGGGCGCGCGTCTGCTGGAAATCCTCGCCCGCGTGGCCGATCCGAGCGCGCTGCTGAATTCGCTGCCCAACTCGCATTCCACGCCGGAATTGCAACTGAAGCTCGAAGAAGGCGAAAACTTCGAACTGATCGCGCGTCTGCAGAAGAGCGCCCAGTTCACCGGCGCGGATGACGTCGTGAAGATCGACGGCCTGCGCGTCGAGTACCCGGACGGCTTCGGTCTGGCGCGTTCGTCGAACACCACGCCGGTGGTCGTGATGCGCTTCGAGGCGGATAACGACGCCGCGCTCTCGCGCATCCAGGAAGACTTCCGCCGCGTGATTCTGGCCGAGAAGCCGGACGCCAAACTGCCGTTCTGACCGCTGCAACGGCGGCGGCGCGTGCAGCCGGCCAGAGGCTCGGCTGCACGCGCCAGCCTCGATCGGCGCCCCGCGCGGCGCGGTATCCACATACCGCGCCGCGTTTTTTCATGGTTTTTGCACGCGACGCGCTAAAATTGCCGTCCTTTCAACGCATCTTCTGGCCGGATGACCGGCGTTCCACTCCTTGAGCGTGCAAAAGATACTGATCGTGAGGGTGTCGTCGTTAGGCGACGTCGTTCACAACATGCCGGTGATCGCGGACATTCGCCGCCGGCATCCCGATGCACAGATCGACTGGCTCGTCGAAGAGAGCTTCGTCGGCCTGGTGCAGCTCGTGAGCGGCGTGCGCCGGGCCATTCCCGTCTCGCTGCGGCGCTGGCGCAAGCGGCTGCTGTCGCTGGAGAACTGGCGCGAGATCGGCGCGTTTCGCCGCGCGCTTGCCGCCGAGAAGTACGACCTGGTGATCGACTGCCAGGGGCTCATCAAGACCGCCTGGGTGGCCGGCATGGCGCGCGGGCCGGTGGTGGGCCTCGGTAATCGCACGGACGGCGCCGGTTACGAATGGCCGGTGCGCTTCTTCTACGACAAGCGCGTGCCGATCGAGCCGCGTACCCACGTCGTGGAACGCACGCGCCAACTGGTCGCCGCCGCGCTTGACGATCCCAAACCCCAACCCACCGACGAGATCGACTTCGGCCTCGATACCGGGCGCGCGGCGCTGGCGCTGTCCGAGGCGAATCTGAACCTGCCGGTGCCTTACGTGGTGTTCGTGCATGCCACCTCGCGGGCCGACAAGCAATGGCCCGACGCCGCGTGGATCGAGCTGGGGCAGTCGCTGGTGCTGCGCGGCGCGTCGATCGTGCTGCCGTGGGGCAGCGACGCCGAGCGCGTGACCAGCGAGCGGCTCGCCAAGGAATTCGGCGCCGCGGCCATCGTGCCGCCGCGGCTGTCGCTGCCGGCGGTGGTGGGGCTGATCGAAGGCGCGGCGGCCACGGTTGGGGTTGATACAGGTCTAGTGCATATCGCGGCTGCGCTGAAGCGGCCTACGGTCGAGTTGTACAATTTCGCGACCGCCTGGCGCACCGGTGGCTACTGGTCGCCGAATGTCGTCAATCTCGGCACCGCCGGCCAACCGCCGACACTGCAGCAGGTGAAGGCCGCGCTGACCGCTTTCGGGCTGTTGTAACGCGAGGGCGGCTAACCGGCGACCGGTCTGGCAGCCGGCTGCGAACGACCGGCGGCTGGCGACCGGCGACCGCAGCGGACCACCGGCCACCCGCATTACGCTCCATCCGCTTTCAAGGGCGACCATGAACGAAACCCAGATCATCGAAGTTGCAAGCGCTGACTGGCACGGACACAACCTGTCCGTGCCGCGCGAGACGCTGCTGGCCGGCGTCGAACGCGGCAAGGTGCTGTATTTCCCCAATCTGCGCTTTGCGATCGAAGGGGGCGAGCAGGCGCTGCTCGACCCGGCGCTGGCCGATCCGAACCGCAAGAACATCAGTCTCGAACCGAACGGCGGCGCGTTGCATGGCGTGGTGGGCGACGCGGTGACGCAATCGGCTGTGCGCGCGTTGATTGCGCGTTATCAGGCCAACGCCCGCACGCTGGTGGACGGCCTCTTCCCCGAATATGACGGCAAGCTGCGCGTCGCGCCGACGAGCTTGCGGCTGCATCAGGTGGAAACGCGTCAAACCTCGTGGCGCAAGGACGATAGCCGCCTGCACGTGGATGCTTTCCCGTCGCGCCCGAACTACGGCGAGCGCATTCTGCGCGTCTTCACCAACGTGAATCCGCACGGCACGCCGCGCGTATGGCGGGTGGGCGAGCCGTTCGAGGACATGGCCAAACGCTTCCTGCCGGCCATCAAGCCGCAGATGCCGGGTTCGGCGTGGCTGATGAACCTGTTGCACGTGACCAAATCGCCGCGCAGCGAATACGACCATCTGATGCTGAATCTGCACGACGGCATGAAGGCCGATCTCGAGTATCAGAAGTCGAGCCCGCAGGAGACCATGCCGTTTCCGCCGGGCTGCGTGTGGGTGTGTTTTTCCGACCAGACTTCGCATGCGGTGATGTCCGGCCAGTTCATGATGGAACAGACCTTCTTCCTGCCGGTCAAGGCGATGGCGCAGCCCGAGTGCGCGCCGCTTGGCATCCTCGAACGCCTCAAGGGCAGGGCGCTGGTTTGAGCGCCGCCGGCTTTGCGCGGGGCTGCGCCAATTTCGATTTCAATGCGGACGTGAGCGCGGAGTGCGGATGCTAAGAGCCTTCTATAACGCGCTCTGGTGGATCGTGGCGCCGCTCGCGGTGCTGCGCCTGTTGATCCGTTCGCGCAAGGAGCGCGGCTATCGCGAGCATATCGGCGAGCGTTTCGGCCATACGCGCGGACGGCTGCCGGAAGACGACGCGCCGTTGATCTGGGTGCATGCGGTGTCGGTGGGCGAGACGCGCGCCGCGCAGCCGCTGATCGAGGCGCTGCTGAAAGCGCGGCCCGATGCGCGCATTCTGCTCACGCATATGACACCGAGTGGCCGCGCCACCGGCGAGCAACTCTTCGGCGACCGCGTGCTGCGCAGCTATGTACCGTACGACATGCCGCATGCCGTGCGACGCTTCCTGCGTGCGTGGCGGCCGTCGCTCGGACTCGTGATGGAAACCGAAGTGTGGCCGACACTGATCGACGAGTGCCGGCGGGCCGATGTGCCGCTGGTGCTCACCAATGCGCGGATGTCGGCGCGCTCGTTCAGGCGGGCGGCGAAGTTCGGCAAGGGCACGCGCGAAGTATTCGGCGGCTTCTCGCGGGTGCTGGCGCAGAGTCCGTCGGATGCCGAGCGTTTGACGGCGCTGGGTGCGCGCAACGTGGCGGTGCTCGGCAATCTCAAGTTCGACATGACCACGCCGCCTGAACTCGCGGCGCGTGGTCATGCGTGGCGTGCGGCGATCGGCAGCCGCCCGGTGTGGGTGGCGGCGAGCACGCGCGAAGGTGAGGAAGAGCTGGTGCTGCAGGCGTTTGCGGCGTTGGGCGTCGAGGATGCGTTGCTGATTCTGGTGCCGCGTCATCCGCAGCGGTTTAACGAAGTGGCGGCGCTGGTCGAGAGGATGGGGCTGCGTTATGAGCGTCGTTCGACGTGGGCGCCGGGTGCGGCGGGCGGCTCGGCGCAGAGTGTGGCGCGGGCGTTGCCGGCGAACGTGACGGTGCTGCTCGGCGATTCGATGGGCGAGTTGGGCGCTTACTATGCGGCGTCGGATCTGGCGTTTATCGGCGGGAGTCTGTTGCCGCTGGGTGGGCAGAATCTGATCGAGGCGTGTGGGGTGGGCGTGCCTGTGTTGATCGGGCCGCATGTGTTCAATTTTACGCAGGCCACGGCCGATGCGGTCGCGGCAGGGGCCGCGGTGCAGGTGCAGGATCCGGCGGATCTGGCCCGGGCGCTGCGCGAGCTGTTCAACGACAAGGCGCGGCGCACAGCGATGGGCGGCGCGGCGTCGGCGTTCGCCGCGCGCCATCGTGGCGCGACGGCGCGCACGGTGGATGTGTTGATGGCGTTGGTGCCGGAGTGATCGGCGCGGGGGCGCTGGGTGGTTTGTTTTGTGCGGCGGTAAATCGTATATTCTGCGAACAATGGCTATCGACGCTTACGCTGGCGCGCTGCCCAACGCTTTCTCCATGATCCACTTATGACGCTCTTTTCCGACCTTGGCTTCCAGTGGGACCGCGCAGCGATTCCAAACGATCTGCCAACCCATTCGACTAAACGGGTTTGCTTTCGCTTCCATCGGATGCTGCCGGAGTTCGTTTGGGATGCAAGCGTACTTGAGGGCAATCCGTTCACATTTCCCGAGGTCAAGACGTTGCTCGATGGCGTGACTGTCGGCGGCCGGAAGATATCCGATCAGGAGCAGATCCTGAATCTCGCGGACAGCTCGAAGTATCTACTGTCGCTTGTTCAACGAGAGCGGTTCGCACTGGATAAGGTGACGTTTTGCGATCTGCATCGCATTGTGGCGCGGAATGAGGCGCTCGAGTGGGGGGTGTTCCGTGGCGAGGGGGAAGAAACGCATTACACACCGGACGTAGCATTGGGGGAAAAAGGGCGTTACACGCCGTTGCCTACCATTGCAGGTGCCCCCGAACTGAATCGCGTTTTTGCGGCAGGCGCGCATGCGCTAACGGAACAGGTCGAGAATCCGTTCGAGCGAGGCTGTGCCTTTTTTCTTTTCGGCGCGCTGCAGCAGTTTTTCTTTGACGGAAACAAGCGCACGTCCCGCTTTATGATGAACGGCGTGCTGATGTCGAACGGCATTGATGCCATCAGTGTCCCGGCACAGCGCGCCGGCGATTTCAACGAAAAGATGGTGCACTTCTATACGTCGAAGGATGCGACCGAGATGATGGCCTTCCTCGCGCAATGCCATCCGGCGTCCGGGTAAGACGCACCGCGACGATCCGACGCGAGCGCTCAGATCAAACCGTCAACAACCCCTTCTTCTCGATAAACGCAATCACCTCATCCAGGCCGTCGAGCGCCTTCAGATTGCACATCACGAACGGCCGCTCGCCGCGCATCTTCTTCGCGTCGGATGCCATCACGTCGAGGTTCGCACCGACCATCGGTGCGAGGTCCGTCTTGTTGATCACCAGAATGTCCGACTTCGTGATCCCCGGGCCGCCTTTGCGCGGAATCTTTTCGCCGCCGGCCACGTCGATCACATAGATCGTCAGGTCCGACAGTTCCGGGCTGAAGGTTGCCGCCAGGTTGTCGCCGCCCGATTCGATGAACACGATGTCCGCATCGGGGAAGCGCGTCAGCATGCGGTCGACGGCTTCCAGGTTGATCGAGGCGTCTTCGCGAATCGCGGTATGCGGGCAGCCACCCGTTTCCACGCCCATGATGCGTTCGGCCGGCAACGCGCCCGCCACCGTCAGCAGACGCTGGTCTTCCTTCGTGTAGATGTCGTTGGTGATGGCGACGAGGTCGTAGCGGTCGCGCATCGCCTTGCAGAGCATTTCGAGCAGCGTGGTCTTGCCGGAGCCGACCGGGCCGCCGACGCCCACACGCAGCGGCGGCAGTTTCTTCGTACGATGAGCGGTGTGATGCTGAGGTGCGTTCATGATCGATATCTTCTATGAGCGGAAGAGCCGCGAGTATTGCGACTCGTGACGCGCCGACAGGATGCCCAGTTGCGGCGCGAAGGTGTTGATGTCGTCAGGGGGTGTGGCCAGTGCGCGTTGGACGGCGGCGTCGATAGGCGCACGCAGTGCGACGATGATACGTTGTCCTGCGAGTTGTCCGAGCGGGACGGCTTTTAACGCGGCTGCGGCCTGGTTTTCGACCCAACTGAAGGCGTAAGCGGCGAGTGCTGCGTCTGCGCAGACGTCGTGAGCATAAGCGGCGAACGCGAAGGCTGTGGGTTGCGCCAGGGGCGTCATGGCCGCCAGCGTGGCGCGGCGCTCGGCGTCGCCCCATTCGAGCGACACGCACAACTGCCGCAGCGACCAGCCCATCTGTTCCGTTTCGCGGCGCAGTTCGGCGGACTCGCGGCTCGCGAGGAATTCGCTGTTGGCAAGCGCGAGGCCTGTCGCGTCATGCGCTTGCCAGCGTTCGATCTGATGCGCGAGGAACGGCAGTTCGCCGAGCGCGAGGACGTCGGTGAGACCGCTCGCGATCCAGTCGCGGGCGCTGTCAGCGTCGGTGATCAGGTGCGCTTCGATGGCGGCTTCGAGACCCTGCGAATAGCTGAACGCGCCGATCGGCAGCGCCGGCGACGCGAGATGCAGCAAAGCCGTGAGTTCAGCGATGCGCATGCTTGGAATGGTCGTGATCGTGGCCGTGGTCGTGATCGCAGGACGCGTCGCAATCGCTGTGGTCGTGGGAATGGTCATGCCCGTGGCCATGATCGTGCCCATGATGCTCGCCATAAACCTGCTGCGCGAGCGCATAGTCCTCGGCAAAGGTCTCGTCATGCCCGTGCTTATGCCCACCGCCATAAGCCCCGGACTCCGGCTGAAACGGCAGCGTGACCTGCTCGACCAGCGCGCCGATCCGCTTGAGCATATCGGCGAGCACCGGATCGTATTCGAGCTTCAGATACTCCGCTCCCACCTCAACCGGCGTGTGCCGGTTGCCCAGATGATAAGCCGCCCGCGTGAGCGTCAGCCGGTCCCGCGCGGTGACCATCAACACCGCTTCGGCCGCGGCGACCACGCGCACCAGCGTGCCGTCTTGCGCCACCAGCACGTCGCCGTCGCGCAGCACCGTGCCGCGCGGCAACACTAGCGCCACCTCTTCACCGTTATCGAGCGTCGCCGCCAGACGGCTCTTGCGGCGCGCGTCGAAATCGAGCGTGAGCGTCGGCGCGCGCTTCACCAGTACGGCGGCGAGCTTGATCTTCGGATCGATCAGTTTGTCGATAGTGCGCATGGTCAGAACAGGAAGTAGCGTTGCGCCATCGGCAGCACGGTGGCCGGTTCGCAGGTCAGCAACTGGCCGTCCGCAACCACTTGATACGTTTCCGGATCGACGCTGATCGCCGGACGCCACGCGTTGTGGATCATGTCGGCCTTGCTGATGTTGCGGCAGTTCTTCACCGGCACGATGCGCTTGGTCAAACCGTAGCGCTCGGCAATGCCCGCATCCGCGCTCATCTGCGATACGAAGGTCAGCGAGGTGCGCGCCAAAGCGCCGCCGCGCGTCGCGAACATCTCGCGGTAGTGCACCGGTTGCGGCGTCGGGATGGAGGCGTTCGGATCGCCCATCTGCGCCATCGCAATCATGCCGCCCTTGAGGATCAACGACGGCTTGATGCCGAAAAACGCCGGTTCCCAGAACACCAGGTCGGCCCACTTGCCGGGTTCGATCGAGCCGACTTCGTGCGCAATCCCATGCGTGATGGCCGGATTGATCGTGTACTTGGCGACGTAGCGTTTGGCGCGGAAGTTGTCGGCGCGCGCGTTGTCCTCGGGCAGCGCGCCGCGCTGCACCTTCATCTTGTGCGCGGTTTGCCACGTGCGGATGATCACTTCGCCTACCCGTCCCATGGCCTGCGAGTCGGACGACAGCATCGACAGCGCGCCGAGGTCGTGCAGAATGTCTTCGGCCGCAATCGTCTCGCGGCGAATGCGCGACTCCGCAAACGCGATGTCTTCTGCAATCGACGGATCCAGGTGGTGGCACACCATCAGCATGTCGAGGTGCTCTTCGAGCGTGTTGACGGTGTACGGCCGGGTCGGATTGGTCGACGAGGGCAGCACGTTCGCCTCGCCGCAGACCTTGATGATGTCCGGTGCGTGGCCGCCGCCTGCGCCTTCGGTGTGGTACGTGTGGATCGTGCGGCCCTTGAAGGCAGCCACCGTCGCTTCGACGAAACCGGCTTCGTTGAGCGTATCCGTATGGATGGCGACCTGGGTGTCGGTGTCGTCGGCGACGGACAGGCAGTTGTCGATCGCCGCCGGCGTCGACCCCCAGTCCTCGTGCAGCTTCAGACCGATCGCGCCCGCGGCGATCTGCTCGGTAGCGGGATCGGGCAGGCTCACGTTGCCCTTGCCGAGAAAGCCGATGTTCATCGGATAGCCGTCGGCGGCCTGCAGCATGCGTTCGAGGTGCCACGGCCCCGGCGTGCAGGTGGTGGCATTGGTGCCGGTTGCCGGACCCGTGCCGCCGCCGATCATCGTCGTCACGCCGCTCGTGAGGGCTTCGTCGATCTGCTGCGGGCTGATGAAGTGGATGTGCGTATCGATGCCGCCCGCCGTCACGATCAACCCTTCGCCGGCGATCACTTCGGTGGCCGCGCCGATCGCAATCGTCACGCCGGGTTGAATGTCCGGATTGCCGGCCTTGCCGATTGCGAAGATACGGCCATTCTTGATGCCGATATCGGCCTTGACGATGCCCCAGTGATCGAGGATCACCGCGTTGGTCACGACCGTATCCACGACGTCGGCGTGCACGCGCTGCGACTGGCCCATGCCGTCGCGAATCACCTTGCCGCCGCCGAATTTCACTTCTTCGCCGTAGGTCGTGTAGTCGTGTTCGATTTCGATCAGCAAATCGGTGTCGGCGAGTCGCACGCGATCGCCGGTCGTGGGGCCGAACATTTCCGCGTATGCGCGGCGGCCAATGCGTAAAGTCATGGTGTGAAATCCGGAAAGTGGCAGGACGGGTGTGCGCAACGCGCGCTGACGACGGGGCTCATGCCACGCCTCAGAGCGGTCCCATGACCTTGCCGTTAAAGCCGTAGACGACGCGGTTGCCCGCCAGCGCGACCAGTTCGACGGTGCGCTCCTGGCCGGGCTCGAAACGCACGGCGGTACCTGCCGCGATATTCAGCCGGAAGCCGCGCGCCGCTTCGCGATCGAACGACAGCGCCGGATTCACTTCATAAAAATGGTAGTGCGAACCAATTTGCACCGGACGGTCGCCGGTGTTCGACACGGTGACCGTGACCGTCGCGCGGCCCGCGTTGAGTTCGTGCTCGCCGTCGTCGGTGAGAATTTCGCCGGGAATCATCAGGGGCTCCGGGGCGGGGTCAAGGAATCGGATGGTGGACGGTCACGAGCTTCGTGCCGTCAGGGAAGGTGGCTTCCACCTGAATGTCCGGAATCATTTCCGGCACGCCTTCCATCACGTCGTCGCGCGTGAGTAGCGTGGTGCCGTAGTGCATGACTTCGGCGACCGTCTTGCCGTCGCGCGCCGCTTCCATCAGCGCCGCCGAAATGAACGCAATCGCCTCCGGGTAATTCAGTTTCAGGCCGCGCGCGCGGCGGCGCTCGGCCAGCAGCGCGGCTGTGAAAATCAGCAGCTTGTCCTTCTCGCGGGGTGTCAGCTTCATCGGATATGTGGTTGGGTTGCGCCCGTCCCAGAGGGGCCAGGCGTCGGATGCCATCGGAGGCGTGCGTCGCGGTGTCCGCCCTGAGACCGGCACAGGACGAACCGCGACAAGCTTACCGCCAGATCAGTTTACAAAGATATCAAGTAAAACTAACGATGTGCTTACAGCGTTGCGGGCAGCGGCGCGCCGAACCACTTCTTCGACATGGTGTTGAGCGTGCCGTCGGCCTTGGCTTGGGCGATGGCGGCGTTGACCTTCTCCAGCAGCCGGCTTTCATTTTTATTCATGCCGACGAAGCATGGTGAATCCTTTATGACGAACTTGGGTTCTGGGCGACGTGGCGGATTCTTCGCATTGATGGCCGCGGCGACGATATTGCCGGCGGCGATCAGTTGCACCTGACCGGAGAGGAACGCGGCGATGGTGGCGTTGTTGTCTTCGAAACGCTTGATGGTGGCGTTCGGCGCCATCTGCGTGAGGGCGATTTCTTCGAGTGCGCCGCGCGTCGCGCCGACCGTCTTGCCGGTGAGATCGGCCGGGCCGCTCACCTTGATGTCGGCGGGGCCGAACACGCCCTGATAGTAGGGGGCGTAGGCGTTCGAGAAGTCGATTACTTTCTCGCGGTCGGGGGTCTTGCCGAGTGATGAGATGACCAGGTCGACTTTATTGGTCTGTAGATAGGGGATGCGGTTTGCGCTGTTGACCGGGACCAGTTGCAGTTTGACGTTCATCGACTTGGCGAGCAGCGCGGCCGTGTCGATGTCGTAGCCTTGCGGTTGCATGTCGGGGCCGACTGAGCCAAACGGTGGATAGTCCTCGGGGACAGCGACTTTTAGTACGCCGGCTTTGGTGATGGTGTCCAGGGCGTCGGCGTGGGCCGCTGGTGTCGTTAATGCCAGGGCCGGTGCGAGCAGGAGGGTGGCGAGCCAGGTGCGGCGCGCACGGCGGTGCGATGGTTGGGTCATGTCTATCTAAGCGGTGGTGGGCGGAGCTGGGTGGTTGCCGTCTGGTGCGGCAGTGTTCGTGGTGCTTTTGCGAGCAAGGTGTATGCCAGAGGGGTGGGGCTGCGCATGCTCGGGGTTTTCGGTGGGCTTGCACCTCTTCTGGGCCTTGTTTGCTCCTGTTTGGTGCCTGGTTGGCCTTTCCTTGTTTTCTTCGTGGTCTATTAGCGTTGCCCCTGTGCGGGGCGGCACCTACTTTTCTTTGCCGCCGCAAAGAAAAGTAGGCAAAAGAAAGCGGGCTCACACCGCTAGCTCGTAGATGTCCATCTCTGTTTGGCCGCCCGGTGTGGTCCGAGACGAGATCCGCTCTCGCATTTCGCTCGTTTGTGACAAAGCGCTCATTCATCCCGTGTGCGCACTTCGTGCGCCACGGTACGGTTCACTATGCCGCTCCTCGTCCACGCCGGAAGCTCCGCGGAAGATGGGCCATGCGCAAACGGTGGGGGTGGGGGCATCGAGATCGTGGCCCCGGGCTTAGCCGGTCCGGCGGGCGGACTTCCATCCGTTTTCAGGTCGTCCAGATTCGCAGCGGTACCGCCTCCACGCCATGCACGATCGGACGCAGTTGCAGCCAGCACTCGGTCAGCGCTCGTTGCAGCGATTCCATTGAGCGTGACACCGCGCGAATCAGTACTACCCCCGGTGTGACGCAGGTGGCGGCTGCGCGCAAGCTGTCGTCGAACGGAAGTCCGGCCGTCAGCGTTTCGGCGAGTGCGTCGTCGCAAGCGGAACCCACCGCCCATAACGTTCCGTACGCGGGGAATCCTGCGAGGCCCTGGGGGGCGTCGCGCAGCGGATCGGCTGCGGCAAGGTTGGCTCGTTCGAGCCAGAGCAATTGTCCGTCCGGGCCGACGATCCGCGAGGAAGCGCGCAGCGTGCCGGCCGACCAGCGCTCGCCCGCTGCCTGGCGGCCCAGTTGCGTCGCATCCCAGCCGAGCGCGGTCGCGCCTTCGGCCAGGGTCAGCGTGAAGTCGAGCGTGGCGTTGGCGTGATCGAACACGATGTTGTTTTGCGGCAGCCAGTCGAGCCTCGCATGAGCGCCGACGCGAACTTCGATCTGCTGGCGTGCGGCACGATCGTTCGACTTGTACCACTTCGTGGCGCCGGGCGTGGTTAGCACCGCGTGCGTACCGGCCTCGAGCGCCACGTCAATGTGAAGCTGGTCGCCCCCGGCGATGCCGCCAGGGGGATGTACGATCACCGCGTGGCAGACGGCCTGGCCTTCGGGGTAGAGCGGACGTTGCACACGCAGCGGGCCGTCGTGCAGACGATGCGCGAGCGTCGTGCGTTCACCGTGCTTCGCGAAGCCGAGTTCGAGCCGGGCGCGCCACTCTGCGTGCGCGGCGCAATGCGCAGACGCGAGCGTGGCATGGTTTTCATGAAGCGACATGCGGGTAGGCGTAGTAGGGCGGTGCGTGACGACTGCCTGACGGACGCTTGTTGCCGGAGGTCATGGATGCGCTTGACCTGATCTGCAGCGACGAGCGTACCGAGAGGATGTGCGGCGAGGATAGCACGCGTGAACGTCCTGCTATCACACCGCGATCAGGGCGCGTACGCCGTCGGCGTCCATGTTGGCGCCTTCGCCGCCGGCGACGATTTCACCGCGGCTCATGACCCAGTAGCGATCGGCGATGGCTTTGGCGAAGTCGTAGTACTGCTCGACGAGGAGGACGGTGAGCCCCATTTCTTCGACGAGTTGACGCAGGGTGCGGCCGATGTCCTGGATGATGGAGGGCTGAATGCCTTCGGTGGGTTCATCGAGGATGAGCAGTTGCGGCTCGCTCATGAGGGCGCGTCCGATGGCGAGTTGTTGCTGCTGTCCACCGGACAGGTCGCCGCCGCGGCGGCTGCGCATGTCTTTTAGGACTGGGAAGAGTTCGTAGATGCGGTCGGGGATTTTGGATGGGGCTTTTTTGCTGGCGGCGCCTACCAGCAGGTTTTCTTCTACCGTCAGGCGCGGGAAGATGTCGCGGCCCTGGGGGACGTAGGCCAGGCCGTTTGCTACGCGGGCATACGTTGGCAGTTTCGTTAGCGGCGTGCCGCGCCAGGAGATTGCGCCGCTTTTTGTTGGGACGACGCCCATCAGGCAACGCAGTAACGTTGTCTTGCCTACGCCGTTGCGGCCTAATAGTACCGTTAGCTTACCGTCTGGTACTGTTAGTTTCACGTCTCGGAGGATGTGGCTGCCGCCGTAGTACTGGTTTAGGTGTTCCACTTCTAGCATTGCTGTTTGTCCTCTGGGTTCTTTTTTTTGCTGCTTGCAGATGGGGGGTTTGCCTGCGGCGGTTTGGTTTTGTCGTTGTTCCTACCTTGTTGGCCTTTCCTTGCTTTGTTAGTGGTCTATTAGCTTCGCCCCTGTGCGGGGCAGCACTTACTTTCTTTGCCGCCGCAAAGAAAGTAAGCAAAGAAAGCGGGCTGCCACCGCTAGCGTTTAGTGAGCCATCTCGGTCTGCCACCGGAAACGGCCCAACACAAGACCTGCCCTCGCACCACCCACGCTAGTGACAAGGCACTCATCCGCTCCAGCGTCGCGCTTCGCGCCCCGCCGTCAGGCATAACTCCCCACCAAAACGCTATCCGCTAGCACCGCCTTTAACCACTATCAACCGCCAACCGCCAACCGCCAACCGCGAAATCTAAGTGTGCCGAACTGTCCCGGGGTGTGACTACGAGCTAGCTTGTTCTGTAACTACGGCACTTACAGTGAGCATTTGGGGCGTTGTGGTGAGCAACGGACAAATGCGGGCAACCGTATGGTGAACCGTACCGGGGCGCACGAGGTGCGCACGCGGGATGAATGAGTCCTTTGTCACTGGCGAGTGTGGTGCGAGAGACTGTCTCGTTTTGGGCCGTTTCCGGTAGCGGACCTAGATGGCTCACTACGAGCTAGCGGTGGCAGCCCGCTTTCTTTGCTTACTTTCTTTGCGGCGGCAAAGAAAGTAAGTGCTGCCCCGCACAGGGGCAACGCTAATAGACCACTAAGAAAGCAAGGAAAGGCCAACACCAAACGCAAACCACCAACCACCAACCACCAACAACAAAGCCGCCGCAGGCAAAAAAAAACCCTCACCGCCCCAGATAAGACTCAATAACAGTCTCATCCTGCTTAACTTCATCAAGCGTGCCATGAGCGAGAACACGTCCTTCAGCCATAACGGTGACCTTCCCGGCCTCGCCAGAGAGAGCAGCAACAAACTCCATATCATGCTCCACAACCATCATCGAACAAGTGCCACGAAGATGATTAAGAAGCTCGGCCAACTGCATAGTTTCATCATCGGTCATGCCAGCCGCAGGCTCATCAAGCAGAAGAAGCGCCGGCTGCTGCATCAACAACATGCCAATCTCGAGCCGCTGCTTCTGCCCATGCGACAACTCCCCAGCCAACCGCCTCGCCTCACTCTCAAGACGAATCAGCGAAAGCGTCTCCTCAATCCGAGCCTGCGCCTCCCGATCCAGCCGCGCCCGCAAAGAAGCCCACCATCCCTTGTCAGCCTTCATCGCCAGCTCGAGATTCTCCCAAACCGGATGCTGCTCAAACACCGTCGGCTTCTGAAACTTGCGCCCAATCCCCGCTCGCGCAATCGACGGCTCGTTCATCCGCGTGAGATCGATCGTCTGTCCAAGAAACACCTTGCCGGAATCCGGCTCAGTCTTCCCCGTAATCACATCCATCATCGTCGTCTTGCCCGCGCCGTTAGGCCCGATGATGCAGCGCAATTCGCCCACATCGATCGACAACGTCAACGCATTCAACGCCCGGAACCCGTCGAAGCTAACCGTCACATCCTCAAGATACAAAATCGTCCCGTGCGACACATCAATCTCGCCCGGTGTCACCACTCGCCCAAAATCCGCGACGCCGCTCAGAGAGTGTTCTGCAGGGTCTTCCGGTAAAGCCAGGTCAGGCACCATCGGGTTCTCGTTCATGAGCGATCCCTCTTGCGCATCGCGAGTTCGAGCAACCCCATGATGCCGTTCGGTAGCAGCAACGGCACCAGCACGAAGATCAAGCCAAGAAAGAACAGCCAGTATTCAGGGAAGTTCGCCGTGAAAAAGCTCTTCGCGCCATTCACAGCAAACGCTCCGATAATCGGTCCAATCAGCGTGCCGCGTCCGCCCACCGCCACCCAGATCGCCATTTCAATCGAGTTGCCCGGCGACATCTCGCCCGGATTGATAATGCCAACTTGCGGAACATACAGCGCCCCAGCAATCCCGCACAGAATCGCCGACACCGTCCAGATAAACAGCTTGTAGCCAAGCGGGCTGTAGCCGAGAAACATCAGCCGCGTTTCGCCATCGCGCACCGCTGTGACCACGCGTCCAAGCTTTGAGGTCACGATGGCCCGCGCACCCAGAAACGCCAGCACCAGCACCGCAAACGTAATCAGAAAGAGCGCCGTGCGCGTGCCCGGATGCGTGATCGGAAAGCCGCCGATCCGCTTGAAGTCCGTAAAGCCATTGTTGCCGCCGAAGCCGGTTTCGTTGCGGTAGAACAGCAACATCGCGGCGAACGTCATGGCCTGCGTGATGATCGACAGGTACACGCCCTTTACTCGCGAGCGAAACGTGAAGAAGCCGAACACCCAGGCAATCACGGCCGGCACCAGGATCACCAGCAGCAACGCGTACCAGAGATGCTGCGTGCCTTCCCAGTACCACGGCAACGCGTGCCAGTTCAGAAACACCATGAAGTCGGGCAGATCGCTCTGATAGACGCCGTCGTGACCGATCGCACGCATCAGGTACATGCCGATCGCGTAGCCGCCCAGCGCAAAGAACAGTGCGTGTCCCAAGCTTAGGATGCCGCAATATCCCCATACGAGATCCAGTGCGAGTGCGCCGATCGCGTAGCACATGAACTTGCCGGTGAGCGTCATCATGTACGCGGACAGGTGGAACGCGCTCGTTTCCGGCAGCACCAGCGCCGAGAACGGCACACCCAGGCCGATCGCGACGATCAGCGCAATCAGCGCGATCCATGCCGGTCGCGACAACAGCGCGGGACGCGGCGGCAAGCCCAGCGCGAAGCCCGACTGCGCGGCACGTTCGGTGCCCGGCGGCGCGCCCGTGCCGGACGGTGTGACGGAAGCGGGGGAGGTTGCCGATGTCATCTCATGCCTCCGCGCTGCGGCCCTTCAGGGCGAACATCCCCTGCGGCCGCTTCTGGATGAACAGCACGATCAGGACAAGCACCGCGATCTTCGCGAGCACAGCGCCCCAGAACGGTTCGATCGCCTTGCTGATCAGCCCGAGTCCGAAGCCGCCGATCACCGTGCCGGCCAGTTGACCGACGCCGCCCAGCACCACCGCCATGAAAGAATCGATGATGTAGCTCTGACCCAGATCCGGACCGACGTTACCGATCTGCGAAAGCGCACAGCCGCCCAAGCCCGCAATGCCCGCACCAAATGCAAAGGCGTACGAATCGACTCGCGCCGTCCGCACGCCGACGCACGCAGCCATACGGCGGTTTTGCGTCACGGCGCGCACGAACAGGCCGAGACGCGTTTTCGTCAGCACCGCCCAGGCAATGCCGACTACGATCAGCGAGAACGCCAGAATCGCCAGCCGGTTATACGGCAGGATCAGGCTGGGCATCACGGTGACGCCGCCGCTCATCCACGCCGGATTGCTGACCTGCACGTTCTGCGCGCCGAAGATCATCCGGGTCGCCTGGATCAGGATCAGGCTGATGCCGAAGGTGGTGAGCAAGGTCTCGAGCGGACGGCCATACAGATGTTTGAGCACGAGCCGCTCCAGCACCATGCCCACCAGCGCCGCCGCCACGAACGAGGCCGGCACCGCCAGCAGCGGATACCAGTCGAAAGCGCCAGGCGCGAAGCGCTGGAACAGGTTCTGAACCACATACGTTGCGTACGCACCGATCATCAGGAACTCGCCATGCGCCATATTGATGACGCCGATCAGCCCATACGTGATGGCGAGTCCCAGCGCGGCCAGCAGCAGCACGCTGCCGAGCGACAGGCCCGCGAACAGCGTGCCCGCAATCTGGCTGCGGCGCTGGATCGAGTCGAGCTCGTCGATGCCGGCCTGCGCAGCGGCACGCACCCGGTCGTCGCTTTCCACGAACGTACCGTCGGGCTTCTTCGCGACGAGCGGCCGCAGCAGTTCGTTCATGTCGAGGTCGTGGCGCGCGGCCACGAGCTGCACGGCTTCAAGGCGCGTTGCCGGGTCGCTGTTGTGCAGCGCCGTCATGGCCCATAGCGTGTCGAGTTTCTTCTTGAGACCCGGATCGGTTTCCTTCGCGCGCTGCGCGTCGATCAACGGTTTCATCGAAGGATCGGGATTCTGCAGCAGCGCGTTAATCGCCGCGCGGCGCGTTTCCAGATCCGGAGAGTCGAGTTGCGAACCCGACAGCGCGCCCGACACCTTCGAGCGCAGCAGATTGTTCAGCGTGACTGGTTGCGCATCGGGTGCGCTGACCGTCTTGCCGGTGATGACGTCTTTGGTCGTGTCGCCGTCCTGGATCAGCACTTCGCCGGAGTCGGTCGTGAGCGCATTGTCCTCGGACAATGCCTTGAGCAGCGCTTGCGACGGCGCGTCGTGATTGGCGATCAGTTTGTCGATCGCCGCGGATTTCGCGTCGAAGTCGTCGGCGGCGAGCGGCGCGACGTCGGCTGGGGTCAGCGCAAACGCCGCCAGCGGTGCGACGGTGATGAGCGCGATACCCAGCGCACCGATACTGCGCCGTGTGAGCCTCAAAATGGAAAACGCCATGATGCCCTTTGAAGATTGACCGGCAGGCGGCGCGGCATCGAATCCGCCAGAGATGCCGCGCCGTCGGGTCGCTAGTGAGGCGGGTGCGTCGTCCAGTCGGCCTGAATCCTCCGGCGCAACTGGACCTGTGCGGGCGTGCGCTGCACGCCCTCCGTTACGTCAGGCCACTCGCGAACGGCGCAGGAACGCCGGAATCGAACTGACCACATCCGGCTTGCCCTGGTTGCCGGCAATGAACGGGCTCCACGGTTGCGCACGAATAGCCGTCTTGGTGCGCCACACCACGTTGAACTGGCCGTCGGCACGCACTTCGCCGATCATCACCGGCTTGTGCAGATGGTGATTGCCGTCCATCGTCAGCACGAAGCCTGACGGTGCGTTGAAGCTTTGGCCGATCATCGCCACGCGCACCTTGTCCACATCCGTGCTCTTGGCTTTTTCAACCGCCTGCTTCCACATATGGATGCCCACGAAGGTGGCTTCCATCGGATCGTTCGTCACGCGCTTGTCGCCGCCGGGCAGGTTGTTGTCCTTGACCCACTTGGCGAACATCGCCTTGAACTTGGTGTTCTCCGGATTGCGCAGCGACATGAAGTAGTTCCATGCCGCGAGGTTGCCCACCAGCGGCTTGGTGTCGATGCCGCGCAGTTCTTCTTCGCCGACCGAGAACGCCACCACCGGTACGTCCGTTGCTTTCAGGCCCTGGTTGCCGAGTTCCTTGTAGAACGGCACGTTCGAGTCGCCGTTGACCGTCGAGATCACCGCAGTCTTGCCGCCTTGCGAGAAGGTCTTGATGTTCGCGACGATGGTCTGATAGTCGCTGTGGCCGAACGGTGTGTAGACCTCCTGAATATCGGCGTCCTGGACGCCTTTCGACTGCAGGAACGCGCGCAGGATCTTGTTGGTCGTACGCGGATAGACATAGTCCGTGCCGAGCAGGAAGAAACGCTTGGCGCCGCCGCCTTCGGCGCTCATCAGGTATTCGGTGGCCGGAATCGCCTGCTGGTTCGGCGCTGCGCCCGTGTAGAATACGTTGCGCGACATTTCTTCGCCTTCGTACTGCACCGGATAGAAGAGCAGGCCATTCAGTTCTTCGAACACCGGCAGTACCGACTTGCGCGACACCGAAGTCCAGCAGCCGAACACCACCGCGCACTTGTCCTGGGTGATGAGCTGGCGTGCCTTCTCGGCGAACAGCGGCCAGTTCGAGGCCGGGTCCACCACGACCGGCTCGATCTGCCGGCCCATCACGCCACCGCTCTTGTTGATTTCCGAAATGGTCATCAAGGCGGTGTCTTTCAGTGAGGTCTCCGAAATTGCCATCGTGCCCGATAGCGAATGCAGGATGCCGACCTTGATCGGCCCTGTGGCGGATTGCGCATTAGCAAACGGACTCTGGCCGGCGAGCGCCAAGGCGCCAGACATTGACCCGAGCTTCAACAGACTGCGACGTTTCATTTGCTACCCCTTGCCATTAGTGAAGAGTGTTTTATGGGCGTCGATTCCAGCCATGAAAGGCTGTCCTGCATGGTTTGCCCGACCACTACTGCAAGGCACATGCCAAGTGGTAAAACTGACCGTCAAGGGGCGGGATGCACGCTGCGATGCGGTCGTGCTGTGCGGGTTAATTCTGTGGCGTTATGCGCGCTGAGCGCAAAACTGGTGCATTTCGCGGCGACCCGCCTCCTTGCGGTGCGTGCCGCGCTGCAACGAAGCGTCCTTCGCCGCCAAGGAGCGGCCACGGTGCATCTCCGCCGCGCCTTTGTGCATGAGCGTGCGACTGCCTACACTGAAAGACCCACCTTGCGAGGAGACACGAAATGAACGAGCGCGTGACAACGAGCGCCAATCCCCCGGATATGGCCGCGTTCTGGATGCCCTTCACGGCGAACCGTCAGTTCAAGAGCGCGCCGCGCCTGCTGGCGAGCGCGAAAGGGATGTACTACACGTCGCACGACGGGCGGCGCATTCTCGACGGCACCGCGGGCCTCTGGTGCGTCAACGCCGGCCACTGTCGCGACGAGATCGTGGCGGCGGTGCAGGCGCAGGCGGCCGAGATGGATTTCGCCCCCACCTTCCAGATGGGGCACCCGAAGGCCTTCGAGGCAGCCACGAAGATCGCCCGGCACACGCCCGGCGACCTGAAGCACATCTTCTTTGTGAACTCGGGCTCGGAGGCCGTCGATACCGCGTTGAAGATCGCGCTGGCGTATCACCGCTCACGGGGCGAGGGGCAACGCACGCGCTTCATCGGGCGGGAGCGGGGGTATCACGGCGTGGGCTTCGGCGGCATCTCGGTGGGCGGGATTGCGCCGAACCGCAAGGCGTTCTCGGGCGGCTTGCTGCCTGCGGTCGATCATTTGCCGCATACGCTCAATATCAGGGAGGCGGCGTTTTCGAAGGGGCAGCCCAAGTGGGGCGCGCACCTGGCCGACGAACTGGAGCGCATCGTGACGCTGCACGACGCGTCGACGATTGCGGCGGTGATTGTCGAGCCGGTAGCGGGGTCGACCGGTGTGCTGATTCCGCCTGAGGGGTATCTGGAGCGGCTGCGCCAGATCTGCGACCGGCACGGCATCCTGCTGATCTTCGACGAGGTGATCACCGGCTGGGGCCGGCTTGGGGCGCCGTTTGCCGCGCAATATTTTGGCGTGACGCCCGATCTGCTGACGATGGCCAAAGGCACCAACAACGCCGCCGCGCCGATGGGGGCGGTGGCGGCGAGTGCAAAGGTTCACGACTCGATCGTCAACGGGGCGCCGGCCGGCATCGAGCTGTTTCATGGCTATACCTATTCAGGGCATCCGATTGCGGCTGCGGCGGCGTGCGCGACGATCGATCTGTACGAGCGCGAGGGTCTGTTCGAGCGCGCGGCGCGGATGGCGCCGGTGTTCGAGCGGGAGATTCACAAGCTGCGCGATGCGCGGCATGTGATCGATGTGCGTAATCTGGGTCTGGTGGGTGGGGTGGAACTGGCGCCGCGTGAGGGAGCGCCCGGGGCCAGGGCGTATGACGTGTTTGTGCGCTGCTATGAGAAGGGCGTGTTGACGCGTTATACGGGGGATATTCTGGCGTTCTCGCCGCCGCTTATCGTTGAGGACGGGCAGATCGCGGAGATTTTTGCCACGGTGAGGGAGGTGTTGAAGGAGGTGGCTTAGGAAGCGCGGTAGGCGTGGCTGAGGGGTGAGCGTGCGCCCTGCGATGACGAGAGGCTGGCAGCCTTGCGGCGCCAGCCTCTCGTTTTTAGTCGCGCGTGACGCTCGTCATTTAGAAGGCGACGAACGGTCCGGTTTGCGAACCGACCTTGGCGTTGTTGAGCACGGTATACACGTTGCGGCCGTAGAAGAACGGCAAGCCCCAGATGAATCCCCCGGACAACGGTGCGCCGAGACTATCGTAGGCGGCATAAGGATTCGCCAGCAGGTTGGCCGCGTTGCTCAATGAAAACGGTACCGTTGCGGACGAGCCGCTGCCATTGCTCGCCTTCAGGCCTGCTGACAAGCTGAGCGGCGTCGACGGGGCGTACCACGTGTCCGGCCATACGAACGCGGTCGGGATCGTGGTGTCGGGGAAGTAGTACACGTTCGTGCCGCTATCGATCGCACTGGTCAGCGCGCTGCCTTTATAGACCGTTGTGAAGAGGCCGTTCTGATCCAACTTCAGAATGTTCGCGCTCGAGGGTAACGCATTGTTCTGCTGGGTGCCGATGCCGAATATCAGTTGGCCCATCGCGGTAGCTTGACCTCCTGCCTGCAGCGGGGGCAGGCTGATGATCGTCCCGTTGTTGTCCGACGTGAAGTCGGCGACAGGGTTCATCACTTGCGTATCGAGCGGCACGCGTGCGCCAGTGCAAGAACCCGACGACGCGCAGTAGTAATAGGTCGCTGGCAACACGGTTTGCGCAGCGGCCGGGAAGTCGCGTATGCCCGACCCTATACCGATAACGCCCTTCGCGCCGAGCTTCGCGATGGCGCCGATGTTGGTCCCGCCGCGTGAAACGCAATCCGACGGCGTAGCAAAGGCGCCGTCGCCGATGACCTGGATGGGCAGATTCCCGGCGGATTCGCCGCCGATCGACACGTCCGCTCGCTTGACAGACCCCCATGTATAGCCGGAACCGAAGATCGCGCATTGGGCAATCGGCGCGTTGCCGGTCGGGTCGTTGGTGGCGCCGGTTTGTGCGGGCAATTGCGAAGGGAGTGCCGAGCCGAGCGCGCTTGCTAGTACGCGAACGCCGACGGAACCGGTGTCGAGCAGCATGTGATCGACGGTCGCGCATTGGTTGCTACCTTGCGTGCCGGGATAGCAGATCGTCGCGGTCACGTAGAGGCTGTTGATGCCGTTCATCGTCCGGTCAACGACGATCGGTGCAGTGTTATTGACGACGGGTGTTGGAGTCGGTGTTGGAGTCGGTGTTGGAGTCGGTGTTGGAGTCGGTGTTGGAGTTGGTGTAGGTGTAGGTGTAGGAGTTGGTGTAGGCGTTGGGGTTGGAGTTGGCGTTGGAGTCGGCGTAGGGACCGGCGTAGGCGTCGGACTCGGAGCTGGCGTCGGACTCGGTGCAGGAGTGGGCGTCGGCGTAGGCGTCGGGCGTGGGTTCGGCGTGGGACCTGGTGTCGGACTCGGCGAAGGACTCGGACTCGGCGTAGGCGTAACCGGCACCACCGTGTCACCCTTATCCTGCGCCGCATTACCATCGCCCTTATCGCCAGCACCACCGCCGCCACACGCGGAAACCGCCACGCTAGCGCTCAGCAGTGCGAAGCACAGTGTCTTGTTCAACTTCTTCATAATCGCGTTTTCCAGAGAATCTACAGTTCGTCTTACTGCAGATCGTCTGCATTGACGCCGGCGGGCACGAGGCGCGGGACATACGCCTTACCGAAGAAATTGCCGGGCCGGCCGGCGGACTGAATCACGAGATCGCCGCTGCGCTCGATCATCGGACCGGTGCCGTGGGCACGTCCTTCGCCTGCGGAGACAAAGCGCTGAAAATAGCTGCCGAGCAGCGCGCTCATATCGGGCCGCACCGGACCCTGCCACGTGACGGCGAAGACGACGTTGTCCGGCAGCGTGTACTCGCGCACGGTGACGCCGTCGGCATCGACGGATGCATGCACGGAGTAGGCTGCCGTGGTCTGGAGCATCGAACGAAGCCCCTTCGGAGCAGACGAGGCCGCGCCCGGCGCGCCACCCAGCGTCGCGTAAGACGCGAGCGGCAATAACGTTGCAATCGCCAGCGCGATCTTTACAAATTTCATCACATTGCTCCGAAAAATAGGTCGGAGCATGTTGCCAGCGAGCGGCGAGCCAAACGGTCGGAAACGTCTTAAAGCGAAGCCGGAAAGCGCTTCATTGACGGTGCCTGGATAAAGCTGACCGGCGGAGGCCGCACGACGTCTGCCCGCCGGCACGTAGCACGGTAGCCGCGCGTTAGAAGGCCACGAACGGCCCGGCCTGCGCGCCGACCTTCGCGTTCTCGAGTACGGTGTACACGGTGCGGCCATAGAAGAACGGCAGCCCCCAGAGAACCATCCCCGACGCGTTCATACCAAAGTTATTGAAGGCCGCATTGCCGCTCGCGTACAGATTATTGGCGTTAGCGATCTCGAACGGGACGTTGATCGGCGTACCGGCTCCGCTCGCAGCCTGGAAGATCGCGGCAAGCGCAAGCGGCGCCGCAGGCACGTAGAAGCCGTTCGAGATTGGGATTGCGCTGTCCGGGAAGACGAACATGTTGGTGCCGCTGTCCACCGCGCTCACGGTGAGCAAGCGGCCCTTATAGACGCTGGTGAAATAGCCGTATTGATTCAGCGGCAGGATATTCACGCCCGATGGCATCGTGTTGTTCTGCTGCGTGCCGATGCCGAATATCACTTGTCCCGTGGCGCCGCCCGCTCCCGCGGACGACAAACCCGGCAAGCGGATGATCGTGCCGTTGTTGTCGCTGGGGAACGCGGCAACCGGGTTCATCGGCTGTTTGCTCACGGCCACGCGGGTATTGGTGCATGAGGTGGCGCTCGAGCAATAGTAGAACGCCGCGGGGTAGATCGTGTTCGCCGAAGCCGCGTGGTCATACACCAGATTGCTGATGCCGACGATGCCGTTGCCGCCCAAGGCGCTCACCGTGCTGAGGTCCTTGCCGCCGCGCGCGCTGCAATCGGTGGGCACGGCAAACTTTGCGTCGCCTATCAGCTGGACGGGTATCACGCTCGAGGTTTCACCGCCGATCGTCACCGCGGCCCGCTTCACCGAGCCCCACGTGAAGCCGGAGCCGAACGTCGCGCATTGCGCGATCGGCGCGTTGCCGCCTGGGTCGTCGGTTGCGCCGGTTTGCGCCGGCATCTGCGCGGCGAAGGCGCTGCTGAGCGCGCTGGCTACCACTCGCACGCCGCTCGAACCGGTGTCGAGGATCATGCGGTCGACCGTCGCGCATTGACTGCTGCCCTGTGCGTTAGACGCACACAGCGTGATCGTCACATACGGCTGGTTGATCATGGTCTTGCCGTCGACGGTGATCGTTGCGGTATTCGACCCACTGACCGGCGTAATGGTGGCCGGCCCGTTGGCTGGGGCATTGGTCGGATTGGCCGGCATGGTGCCGCCCGGTGTGCTGTTGCTGGTGGACGAGCCGCTCCCCGAATTGGCAGGCCAACTGGGGGCGGCAGGCGAGTTAGGCGTGGCCGGCCAGTCGATGGCCGAGTTGCCCGAGGCGTTACCGTTGCCTGCGCTGCCGCCTCCGCCACAGGCTGAAAGCGCCATACTGAAGGCAAGCATCGCAACGCCGAGCGTCGAACGGGATGTTTTCATGGTCTCTTGCTCTACGGGAATCGACGCGCGTCACTGCGGATCGAACAGGTCGCAGCATGGTGCCAGAGACGTTGCTGAGGATACCTTGGGAAATTTCTGGAGCGATCAAGCGAAACATCGCCGCGTTCAGCGATTAGCCGAAACGCGGGTAAAGGCGGAGGCGCGGAAGATCGTGAAGCAGAGGGGAGTACAGGACGGGAGCGTACGCGCCGTTGTGGCGCCTGCAGCGCTGCTGTTGCGATGGCTGGGGGATTCTCAACGCGCTGGAGGGTGCCTCATGGAGAGGCCTGCCTCACAACCAGGTGCAACCAGGAAAACATCAATCGGACTGCACAAGCCGCAGCTAAAACGACCGCGGCCCGTGCACAACCCGACTCAAATCAATACGTCGGTACAGCCGGATCAACCTGGCGCGACCACGCATCAATCCCACCCTGCAGATTGAACACGTTCTTATGTCCGCGCGATTCGAGGAACATCGCCACTTGCGCACTGCGCGCGCCGTGATGGCAAACACACACGATCTGCGCGTCGTCGTCGAGTTCTTCGCTGCGGGCCGGAATCTCACGCATGGGAATCGACACGGCGCCGGCGATCGACGCCGTCTGGATTTCCCACGGTTCGCGCACGTCGAGCAGCACGGGCGCGGGACGCGATTGATCGGCAAGCCATTCGGCCAGAGCGGGAGCGGTCAGGTTTTGCATCAGTGGTCTCAGAACTTGAAGCGCGGCGGCTGCAGAGCGTTGATCAGCGGTTCGACGTAAGTCTCGAACACATCGGCAATGCGGTACTGCTTCTCGTCGATGCGCGTAATGATCTGCGCCTTCATCACCGGTGCGGTGCCCACGAACGCCGCCAGACGGCCGCCAATCTTCAGATGCTCGAGGATTTCTTGCGGCAGGACGGGCAGGCCGCCCGAGACGCAGATCACGTCGTAGGGTGCAGCCGTCGGCCAGCCGCGCGAGGCGTCGCCGGTGACGACTTCCGCATTCAGCACGCCGTTGGCGGCCAGATTGGCCTTCGCCAGTTCGGCGAGTTCCGGCTCGATATCCACGCTCAGCACGTGCTGCGCGCGGTTTGCGAGCAGCGCCGCCATGTAACCCGACCCCGCGCCGATTTCCAGCACGCTCTCATGCTTCTTCACCGCCAGTTCCTGCAGCACGCGCGCTTCGACGCGCGGCGCCAGCATGTGCTGGCCGGCCGGCAGCGGCACTTCGAAGTCGACGAAAGCCAGTTCGCGGTAGACCGTGGGGACGAAATTTTCACGCTTGACGATCGACAGCAGGTTCAGCACGTCCTGGTCGAGCACTTCCCAGGGACGGATCTGCTGTTCGATCATGTTGAAACGCGCTTGTTCGATATTCATGGTGGATTCGGCGGTTCGGTTTAGGTGCGACTCGTGGGGGTTCGGGACAACTTCGGAATTGTACCAAACCGGGGGCGAAACCCGTCTCCTGACGGGCAACAGGGCGGCAATCCGGGGCCAACCTGGTGCCAACCCGGCCCGTGTTAATCCCTACAAGACGGTCCTTGCGATTCGCCGGACCATCGCTCAAAAATGTAATCGATTACATTTTCGCGGCAAAAAAACGTGGCCCGACTGCCTCAATCTGAAACTGACGAACCCCGAACCGGAAGCCCGCCGTCCGACGGCAATTCCATTGCGGGCGTCGCCGAGCAGGCCGGCGTGTCCGTGGCGACCGTGTCGCGGGTCCTGAACGGCCACTCGAACGTGCGTCCCGCCACGCGCGACAAGGTGCTGGCGGCGGTGGACGCGAGCGGCTACCGCGTCAACGAACTCGCCCGCAACCTGCGCACGGCTGAGAGCCGCCTGCTGCTGACGATGGTGCCGGACGTCGGCAACCCGTTTTACGCGGAGATCGTGCGCGGCATCGACGGCGTGGCGCGCCAGCACGGCTATTTCATGTTGCTGTGCGACACGGGTGCCGATCCCGGCCGCGAGCGCAGCTACTTCGACCTGCTGCGGCGGCGTCGCGCGGACGGCGCCATCTGTCTGGACCCGGCCACCGTGCAGCAGGCGCTCGCCGAGGAATCGGGCGCGCTGCCGTGGGTGGCGTGCTGCGAGTTCGATCCGGCGGTCGGCGTGCCGTACGTGGGGATCGACAACTACCGCGCGGCCGGCGACGCCGTGCGTCATTTGCTGGCGCAAGGGCATCGGCGCATCGGCCTGATCAATTCCGACGTCGCCTACCTCTACGCGCGGCAACGCCAGCAAGGCTACCTCGACGCCCTGCGCGAAGCCGGCATCACGCCCGACGAGCGCTGGCGCATGAACCTGAACAGTCTCGACTACGAAGCGGGGGCCTCGGCCGCCGCGCTGCTGATGTCGCAACGCGACGCGCCGAGCGCCATCTTCGCGGTGTCGGACACACTGGCGATCGGCGTGATCCACGGCCTGCGCAGTGTCGGCAAGCGCGTGCCGGACGACGTCGCGGTGGTCGGCTTCGACGATATCTCGCTCGCAGCGCAGATCGACCCGCCGCTTACGACCATCGCGCAGCCCATGCGCGAGCTCGGCGAAACCGCCGCGCGCCTGCTGCTGCAGCGCCTGGCCAATCCGCTGGCCAACGTGCCCGGCGTGCTGTTGCCGCACCGGCTCGTGATTCGCGGGAGTGCGTAAGCCATGAGCCTCGCCGTGCGCTTCGACGACATCCGCAAAGACTTCGGCCCGGTGCGCGTGCTGCATGGCGTGAGTTTCGAACTGACGCCGGGCCGCATCTACGGATTGCTGGGCGAGAACGGCGCGGGCAAATCGACGCTCATGAAAATCCTCGCCGGCTATGAGGCGGCGACCACCGGCACGCTGCTGATCGACGGTCAGGCGCAGCAGTTCGCCAGTTCGCGCGAGGCCGAAGCGGCGGGCATCGTGCTGATCCACCAGGAGTTCAACCTGGCGGAGCATCTGTCGATTGCGCAGAACATGTACCTGGGGCACGAAAAACGCCGTGGCTGGCTGCTCGACGATGCGGCGATGCGCGCGGAGGCAACGCGCTATCTCGCGCAGGTGGGCTTGAAGAAACCGCCGGATACGAAAGTGCGCGAGCTGATCGTCGCGGAAAAGCAGATGGTGGAAATTGCCAAGGCGTTGTCGCGTAACGCGCGTCTGCTGATCATGGACGAGCCCACGGCCACGCTCACCCCATCCGAGACCGAGCGCCTGTTTGCGCTGATGACGAAACTCAAGGCCGAGGGCGTGACGATCATCTACATCTCGCACAAGCTCGATGAAGTCGAGCACATCACCGACGAGGTGATCGTGATGCGCGATGGCCGCTTCGTCGCGCGCGGCGCGACCGCGGGGCTCGCGCGTCAGCAGATGGCGAACCTGATGGTCGGGCGCGACGTGTCCGATATGTTCCCGGACAAGGCCGCGGTGGCGGCTGACGCTTTAGTCGCCCTGAAGGTCGAAGGCCTGGTCGTGCCGGATTGGGTCGAGCAGTTGAGTTTCGAGGTGCGCGCGGGTGAAGTGCTCGGCTTCGCGGGTCTCGTGGGCGCCGGCCGCACCGAAGCCTTCGAGGCCATCCTTGGCCTGCGTCGCCGCAGCGCGGGGCGCATCGAGATTGGCGGCCATGTCGTGGAAGTGAAACGGCCGCTCGATGCGATGCGCCACGGCCTCACGTATCTCAGCGAGGACCGCAAAGGCAAGGCGCTGCACGTCAATCTGAACCTGCAGGACAACCTCACGCTGATGACGCTCGAGCAGTACGCGCATCCGTTGCTCGATCTGAAAGCGGGGCGCGTGGCGCTCAAGCAGGCCGTCGCGGACTTCGGCATTCGCACCGGCGACCTGTCGAGCCGCGCCCGCATGCTCTCTGGCGGCAATCAGCAGAAGCTCGCGCTCGCCAAGTTTCTGCAGCCGAGGCCGAATGTGATCGTGCTCGACGAGCCGACGCGCGGCGTCGATGTCGGCTCGAAGCGCGACATCTATTTCCTGATTCACCGGCTCGCCGCGCAAGGGCGCGCGGTGATCGTCATTTCATCCGAACTGATCGAGCTGATCGGCCTGTGCCATCGCGTCGCCGTGATGCGTGCGGGTCGCCTGCAGGCCACGCTCGATCTCGACCACCTGACCGAAGAGGAGTTGATCGCCCATGCGACCGGCACCCACTGAAGCCGCTCAAGCCGGCCGCGCGATGCGTCTCGCGCATCATCTGTACGGGCTGGGGCCGCTGGTGGGCCTCGTCGTGCTGTGCATTGTCGGCACCTTGCTCAATCACGATTTCGCCACCGTCGACAACCTGATGAACGTGCTTACGCGCACGTCGTTCATCGGCATCATCGCGGTCGGCGAGACCTTTGTGATCATTTCCGGCGGCATCGATCTGTCGGTCGGTTCGATGGCCGCCTTGATCGCCGGCAGCATGATCTGGCTGATGAACGGCTTGTCGGCGGGTGTCGGCGGACACACCTTCGCGCCGCTTGCGATCATCGCCATCGGCATTGCGCTGGCGTTTGTCCTCGGCGGACTGTTCGGCTGGGCGCATGGCCTGCTGATCACCAAGGGGCGTATCGAGCCGTTCATCGTCACGCTGGGCACGCTCGGCATCTTTCGCGCGGTGCTCACGTGGCTGGCCGACGGCGGCGCGCTCACGCTCAACAACTCGCTGACCGATCTCTATAGTCCCGTGTATTACGCGAGCCTGCTCGGCGTGCCGGTGCCGATCTGGGTGTTTCTGGTGGTGGCGGCAGGCGGCACGCTGATCCTGAACCGCACCGCGTTCGGCCGGCACGTGCAGGCGATCGGCTCGAACGAACAGGTTGCGCGCTATGCCGCGATTCGCGTCGATACGGTGAAGATCGTGACTTACGTACTCCTTGGTATATGTGTGGGCGTGGCGACGGTGCTCTACGTGCCGCGCCTCGGTTCGGCCACGCCCACTACCGGCATCCTGTGGGAGCTGGAGGCGATCGCGGCGGTGGTGGTCGGCGGTACCGCGCTCAAGGGCGGCGAGGGGCGCGTGATCGGCACGGTGATCGGCGCGATCCTGCTGTCGGTGATCGCGAACATTCTGAATCTCACCAGCATCATCAGCGTGTATCTGAACGCGGCGGTGCAGGGGGCGGTGATTATCGTTGTGGCGTTTTTGCAGCGCGGGCGGCGGTAAAGAGGAGCAGTGGGCACATGCAGGCATGGCGGCAAGCAGTTCAATAATCCTTGGCGCACGAAAGCGCCTCATAAACACTGGAGACACACCATGAAGCAGGTCATTCGAGCGATCGGCGCCGGCGTGCTGGCGTTGGGGATACTAGGGGCCGCCGGCGCAGCGCGTGCCGACGACAAGGTTATCTTGGGCGTGGCGATCCCGACGGCCGATCACGGCTTTACGGGCGGCATCGACTGGTGGGCGAACAAGGCCAAGGAGGACATGGAGAAGGCGCATCCGGACCTGAAGGTGATCCTCAAAACGTCGGCGAGCGCGCCGGAGCAGGCCAACCAGTTGCAGGACATGGTCACCGTCAACAAGATCAACGCACTCGTGATCTTCCCGCATGAATCGGCTTCGCTGACGCAGCCGGTGGCGCAGGTGAAGAAGAAGGGCATCTACGTGACGGTGGTGGATCGCGGCCTGACCGACACCAGCGCGCAGGATGCGTACGTGGCCGGCGACAACACGGCATTCGGCAGGCTGGCCGGCGAGTACTTCTGCAAGAGCCTGAACGGCCAGGGCGACATCGTCGCGTTGCGCGGCATTCCGACCACGCTCGATAACGAACGCTATAGCGCGTTCACCGAAGCGTTGAAGGCCTGCCCCGGCGTGAAGGTGCTCGACGCCAAATACGCCAACTGGAATCGCGACGATGCGTTCAAGGTCATGCAGGACTACCTGACGCGCTTCAAGCATATCGACGCGGTCTGGTCCGCCGATGACGACATGTCGGTGGGCGTGCTCAAGGCCATCGATCAGGCGAAGCGCACCGACATCAAGGAAGTGCTGGGCGGCGCCGGCTCGAAAGAGATGATCAAGCGCGTGCTGGACGGCGACAAGCTGATCAACGCGGACGTCACGTATTCGCCGAAGTTCATCTACGACGCCATCAAGCTGACCGCCGAAGCCCGTCTGAAGGGCCAGACGCTGCCGGCGAAGACGATTGTGCCGTCGGTGCTCGTCACGAAAGACAACGCGAAGGACTACTACTTCCCGGATTCGCCGTTTTAACGCGCTGGGCCGCGCGCCCGGCGGCGTGCGGCCCAGCCTTTGACCGAGGAGCGACACGATGAAGACCATCAAGGGACCGGCGATTTACCTGGCCCAGTTCCTGGGCGACAAGGCGCCCTTCGACACGCTGGAAAACATGGCCACGTGGGCTGCGAGTCTCGGCTACGAGGGCATTCAGGTTCCCGTCGACGCGCGTCTGATCGACCTCGAACAGGCCGCGGCGAGCCAGACGTATTGCGACGAGCTGCTGGGCGTCGTGGCCGACGCCGGTGTCGAGATCACCGAACTGGCGACGCATCTGCAGGGCCAACTGGTGGCGGTGCATCCTGCCTACGACCTGCTGTTCGACGGCTTCGCCGCGCCGCACGTGCGGGGCAATCCGCAAGCGCGTACCGAATGGGCGATCGCGCAACTGAAGCTGGCGGCGCAGGCGTCGCGACGACTCGGGCTCGACACGCATGTGTCGTTTTCGGGCGCGCTCGCCTGGCCGTATGTGTACCCGTGGCCGCAACGGCCCGCGGGTCTCGTCGATGCCGCGTTCGATGAGCTGGCGCGCCGCTGGACGCCGATTCTCGACGCGTTCGACGAGGTGGGTGTGGATGTCGCCTACGAATTGCACCCGGGCGAGGATCTGCACGACGGCGTGACCTTCGAGCGTTTTCTGGAGCGTTTGAGCGGAACGCGCGGCCAGCGCCGCGCGAACATCCTGTTCGATCCGAGCCACTACGTGCTGCAGCAACTCGATTACCTCGCGTTCATCGACATCTATCACGAGCGCATCAAGGCCTTCCATGTGAAGGATGCGGAGTTTCGTCCGACCGGCAAGGCGGGTGTCTACGGCAGTTACAGCAACTGGACCGAACGCCCAGGGCGGTTCCGCTCGCTCGGCGATGGCCAGATCGATTTCGGCGCGATCTTCTCGAAGATGGCGCAATACGATTATCCGGGCTGGGCCGTCCTCGAATGGGAATGCGCGCTGAAGCATCCGGAAGATGGCGCGCGCGAGGGCGCCGAGTTTATTCGCCGCCACATCATTCGCGTCGCCGAACATGCGTTCGACGACTTCGCGGGCAGCGGCGTCGATACAGCGCAATTGAAGCGCGTGCTGGGCATCTGAGCGTCGGAGCGTCGTTGCGGCGAACGCTAGCGTCACCTGCGCGCGGCGACGCGGGCCTGAGCGACCTGAGCGACTTGAGCGACTTGGGCGCATCATCAAAGGAGTTTCTTCCATGACACGAAAGTTACGGCTGGGCATGGTCGGCGGCGGGCAGGGCGCGTTCATCGGCGCGGTGCACCGGATCGCCGCGCGCCTCGACGACCGCTTCGAACTGGTGGCGGGCGCGTTGTCGTCCGATCCGCAGCGCGCTCACGCGAGCGCGGCGGAAGCCGGCATCGCTCGCAGCTACGCGGACTGGCGCGAGATGGCGCAGACGGAAGCCGCGCGCCAGGACGACGGCATCGACGCGGTGGCGATCGTCACGCCGAATCATCTGCATGCGCCGGTGGCGACTGCGTTTCTCGAAGCGGGCATCCACGTGATCTGCGACAAGCCGCTCGCCGTGTCGCTCGCCGAAGGACAGGCGCTGGCCAGGCTCGCGCACGAGAAGAGGCGGCTGTTCGCGCTGACGCATACGTATTCCGGCTATCCGATGGTCCGTCACGCACGGGAACTGGTTGAGGCCGGCGAACTCGGCGCGCTGCGCGTCGTGCAGGTCGAATACGCGCAGGACTGGCTGGCGGAGCCGATCGAACAATCCGGCACCAACAAACAGGCCGGCTGGCGCACCGATCCGCAGCAGGCCGGCCCGGCAGGGTGCCTCGGCGATATCGGCACGCATGCGTATCACCTTGCGTCGTTCGTGACCGGGATGAAGCCTAAATGGCTCTCGGCCGAATTGCACACCTTCGTGCCTGGCCGCCGCGTCGACGATCACGTGCAGGCGATGCTGCGCTACGAGAACGGCGCGCGCGGCATGCTGTGGGCGAGCCAGGTGGCGAGCGGCGCGGAGAACGCGTTACGGTTGCGCGTCTACGGCACGAAGGCGGGTCTCGCCTTCGATCAGGAGAACCCCAACGAACTGTGGTTCACGCCGCTGGGCGGCGCAGCGCAGCGTCTCACGCGCGGGCGGGTGACGAGCGCGATCGCGGCGCATGCCACGCGTGTGCCGGCGGGGCATCCTGAGGGCTATCTGGAGGCGTTCGCGCAGCTCTATCAGGACGCTGCCTTGCAGATCGAGGCGCTGAATGCGGGCAAAGCGCCTCCGCCCGAAAGCCGGCTTCTCACGACCGTCGACGACGGTGTTGCGGGTCTGCATTTCATCGAGGCGGTACTCGCGAGCAGCGCGGCGCAAGGACAGCTTCAGGAAGTGCGAGCCGGGTAAGGGTTTTGTCGACGCGGTAAGATGCGGCGGTGCCCCTTTTTACGGACTCACGCATGTCGACCTCCTTCGCGTCCAGTCAGGCCAATGTCGTCCGCAAACAGACCGTGTTGCTGCTTGGCGGCACGGGCCTCGTCGGGAGTGCGTGCCTGCGCCTGCTCGCCCGCGACGACCGGGTCGGCGAGGTGCGCATGCTGGTGCGGCGGGCGTCGGGTGCGGCGGTGACGGGGTCGGCTGCGACCAACCGGGTCGTCGAGCATGTGATCGACTACGATTGGCCCGACGCGGATTCGGACATCTTCAAGGTCGATTCGGTGATCTGCGCACTGGGCACGACCATCCGCACGGCCGGATCGCAGAACGCGTTCCGTAAAGTGGACTACGAGTATCCGCTGCGGATTGCCGGCATTGCGCGCCGCCATGGTGCGTCCCACTTTGCGATTGTCAGCGCGATCGGCGCCGATGCGCACGCGCGGACTTTTTATAGCCGTGTGAAAGGGAATGTGGAGGACGGGCTCAAGAAACTCGACTATCCGGTGCTGACCATCGTACGGCCTTCGTTCCTGATGGGCGAGCGCACCGAGAGCCGGCCGCTGGAGAGCGTCGCGCGGCACCTTGGCGTGTATTTGCCGCTGAAGTGGCGCTCCGTTTCCGTCGAGCGGGTGGCGCGGGCGCTGGTGACCGAGGTGCTCAGCGACGATACGCGTGGCGTCAATATCATCGAGAACGATGCGCTGCATCGCGCGCCGCCGTTGTGCCGTTAGCGGCCGGGTTCGGCTCGCGCCAGGCGCCTGACGTGGCCCACTCGGGCAGGTTTCAGCTCTTGCTCTTCCTGATCTGCTCTTCGAACGCGAGGTCGAGCTTGCTCGCCTTGCGCGGCTTCGGCGGACCGAACGCGTCGACGAATTTGACGAAGTCGTCGAGCGTTAGCGGGTCGGAGACTTTCTTGTCGGTGCCGCTCGATTTGTCGACGAGATAAAACAGCCCGCCGGACAGGCTGATCGCCGCAAACTGCGGATTGCCGCTGCGGGTTTTCAGCCGCTCGACGGCGTGGATGGCTCGGGTGGTGCGCATGGTGGGGACTGCTGGAGGGGAGAAAGACGACTACTGTAACAACAACGCGTCGCCGCTGCGTGGTTCCGCGAGCCTTCCGGCCGCGGCCCACCCAGATCATTGACCGCTCACTGACTCAAATACGTAAACTTCCCGTCCTTGATAATCCCCATCACGCTCGCCCGCTGATCCAGCCCGACGTGATCCTTCGCGCTGGTATTGACCACCCCGTTCGGCACCACCAGTTCATGCGCGTGTTCCAACTCATCGCGCAGCGCGACACGAAACGCTGGAGTCCCCGGTTGCGCCGTCTTCAGCGCCCGCGCCACGGCATCCTGCAAGCGCGGATACACGCCGGCCGCATCGCCGGCAAACTGCGTGACCGAGCCGGGACCGTACTTCGCCTCATACGCGTTGACGAAGGCTAGCGCAGCCTTCTTCGCCGGATGATCGGCCGGCAGCGTGCGCGCCACCACCACGGGCTGCGTGGGGAACAACGTCCCTTCGACATCCTTGCCGCCCAGCTTGATGAATTCCGGCGTCGCGATACCATGCGTCTGGTAAATCGGGCCCTTGAAGCCGCGTTCGATCAGCGTGCGCTGCGGCAACACGGTCGGCGTCCCCGCACCCGCAATCAGAATCGCATCGGGCTTGGCCGCCATCACCTTCAGCACCTGACCCGTGACGCTCGCATCCGTGCGGTTGAAGCGCTCGGTGGCAACTAACTGGATGTGGCGCAGCGCCGCGAACTTCGAGAACTCGTTGAGCCAGCTTTCGCCGTAGCCGTCGGCAAAGCCGATGAAGCCCACCGTCTTGACGTTGTGGTTCGACATGTAGCGGGTCATCACGTCGGCCATCGCGCTATCGGTTTGCGCCATCTTGAAGGCCCACACGCGCTTGCCTTCCTGCGGTTCGACGACGCTCGCCGAGCCGATCAGCGTGATCATCGGCGTCTGGCTGTCCGCGACCGGGTCCAGCGCGGCCATCGCGGCCGGCGTGATATTCGGCCCGACGATCACGTCGACGTGGTCCTCGTTGATCAGCTTGTGGATATTGCGCACGGCGGCGCCCGGGTCCGAGCCGTCGTCGAGGATGATGTAGTCGGCCTTCTGTCCGGCAATCGTGTCCGGCCACATCAGCATGGCGTTCTTGCTGGTAATGCCGATCACGGCTGCAGGGCCGGTGCTCGACAGATCGATGCCGACTTTCAGGTCGGCATGTGCGGCCGTTGCGGCCAGCAGGGCCCCGAGCGCGGCGATGCCGCGCAGGCTCTTTTTATACGACATCATCGAAAATCTCCGTAGCGGGAAGCGGAAATTGAAGCGGCTCAAAAAGCGCAATGCAAGAGTTTGGCAGGTGCGAAGCGACAGGTTTGGGGGCACGCGCCAAGAAAACGCCGGGCCGCCCCAAGTTTTCTTGGCACCCCCTCGGGGGGCCTGGCGCGAAGCGACAGGTTTGGGGGCACTCTTCACAGCTCGTAGCTTTCGTGTTCGCCCTTGAGCGCCTGTTCGATCAGCTTGCGGTTCATGCTCGGCGACAACAGTTCGACGAGCGTATACACATAGCTGCGCAGGTAAGCCCCCTGTTTCAGCGCCACACGCGTGACGTTGCTGCCGAACAGATGGCCCACCGGCATGGCCCGCAGGTGGCGGTCGCGCTCGGCGTTGAAGGCGATATCGGCCATGATGCCGACGCCCAGCCCCAGTTCGACGTAGGTCTTGATCACGTCGGCGTCGATCGCCTCCAGCACGATGTCCGGCGCGAGCCCGCGCAGCCGGAACGCCTCGTTGATCTTGGTGCGGCCCGCAAACGCGTTGTCATACGTAATCAACGGGAATTGGCTCAGATCGTCGAGCGACAGCAGCTTGCGGTCGAGCAACGGGTGATCCGGCTGCATCACGGCGACGTGGTGCCACTGGAAGCAGGGCAGCGAGACCAGCTCCTTATAGTTGGCGATCGCCTCGGTGGCGATCGCCAGATCCGCCTGGTCGTGAATCACCATCTCCGCGACCTGCGTGGGGCTGCCTTGCAGAATCGAAAGGTGAACTTTCGGGAAGCGCTTCTTGAATTCGGCGATGGCGGCCGGAAGTGAGTAGCGGGCCTGCGTGTGGGTGGCGGCGATCACGAGGTTGCCCTGGTCTTGCGCCGCGTAATCTTTACCGACGCGCTTCAGGCTCTCTACCTCCTGCAGGATCTTCTCGACGGAAGCGAGGATAATGCGCCCCGGTTCCGTCAGCGAGCGCACGCGCTTGCCGTGCCGGGTGAAGATTTCGACGCCCAGCTCGTCTTCGAGCTCGATGATCGCCTTCGAGACGCCAGGCTGGCTTGTATACAGTGCCTTGGCCGCTTCGGTGAGGTTGAAGTTCTGCCGCACGGCCTCACGCACGAAGCGGAACTGGTGCAGGTTCATATATAACCTCTGAGCATATCAAAAGAATTTTTTAGTCGTTTGAAGTATATGGGGAGTTTATTACTATTTCCCCATCTTTTTCAATATGGATATCTGTTTTTGTCATTAGCAAATGAGCGGGGGGTCTCGAAGGTCCCGCTCAGCCGCACTGGCAAAGGCTGAGGTCTTTGCGTGGCGCAACCGGAGCGCTGCGTGTAACGCAAACTGGGGTCCCCGAATGTACCAATACGATCAGTACGACCAGACCATCGTCGATGAACGGGTCGCGCAATACGCCGATCAGGTTCGCCGCCGCTTGTCGGGCGAATTGAGCGAAGAGGAGTTCCGTCCGCTGCGCCTGCAGAACGGCCTGTACATGCAGCGCCATGCGTACATGCACCGCATCGCGATTCCGTACGGCAACCTGCGCAGCGACCAGATGCGCGTGCTGGCGCAGATCGCACGCGAACACGACCGCGGTTACGGCCATTTTTCGACGCGCTCGAACATCCAGTACAACTGGATCCAGCTCGAAGAAACGCCGGAAATCCTGCGCAAGCTCGCTGCGGTGCAGATGCACGGCATTCAGACCTCGGGTAACTGTATCCGTAACATCACTGCCGACCAGTTCGCCGGCGTCGCGCCCGATGAGTTCGTCGATCCGCGTCCGTGGGCCGAAATCCTGCGTCAATGGTCGACGTTCCACCCCGAATTCGCCTGGCTGCCGCGCAAGTTCAAGATTGCCGTGTCCGGTTCGAAGGAAGACCGCGCGGCCGTGCAGATCCACGACATGGGCGTGTATCTGAAGACCAACGAGCAGGGCGAACTGGTGGCCGACATCCTGGCCGGTGGCGGCATGGGCCGCACGCCGATCATCGGCGCGATCATTCGCCGCGATCTGCCCTGGCAGCATCTGTTGACCTATTGCGAAGCCGTGCTGCGCGTGTACAACCGCTACGGTCGCCGCGACAACATCTACAAGGCGCGCATCAAGATCCTGGTGAAGGCGTTGAGCCCGGAGAAGTTCTCGGCCGAAGTCGAAGAGGAATGGCAGCACCTGAAGGACGGCCCGTCCACGCTGACGCAAGCCGAAGTGGACCGCGTGTCGCAATACTTCCAGCCGCCGCAGTACGACAATCTGCCGGACACCGACGCCTCGTTCGAAAAGCATCTGCTGGAAAACCGCGGCTTCGCCCGCTGGGTGGAGCGCAATGTGCGTCCCCACAAGGTGACCGGGTATGCTTCGGTGACGTTGTCGTTGAAGCCGACCACGATCGCGCCCGGCGACGCCACGGATGCGCAGATGGAAGCCGTGGCCGACTGGGCCGACGCGTATTCGCTGGGCGAGATTCGCGTGTCGCACGAACAGAACCTGATTCTGGCGAACGTGAAGAAGCGCGATCTGTTCGACCTGTGGGAAAAGGCCAAGGCGCAAGGTTTTGCGACGCCGAATATCGGTTTGCTGACCGACATCATCGCCTGCCCGGGCGGCGATTTCTGCTCGCTGGCGAACGCGAAGTCGATTCCGATTGCCCTCGCGATCCAGGAACGCTTCAACGATCTGGATTACGTGTACGACCTCGGCGACGTGTCGCTGAACATTTCGGGCTGTATCAATGCCTGCGGTCACCACCACGTCGGCAACATCGGCATTCTGGGCGTCGATAAGGACGGCTCGGAGTGGTATCAGGTGACGCTCGGCGGCGAGCAGGGGACGGGCGCGACGGGCGCGCATCTCGGCCGTGTAATCGGCCCGTCGTTTTCGGCGGAAGAGATGCCGGACGTGATGTCGAAGGTGATCGATACGTTCGTGGAGCATCGCATTGAAGGCGAGCGCTTCATCGAAACGTACAACCGCATCGGCATGACCCCGTTCAAGGAACGCGTGTACGCATCGCGTCAACCGGCTCACGCGTAACCGAGACAAAGGATACTGAACAGATGGCTTCTATCATCAAGAACCGCACGATCGTCAACGACGACTGGACGGTGGTGCGTGCCGCGGAAGACGGTGCCTTGCCCGCAGTGGACGCGTTGCCGGCCGGCAAGCTGATCGTGCCGCTCGCGTTGTGGCAGGCTGAGCGGGAGGCCTTGACGGCCTCGCGCAGCGCCGCTGAAATCGCCGTGTGGCTCGCGCCGGACAGCGAACCGGCTGACATCGTGAACGACTTCGACAAGATTGCGTTGATCGCCGTGGACTTCCCGGTGTTCCGCGACGGCCGCGGCTATAGCATTGCGCGCCTGCTGCGCGAGCGTTATGGCTACAAGGGCGAAGTTCGCGCGATCGGCGACGTGCTGCGCGACCAGTTGACGTTCATGTTCCGCTGCGGCTTCGACGCGTACGCCTTGCGTGCAGACAAAGACCTGCACGATGCACTGAAAGCGTTCGACGAATTCACCGTGCAGTATCAGGGCGCCGTGGACAACCCGTCGCCGCTGTTCCGCCGCCGCGAAGCAGCGGCTGCTGCGCAGAAGGCTTCGGTATGACTGCCGCTGCGTCTGTGAAGCCCGAGCTGGCTGCGAAGATCGAGCGCCTGAATGCGTTGCTCGATTCGATCGCGGCGCGCCACGAGAACGTGAAGTTCGCCAGCAGCCTCGCGGCCGAAGACATGCTGCTCACTCACGCAATTCTTTCGCGCGACGTGAAGATCGGCATCTTCTCGCTGAACACCGGCCGCCTGCATGCGGAAACGCTGGGCATGCTCGACCGTGTGAAAGAGCGCTATGGCTACGCGATCGAACAGTTTCATCCGCAACAGGCATCGGTCGACGAGTACGTCGCGTCGCATGGCCTGAACGCGTTTTACGAAAGCGTCGACCTGCGCAAGCGTTGCTGCGAAATCCGCAAGGTCGAGCCGCTGAACCGTGCACTGTCCGACGTGAGCGCGTGGGTCACGGGCCAGCGTCGCGAACAGTCGGTGACGCGTGCCGAACTGCACGAGGAAGAGCACGACGCGGCGCGCAATATCGCCAAGTTCAATCCGCTGACGGACTGGACCGAAGCCGATGTGTGGGCGTACCTGACGGCTTTCGACGTGCCGGTCAATCCGCTGCATGCGCGCGGTTATCCGAGCATTGGCTGCGAACCGTGTACGCGGGCGATTCGTCCCGGCGAGGACAGCCGGGCAGGACGCTGGTGGTGGGAATCGCGCGATACGAAGGAATGCGGCCTGCACATCACCACGATTCCAATTGCCGTCGTCAGCGAAAACGCTTCCGCCTGAACGCCGAAGCCGGTTTCGATTCTCGATAGAATATTTGCGTGACGCGGGCAACCGCCTGCGACACGAACTCACGAAGGACCCGAACATGAGCACCACGCTCGATTCCACTGTCAACGCACCGCTCACCAACACGGCGAACCGGATGGATCACCTCGACTGGCTCGAAGCTGAATCGATTCACATCCTGCGCGAACTGGTCGCCGAATGCAGCAAGCCCGCGTTGTTGTTCTCGGGCGGCAAGGACTCGGTCGTTGTGCTGCATCTGGCGTTGAAGGCATTCGGCCTCGGCGCGAACCGCAAGACCGTGCTGCCGTTTCCGCTCGTGCACATCGACACCGGCCATAACTATCAGGAAGTGATCGACTTCCGCGATCGCCGTGCTGAGGAAATCGGCGCGGAGCTGGTGGTGGGCCACGTCGAAGATTCGATCAAGCGCGGCACCGTGCGCCTGCGCCGCGAGACGGATTCGCGCAACGCCGCGCAAGCGGTGACGCTGCTCGAAACGATCGCCGAACATGAATTCACCGCGTTGATTGGCGGCGCGCGCCGCGACGAAGAAAAGGCCCGTGCCAAAGAGCGGATCTTCTCGTTTCGCGACGAATTCGGCCAATGGGATCCGAAGGCGCAGCGCCCGGAACTGTGGAGCCTGTATAACGCGCGTCTGCACAACGGCGAACACCTGCGCGTGTTCCCGATCTCGAACTGGACTGAACTGGACGTGTGGCAATACATTGCCCGCGAGCAGCTCGAACTGCCGTCGATCTATTACGCGCATCAACGCGAAATCGTGCGCCGCAACGGCCTGCTGGTGCCGGTCACGCCGCTCACGCCGATGCGTGAAGGCGAGACGAGCGAAGTTGCCCAGGTGCGCTTCCGCACGGTGGGCGACATTAGCTGCACCTGCCCGGTGGAAAGCGACGCCGACGATCTCGAGAAGATCATCGCCGAAACGGCCGTGACCGAGATCACGGAACGCGGCGCGACGCGGATGGACGATCAGGTGTCCGAAGCCGCGATGGAACAGCGCAAGAAGCAGGGTTATTTCTAAGCACACGAGGGTAGTGAAATCATGAGCATTCATCAACCGGAAGACCTCGGCGTGCTGCGCTTCATTACGGCGGGTAGCGTCGACGACGGCAAGAGCACGCTGATCGGACGTCTGCTGTACGACAGCAAGGCTGTTTTGAGCGATCAACTGTCGGCACTGTCGCGCGCCAAGAACAAGCGCACCGTGGGCGACGAAATCGATCTGTCGCTGCTGACGGACGGCCTCGAAGCCGAACGCGAGCAGGGCATCACCATCGACGTTGCCTACCGTTACTTCGCTACGGCGAAGCGCAAGTTCATCATCGCCGACACGCCGGGTCACGAGCAGTACACGCGCAACATGGTGACGGGCGCATCGACGGCGCATGCCGCGATCATTCTGGTCGACGCCACGCGCGTCACGTTTGAAAACGGCGTGGCGCAACTGCTGCCGCAGACCAAGCGCCATAGCGCGATCGTCAAGCTGCTCGGTTTGCAGCATGCGATTGTGGCGATCAACAAGATGGACCTGGTCGACTACAGCGAAACGCGCTTCAACGAAATCCGCGATGCGTATGTCGAGCTTGCGCGTCAACTGGGTCTGAGCGATGTGCGCTTCGTGCCGGTGTCGGCGCTGAAGGGCGACAACATCGTGACGGCGAGCGAACGCATGCCGTGGTACGCGGGCGAGCCGCTGCTGGACCTGCTCGAAGCGTTGCCGGTGGAGATTCCGACGGGCCAGGCGCTGCGTTTCCCGGTGCAGTGGGTGGCGCGCCAGGACGGCAGCCAGGCGGACGATTTCCGCGGCTACATGGGCCGGATCGAAGCGGGCGAAGTGAAGGTGGGCGACACGATCGTGGTGCTGCCGGCGAACCGCGAAGCGACGGTGGCGGAGATCATTGCTCCGGTGCCGGGCGGCACGGCGCAGGTGGACCGCGCTTTTGCGGGCCAGACGGTGACGATTCGCCTGACGGAAGACGTGGACGTGTCGCGCGGCGATACGTTCGTGCTGCGTGCAGCGGCGCCGGAACCGGCGAAGAAGCTCGAAGCCGACCTGTGCTGGTTTGACGACACGCCGTTGTCGACGCAACGCAAGTATTTGCTGAAGCAGACCACGAATACCGTGTTTGCGCGCATTGGCGCGATCAGGCAGGTGCTGGATGTGCATACGCTGTCGCATGCGACGGACCGTCTCGATCTGACGATGAACGACATTGGTCGGGTGGCGTTGACGCTGCAAAAGCCGCTGGTGTGCGACGTGTACGACTCGCATCAGGGCACGGGGGCATTCGTGCTGATCGACGAGGCGACGCACCATACGGTGGCGGCTGGGATGATCCGGGCGTTTTCGGCCTGACGGATCCGCCACGGCTTGATGGGTGTACGCGGCTGCGGTTTTGCACGAACCGGACGAATGGGGTTGAGGCAAATGGGTAAGGTGTATCTGATCGGCGCAGGGCCAGGGGCTGCGGATCTCATCACGGTTCGGGGCGCTCGGTTGCTTGGCGCGGCGGATGTGGTGTTGCACGACGCGCTTGTCGAGCCGGAGATGCTGGAGTATGCGGCGCATGCGCGCAAGATTGCGGTTGGCAAGCGGTGTGGACAGCTTTCCACCGCGCAGCAGTTCATCAACAAGCAGATTGTGGATGCGGCGCGGGAGCATGCAGTTGTTGTTCGCCTCAAGGGCGGCGATCCTATGTTGTTTGGGCGTGCTGATGAAGAGATGCGGGCGCTAGAGGCGGCTGGGATTGAGTATGAGGTTGTGCCTGGGATTACGGCTGCGCTGGCTAGTGCGGCTTCTTTGAAGCGGTCTTTGACGCTGCGCGGCGTGTCTCGTAGCGTTGCGTTGGCGACCCATAGCCGGGCGGCTGATACTCAGGCGATTCGTGAGCAGGTGAATGCGGATTCGCTCGTGTTCTATATGGGACGGGATAGTGGGCCCGAGATTGCTCAGCAGTTGATTGATGCTGGGCGTGATGGGCATACGCCTGTGGCCATCGTCGAAGCCTGCAGCACGGCTCGTGAGCGGATGCTCACACTCACGCTTTCTGCGCTTGCCTGCGGCGAGGCTCAGCAGTGGCTCGATGCTTCTCAGCCTAGTCTTCTTATGATTGGGGAGGCTTTTGCTGTGCGGAATGGGGAGCAGGTGGGGGCTTCCTTGGACGCGTTGCTTAGTGCGGCTTGATAGGGTCTTTGCCTGCTGTGGCTTGGTTTTTGTTGTTGTTCCTATCTTGTTGGCCTTTCCTTGCTTTCTTAGTGGTCTATTAGCGATGCCCCTGTGCGGGGCGGCACTTACTTTCTTTGCCGCCGTGTACAGACTGGAGACATAGCTGACAGGTGTACGGGGACATGGTTGACACTTTCGGGCAATCGAACGCCCGGACCCATCCATGCCCTGGAACGT